>JASJCR010000027.1 GCA_030065875.1 Ardenticatenaceae bacterium | reverse complement strand
ATTCGTCGTGGGTCATGCGTGGTGGCCCGATGGACGGTGCGCCGATCTCGTTTGAAGTTGGCGAGGATGTTGCCTACCTGGAAGCCGGTCACTTTAAGCTTGAAAAAGTGGCCCCGGCCGCGCTGGCAGAGATGAACATCACCGAACGGCTGCTGGCTCCAGAGGTGGTGTGGACGGCCGAAAAAACCGCCGCCTTTCAGGGGTTGCTGAAGGTCGCGGCAGAGCAATCGGACGGCTCCTGGATTGATTATCAGCTCCCCTTTCCCAAACATGAATTTGTGCAGTTTGCCATGGCGCGCGATCTGTTTATTTTTCACGGCTCAAACAACCGGGAGATCGCGGAATTTGCTCCGGTGCGCAACTCTGTCGAACTTAATGATGAAACCGGCCGCGGCAACCTGCAGGCGGTGTACGGTACCCACGACGGGCTGTGGGCGATGTTTTTCGCTATCATCGATCGCAGTCGTCTAAAAGGCAGTATCCGCAACGGCGTGATTTACTTTCACAACGCCTCCGGGCAGCAGCTCCCGGTTTACAATTTCTCGATTAATCAGGACCTCCTGACCGAACGGCCGTATACCGCCGGTGCCCTTTATTTTCTCTCCCGACAGTCATTTACCCGGCTGGAGATGACCCCTGGTGTTTTTGCCAATGAATGGGCCAGCACGACCGCCGTCCGGCCGCTGGCCAAGCTGGCGCTTGACCCGAAAGACTTTCCCTTTTTGGAGCGCATGGGGGGGCACGATGACGGGCCGATGCTGCGCATGGGAGTCCTGGAACGCCAAATTCAGGCTGCGGCCGTTTCCGCCGAGAGCAGCGAGGATCGCTTCTGGGTAAAACTCCCAGCCGAAGCGGATATCGTCGAACATTTAGGTGAATATCAGACGCTGTTAGGCCAAATGATGCCGGGGATCGAACTGACAGTCTCAGAATCGGCCGCAGAAGTTCAGCTGGCGTTTGCCAAGGTGCCCCCGGCCGTGCAGGAGATGTTGCGCAAACGGTACGAGGATTTGCTTAATTAGGTGGATTTGTTGTTGGTATATTGGTGTATTGGTTTATTAGTTATTGGTTATTGACCATTGATTATTCGTTATTCCCATAAAGACCAATCGTAAATCGAACCAATCGAGCTAATCGAATAATCAAACCAATCGTAAATCGTAAATCGTATTTCGTATTTCGTATTCCCCCTCCCCCTTGACACCTCCCCTATCCCCATGTTATCCTCTCCCGCACGATGAGTAATTCAAACCACAATTCCTGGTGTCCCATGTTTATGGCATACGTCGCAGACGTCCAATCTATTCTTGTCGGAACCGACAAGATTCGAATGCTGTCGCATGGATATAAGGAGCGGGTTGAATCGTTGAAATAAGACAAAACAACACCCAATCGAATTTTGAAAAGACGCGGCAGCCCCGCGTCTTTTTTGTTGTTTAAGGGCCGATTGGCCGCAAAAATGAGGTGAACCATGAACGCCATTGAAGTAAACGGATTGGAGAAAAACTTTCAGCTAAAAAAGAAAACGCCTGGTTTACGCGGCAGCTTCCGCTCGTTATTCCGGCCGCAAATCGAAGAGATCACGGCCGTTTCCGACGTTTCTTTTTCGCTGAAAGAAGGGGAAATGCTGGCCTTTATCGGCCCCAATGGAGCCGGCAAGTCAACCACCATCAAGATGTTGACCGGGATCCTCTTTCCAACGGCCGGTGAAGCCACCGTTTTGGGGTTCACCCCTTGGAAAGAACGACGGCTGATGGCGTATCACATCGGCTCGGTGTTTGGGCAGAAACCACAGCTGTGGTACCACCTGCCCGCGGCCGATACCTTCCAGCTGTTTGCCAGGATTTACGAACTGGATGACGCGGCCTTCAAAAAACAGCGCGATTTTCTGGTTGAGGCGTTTCAGATCGGCCATCTGCTCCATATTCCGGTGCGCAAGCTGAGCCTGGGGCAGCGGATGAAGTGTGAAATCGCCGCTTCACTGCTGCACCGGCCGCGCATTATCTTTTTAGATGAGCCAACGATCGGGCTGGACGTGGTGGCCAAACAACAGATTCGCCGGGCGATCCGCGCGCTGAATGAGGAAGACAATACGACGATATTTCTGACCAGTCATGACGCGGGCGATATCGAAAGCCTCTGTAAGCGGGTCATCATTATCAACCACGGCCGGATGATTTTTGACAACCGAACCTCGATCCTCAAACGGCAGTATCTGACCAAAAAAGTAATTGACGTCCGTTTTGGCGAGCGCCTCGATTCGCCGTTCCATCTGCCGCACGTGGAAACGCTCAAGCAGGGAACATACGGGGTGAAGCTCGAGTTTGACGCCCAGGCGGTATCGGTTGAGCAGGTGATCCAGCAAATTATGAACACCCGGCCGTTTAACGACATCAACGTTCAGGACCCGCCGCTGGAGGATGTGATTCGAGAAATTTACCAGAACGGCCATGAGCCGTGACCTGTTCGCTCAATAGCGCGCAGCGACGAGCTAATTTGGGTGAAGCGAGATCGTCATGTTAAGCACAAAAATTAATAAATACACGTCGATGACCGCCATCAATTTGCAGAATCAGCTGGCGTATATTTGGGATACCCTCAACCGCTCGCTGTTTATTCTGTTTATCATGTTTATTTTTGTCCAGCTGTGGGCGGCCGTGTACGGTGACGGAGGCAGCCCGGATCGAGAAATCGCCGGTTTGACGTTTGTCAACGTCATTTGGTACCTGCTCATCGCCGAGACCATGGAGCTAGGTAAGGCCCGTCACGATCTGGCCATCAGCGAAGAGGTTAAAGACGGTTCAATCGCCTACCGGCTCGTGCGGCCGTACAACTACCTCGTCTATCACTTTTTTCACAATTTAGGCGAGACGCTGGTTCGCATGGGATTGGTATTTTTGCTGGGGCTGCCGATTGTTCTCTACTATGCCGGTCTTCCGCAGATCGACTGGTGGATTATCCCCCCGGTAGTGCTGATCATGGCCGGAGGGATGTTGCTCGACTTTTTTACTTTGAGCATCATCGGCCTGCTGGCTTTTGTGACGGAAGATATCGGTTCGTTTCGACTGATCTACCAGAAGCTGGTCTTTGTTTTAGGCGGTTTGATGTTTCCCCTGGATTTCTTGCCCAATTGGCTGCAGGGTATCGCCCGTTCGCTGCCGTTTCAGCTGACGACCTATGCCCCAGCCCGGCTGTTTGTCCGGTTTGAATGGTCCCTCTTTGTGGATTTCCTCGGAATGCAGCTGCTTTGGCTGGCTATCCTGGGTGTCATTCTGTGGCTGCAGTATCGCTGGGCGGTCCAGCGACTGGCGATTAATGGCGGATGATGGGTGGTAGGTGGTAGGTGATAGGTGATAGGTGATAGGTGATAGGTGATGGAGAGGTTGACATAAAGTGAGTGATGATTTATCCTGGCCAACACCCAACACCCAACACCCAACACCCAACACCCAACACCCAACACCCAACACCCAACACCCAACCAAGAGGTATCAACAACCATGAACAACCTACGCGCCGAATGGCATTTCATAAAAGGCTTGTTTGCTCTCAATCTGGCGTCAGCCATGGAATATCGGGCCAGCTTCTGGAGCCAGATTTTTGGGATGGTCCTCAACAACACCATTATGCTGGTGTTTTGGTTTTTCTTCTTTGATCGCTTTGGAGCGGTTCGTGGATATGAATTTCCCGATCTGTCGATGCTGTACGGCATTGCGGCCACCGCCTTTGGCCTGACCATGATTTTGACCGGCAATATTTACAGCTTCATGGCGTACATCATCGCCCAGGGGCGGCTTGATTACTACCTGGTCTTTCCGCGCAATCTGTTGGCCCACGTCATCTTTTCGCGGATGCACATTTCGCCGATTGGCGACGTGATTTTTGGGCTGGTTCTGGCTTTCTGGTTTATTCCCAAAACCCCGGCCGCCTTTGGCCTGCTGGCGATTGGCATTATTCTAGCCGCCCTGATTATCTCTGCTTACGGAATCATCGCTGGGTCGCTGGCGTTTTTCTGGGGCAACGCCCAAAATGCCAGCCAGCAGATGCTGGGGACGATGTTGACCTTCAGCCTTTATCCCGATACCCTGTTCCGGGGCGCGGCCCGTGTTTTGCTGACGACGGTCATGCCGGCCTTCTTTATCGGGGCGGTTCCGGCCCGACTGGTCAAAACGACCGAGTGGGCTAATCTTGGCGTGATGGTTCTCGCTGCCGCCCTGTCCTGGATCGCGGCTGTGGCTATTTTCTATGGTGGGCTGCGCCGCTATGAGTCGGGCAGCGCGATTAATGTCAATAGCTGAATAATGGCTAATTGCTAATTGCCATTTATCAATAGCTAGATTTTAGCGATTAGCAATTAGCTATTTTAATATGAAGTTGTTACCTCAAATTTTGTACCGCCTCAACCGGCTGCGCTGGTTTTTCCTGCGGCCAATTACCCTGGGCGTGCGCCTGATCATGATCCGCGACGAACAGGTTTTGCTGGTCAAACACACCTATCAGCGACATTGGTATCTGCCTGGCGGGGGCGTCAAGCGCAGCGAAACGCTGGACGAAGCGATTCGACGTGAAGCGGCCGAAGAGGTCGGGGCCACGCTGCACGATTTGACGCTGTTTGGCACTTACAGCAATTTCTTTGATTACAAAAATGACCACGTCATTGTCTTTTTGAGCCGGGATTTCTCTCTGACCGGCAAATCTGATGGTGAAATCGAGGCGGTAAAATTTTTCCCTCTGACCAGGCTCCCGGATCAAATCTCACCCGGCAGCCGCAGGCGACTTAATGAGCTGAAGTCAAATGGTCAACCGCCGATCGTGGCCCGCTGGTAGGTGCATGTGGTGGTTGATTGAGAGTGATGAAGATCCATTTTTGGCAGGCTGCGCCGCTATGAGTCGGGCAGCGCGATTAATGCCAATAGCTGAATAATGGCTAATTGCCATTTACCAATAGCTAGATTTTAGCGATTAGCAATTGGCTGTTAGCAATTAGCTATTTTTTTAGTAAAAATATTCTTTGCAAAAATGCCGAAATTCCATTTAATTGTGTGTTTTTGTAAGCATGTCTGAAATGTTAGCCATTTATGGTTAAAAGGGTCGGAAATATTTTCCACCCCGACTTTTCAACCAAAATTTAGCGATCTAATCAAATTCGCGTACAATGTCCTCGTCAATCGCCAATCAAAAATCGAAAATTTCCCATGCTGCGACATAACTCTGCTGCCCTAGCCCTCGAAAATTTGATTCAGACCGGATTAAAGGAACGCCATTTTGTTGGCGTAGGGGTCGTTCTCATTCAGGACGGTCAAATTTCGCACGCGGCCGGCTATGGCACCACCAATTTGATTGATGGTGGCTGTTCGGTCAATCCTGACACCCTGTTTGCCATCGGCTCCGTAAGCAAATTAATTTGCGCCACGATGATCATGCGTCTGGTCGAGCAAGAGGTGTTGGATCTCGATCGGCCGGTTGTGGAATATTTACCGGAATTTAAATTTTCCAATATGGAATACGGGCGACAAATCACCTTGCGTCATTTGCTTAGCCATACTTCCGGTTTGCCGTCTGGGGGACGAGATTACGGCCCCCGCGATCGCGATGCCCTGCGGCGCGTTGTTTGGGAAGAGATTCCCCACTACCGCTTTATTGGGGCACCCGGCCGCTATCACCAGTACAGCAACACCGCGTTTTGTCTGGCCGGCCATGTCGCTGAAGCGGTCACCGGTCACGATTACGACCATCTGGTGACGGAACAGGTGTTTAAGCCACTGGGCATGAATCACAGCACGTTTGATCCAACGGTGGCGATGACCTATCCACTGGCCTTACCACACTTAAAGAAAGAGGGTGAAGAGCTTTCGGTTAGGCGACGGATGACCCGCAATCAGGCCGGTCACCCATCAAGCTTTGGCTACAGTTCAACCGCCGATCTGGCCCGTTTGGGGATGATGATCATCAATCACGGCACGCTCGATGGCGAGTCGTTTTTGGCACCGGCCACAGTTCAGGAGATGCAAACGCCCGCTTGTGATTTGCACGTTCGATCCGCCGCCCACCCTTTCTGGCAAATTTACACCGGCTATGGATTGGGGATGCAAACCGGCCGCTATGCTGGAACCCTAATCGCCCGTCACGGCGGTGTTAATCCCGGTTTCCAAACTTTTTTTGATCTTTTTACGCTGCAGAGAGCCGGGGTGATCATGCAATTTACCTATTTGGAAACCACGCCAATGCTCGATACGGTCATGAAAGGGTGGCACACGGTGTTAAATTTGCTCAAAAGAGATCCCTTTTATGCCTCGGCCCCGGCCGCGATTCGCAAAACCGCCCCCCGTGAAGCCAAAAATTATGTGGGAACCTTTCTCAATCTCGATCGGGGAGAAATTGCCCGTTTGGAAATGATCGGCCGGCAAATTCTGCTTGAATATCAGGGACGTCAACGGCCGCTCGTGCAGGTTGGTCCAACTGAATTTTACGGTGAGATCTCCCACGGCGTGCGCATTCCGGTTTGGATGATTGTCGATGAAGAAGATGGCAGCTGCAAAGATATTTTGATTTGGGGATATCCGTTCCATCGCATAGAACTTCTGGAGGATGTGGAAGTCAAGGCCGAGGAACTTGATCGCTACTGTGGCACCTATGTTGATCGCTACAATCGCAATCCTCAAGAGGAGATCGTGATACAGCGCAAAGACGGCCGTCTGCAGCTGCACGAAGGGGAAACCGTGATGATTTATCGGCCGCTGGTCGGCAATCAATTTATTGGAGATATGGGGATTGTAGAGTTTTTTGCCGATGAAGCCGATCAGGTTACCCACTTTCAGCTGGGTCAGGCGACCTGCTTCTTTAAAAAGGCCAACAGCTAATTGCCAATAGCTAAACGCTAAATCGGGGATCTTCTGCCAGAATACACTGCAGCCCCGGTAACAAACCAACCTGTGGTTCAAATCCCAACAGCTCCCGCGCCAGGGTAATATCGGCGGTTAATCGCCGGACCCCCCCCGTTTTTTCCTGATTGATAAGACGGTTTGCCGTGCGCCCTGCCGCCTTTTCAATGACATCAACCAGCTGACTAATGTTGGTTTCAACGCCGCTCCCGACGTTAATAACCTGCCGGTTAACCCCCTTGGCGGTGGCTGATCGAGTTAGGGCCTCGACAACATCAGAAACATAAACAAAATCACGCGTTTGCAGCCCGCTCCCAAATAACACAATTGAACCACCGCTCAAAGCTTGCTTCAAAAATCGGGGGACTACCGGGGCGTGGGAAACCGGCAAATGTTGGCCCGGCCCATACGCGTTAAATATTCGCAGAGCAACCGTTTCAATTCCCCACAGCTTCCCGATGGTATGAACGTAATATTCAGATGAAAGTTTGCTGACCGCGTATGGTGAATCAGGAGAAGGCGCTACTGTTTCGGCCACCGGCTGCTTCTCTTGCTCACCGTACACCGCTCCTGATGAGGCCAGCACGACCCGCCGCACGCCGGCGTCGCGCATCGCTTCCATTAAGCTCACCGTTCCACCGACGTTGGCGATGTTGTAGTCCCGTGGGTACAAAATCGATTCAGCGACGGAGACTCTCGCCGCCAGATGATAGACACAGTCGATATCCTGCAGCAGCGACCACAATTTGGGAATGTCGTTGACATCTCCGCGGGTAAAATGGATATCCCGGTGCAGCGATTCTCGACTCCCACTGCTCAAATCATCAATGACGCGAACTTCATGTTCCTGGGCCACCAGGGAGTTGGCCAGAGCCGATCCTAAAAATCCGGCTCCACCGGTGATAAGAAAACGCATCATAGTAGGTGTTGGGTATTGGGTGTTAGGTATTAGGTGTTAGGTGTTAGGGGTTGGCAACACAATCCAAAACCTATCACCCATCACCTATCACCCATTTATCCTTCGAGCAGCAGCCGCTCGGGATCTTCAATCAGTTCTTTAATCGTATACAGGAAGCGTACCGCTTCCGCCCCGTCGACAATGCGATGGTCATAACTGAGGGCCACATACATGATCGGCCGCGCGATAATTTCACCGTCGACGACCACCGGCCGTTCGACAATATTGTGCATCCCTAAAATCCCAACCTGGGGCGCATTGAGAATGGGGGTGCTGAGCATCGAGCCAAAAATACCGCCGTTGGTGATCGTAAACGTACCTCCAACGAGATCTTCCAGCGTGAGGGTGCCCTCGCGGGCCTGTTTCCCAAAGCCGCGAATTTTAGATTCGATTTGAGCAAAAGAGAGTTTATCCGTATCCCGAACCACCGGCACAACCAATCCTTCTTCTGCTCCAACGGCGATGCCGATATCGTAATAATGCTTGAGCACGATTTCATCACCGTCAATCTCGGCGTTTAAGCGCGGAAACTTTTTGAGCGCGGCCACGCTGGCTTTGACAAAAAAGGACATAAACCCGAGGCGGACGCCGGTGCTTTCTTCAAATTGTTCTTTACGACGGGATCGCAAATCAATGACGTTGAACATGTCAATTTCGTTAAACGTCGTGAGCATGGCCGCCGTTTGCTGGGCTTCAACCAGACGTTTGGCGATTGTGCGCCGCCGCCGCGACATTTTTTGCCGCTCTTCGCTGCGATCTTCTTCAAAAAGCTTAATGCGGGGCTGCGGGTCGGCCGTTGTGAGGGGGGCTGGGACAACCGGTTGGGTGATGGGCGCTGTCGGAACCCCGATTGGGCCGGCAGGGTCGGGCTGCTGAAGATGATTGCTAACATCTTGTTTGGTGATGCGGCCGCTGGTGCCGGTGCCGGTCACACTAGTCAGATCAACCCCTTCAGCGGCCGCCATGCGCCGGGCTACCGGTGTGGCATCGCCGCTGATGGCGGCTGGAGCGGTCTCTCCAATTGTTTTACTTTCGGACGGGGCGGTGGCCGGCTGGGTTGATGGCGAGGCAGCCGTTCCATTGGCCTGCCCGTCCATGATGCCGATGACATCACCGATATTGACATCATCCCCTTCCTGCGCCGTAATTTCTAACAGGGCCCCATCGGCCGGGGCAGGAACCTCGACACTTACCTTATCGGTTTCCAGCTCAACCAGAGCATCCCCTTCTTTAACCGCTTCCCCGACGGCGACAAGCCAGGAGGCGATCGTGGCCTCCACCACAGATTCACCCAGTTCAGGTACGATAACATTGATCGTCATAAAAACACTCCATTTATCAATTAACAATGATCAATTACCCACGATAAAAATGGAAATTTATTGAAAATACGCCTTTTGCTCATGGGTTATTCGCAATTGTCAATTGTTTTTCTTCTCTATCAGCTCTTCATCCACGTAGTTTAAGTCAAACGCACCGGCGACAATCCGATCCTGCTTGATCTTGTGGAAATTCATCGATCCTTCAGCCGGGCTGGCATAGCGGCGGCGTCCAATATAGTTGAGGGGCACCACTTTGGTTTTGCTCCCCTTTTTCAACGGCAAAATATCGGTCAGGCGAGGCTGCATAAAGCGCCATGCCCCCATGTTTCGCGGTTCTTCCTGCAGCCAGCAAATTTCTGACACGTTTGGATATCGTTCAAACAGCATTTGAAGATGTCGCTTGGGGAAGGGATACAGCTGCTCGACACGGGCCACGGCGACATCCATGTGCTGGGCGCGCAGGTCGCTGCTCATCAAATCGATATAGACTTTGCCGCTGCACAAAATGAGTCGTTTGACTTTTTGGTGATCGACATCGGGATCATCAATAACCGGATAAAATTTGTCATTCGCTAATTCTGCCAGAGAAGAAGCGGCCATCGGGTGGCGCAACAAACTTTTGGGGGCCATGACGATAAGGGGCAGCGGATCTCGCGTCAGCAGCAGAGCTTGCCGCCGCAAAACGTGAAAATATTGGGCGGCCGTGGTGCAGTTGACCACGCGCATATTTTTCTCGGCCGTCAGCTGCAAAAACCGCTCCAGCCGGGCGGAAGAATGATCCGGCCCCTGCCCTTCGTAACCGTGCGGCAGCAGCAGGACCAGAGACGGGGTATGGTTCCATTTGGCCCGGCCGGAGCTGACGTATTCGTCAATCATCATCTGAGCGCCGTTGATAAAATCGCCAAATTGAGCTTCCCAAATGACCAGGCAGTCCGGCCGTTCGGTATTGTAACCATATTCAAACCCGATGATGGCACTTTCTGTCAGGGGGCTGTTATGAATTTCAAAAGAAGCCTCTGCCTGTGGAAGCGCCTGGAGCGGCGTATACTCCGCCCCGCTCTCCGAATCAAAGTAGACGGCATGACGGTGACTAAAGGTGCCCCGTTCTATATCTTCCCCGGTCATGCGCACCGGTGTCCCATCAGCCAAAATTGAGGCCAGGGCCAGCTGCTCGGCCGTCCCCCAATCAATCGTTTTGGCGGCCGGGTCATCAAGCGCGTTTGTTCGTCGACGAACCACCCGCTTTAATCGCGGATGAAGGTTAAAGTGGTCGGGGAAGGTCATCAACGCCTTGTGCAGACCGGTGAGCTGTTCGGCCGGCACGGCCGAGGGGGTGCGGCCGGCGATGCCCGGCTCCGGTCGATGAACCTGATCGGTCGGGTCTTCTTCCGGGGTTTCCAAATCCAGCGACTCATACGTTTGTTGTATGCGGTCAAAAGCCTGCTGCACCCATCCATCTTTCTGTTCCTGGGTGATAAAATCCATTTTAATGAGCGTGTCGGTCCACATTTCCAGCACGGTGGGCATGTTGTCAACCGTATCGTATTTAACCGGCTGAGTAAATCGCGGCTCGTCTCCTTCGTTGTGGCCAAAACGACGATAGCCGATCAAATCGATCAGAAAATCTTTGTTAAAGAGCTGCCGGTAGTAGATCGCCAGCCGCGCCACTTCCAGGCAGGTAATCGGGTCGTTGGCGTTGACGTGCACGATGGGAATTTTAAACCCTTTGGCCAGATCGCTGGCGTAGCGCGTGCTGCGGCTGCTGTTCGGATTGGTGGTAAATCCCACCTGATTGTTGGCGATGATATGAATGGTGCCGCCGTTGGTAAAACCGCCCAGGTTGGCGAAGTTAAGCGTTTCGGCAACGGTACCCTGACCGGGAAACGCCGCATCGCCGTGAATTTGGATCGGCAGGGCGGCATCGGGGTCAAAGAAGGGCGCACCCGGCGCGTCGATTTTGGAACCGGCCGCGCGGGCCATGCCGGCCACAACCGGGTTGACCAACTCGAGGTGGCTAGGGTTGGCGGCGATATTGATCTGCAATCCTCGCAGCGAACGTCTGGCCCCTTTGTGATATTTGACATCCCCAATTTTGCCCAAATATCCTGAGGCATTGATTTGAATATCGCTGATCGGGTCTTTAAACTCCCGCAAAATATCGGCATATGGTTTGTTCAGCACGTGGGCCAGCACGTTGAGCCGGCCGCGATGGGCCATGCCGATCAAAACCGATTTGACATTAAGATCGATGGCCCGGCCGATAATTTCATCCAGCACCGGCACCATCATGTCCAACCCTTCAATCGAAAAGCGTTTTTTGCCAACAAACGTTTTATGCAAATATTGCTCGAAGCTTTCAACTTTGATCAACCGCTTGAGCAGCCGGATCGCATTGTCTCCATCCGGATCAAACGCCTGGCGAAAGCGACGGGATTCGGCCGCTTCTCGGAGCCACTCGCGCTCTTCCGGATTGGTTAAGTGATCGTAATCATACCCGGCCCCGCGACAGTACACTTCGCGCAGCATGTCAATCGCATCATACGCGTTGGCCGTTTTCTCGGGAATCGGCCCTCCCACCAATGATGACGGAAGCTGACGCAAATCAGCTGCGGACAAACCGTGATAGCTGGGATCGATAGAAGGATCTGATGTGGGCGGCATCAGCGGATTGGTATTTGCTGCCAGATGGCCATATTCGCGAATCGCCTGAGCCAGGTTGGCTACCGCCATTGCTTTCCCCAGCTGAACGTTGTCAGGGACAACGTCGCTTACCTCAACCGTGGGCATGACACCGTTCTGCTGCAGAGGTGCTGTTTCCTGAGGAGCCCACTGGGCAAAAAGGGCTCGCGCTTGGGCATCAACGGCGTTCGGATCTTCCTGGTAGCGAGCGTAGAGCTCCATGATGTATCCCGCATTGGGACCGTGAAAATCAAATAGGTTGTCCATAATGTGATATAGAAAAATCAGGCGACATGCACCACCGTACACTGTCGCCTTGATTATCTCATAAAAAGTAGTTTTTCAGAAAATGAGCTGAAAAAATTATTTGCTCACCAAATCACCCAGGATTTTGGGTGTAATCAATTATTCAGTCCAACAATAACAAAAAAAGGCGCGGTTTTCCAGTCTAATAATATGAAAATCATACGGCCGTCATGATTCCGGTAAAGATCAAAATGAGCAGAGCCAGAGCACAATTTATGACCAGGAGCTGTTTTTCTCGCTTGGCCAGGGCTATACCGAGCTGATCTGCCGCCTGCGGCCGCTTGGTCAGCACTATTTGCAGCCGATCAATTTCGGGTAGGAGTCCAAACTGCCAGTAGAGGGTTGTGCCGATCATCAGAAGATAAAAAACGTGCTTAAACAACAGCGCCCATCCCCACACCCCCTCGATGACGAGAAATCCGCCGTAATTGGGATCAACCGTCATTTGATAAAATCCGGTTATCAGCAAGATAATCAGGCTGGCCTGAATCCAGGGCAAAAGCTGTCGCTGAAACAGCAGCCACTGATTGTCGGTCAACGTTTTTTGTCTGAGCGCGGTAAAGGACAGCAGGGCCATGACAAACAAACCACCGAGCCAGGTGACGGTACTGATTAAGTGAAAGATGTAGGAAATGGTGAGCCACATGGAAAAGGAAAGTCCTAAGTAAAAAGTTTAAAGAGAAAAGTATCAAGCTAAAAGGCACGCAGTGCCGCGCTGAGAAGCTAATCCTTCGGCATCTCTTTTAGCGCCTCGTACGCCGGCCGGGGCGTGCCGTCCGGATCGGTAATCGACCACCAATATTGTTCATCCGCCTCAGTCCAGGCGCTGTCTGCAAAAAAGATGGTGGTCATTAAGCCGATCCACGGGTCCCATTCGGCTGCGGCAAATTGATAGGCGCCCACCAGATATTCCGCCTGCTCTTCGCCGGAAACCGCATGCCAGCCGTAAGCACTTTCTCGGGGATCGGTGGTCCAACCCATCTCTAAAATGGCGATTTGTTTGGCTGCATCCCCTTCTTCCACCATAATGCGCCGCATATCTTCTACGTGACGGAAGACGTGCCATCGATATTTGCCGTATTGCGGGTATTGATCGATATCATTGGGAGAAATTTCAGGCGGAGCTTTGTATCCTGGTGCATTTAAGCCCAGTACATCAAAGTACGAGGCGCCACCGGCCGCATACATACCGCGCAAAAACTCATCATCCGGCATGGCCAGCGGCGGCTCCGTACCGGTAGGTGCCAATCCGGCCGAAATCACAATCGCTTGCGGGTCGGCTTCTTTGATCGCTTCATAGCACACTTTGAGCATTTCGACGTAGCCGGCCGGATCCGGGGATTGTTCTCCCCATTCCCGGCTGAGATTAGGCTCGTTCCACACTTGATATGCGGCCACTCGCCCGCGATATCGTTCGGCCATCACCCCACAAAAATCTCCAAAATCCTGAATGTCGAACGGGGGTTGATTTTCGGTGACCCGAATACCCACCTCTTCATATTTTTGAACAGACCACAAGGGCTGCCGGTCAATCCGTACCAGAAGCTTGAGCCCGGCCTCTTCGACAGCCGCTACAATTTCGTCCGGCCGGTACCAGTCATACTCCCCTTTCCCCGCCCCCTCGATATCTCGCCAGGCGAACTTCTGTTTAACCCAACCAAAATCCATCTCATTAATCAGCGATAAATCGCGCTGCTGAGCGTATAAATCCCACCATTGAGAGATATGAACCCCGTATTCAGGTGAATCAAAAACGAGATTCATTTCATCGGCCGTCAACGGAGCCAGGTCTACCGGCTCAGAGATGGGGGTGTCGGCCGCGGTGCAGGATGCCGAGGCCAACAGCAAGATAAATAGAAGAAAGATGGCGCGCATTGGTGGGACGAATGGGTGGGGAGCAGAAGTAGAGCCGAGATTTTTCTCGGCTCTACCATTGAATCCTCAAATTAGGGGATTTTTTCCATGGCGGCCAGCGCCCCAAATGCCGGTCGAGGTGCTCCAGCACCGTCTACAATGCTGTACGGCACCGGATCGTCGGTGGGGCCGTTGCCCTTGTTGCCAAAATCAAAGTTAAAGGCAAACGTGAGCCATACATCACCTGATTCCCGCATCTGATTGTACGCCTGGACCAGGTACGTTGACTGTTCTTCGAGGGTATTATCCTGGGCAAACTCAAACCCTTCCGGATAAGCATCGTACCCCTCTGAAGAGGCCCAGCCAAATTCCGTAACGCACAGCTTCATGTTGGGATCCACCGCCTGAATTTTGGCGGCGTAGGTATCAAGTGTTGTTCGAAAACTCCAGCTGTGGTGTGGATTGTCAAACGGGCCCCGGAAAATAGCGGTTTGGGCTTCAGGCAAAGAGCCGGTTTGATCAAACGGCACGTCCGGTGGGATGTTGTAACCGTTGTGATGGGCACCAACGCAGTCGGCATAATTCAACATGCCGGCCGCCAGCGCCCGATCCATCCAGGCAAAATCATCCGCCCAGCGGAACCAGTCCCCATCTCCGGTGGGGGCCAGGGCTCCCGAAATGACGATCACGTTGGGATCAACCGCCTTGATGGCGTCATAGGCGATCGCCAGAAATTGAACGTAATCTTCCGGGCTAACGCCATTGGGTGTTTGCCACTCGCGGTCAAGGTTTTGCTCGTTCCATGCTTCGACGGCGTGTATCTGACCGGGGTACCGGTTGAGCATTTCCGTCAGGAAAGCGGCATAAATATTGTAATCATCAGGCGGGCCGATTTCATTGCCGGCCGCCCGAGTCCAGGCCGGAGCCCCCACAACGCTAAACATCAAGCACAAACCCTGCTGGTTGGCCTGTTCGACGACGCCATCATAAAAAAACCACTGCCGATCGTCAACACCGGGCTGGACCAGCGGCCATTCAAGCTGCACCTTAACCCAGTCCATCCCCAGGGCGTTGTTGACCACATCCATGGTGTAGGCCGGATCACCCACGACGGCATGGGCCTGTATGCCATAGCCAAAGGTGTCGGCCGGCCACGGTTGATTGCAAGAAGCAGCAACCTGCTGTGGAGCCGCATCAGGCTCAGCGACGGCATCCCCCTCAGCGGCCGGCTGATCGGAAACAGCCCCCTCGTCTCCTTCTACCACAACGGGAGGGGGGAGCGCTTCCGGCTCTTCAGCCACGGGTTCCCCTTGATCAACTTGGGCCTGGCCTTCATCTTGCAAAGACGCCGGCTCAACCGCTACAGGGTTCGGCTCGGCCCCGCTACAGGCCGCAAGCAGCAGAGCTGCAAACGTGAGCATGACCGAAAATTGACGCAAAAATTTCATGTGATACCTCTCGAAAAAAAGCGCATTGCAAAATGCGCTTTTTGTTTTATTAATGAAGCCAGCGATATCAGGTCGCTGGCACCGGCACAGTTGTGATTAACTACCGGTTAATTAATTCCCCATCACCTGCCGCAGCGTTTCACACGCCGGGCAGCTGCCGTCCGGCCGGATAATCGCGAAACCTGCCTGCGGGTCAGTTCCAAAAGTGGTTGAATCGACATTCCAGACGATCAACATCCGCACCTTGCCGCTGTTGGCAGACAGGCTGACCGCTTCAGCCAGCCACTGGGATTGTTGGGCAACCGTGGTGTTAGCGGCCCAGGAGAAACCGCTTGAAAGACCACCGTATCCCTCGGGAGTCAGATAGCCCAGCTCGGTAAAGCAAATCGGCCGCGACCCCCCAAAGGCGTTGTAATAGGTGTCCAACATCCCCCAGAAGTAGCGGGTGTAATGGCTGCTGTTGCCGCGTGGGTCACCGCTGCGCTGGCTGGGGGGAATAATGCCTTCATTGTAGTGAACGCCAATACAATCCATGTAGTTGGCGGCTCCGGCCGCAGCCATGCCGCGCATGTATGCATCATCATCACAACCGGCCGCGCTGCAGCCACCCTGGAAGAACCCGGTGGGTGCCGGGGCACCGCTAATAACCAGAATATTCGGGTTGACTGACTTAATAGCGTTGTAAGCCGGGGCCAACATCTGGGTGGTGTACATGGCCGGATCAATTTGACCGTTTGGCCACTCCACCTCAATGTTCATTTCGTTAAAGATTTCAATCGCGTCTGGCGGATCGGGCAAAGAGGCCACGGCGCGCATAAATTCAGTATAGGCGTTGAAGTCCGGCAGGCTGGTTGGGTAGAGCTGGCCGGGCACGCTCAGCAAAATTTTGAAGCCGGCATTGTGGGCTTCAGAAATCATGCCGGCTACTTCCTGACCGGTGTTGCCGGCGCTCCACTTGTGCTGCCGCTTTACCCAGGTCATCCCTGAGTAAGATGCCTGAGCATAAGCACCACCCAAAAGCTGTCCACCAAGCTCAAAACCACCGCCCAAATTGGCCGGAGCAACCGGGGCTGGGGCGGCCGGGGCCGCAGGAGCTTGTTGGCCGCTGCTTTCACCACCTCCACCGCTGGTTGCCGGCGCCTGGGCGACCGGTGAGGCCGTTACGGCGGGAACCGGCAGGCTGGCAATATCCACTGAGCTGTCAACCTGAACCAGCTGTCCATACACCCAACCTTCTTTGCCATCCGGATAGCTGATGTTGTACCACAAGTTATCGTTGCTGCGGCCGACAACTTCAACCTGGCTGCCGGGATTTAAGCCATCGACGATGCCGTAAACCAGACCGGGGCCGTTGCGCACATTTGAAGGTTGGAGAACCTCAGCATTTGCGCTTCCAGAAATGACAACTTCGGCCGTGGTTTCTTCAGCTGCGGCTTCTTCCTCGCTTTCTTCACTGGCGACTTCTTCCCCTTCACCTTCTTCATCAACCGCCACTTCTTCGGCGGCTTCGTCGGCGACCATCCCGTCGCCAACGGTGATTTCAGCGCTGCTTAAGTCAACTGTCAAATCACCTTGAGCAAAACCGGCCTTGACGGTGTACACACCGTTGGCTTCCGTTCCTTCCCAAACAAAGTTGAGCGCTTCACCGCTAGCACTGGCGACAACGCCTCCTTCTTCATTTTCTACGGACCAGGTGATGGCTGCCCCGGCCGGCTGGGGAATATCACCACCGGCGGTATAGCTTTCCACCGCTGCGGCATAACCGGTTGGATTTGATATGCCATCCAAACCGCGAACCATAACCCCGCGCAGGCGATAAAGATCGGCCAGGCGAAGGCGATTAGCTAGAGAGGCATCGCTGTTTAGCCAGACGGTCCGCATTTGCCCTTCTTCTTCATAACTGTATTTATAGGTCAGGCTCTCCCCATCCCACTCAAGCGGCGTGGCGTCGCCAGCCAGCGTAAATTCGACCGCTGTTCCAGGGTCCACTGCGGTTTCACCATCGGCGACCTCTAGATCCCCAACTTTAGCCAGGGCATCAGCCACCGGAAGCTCGCGGAATCCCGCACCTAACTTATCAATGGCGTTGGCGCTGAAGAGGGCGGTCAGTTTTGAACGATCAACCTGGCGGGCTGCCCAGCTGAGGAGTAATTCAGCCTGACCGCCTTCGATATAAGCGGTTGGGTCGAGCGGCATTTGCACCACAACGATGTCGGCGGCCGTGCCTACGGCGCTCCAATCTTGACCGCCGGTATCCCACTGACCATTGTTATCGGCCGGGGTAGCCAGGGTAACCGCCAAATTGGATCCCTGGGCATCGAGGGCGGAGGCTAATTGTTCGATCAGAGCGGTGTAGTTGGCCATCTGACCGGCAATTGCACCCTGATAATCGAGATGTAACCCGGTATACCCACCTGATTGAACGGCCGTGGCCAATTCCTGGACGTGAGCATTGATAGCGGCCTCATCCGCCAAAATGGCGGACAAACCGGTCTGGTTGACGATGACACCCGCGTTGGTAACGTATAAATATTGCTGATAGCCACCGCTAGGCATGGTGATGGGGGTCGCTTCGAGCTGTCCGTTATCACCGAGGAGGTAGCCGTTGACGCTGACTTCATTCAGATAGGGCAGCAGATCAACCGGGAGACCCTCTTCGCTGCTGACTTCTGCACCGACAGCCACCGTTTGTGGAGCCGGTCGTTCGACAACCAGAACTTCCTGGCCGCTGGGCTGCCCATCAAGAATGAGCTGCTGGCCATCAGGGCTGACCTGACTGGGCACAAAAACCCACTCGCTGCCATTCCATAAATAAAGATCGTCTGCTGCCTGAACCCCACCGGAGACGCTGACCGCATTGCCGTCTACCAAGATGGCGATATCCCCTTTGGGGCTTAAATCGCCAGGCAGTGCAGCTAAATCGGCCGTGCTGACCACAGCCACTTCTTCATCAGCGGCATCCCCAGCCAGTGAATCGGCCTGAACCGCTTCCCCGTCTTCCGGCACGGCTGTGGTGTCCGTGGGGTTATTGCCAAATAACATGTACAAACCGGCACCGATCAGGATCACCGCCAGGATTCCAACGCCGATAACGATAGGCAGCGGATTTGAGCCATTGCCGTTGTTTCCACCGGAGCCTCCGGGGTTGTCGCCGTTATCTGGTTGATTGCCGAGCGCCTGTCGGGCTACTTCTTGAGGATCGTTCTCGCTCATTGCCGTTTTTACTCCTCACACATGGATTTGTTGGGGTGTCAAACACCTTAAATCGCGTGTTTTGTGTTCTTCCTAAAACGTTGTTTTATGTTTACTTGAATGTTCACACACAAAAGCGGCCAAGGCGCCGCTTTAAAAAAAGTTTTAATAAAATTTTGAGTGTGAAACGGGCAACATTCTAGCACATGGTCTTTTCACCTGCCAAAGTTACCCCATATTCACCCCCGTTTTCTGAGAATGTGGTGAAAAAAATGGTTTGGCAAGCGGCAGGGATTTATATATACTTTATGACGCAACGCATCAAAAAAAGGGCCATGTGGCCATGACCATGAATACAAAGGAGACTATAAATGTCTGTGATTGAATCAATTTTTGATACGGTTGTCAGCCGCTTTGACGCTGACAAAATGGCCGGTTTCAATGCTACGGTTGTGTTTGATCTAACTGGAGACAGTGAGAAAACTTATCATTTGACGATTGCTGATGGCAAATGTACCTATGGGCAGGGGGGTGTTGCTGATCCCGATGCTTCGCTGACGATGGCGGCCGAAGATTTTGAGGCCCTTTCCTCTGGGGCGCTCAATCCGATGATGGCTTTTATGCAGGGTAAGATCAAAGTGGATGGTGACATGAGCACCGTCATGAAACTGCAAACAATATTGACCGGCTAAACTAAAAAATTCAGACTTGTGGTCACCTCAGGTCGTGCAAAAAAAGCCCGGATTTACATCAAATCCGGGCTTTTTACATTATCATTTTAATGAGGCTAGCCCTAATCCAATTGGCGATCGTGTGGTGCGATGCTGGTTTGGGGGGTAATTAACCCCTTTCCATTTGCTGTTGTGATTTCAAGGATGACAATCGCCATTGGAAGATTTGCGCGGTATTCCAATGAGAGCGGCGATTGAATTGGAAAAGGACTAGCCGATAGTTCAATCATAGAATGTTGGGGAATCAAATTGGATACGTACAAATACGTAATTGGCTCTTCCTATCGTGAAAAGAGCGTCAATTCAATTAATCTAATCCATTGGCATGACAAATAAGCCCAACGCCCCTGGCCCCATGTTTATGGCGATAGAAATAGCCATGTTGAGGAGTTGCGTGTCGACCACATTTAGAGATTGCGTGGCCATTTCGAGCAGTTCCTGACCATTTTGGGGGTTGCCGGCACAGGCGACGCCAATTTTGACCGGCCGATCCCCCACACGTGTTTTGGCAAAGTCGATAATGGCGTTGAGGGCTTTTCTCTTGCTGCGCACTTTGCTGTCCTCTACAACCAGCCCATCTTCAAGGGTCATAATCGGCTTGATTTTAAGCAGTGACGCGACAGTTGACCGCCAGGCACTGACCCTCCCCCCTTTGACCGCATATTCCAGGTTGTCAATCATAAAACAGGTAACGGTCTCTTTTCTAATATGATCAACCCGTTTGAGGATTGTATCAACATCCACTCCTTCAGCCGCCAGACGGGCCGCTTCACTGACTTGAAATCCCATGGCGATGGAGCCGGCCGCGGAATCAACCAAATGAAATGTCGCTTTTCCTTCCAGCTCTTTGTGAGCCATGACGGCCGAAGCGTACGTGCCGCTGAGCTTTTCACCCACGGTGATGGTGATAAATTCATTCTCTCCCTCAGCAATCATTTTTTCATAAGCCTCGACGTATTGAAATGGGGTCGGCTGAGAGGTTTTGGGCCAGTTCACATCGGTGATCGAAGCGGTCTTGGCATAAAATTGATCAGACGTCATCGCTTGTGGATGATCGAGGTTGACCCCTGATAAAAATTCTTCGGAGCCAAACATGACGTTAATCGGCATAATATAAATATTGTATTTTTCAATGATCTCCAGTGGTAGATCAACAGCATTATCGGTTACGATCCGCATGGGTTTCTTCTCCTAATAGCTTCTCTCTAATCTCTTTCTCTATTCTCTATTCTCTTTTCTCTCAATCCTCACTAGCATCTTGCTTCCTATTACCAAACGGCCAGCGGCGCTGCCTGCTCTTATTCTTTTCTTCCTGACGGGAAACCTCGCTTCTCAATGAAAGCAGGGTGCGATGGTAAAGGGATTTAATGGCGCCTTCACTGCGTCCCATTATTTCACCGATTTCCGCATTGGATAACTGGTCGACAAATTTGAAAATCAGCAGCTCCTGACGATCAGCTGGTAAACGGCGCACGGCCGCCAGCAGAGCGTCCCGATCCTCAACAAGCTGGGTGTGTATTTCTGGACTTTCCCCCCCGACGCGCCAGTGAGCAATATCATCCAGGGAAATAATTCTTCGCCGGCTGCGATCGCGATGCCAGTTGGCAACCAGATTGCGAGCGATACGATATAACCAGGCGGAAAAAGGCAGCCCCCGATCATCATAGTTGGGGATGTGCTTCATGGCGCGCATAAAAATTTTGGCGGTTAAATCTTCAGCTTCAGCCACGTCTCCGGTCCGATAATAGACATAGTTATAGATTCGGTCGACGTACAGTTCGTACAGTTCGCCAAATGCATCCTGATCTTCTTTCGCCCGGGCGATTAATTCCGATATGTTTTGATCTTCCATCGTACTTGCAATTTTCGAAGAACCGGCCGAAATCCATTTCCCAACCGGCTTGACCCCTTCACCTAAAGGCAGGGATTTAACACTATAACCCGGCCGGTAGGGACCGGGTTACGAGAATAAAATCTATTTTAAATCGGTCAGCGTATTGATTGTTGCTGAATCATATGGTAAACGTAGGATTTCCATCCGGTTTTGGATGATGCAGCCACGCAGTATATCAGATGCGGGAATGGGTGAAAAAAATTGCTCGTTTCATATGCTGAATAAACCTATACCAATTAGACTAAGAGGACCATATAATTGAGGGGGCGATGCCCATTTATCCTGATCATGAAAAGAGAAAAGCGCCGAATCCAGTTCACAACCATCAACCGCATTTTTCGTAGATGGCCTTATTTTTTAGGGGTGTCGATGGTTGCTGCCTGGTTGTTCGTGGCGTGTAGCCCGACCGCCCCTTCAGCGGGCGGTGCTGAATCGATTGTGATTGGAGGCGTGCTGCGGGAAGTCACTGCGGTGCCTGAATCGATGGTGTTGATCCATCCTCTTAGCACCTTTACACCGATTCCGACCATCACGCCTGAGGGAGATGCGGTAGCCCAACTGTCGCCGCCAACCGTGACCGCATCACCAACGTTAATCCCTACGGCCACCCATACCCCTACGCCGACGTTTACCCCGTCACCGATGCCGACGCCAAATCCCCCGGTATATTTGACGGCGCCCCTGCCCGACCTGCCGCTTATTCTTCCCTCTCCAACCGTTAGCCGCTCTGTGCGCGTGCCGATTTTAATGTATCACTATATCAGCGTGCCGCCGGATGATGCTGATCAATACCGCATCAATTTATCTGTGGAGCCGGATGATTTTCGCAGTCAAATGGCCTTTTTAAAGGCTGACGGGTACGAAACGGTCGATATGTACGATATGATCGAAGCGATTGTAAACGGCATCCCTTTGCCGGAGAAGCCGATCATTCTGACCTTTGATGACGGATATCGCGATAATTACACCAACGCCTATCCGATCCTGACTGAGTTTGGTTTTAAGGGCACGTTTTTTATTGCTACCGAATTTGTCGATAGGGGATATGAGCCATACATGACGTGGCCCATGATTGAGGAGATGGCCGCGGCCGGACATCGTTTTGAATCCCACACAAAAACCCACCCCGATTTAATCCTTCTTGACCGTGCCGGCTTGATTTGGCAAATCTTGGGCTCACAAGAGACTCTGGCTGCTCATATCGGGTATAAACCCCAGTTTTTTTCTTATCCAAGCGGCAGCTATAACGAAGATACCATTGAAATTCTGCAGGAATTAAATTTTTGGGGAGCGGTTACCACCCAGGGTGGGGCGTGGCACGGTTTTTATAATCGCTACGAATGGCCGCGTATCCGCGTGAGTCATAGTACATCGATCGGCCGCCTGCAAAGAGCACTGCTGCCCCTGCCGCCCCCGACTCCCGTTGTTATTGAAACACCAACGCCTTGATAGAAGTTGTTAACGATTATCTTTTTTTGAGAGCGTAAGCTGTTAGCGGATTTAGCTGTCAGCTCGGGCCTTCGGCCCTCTCAGCCGTCAGCACATTGCTTGAAGCTGAAAACCTAAAAGGCCCGCAGGGCCGTGCTGAGAGGCGCGATAGCGCCGAGCTAATCCGCTAAACTGCTTATGAACCTGACTGATAAAACCGCTCTTGTAACCGGCGGTGCCGTGCGCATCGGCCGGTCTATCGTTTCTGCATTGGCCGATGCTGGCTGTCGGGTGTTGATTCACTATGGCCGATCTGCCGGCCCGGCGGCCGAACTCAAAGAACAAATTACGGCACAGGGCGGCCGGGCGGAAATTTTCTCGGCTAATTTGGCTGATCCGCAGAGTGTGGCCGAGGTATTTCCAGCGGCCGCGCGTCTTTTAGGACCGGTTGATCTGCTGGTCAACAACGCTTCGATTTATCCTGAAGATGATTCTTTTGCCGCCAGCGATGGCGACAGCTGGGACCACATCATGATGGTCAACGCCAAGGCTCCGTACCTGCTTTGCCGAGCGTTTGCCGCTCAGCTGCCGGACGACCGGACCGGTAAAATTGTCAACATCAACGACGCCAATATCCCTCATCCAGCCGTTGACCACATCATTTATCGCCTTTCTAAACGGGCTCTTTGGGATATGTCGCTTATCCTGGCCAAGGAATTGGCGCCTCGCATTACCGTTAACCAGGTAGCGGTGGGTTCAAACCTGCCGGTCGAAAGCTGGGACAAGGATGATTATGAGGAGCGGGTAGCCGCCCGTGTGCCCCTCGGCCGTCCCGGCACCCCTGAAGAAATCGCCCAAAATGTCGTGCACCTCTTCCAGCAGGATTACTTGAACGGGGTGACGATACCGGTTGACGGCGGGGAGAACATTTAACAATTGCCAATAACCAATAACCAATATCAAACATCCAATGAACAACCTATCTCAAAAAAAAGCTGCCCTGGTAACCGGCAGCGCCATCCGTCTGGGGAAGGCGATTGCGGTTGCCCTGGCCAAAGCCGGTTATGACATCGCCTTACACTACAATTCATCGGCCGCACCAGCCATTGAAACCCAAAAAGAAATTCAGGCGCTTGGAGTCGAATGCCAGATTTTTCAGCAGGATTTGCGGGCGGCCGATGAGCTTGCCACGTTTGTCGGCCGGGTCAAAGATGCCATGCCCCATCTCAACGTGCTGGTGAACAGCGCCTCCGCATATGAAAACGCAACCATCGCCGATTCCACCGTCGATCTGTTTGACACCCAGTTTGCCGTCAACCTGCGCGCCCCATTTTTTTTAACCCGAGGATTCGCCCAGGTGTGTCAAAGAGGCAGCATCATTAATATTTGCGACAATAAAATCGGCTTTAATCAATTTGAATACGCCGCTTACTTGCTGAGTAAAAAAGCGTTGGCCGAGATGACTCGGATGGCCGCATTGGAATTCGCTCCAAATATTCGGGTCAACGGGGTTGCTCCGGGGGTCGTGCTGCCGGCCGGAACCCGGTCAGAGGAGTATATTGAGTGGCGCATCCAGGGGATTCCGCTCAAAATGCAGGGAGACACCATACACATTACCCAGGCGGTTTTGGCTCTGCTCAACAACGACTTCATGACCGGCCAAATTTTAGTGGTTGATGGTGGAGAATCGATCGCCAATGTGGGCCAAAACGCGGCGCAATTTGACCCAGATAAGGTGTAAGCACATGAAAATTTTGATGTCTTCCATTAATCCTTTGTTTGCCGACCAGGTTATTGGAGGATCTACCAAACATCTACAAAAAGCGGCCATTTATCTGGGTGAGCTTGGCCACGAAGTTACGATTTTATCGACCCAGCGGCCGGACAGCCGAGAGCCGTTTCGCTGGCACGAAAATGTGCTGATCAAGCCGCTCATGCGCTTCAAGCAGCCGTTTCCTCAGCCGTACGAAATTCCCGCTTATCAAATGGCTCAAAACGTGCAGACGGTTTTTGATCACCTGGCGGAGGCCGATCGTTTCTACGTTCACGATGGTGAATGGCTTTTTACCCACTCCCATACTTACGTACCCACCACGATTTCATTAAGGGACAACGTGTACCCGGAAACAATGCTGGGGATGTTTTTGTTTCAGGGTGATGTGATGGTGCCGATTTCAGGCTACTCTGAACGAGTGATTCGAGCGACGGCCGGCCGGTTTTACCCCGATCTGGGGGGCCGGCTGCAAACCGTTCCCAACGCGCTGGATTGGGAGAAGTTCCGGCCAAAAGAGCCTGATTTGGAAATATTTGACTACATTCCCATTGATCCGGGCCAGCATACGATTTTGCTCCACCCCCACCGGCCGGAGCCGTCTAAGGGTTTGCTCGATACCGTCAAAGTGGTGGATCGACTGGTTCATTATTATGGGGTATCCGATGTGCTGACCCTGGTGCCCAACTGGTTTGATGCCGATGTGTCTCCTGACGTCAAGGAGTACCTCGAGCGTGTCCGTCAGCAAATCCACGATCGCGGCTTAACGACCCATTTTCATTTTCATAAATGGCTGCCGCAGCGTCTGATGCCCGATTACTTCAATTTGGGGCAGGTTATGCTGTCGTTGGGCCACTTTGTCGAGGCGTTTGGCAATACCGTCTATGAATCGCTGGGCTGCGGCACGATGTCGATTGCGGCGCGTATCGCCACCCATCGAGATTTGGTTCCGGACCACCTGCTCGACAAGGTTCATCACGGCGATACCAACGCGGCCGCCGATATCGCCTACCGAATCATCAAAGACAAAGAAACCACTTCCTCCGAGACGATGCGCTATCTTCACGAATCATACAGCGTTGAGCGACAGATGAAAGGATACGCGGATGCCATTCTCAAGGCCGTAAAACGGCCGGCGATGCGTTTCCAGCCGTCTCCCGTAACGGCCGAATCTCAATTTGTGCTCTCGCCGTGGTGTTACGTCTGGGAAGAGAACCTGTATCACGATTTTGATGCCCGGCATGCCTCGCTGCCATCTCTGGTCCAGTTGCTTGAAAACGAGCCGGCCGGATTTACGATGAGGCAGGCTGCCGATCAGGGTGTTGAGCAGGAAACGCTGCTCGAATGGTATCAACGTGGATACATCGTGCCGCGATATTAAATTGACATAAATAAAAAATGACCCATAAATCTGAAACACACTATCAATACATGATTGGTATCGGCAGCAACATCAACCCGGCCGAAAATGTCTCTCGGGGGCTAAAAACGCTCCAGGATTTGAGCAGCCGGCTGGTTGTGAGCCGGATCGTGCAAACCGCGCCGGTGGGCATGATCAGCGACCATACGTTTTATAATCTCGTGGTGTTCATGCAGACGGTTTTTGACGCTGTTGACCTCAAAAAGAGATTTAACGCCATCGAGGAATCATTTGGGCGGGATCGATCCGATCCGCAAAGTGCGGTCAAAGACCGGCCGCTTGATCTCGATATTCTGGTTGATGTTGGGTCAGAAATCAGCTGGCCGGCCGCGATTGAAGAAGCTGACAGCTATTATCGACCCCTTTTAGCTGAACTCGTGGCCTTTTTAAGCGGTCAACCCCTCGACACCTCACCTGAAGAAGATCAGATAGGCTTCATCGAGTTTGATGGGGAAAAAATGGGGGATACTCCCAGAGAAATTGCTAACAGCTAGAGAAAATAGCTAAGTGCTAACATCCATGATTACCGCCATCCATCACGTTCAAATAACCGTTCCTCCGGAAGCGGTTGACGAGGCCAGGGATTTTTACTGCCATTTTTTGGGGTTGGCTGAAATTGAAAAACCGGACAGCTTAAAAAGCCGCGGAGGATTCTGGCTGCAGATTGGAGCGCAGGCGATACACGTGGGGATTGAAGACGGGGTGCCGCGTCATTTATCCAAAGCCCATGTAGCGTATCAGGTAGATGATTTAAATCGCTGGCGCGAGGTGCTTACGGCCGCTGACATCGCCTGGTCAACCGGCATCCTCATCCCCGGGTTTGATCGGCTTGAATTTCGCGATCCGTTTGGGAACCGTATCGAACTGATACACGCTGTTGGCTTAGAATAATTGAGAAATTTCTTCACCCCCGCATTAAAATGCGGGGCTAAAGGGTCTGACCTGATGGTAATCCAACCCTTTAGCCGTCGGTTTTAATCGACGGCTATAGAAAATATCGCAAAATTGATGATGGATCATCCTATTGAATCAAATGTCAACAGAACTTAATACACCAATAGACTAATACACAAAATTACGAATAAACACCAATTAAACCTCAACGGCCGCCGTTTGTCCCTCTGTGGCTTCAACGTCAACCCGTCCGACCTCTTGTGCAAACCCCCAAACATCGAGGCGAGACAAGATATAAACCGATCCAAATAAGCCAAACGCTGCTAGACCAAAGGTAAGCCCATAGCTGACCGTGCCGTCGAAGTTGAGGATAAGTAAAAACAGGTCGCGCAGAAACCCGCCTAAAAAGTTGCCCAACCCTTTGAAGACCAGAATCGAGATGGTCCACAGCCCCAGATAAGCTCCTGCATCTTCATCGGTGGCCATCACCGCCATCAGGCTCAAACTCCCAAACGTGTAAATGCCAAAGCCGGCCCCAAAAATAACAAGAGCCAGGGTAATTAAACCCCCATAAGCTAAAAATGCTTCCAGGGAAATGAGAAGCATCCCGCAACCCATCCCGATGAGGCCCCAGCTGGTAATGCCGGTTTGTTTTTCCGGCCGTCGCTTGCGCCATAAAAAGGCCCCGCCGATCAGCGTCACAACGGTTGCCAGCTGCCAGTAACCGGTAAAGCGGGTGGTAATATCAATAGGCAAATTTAGCACTTCCGCCCCAAAAGGCTCGAGAATCGTATCCTGTGACCACGCGGAGAGGGTTGACAGGGAGAGGAAAAAGAAAAAGAGGCGTGTTCTTTGGTCTCCCCAAATTTGGCGAAATGTTTCCCAGGTAGCGCGCTGCCGCGCTTTTTGCATCAGCTCAGTCCGCCGTACGGCCGGGGGTATACTCGCATTTTCAACTCCTAAAACCCCCAAAAACCAGAAAAAGCCGCCGGCAGTCATACAGGCGATGATCATCTGCCAAAAAATCGCCTGATTGTACTCATTCATCCAGACGGAAAACCCGATGGCGGCCGTGGCTATAAAAACGATAAACACCGTTTCCGTGATGCTAATGGAGAGACCCTGCTTCTCTCTAGGGGCGGAATCGCGCACCAGCGCCAGATAAGGGCTGCCCGATAACACGGAGCCGATGGCGTACAGAATGAAGCAAAAAACAGCGACCCCCCACCCCAGCGGACTCCCGCGATCAGCCTCAAGCAAAATCACGCTCCATCCCAAGAACGGCAGAGAGAGCACGGTCAAAAACCGGCCGAGCCAAATATAGCTGGTGCGATAAAAACCTAAAAATGAAACGGTGTCGGAGCGGTGGCCCACCCACACGCTGAGCGGGGATAAAAAATAGCGCAGGGCTAGCAGGAAACCAACGGCCGTGGCCGGCAAACCCAAAGTGGTAATCATGATCCGATTCCAAATACTGGTAGCTAAGATCTCTACCATCGCGGAACCGATGCGAAAACTGCTTAATTGGGCCAGGCGCCAGCCGCTAAAGGTCACCTGATGACGGGAGGTTTCCTGCATGGGAGTTACTATACTATTGAGGAAACCCCCTGCCAAGGGATGCTAATTGATTTGTGACGAAAAAAGTCCTAAGTCCCAAGAAAAAGTCCTAAGTCCTAAGATGAAAGTCCTAAGTAAAATAAATCATATTGGGACTTGACAGGCATCAGGTGGGGCTTAACCTGACTCAGGACTCAGGACTCAGGACTCAGGACTCAGGACTCAGGACTCAGGACTCAGGACTCAGGACTCAGGACTCAGGACTCAGGACTTTAAACTTCTATCTTCATCGTCCACCCATATGGGTCTTTTGCGCGGCCGAACTGAATATCGGTGAGAGCATCATAGAGGTGTTGGGAGATCGGCCCCATTTTGCGGTGATTGACATCAACATTCTCACCGCGATAGCCAAACCAACCAACCGGTGAAACAACTACTGCGGTGCCACAGCCAAATACCTCGGTGATTTTGCCCGACTTCACATCGGCCAGCATTTGGTCAACCTCAATCTCTTCTTCGCTGACTTCATATCCGAGATCGGGGGCCAGGGTCAGCAGCGAGTCTCGAGTGACGCCGGGCAGGAT
Organism: Ardenticatenaceae bacterium; assembly: GCA_030065875.1. Lineage (GTDB taxonomy): Bacteria > Chloroflexota > Anaerolineae > Promineifilales > Promineifilaceae > WTJY01. Next base: position 20,693 of record JASJCR010000027.1, on the reverse strand, counting down.
GCTGCCGGTTAATTTGGGGGTGACAATTTTTTCCCCTTCATAGACAAACATGATATTCATGGTGCCTACCTCTTCAACAAACTTCCCGTGGATGGCATCTAGCCACAGCACCTGGGTATATCCCTTTTCTTTCGCTTTCTCGGAAGCGATGAGGCTGGCCGAATAATTGCCACCGGTTTTTGCGGCTCCGGTTCCCCCTCGAACCGCGCGGCGATAATCGTCGGAGATTAACACCCCGACCGGGGCCATTCCCTCAGCGTAATAATTGCCCACCGGCCCTACGATAATGTAGTGAAGATAAGTTTTGCTGGCTGCCACCCCCAAAAATGGATCGGTGGCGATCATGGCCGGCCGAATATAGAGTGAGGTTCCATCACCCGAAGGAATCCACTCGTGTTCGAGCTCAACCAGACTGGCGATCGCCTGCACGTGCTCTTCCGCATCAACGGTTTTCATGCTCATGCGTTCGGCCGAGCGATTAAAGCGGGCCGCATTTTCCCACGGACGGAAGAGGTTGATGTGGCCATCCGGCCGTTTGTACGCCTTTAACCCTTCAAAAATTTCCTGTGAGTAATGGAAGACCGATGTCGCCGGATCGAGCACCAGCGGGCGATACGGCCCGATTTTTGGGTCATACCAACCTTTGTCCGGATCATAGTGGCAGGTATACATGCGATTGCTAAACGTCCGGCCGAATTGGAATTCTGTTGGGACCGGTTTGGTTTGCTCGGTAGTTAATTGTTCGATTTTGATATCCATTTTCAAAACCTCTTTTTGGGATTTTTTTTGTAGTGGATTGGTTTATTAGTTTATTTGTATATTGGTGTATTGGATTATTGGTTATTAGTTTATTGGTGTAATCAACGACCAAATATTGTGGATCAAGATATCGTTTTACACCTTCAATTTTTACGTATCACACCCTTCCAAACTAATAAATAACCAATGACTAATAAACCAATATACTAATAAACCAACAACCAATAAATTCCAAGTTAAACACACTCATCAATATGATGAGATGCCGTTTTTAGTGTACCAAAAAATGATGGTGGCTGTCACTGCACAATCGCCGTTGAGTTGATAGGACAAAAGCGTACTGAGCTGAAGATCCAAAGTCCGAAGTAAACTGATCGCGATTGGGACTTGACAAGGCAGAAGAGGAGTTTATGCTGTGGCATCACCCATCACCCATCACCCATCACCCATCACCCATCACCCATCACCCATCACCCATCACCCATCACCCATCACCCATCACCCATCACCCATCACCCATCACCCAATTGACCTTTTTTGATATTCCCTGTTAAACTATCCCTCATGCGACCGCTACGCGACAAAAAACCGGGCCAACAGCTCGCTTTTTTACCATATGCCGATATTGAGCCACTGGCTGAAAGTTTGGTTGCCCTGGCCAACAGCTCCGGGGGGTTAATTGTGCTCGGGCTGGATGCTGAGGGGCGATTGGTGGATGAGGTGATTCCCGAAGATGCAGAGTATGCCCTGCAGCAGGCAATCGTCATGTGTCAACCGCCGGTCATGGGTGAATGGCAGACGATACCGGTTGAACAGGGACAGCTAATCGGGGTTCGCGTCCGACGCAGCCATCAGCTGCATACGCTGGATGACGGCCGGGTCCTGGTGCGCAGCGGGATGATTAATCGGCCGCTTCGTGGCGACGAAGTCACCCAGCTGGCCTCCGGCCGTACCGTGGGTGATTTTGAAGAGGATACGGTGGCCGGAGCCACCATCGATGATTTTGATCAGGCGATTATCCAAGAGTATTTAGCCAAGCGGGAGGAGCGAGGGGCTTCGGCCGTTTCGTCACGAGCTGAACTGCTGTTTGAAATTGGGGCCGTGAATGTCGATGGTCAGCCAACCGTGGCCGGTATTTTGCTGTTTGGCAAAAATCCGCAGGCTTTTTTCCCACAAAGCGGGGCGGTTTTTGTGCGTTTTCCACACGAAGACCCCAAAATTGATGAGGGGCTGGCCGGCTACGGCCGCCGAGATGAAATTAAGGGTCCCCTGCCGCGGATTGTGGAAAGGCTGTGGAATATCGTGTGGGAAGAAATGCGCGTGGGGGCAATGGTCAATACCCTCAAACGGACTGAAGTGACGGAGTATCCTCCGCTGGCCGTGCGTGAAGCGGTCATTAATTCCGTCTGCCATCGGGATTATCGACTGCGCGGCCGGCGAATCGAAGTGCGCATGTACGCCAACCGGCTGGAAATCATCAGCCCTGGTGGGCTGCCCGGCTACATGACGCTTGATAACCTGATCGAAGAACATTTTTCCCGCAATCCGCGCCTGGTTAACGGGCTATTTCAATGGGGCTATATCGAAGAACTCGGGCTGGGCATCGACATGATGTACGATCAGATGGTTCAGGCCGGTCACGATCCGCCTCAGTTCAAAGATACGGGGTACGCCTTTACCGTCACCTTATACAATAAGAAAAGTGGGAAAACGCAGCCCCCAAAATGGACCAAAAACATGAATGAGCGTCAGGCGCGCGCGCTGGCTTATGTTCGTGAAAACGGGTCGATTTCCAACAGTGAATACCGCCGAATTTGCTCGGACGTCAGCCCAGAAACGCTGCGTCGAGATTTGGCTGATTTGGTTGAACGGGGTGCTTTACTAAAAATAGGCTCTAAAAAAGGGACTCACTACATATTGAAATAAACATATCCCACATTTATCCCACAAAAAAATGTGGGATAAATGTGGGATATGTGGGATACGCTTACGCGGCTTCTAGCTCAATCATTTCCAGGAGCATTTCCAACTCCTCACGGCACTCCCCACACATCTCGATGTGATGATACACCAGCGGCATTAACTCCCTGGTGTCAACACCTTGCACGACCGCTTCAGCATATTTGTCAATGACTTCAAACACTTCATCACATCCCAGCTCAACCTCCTGGGTTAATTCAAGCGCACCCATCAAACCTTTGACGAGTTCCACTTTTTGATCTTCAGTGTTAGAGGATTGACCCAAAATACGGGCGATTAATTGCTTGACTGATTGAATAAATTTGCTCATGCGATTTTGTCCTATCTCCACCATAGACGGTGTGGTTCGAGCAACTCTTACCTTAAATATGGGATAGTCATTTTCCCTGTTTTACCCAAACGTGGCCAGTACCTCATCGGCGGTAATGCCGGCCTCCGACAGCTTGCGCTTCAAACGCAAGCGGGCGTCGTGGATCAGCTTGTAGAGCGCATTGCGGTTGGTGTTCAATTCTGTCGCCACGACATCCATCGGCTTGCCCTGCAGCATGACCGCTACGATCGCCTGCCTCTGCCGTTCGGTTAACTCTTCGGCGATCATCTTCTGTACAAGGTGGATCATCCCCTGCTGAGATGTTTGATCCTCAGGGGTGGGGCCAGGATCAGACAAAATAGCCGGTTCCAAAATTGAGGTCCCATCGGCCGAAGTGGTCAGGGCATCCAGTGAAGTGTCTTTCCATCGTTTGCGCCGCAGCTCAGTCAGGGCAACCCGCACGGCAATTTTCTGCGCCCACGTGGTAAATTGACTCTCGCCGCGGAAGCTGTCGAGCTTATCGAGAATTTTTAACAGCGCTTCCTGCGTAAAGTCCTCTACCAGGGCATCCAGATTGCTGTTTACGCGGCTGGAAAGCGTGTAGCGCAACCCGCGAACCAGCAGCGCGCGCAGCGTCTCTAAAGCCTCATCATCCGGTTCCCCGCTGAGAAGATCAACCCATTCATCATTCATGTATTGAGCCATACGCTAGATTTTACCATTGACTGCGTGTGGGGACACCCTTTATTAGGTGATAGGTGTTAGGTGATGGGTAATGGGTGGAGGGTGAAAGCTGTTGCTCGGCCGGTGTGGATCGAGCAGCCCGTGAAGGTTAACCAGCACCCATCACCTATCACCCAATTCCCATCACCCACTGTTGACTTTCCCTCTAACCCCGTCTATAATTGTCAGTCGCACAAATTGGTGATCCGCACCACCAATTTAAAAACTTAACCGACCGACACTAGAGGTGTCGGTTTATTTTTGGAGGTTACTGTGTACGCAATTGTTGAATGTGGCGGACGGCAGTACCGCGCCGAAGAGGGTCATATTTTTTCAGTCGAAAAACTAGCCCTTGAAGTCGGGGATCAAATTGAACTTGATAACGTTCTTCTGCTTGCAGATGGGGACAACGTCAAGGTGGGTACCCCGGTTGTGGATGGCGCAAAAGTAAAAGCCACTGTCGTCGACCAATATAAGGGCAAGAAAATTTTTGTCTGGAAATATAAACCCAAGAAACGGTATCGTCGTCGTAAAGGACATCGCCAACTGTATACCCGTCTGCGGATCGATGAAATTGTTCAGGGATAGCACAGCGAGGAGTAAGTTAAAATGGCTCATAAAAAAGGTGTAGGCTCAAGTAACAACGGCCGCGATAGTAATTCCAAGCGGCTTGGCATTAAAAAGTATGGTGGTGAAGTGGTTATTCCTGGCAACATCATTTTACGTCAGCGGGGTACACGCTATCGTCCCGGCAACAATGTTGGTCTGGGTAACGATTACACCATTTTTTCCAAAATTGAAGGCCGCGTGACGTTTGAACAAAAACACGGCCGGAAATACGTCAGCGTTTATCCGCTGGAGGTGGAGGGATAACCGTGAAGAAAGACACGCATCCACAATGGTATCCGGATGCCAAGGTGATCTTTAACGGTGAGGTCATTATGACCGTTGGGGCAACCCAGCCGGAGATCATCGTGGATATTTGGTCCGGAGTTCATCCCTTTTTCACCGGCCAGCAGCGGTTGGTTGACACCGAGGGACAGGTTGATCGCTTTATGCGCCGCCTGCGCCGTCGTGAAGAGATCGCCAGCCAAAGTGAAAAAGAAGAGGTTGAAGAACGCTCTCCCCTCAAACTGGGAATCGAAGCTTTTTCAGCCGGCACCCGTGCTGAAAAGGCACTCGGCGAAGCTGATCTAACTACGGTTGGCGACGTCTTTGAACTGTATCAAGAAGGAGGCGATGATGCGCTTCTGGCCCTTCAAGGGATTGGCCAGACCGCTTTGATCGCTGTAAAGCGTTTTCTCCGGGCGGAAGGGTTGATCGAATAGGCAAACCCGTCCAAGATCGGATGTTTACTAAATCAATAAAAAGACAGATGTTTTAAGCGTCTGTCTTTTTTTTTGCCTTTCATATGTTAGATCAACAGGCTAAAATGCTGACAAGGGCGTCAGCCCCATGCTAATCTACTGAGAGGCGCGTCAGCGCTGAGCTAAATAATATACGAATCACTAAAGAGGAATCCATGGACAAAGATCACGGCCGCATTGAGGTCATTTGCGGCAGTATGTTTAGTGGCAAAACAGAAGAGTTGATCCGCCGCATCCGACGGGCCATTATCGCCAAACAAAAAGTACAGGTTGTAAAACCGGCTATCGACAACCGCTATCACGCGGTCAACGTTACCTCGCACGCCGGTTCCAACGTTCAGGCACACCCCATCGCCGGTTCGGCAAAAATTTGGGACGTATTAGAAGACGACACGACAATCGTGGCCATCGATGAAGTCCAATTTTTTGATGACGGCATTATTGAGGTTATTGAAAAATTGGCCAAGTCAGGGAAGCGGGTCATTTGTGCGGGGCTCGATATGGATTTCCGAGGCGAACCGTTTGGACCGATGCCGCGCCTGCTGGCCCGGGCTGAAATGGTAGAGAAATTGCGCGCCATATGCGTGGTATGTGGCTCCGAAGCCGCTTTTACCCAGCGACTCATTGATGGTCATCCAGCCGCCTACGACGACCCAATTGTCATGGTTGGCGCCGCCGAAAATTATGAGGCTCGCTGCCGACATTGTCACGCGGTTTTACCGGCTAGAAATGGGCAGTTCTAAAAAAGAGAGAGAAGAAAATGCGGGATTTATACGCAGATATCGATTATGTGCTGCTGTCAACGGAGCAAATCCGCAGCCGCACGGCCGAAATGGCCGAGGAATTAGCCCAAGCGTATCAAGATAGTGAAGAAGTGATGTTCTTGTGCGTGCTTAAAGGCGGCTATGTGTTTATGTCCGATCTCAGTCGGGCCTGTAAATTTCCCCACACGATTGAGTTTATGGCCGTTTCCAGCTATGGAGATGCCACACACAGCAGCGGTGCGGTTCAAATATTGCTCGATTTACAAAAAGATATTTCCAATCGCGATGTCTTAATAATTGAGGATATTGTGGACACCGGTTTAACGTTATCTTACATGCGCGATAATCTGCTCGCTCGACAGCCCAAATCGCTGCGCATATGCTCCCTGCTCAGCAAACCATCCCGTCACAAAGTTGATGTGCCCATCGATTTTTTGGGGTTTGAGGTGCCGGACGAATTTGTTGTCGGATATGGGCTCGATTTTGCTCAAATTTATCGTAATTTTCCGTTTATTGCCGTCTTGAAGCCGGAAGTATTTGGTGGTTAATGCCCGTGATCGATCTTTTGCCTCAGGCGGTAGCGAATAACGCCTGGTGGTGTGAGTGGGTGACGCACGCCCATCAAGGGCAAAGTGCCTGGTCGTCTTCATACTGGCTCAATCAGCGGCCGTCTCCCCCGTTTTATCCCAACTTGATTACTCTCACGGCCGACCACCAGTTGGCACAGCTGCAGGCGGTTTCCCAGCTCACCCAATTAAACTGGCCGGCCGGTTGGGGCGTTAAAGACAGCTTTGCGGCTCTCGATCTGCAGCCCCATGGTTTCTTTTGTGCCGTGACGGCCGCGTGGTTAACGGTATCCCTTCCCTCCCAGCTCTCAGAAAACACGCTGCAGTGGCGGCAGGTAGCAGAAAAAGAGGCGCTTTTGCAGTGGGAAGCTGCCTGGGGGGGCTCAGCCGACCGGCCGCTTTTTCAGCCGCAGCTGCTGTCTAACTCACAAATCGCCATCATCGCCGGGTATGCAGACGGGCAAGTTGTCTGTGGGGGTATTGCCACAAAAACCGACCAGATCGTTGGCATATCAAACCTCTTCTTTTCACCCGGGATGATCGATCCAATGTCGGTGCGGCCGGTGCTGCTTCATAAATTGAGCCAGGTGTTTCCCGGCCGGCCGCTGGTGGGGTATGAAGCTGACGAGGATTTGGCCGCCATGGTGGCGCTTGGGGCGCAAACGTTGGGGCCTTTACGCATCTGGATCAAGAATTAGGGTAAGATGTGTGGGCACAATTTGCCAAAATGCCGTTTATTAGGTTACAAGGTTTTTAGGTTCTTAGCCTACAAACCTAATAATCTATAAACCTGATAACCTATAAAGCTATAAATGAGTACAGACGATTTTTTACAGCCCCTGCAGGCCTACGCCGGCCGCTGGGTAGCTTTAACTCCGGACAATCAGGTGGCGGGGACAGGTGATACCGGCCCGGCCGCGCTGCGTGCCGGCCGACACAATTGGCCTAAAATACCGCTCACCGTGCGCTATATTGCCGACTTATCTGGTCAGCAACTGACGCTTTCGCCGCTGTTAAGCGAGCTGGAGCCCGCCTTTGCCCAAATTGATCGTCCACTTTTTCTCGTTGGCGGGGCGGTACGCGATGCGGTTTTGGGCCGGGTCACTCACGACCTCGATTTTTCGCTGCCGACTAAGGGGATCAAAACCGCTTTTCACATTGGAGATTTGCTGGGCAAACCAGCTTACGTGCTAGACAAGGCACGCGATACCGGGCGCGTGGTTTTGGCCGAAAGCAACACCTATCTCGACTTTGTGGCTTTTCGTGGGGACGATTTGGCGGCTGATTTACACGACCGCGATTTGACGATCAACGCCATGGCCATACCGATATTAGCCCGCACGACAGCGGAAATCATCGACCCCACCGGTGGATTAAACGATCTCAAGAAGCGCAAAATTCGGCATGTTCACGCCCGGTCGCTGCTGGATGATCCGATTCGAGGCATGCGCGCCGTGCGCATGGCCATCAAATTTGATTTTGAGATTGAGCCTGAAACCGCCGCTGCGGCCCAAAAAGGGCTGCGCATGTTGGACAAGCCATCGGCTGAACGGGTGCGGGACGAGCTGCTTAACTTAATCAACATTCGGCCGCATCAAACCCTTCCCCTGCTTCATGAATTAGGGGGATTGGCTAAAATTTTACCGGAAGTTGCCCGCTTGGAAGACCTTTCTACCCATGGGGTTCCCGTGTTGTCATACACGTGGCAGGTTCTGGCGGCCCTGGATGAGGCGGTATCATACTGGCTGACGTCGGATCGACCGTGGGCTCCTCAATTGGAGGCCCATTTACAGCGGCCGGTCACCGGCGCGCTCTCCGGCCGCGAATTGCTTACTCTGGGAGCTATTTTCCAGGAGGTCGGACAAGGGGCGCCCCCACCAGCGGAGGAAACCGATCATTATTTCAAGGATGACGCTGCTGGTGCGGCCGAAACCGCGGAACGACTGGTTCAGCTGCGCTTTAGTCGTGAAGCGGTGCGTTACGTTAAAGAAATTGTTCGAGGGCACAGGTGGCCGGCCCAGCTGACGCGCGAACCGGAGTTAACGACCAGGATGATGCATCGCTTTTTTAAGCAGGTCGGTGCGGCCGGATTGGATATCGGTTTGCTGGCGATGGCAAATCATATCGCCACATACGGCCGCGATGACGCGCGCTCCCGTTGGGATGCATTAATTGATGTTGTCGGGGGGCTGTTTGATCATTTTTTTTTACAAGTGGCGGCCGATAAGAGGCCGTCACCGCTGCTGGATGGGGATGTATTGATGCGCAAGCTGGGTTTGCCAGCAGGGCCGGAAATTGGCCGGCTGTTGACCTTGCTGGAAGAAGCACAGATAGCGGGAGAAATTACAACTGAAGAAGAGGCGCTGGCTCTGGCGCGGGAGTTGGTGTAGGAAGAGTATCCGGGATTCTCAAAGAATCCCGGATACTAGCAATGCTACTTAAACGTCGCTTGGCGGCGCAAGTGATCGTAAAACTCGTCGCGCTGTGCTTTGTCGGTTTTGAACTCGCCCAACATGGCCGACGTGACCATATAAGCGTGCTCTTTCTCGACACCGCGCATCTGGGCACACATGTGAGACGCTTCCACAACAACGGCTACGCCCCGAGGTGACAACATTTCATCCATCAATTCGGCGATTTCATGCGTCATGCGCTCCTGAATTTGCAGGCGCCGGGCGAACATATCAACCATGCGCGGGATTTTTGACAGCCCAACTACCTGCTTGCCCGGCAAATAAGCCACGTGGGCCCGCCCCTGAAACGGCAGCATGTGATGTTCACACATGCTGAAAAACTCAATATCTTTGACGACAACCATTTCGTCGTATTCGACATCAAACATCGCCCCGTTAATCAATTTTACCGGATCAACCGTATAGCCACCTAGGAGTTGATCGTATGCCCGGGCCACGCGGTTGGGTGTTCCTAAAAGGCCGTCCCGATCGGGATTTTCGCCAACGTTGTGCAAAATATCTCGAACGGCTGATTCAATCGCTTGATGACGGACCTCTTTGCGGTTTTCAACTCCCATGGCGTCACCAGAATCGTGCGCATGCCCATGCCCATTTTGGTGAACACCATTTCCGTTGATAGATGTGCCATTTAATTCTTTTAACATGATAATTCTCCTAGGTAACACGTCGGGAGATGATTGACCACACGTCACAGCTGACCCGATTTGTTTTTCTCCTTTCTGCTTTCTCTCTACGAACATCTGCGTGTTTGTGTCCAAACAACAGCAGTTTACAAACGATTCATTAACAAATAGTTGACTTAACCAACTGTTTACAACGTCAGCCCACAGGAGGGGCAAACCGTATCCTCCACGGTAACGACCGTATCGCATGCCGGACACGCTAACTCGAAGGTCGCCCCGCAGTTTCCACATTCAAAATCATCTTCGCCCACTGCGGCCGCACAGTTAGGACACAGCAGCTGACCGCAGTAAGCGCAGGCGTCGCTTTCTCTTTCCACAGGTTGTCCACATGTGGGGCAGCGGGTTTGGGGTGAACTATCCTCCTCAATTTGATCGGCAGCTGGCAAAGTTGAACCGATAAGATCCGGACGACAGCGAGGGCAAAAATCTTCCTCCTCTTCTAAAACCAGCTGGCAATTCACACATACTTTTAATGAACAGTTCGGACAAATCCCCGTGCGGCTGTCGAACTGCTCACCACAGCTGGTGCAGGCAAAACCCCGAACCAGGCGATCGGCCACCACGACGGTATGGATCACTCGCGCAGTTTCACGCTGCCGAATCTCCAATGATTGGTGACAGTTGGCGCAAATTTCCGCCAGGGGGTCTACTTCCTGGTTGCAGGATGGGCAAATCATATAGAAAAGAGCGTGACATTCAGGGCACAAATCGGTCCCGGTTGTTAGCTCAAAGCCGCATTGAGGACAGTCAAAAAAGATCGCCACCCCGCAGTGTGGGCAAACCTCATCATCGTCATCGACAGCCAGCGCGCACGTTGGGCAGTATGGGGTGCCGCAGGAGTTGCAGTACCCATCCAGCTTAATAACCCCTACCCCACACGAGGGGCAGACGGCGTCGGTTTGTTCCTCTAGGTTGAGTTCGCCGCGCATGCCGGCTTCGGTAAGTGTGGCTTGTGTGGTCATCGCCCGGCCGGAAATAACCTCGGCCGAGGTGCTCTCTGAAAAGAGATACCCACACGCTGGACAGCGCTCGGCCGCTGGATCTATCTGCGCGTCACACGAAGGGCAAACAACGTCAAATTCGGCGCCGCAAGCGTGACACATGACGGCATCACTGTCTATGGGGGTTAAACAATCTGGGCAAAATTCTTGATCACATGATTCGCATACCTGAGCGTCGTGTTCAAGCGTGGCTTCACATTTTGGGCAACTTCGACTGGCTTTCATGCTTTTCATTCTTGGTAACGTCCCATACTCAGGCCCATCTATCATAGACGAAAGAGTGTTAAATTGTGATAAGACATGAACAAAAGGTGGACAGAAAAATATAAGAGGAGGAATTTTCGATTAAAGATTGTAACTATTCAGATCGTCAACTTACTTCAAAGGCTGTGGCCGGTGTCCTCACCGAGCCACCAGCCGGCACGGTCAGAGACCGGCCAGAGCACCTGTATAGTTGCTAAAGATTTCCGTTTGACGTAGAAGCTGTTCAGTCGTCAATCGGAAATCTTTAATTATAAAGTTACTTCTCGCGGTTTTGTACTTTTTTGAGGATTTCTACAATTCCGTATACAAGAACGCTCACGGCCAGACAAATGGTCAGCTGCATCCCGCTCAAAGCTGCCGTACGGAAAATATTTTGCAAAAATGGCACAAAAATCAGGGCCATCTGCAGCAAGAAGGTCACGATAATCGCCCCGATCATCAAGCGGTTGCTAAAAATGCCGATGGTGAAAGCGGACTCTTTAAATGAGCGGGTGGCCAGGGCGTTGCCCATCTGAGCCAGGGTTAAGGTGGTAAAGGTCATCGTGCGCCACACTTGTTGATCGAGACCGATCACAAAGCCCCAGAAGCCAACCGCCAGCGAGACCAGCCCCAAAATGATGCCGGTCGTAATGACCTGGGCGCCAACACCGCGCGAAAAGACGCTTTCTTGCGGATCATATGGGGAGCGCTCCATCGTGCCCGATTCCTCTGGCTCGATGGCCAGAGCCAGACCCGGCACCCCGTCGGTCACCAGATTGACCCACAAAATTTGGATGGGAATCAGGGGCAGCGGCATCCCAAAAAATGGCGCGACCAGCATCACGACAATTTCGCCGATGTTGCTGGACAGCACATATTTAATAAATTTGCGAATGTTGTCGTAGATGGTGCGCCCTTCGCGAACGGCCGCCACAATCGTGGCAAAGTTGTCATCGAGCAGTACCATCTCGGCCGCTTCCTTTGATACGTCCGTGCCGGTGATGCCCATCGCTACGCCAATATCGGCTCGCTTGAGGGCTGGGGCGTCATTGACCCCATCCCCGGTCATGGCCACCACCTGCCCCTTCTCCTGCAGCGCCTGGACAATTTGCAGCTTGTGTTCCGGCGCCACACGGGCATAAACCGAGACATCTTCCACCTGAGCCTTGAGCTCCGCCTCGCTCATGTTGCTGAGCTTGTAGCCGGTCATCACCTTTTCATTGCGGGTGATGTCCAGCTTCTTGGCGATGTACTGCGCGGTCAGCGGATGGTCGCCGGTGATCATAATCGGCCGGATACCGGCCGTGCGGGCCACCTTGACCGCTTCAGATACTTCGGTGCGCGGTGGGTCAATCATGCCGGCAAAGCCGACAAAGGTCAGATCGTTTTCCAGCGTTTCCATTTGATCGGCCGCCGGGATTTCGTTGACCGGCCGAAAAGCGGCTCCCAACACCCGATGACCGTTTTGGGCCAGATCGGCGTTGGCATCTTCAATTCGCCGCCGCCACTCGTCGGTCACGGGGACAACTTCTTCTCCTGTCCAGACGTGGGTGACGATATCCAGCAGACCATCGACCGCCCCTTTGGTAAACGCCACATACGGGGCGTGGGCCCAGGGAGAAGCCGATTCGTGAGAATCTTCATTGACATCATGGAGGGTGGTCATGCGCTTGCGCACGGATGAAAAAGGCATTTCCGCGACGCGGGGGCAAGATTGATCGAGCTCCGCTTTATGTAAACCAAAACGGCCGGCAGCGACAATTAACGCCGTTTCGGTCGGATCACCAATCGCCCGGGTCTTGCCGTCCTCATCAACGGAGATACGGCCGTCGTTGCAGTGGGCCACCGCCTTTAAAAGGATCGCCAAACTGCGCAGCGGGGGCTCAGTATCCGGCTGTCGTTCCGCATCCGCCAGCCGAACATTCTGCTCGGCCAACAGCTCAACCGTTTCCCGATCTCCAGCGACGTCCAGCAGGGTGACCGTCATTTTATTTTCAGTCAGGGTGCCTGTTTTGTCAGAGCAGATTACCGTGACGGATCCCAGCGTTTCCACCGCAGGCAGCTTGCGAATCAGGGCGTTGCGCTTAAGCATGCGCTGCGAACCCAGAGCCAGGGTGATGGTGACGACGGCCGGCAATCCTTCCGGGACGGCGGCCACAGCCATACTGATAGCCGTTAAAAACAGCTCCTGGACATCTTCGCTAAAGAAATAGGCGCTAAATGGGGCTCCTTCAGCCCACAGAGAGGCCACTTCCGCACTGGTAAACAACCCCAGAGCAAAAACGATGGCAATGATGATCAGGGCCAGCCAGGCTAGGGTCTTGCCCAGTCCGTCAAGCCGCTCCTGCAGCGGCGTTTGATCCGATTCAACCCCTTGAATGAGGTCGGCAATTTTACCGAGTTCCGTTTCCATGCCGGTTTCGGTAATGGTCATGACTCCCCGGCCGTAGGTGACCATCGTCCCCATAAACGCCCGATTTTTCTGATCTCCCAGGGCCACATCGTCTTTGCTGATCGGATCGACGTGTTTTTCGATCGGTTCAGATTCGCCGGTCAAAGCCGCTTCTTCAATGCGCAGGTTGGCCGACTCGGTAACCCGGCCGTCGGCCGGGATCACGTTCCCCTCAGCCAGCTCGACGACATCACCGGGCACCAGATCGCGGGCCGAAATTTCACTCACCTGTCCACCCCGGCGAACCCGGACGATCGGCACGGACAGTTTCTTGAGGGCGGCAATCGCCTGCTCCGCACGATACTCCTGGCTGACTCCTAAAACGGTATTGAGTAAAACAATGGCGATAATAACGATGGTATCCTGGGCTTCACCGATAAAGGCGGAAACCAGGGCAGCGATGATCAAAATAACGACCATCACGTCGGTCAACTGTTCCCAAATGATCGAAAAAACCGATTTGGTCCCTTTGTCAATTAATTCATTCGGACCATACTGCTCCAGGCGATTTTGGACTTCCTCAAGGGTAAGCCCATTTTCCAAATCGGTATTGAGTTTTTCAGCTGTTTCGTCGGTAGAAAGGCGGACCCAAGCTGTCATATGAATTAAACTCTCCTTGGTGTGTGAGTACGGGATCATTATAACATTTCCTACTCAGGCAAGGGAGAGGAAGAAGTTACTAGTGAGCGGTAATTGGGAAGCCAGTTCGTGATCAAGAGCGGAAACGGTATAATTTTGCCAAAATCCTGATTTTGACCGGATGGTGATCAACATGGTGGGGCAAACAAAAACGCAGCAAAAAACAATCGGCATCATTGGCGGAGGCGGGGCAATTGGCCGGGTGGTGGATCGCTATTTGCACGAGCTCAATTACACCACCCTGATTTGCGACGTGAATTTGCCGGACAGTCTGTCGTTAGACGAGCTGCTCGATCGCTGCCGTATCGTTTATATCTCGGTTTTTCCGCTGGAGGCGGTGATCGACATTCTCGGGCGCATCGCTGACCGGCCGGATGCGGCTGAATTTGTCGTTTTAGAGAACAGCTCGATCAAGAGCATGCTGGCCGATCCGTTTACGCGCCTGGCCAAACAGGGGGCCAGTATTTGCGCCACTCATCCATTATGTAAAGCTGACCAGCCCTGGAAAAATCAAAACGTGCTGCTGATTCCGTTTGGTCGCCGCTCCGGGGCGGCCGAACAGATCGCCCGCCAGCTGTATGGCCATGCTCAAATGAAAATTAAGGTGGTTGACTCCCTCACCGAGCACGATGAGCTGATGGCCGTGCTGCAGCTCATCCCCCACCTGACCCTGCGCGTTGTCTCTACCGTTTTTGCCGAGCTGGGCCTCGATCTCGATTTGCTCAACAGCGCGGCCACCGCCAACTTCAAGCTTTTTTATCTGAGCTTCTGGCGCGTGCTGGTTCAGAGCCCGGCCCTCTCAGCCTCAATTATCTTGCAGCTCCTGCAGCAGAAAAAAGGGCGCGAAATTTTTAACCGGCTGATGAAAGCTCTAAATGAGGTCGACCAGCAAGATCTCGAAACATTGGCCGGCGAATTTGCCACCTTTTACGAACTGCCGCAAACGACCCCTGATTACATCGAAAAGATGAATTTGCAGGGTATCGTCACTCTGGAAAGATTGGCGAACCTCGACCGGCGCGCGCTGTCAATCGTGGCCCGCAGCGATCGCGTGGGGCTGCTGCGCGAAATTTTGCGGCCGTTTGAAGAGTTAAATATCAACATCAACGCCATCGATTCCCATATGCTCGGTCCCGACCACATGCGGTTTGATATCGGCTATGACCCGGTGGATGATGAAACGATTGTTGAACTCAGACGGCGAATTGTTGACGGGATGGGACATCGGCTGATCATCGAGCAAAAAGGCATTCCCTTATGAGCCGGATATTTTACTTTGGCCCGGAGTTGACCTTCTCTCACCAGGCTGCTGATTTGATGCGCCGTCGTCACCCTCAGTGGGCCACAGCACCGCTGGTTGCCTGCCCCACGGCCGAGGCGATATTTTCGGCCGTGCTCGATCACCCGCACAGCTGTGCCATTGTTCCCTTTTACAATCAAATCCAGGGCACGGTGTATGATTTTATGCGCTTTTTTCTCCTTGATCAGGTCGATGAACTTGATTTGCCCATCTACTACGCCCTCTATGCCCGTACAACAGCGTTAGAAGAGATTCGGCGCGTGTATACCAAAGACACCGTGGTGCCTCAGGTGAGCGACTGGCTGGCCCAGCTGCCACCTGAGGTTGAGATTATTTCCTCGCTGGAAATTTCGACGGCCGATGCCGCTCGCCAGGCTGCTCAGGACCCCCAGGGAGCAGCAATTTGCTCCCGATCAGCCGGTGAGGCCCATGAGCTGACCCTGATTACCAAAGTGGCCGGCAATTCACCCGATAATTTCACCCGCTTTGGGTTGTTTACTCGCCCCCACGCCTGGTGGACCCTTCCGGCACGGGCGTTTGATCCACCGGAGCACCCGGTTCACTTTGATGATCTTTTGTGGCAGCAAATTGTCCAGGGAAACGAGACATTTTACTGGACGCTCAAGCTTAAACCGGAATCCTCGCTCCACCTGGGGCATCTTTCCGTGCTGCTCACGCTGCGAAAGTTTGGTCGGATGGGGAATCAAATCGTCGTGCTGATTGACGATCAAGCGGTTGATGATCATTTGCGCAACAATTATCGCAATAATTTGCTGGCCGTTATGGGGAATACCTCACCGATGGTTTTTCACAATACCCCGCCCCTGAAAAGCTGGATCGCCGTGGCCGGCATACAATCCGTGCTCGAGGTGCGTGAGGCCGGTCGGCCGGCGCTGCTCCTCGATTATGTGCCCGGTTTAGATGGATACGCCAAAATGAGCACCGGCCGCCAGAATACCGTCAGCTGGCCGCTGCCCGCCGCCCGGAATTTGGTTGAAGAGGAGGCGTACGAACGCATAAAAAGGCATCACTTTTCTCCCCGTCGACTGGCTGCAGCCGCTTTTGATTGGGAAAAGGGACCGCAATGATCCGGGCATCAGCGACACGTGAAAGAAATCGCTGGGCCGTGGATAGCAAATAGACAAAAAAGGGAGCTCCCCACTTTAAAAAGAAAACGGCCGGTTCAGGAGCGAACCAGCCGTAAAAAATTGCTGAACAAAATTTCTGTGCCGTCACGGGCCATATTGATCGAGAACCGGCGCGTACATCGCCATCGGGCCATTGAGGCAGGAGCACCCTTCCGGAGGCAGTTTGGGAGCGTCGTCAAATTCATACACCCCTTCCAGAGCGGTGCAAACCGGGCACGCATTGGCCGGGACAAAAATTCTCACCTTGGTGGCCAGCCCTTTCTTAATTTTATCTAATGCATCCGCATATTCTTTTTCGGTCATGAACCCTTCACCTGTCAACGAGACGTTGCTGATTTTTATTGATAGTCGAATTGTAGTCGGTTGGCCGGGGCAGGGCAAATAGAGATCAGAGACGGGAGACAGGAGACCAGAGACAGGCTAAAATGCTAAAAGGCCCATGGGGCCGTGCTGTTGTGCTAAAAGGCCCGCAGGGGCCGTCCTAAACCGCTAAAAAAAAGAGGAAGTGATGATGAAAATTTTGATCATTGGGGGAACGCGATTTGTGGGCCGAGCGATTACTGCTGAACTGCTCAGCCGGGGGCATGAGGTGACGTTGTTTAACCGGGGCCAATCAAACAGCGATTTGTTTCCCGAGACCGAGAAATTGGTTGGGGATCGCGACGGCGGATTGGATCCGCTGCACGGCCGCCGCTGGGATGCGGTGATTGACACCTGTGGTTATGTCCCGCGCGTTGTTAAACAGTCGGCCGAGCTGTTGTCAAATGCGGTTGAGCGGTATGTGTTTGTCTCCACGATTTCCGTTTTTGCTTCCGTGGCTACGAGCGGCGTCGACGAGCAGGCTCCCTTGGGCAACCTGGAAGATGAAACGGTTGAAGAAATTACGGGTGAAACATACGGCCCTCTAAAGGTGTTGTGCGAGCAGGCGGTTGAAGCGGCCTTTCCGGGTCGGGCGCTGATTGTTCGACCGGGGCTGATTACCGGCCCTCATGATCCCACTGACCGCTTTGGCTATTGGCCATACCGGGTTAGCATGGGTGGCGACGTGCTGGTTCCCGGCCGGCCGGAGCGGCCGATACAGCATATCGACGGCCGCGATTTGGCCACATTTATTGTCGATCAAACCGAGCAGCAGCGTGCGGATATCTTTAACGCCACCGGGCCGGATTATGCGCAGACAATGGGGGAACTCATCGCGGTTTGCAGTGACCTCAGCTCGGAAAAAGCACAAATCCATTGGGTTGACGAGGAATTTCTAGTAGACGAGGGGGTTTCCCCCTGGCAGGAGCTGCCGATGTGGGTGCCAGAAATTGATGATCAATTGAGAGGGTTTATGCGCATCAACTGCCAAAAAGCGATTGAAGCCGGGTTGACCTTTCGGCCGCTGCGCGAAACCGCTTTTGACTGGTTGGCCTGGCACCAAACGCGCCAAAATCACACCTGGCAGAATACCCTATCACCAGAGAAAGAAGCGCAGCTGCTTGGCAAGTGGCGTCAAAAAGGAGAGGCGTCTTAGGGTTTGGATAAGGTCTGTGAACAATTGATTGTGTCACCTTAAGCCGGCCGCTGGCGGGCCAGCCAGCCGAGAGGAAAAAGAAGCCAAAAGCCTGAAATGGGCATTAAAATCACGTTCGGCACGGCAAATATCCAGAAAAACCATGACAGCCAGCCGGGCAGACGGCCGGTTTCGCGCTGCATCCAGCGAACGAGCGCCCCGATCGAGAACAGCAGCACCCCAAACAGCAGATACCAGACGATCGCCATGCGATCAAAATGTGGGTCAACGGCGTTAAAGAGGCCGCTGCGGACGATATCGAGCAGCGGCTGACCGCCAAACACAAAGCCAACGATCGTGTGCAGCATGGCCGTGGCCATAATAAATTCCCCGGTATATTTTTTCATCACGCTACTCCTTTGAACTGAATCCCGGCCAGCCCCATTTGCCGCACAACCAGGTGGTGGAAGGGGCGAATGACGTTGAAATAAATCGGGCCGGTCCAGCGATGATAGTGAACGATGGTGATCACTAAGAAGCGGCTGGCAGCAGCCTGTGGATCTTCGCGCACGACGGCCAGGTGGGCCGTTAAATGGGATTCCGTTTCCCCCGCCAGGAAAAAATGATTTTCTGCGGCCGCTTTTACGGTAAAAAAGGCCGCCCGCCTGCCCGGCTCCATGGCGATGTCTTCCGGTTGAACGGCAGGCATTTGAGGCACGCCGTGCTGCTTCATCCCCAGAAGCCGTACAAATCCCCAGCGGATCTGATACAAAAATCGGAGCCAGCCTGGATAATAAGAGAACATACCTGCCAGGAACTCGCGGAGGGAAACATCTCCCGAAAAATACTTTATGTCAACATAATCGGCGTCCTGAAGGAGCTGGTTGATGGCCGGGATGGCGGCCGCGGGATCATTCATTTTCTGTTTGGCTCTGTTCATTTGTGTCATCATTCTCCTGACGTTCAATCTCCTGACGATCGATTAAAGCGCCGTTACCCGGCAAAAAAGCGGCAAACATGAAGTGATATGCGGCCCGGTGCCGTTCCTGACCGAGCGGTGGCAGCATGTGTTCACCGCCAATCAGGAGGCTATAGAAGATGTCGGCCATGGTTTGGGCTTCTTCTTCGCTGTCAACCAGCGGTCGCCACAATTCAGTGACATAAGCTAGGCGCTGCTGATCAATCTTTTCAAACACCCGGCGAACCAAATCATCCTGCTGCGCCCACGCTCGCATGGCCACGGCTAGCTGGGGCGGGTACGACGTGCCGATTTCGATCAATTTGCGAATACGGGCCTGCGGGGTCTTCTCCTGGTTAACTCGATCGATTATCTGCAGGGTCCCCTCCTGTTCAAAATAAATCAGAAAGCGATCAAAGTAATCATCAATTCCCCTGAAGTGATGATAAAAGGACCCTTTGGTGAGGTCCATTTCGCTGCACAACGCCTCAACTGTGAGTTCCTGAGCGCCGTAGCGGGTCAAAATTTGCACCCCAGCGATTAACCAGTCGTGTTTTGTTGCTTTTGCCATAAACAAACCATACCGTAGCGTATGTTTTACAAAATCATACCATAGAGTATGGTATTGTCAAGCAGTATCTGACATTGACGATTCAGGATTAAAGATTTACGATTGACCGGGCTGATCAGCGGCCGGTGTTTTCCCAGCCAATGCTTTTTGGGGTTTTGCCAAAATCTGCGAACCACCTGTCATTCAGAACGGAGCGCAGCGGAGTGAAGAATCTCACCAAGCTTCAGAAAGAGAAGACCCGATTTGTAGAAGTAAAAACCCATTCTTAGCCACCTTCACCTTTATGTGAGTGGACGGGATCCTTCGCAAAGCCTGTCCTGAGCGAAGTCGAAGGGCTCAGGATGATAGGGGGGCCGCGAACGATGAATCGGGTTATAAAAGATCTGTCCGCCCCTGAAGGTTCTTCCTTCAAGTTCTCCGGATAACTTAAGAGATACAGGCGACCTTATATGAATCATTCTCATTTTCAGGCCGGTCTGCGCTATCTGGCGGCGCGCGGGCTCAATTTAGTGGCCATTTTAGACGTGGGTGATCCGCCGGTGCAGAAAGCGCTGAATCAGGCGCAGATTGAGCATGCCCCATACCGCCGTTTGCTGCTCGTGGCCCACGGCGGCCGCATGTTGTGGCGCGCCTTTCAGGCGGCCGGCGGGGAAGGGCAAACTGTGGATCCAATTGATCGGTACAGCCGTCGCGCCGTTTCAACCGTAATGAGGGAATTTTGGGGAGTGGCCGCCGATCAGGCCGCGTTTTTGTACCCGCTAACCGATCATTTGGTTCCCCTGCAGCAGCTAGGGACCGCCGCGGGTTGGTCCCACCGCTCGCCGATTGGCACTGATATTCATCCGGATTATGGGCTGTGGTTTGCTTATCGGGCGGCCGTACTCGTAAAAAACCCGCTGCCGCTGCTCATTGCGCCCATGCGGCCGTCTCCCTGTGACAGTTGTGACGATCGACCGTGCGTAACCGCCTGTCCAGCAGGGGCGGTAGGGGAGATCGGCCGGTTTGGATTAAACGCCTGTGTCACCCATCGCTTATACCATCGGTCGAGCTGTGCCGGCCAATGTTTGGCCCGTCTGGCCTGCCCTGTAGCCGTTCAGCATCGCTATACCGCAGAGCAGATTGCCTATCATTACGGCCAATCGCTAAAAGATATTCGCCGCTATTATATGGAAGAGTGAGGATAGACGTGGTTCCTACACGGGAAAGGTAAACGTTCCGTCTGCTTGACAGGGGAAGTCGATGACGGCCGTTACCTGAGCC
>JASJCR010000026.1 GCA_030065875.1 Ardenticatenaceae bacterium | reverse complement strand
ATTGTCGAGTTGGAGCACGGGCAGGTCATAGAAGTACCGTTGACCACGCCCGATTTTTTGCCGGATGTCGATCAAATTTTTGCGGCCGTCAATGATCAAACCAGGCTCCTGATCATTTGTAACCCGAATAACCCCACCGGGACGATGCTGCCGGCCGCTGACTGGGACAGGTTGCTTCAATCGCTTCCGGAGCATGTTCTCGTTGTTGCGGATGAAGTGTACTGTCATTTTGTCGAATCACCGGATTTTCCGGATACGATCAGGCATGTTCTGGCGGAGCGGCCGGTGGTCATGATTGAAACATTTTCAAAGGCGTATGGCTTGGCCGGACTGCGTTTGGGATATGGGATTGCACCCCCACATATTGCCAGCGCCATCGATGGGATACGCCGAGGATTTCACCAAAATCGCCTGTCCCTAATCGCCGGGGTGACCGCCTTGGCCGATCAGGAGCACCTGCGCGGCAACGTCCAGGCGGCCCTCGATGGGAAAAAATATTTATACCAGCAGTTTGATAAACTTGACCTGGCTTATATCCCCAGCCAAACCAATTTTGTCGTAGTCGATATCGGCCGGCCGGTTGATGAACTGCTTGAACATCTGAAGTCCCTCGGCGTTTTGGTAAAAAAGCAGACCCTGCCCGGTATCGAGCACGGTGTGCGGGTGTCTGTATCGACGCAGGGTGGAAATGAGGCGTTTATCGCGGGGTTGAAGAGCTGGTTTGTCAAAGGAGAATGATGAAAAATATGATGACCCAACAGCTGACCGGTGGGGAAGCGGTTGTAAAATCCCTAATTAAGCACGGCATTACCACCCTTTTTGGCCTGCCAGGCGTGCAGAATGATTGGCTGTACAATGCGCTTTACGATCATCGCGATCAAATTCGAGTATTGCATACCCGTCACGAGCAAGGAGCGGCATATATGGCTCTGGGTTATGCAATGGCCACCGGCCGACCGGCCGTTTATAACGTGGTGCCAGGTCCCGGTTTTCTAAACGCCTCGGCCGCGCTGGCCACAGCTTATGGATTAAACGCGCCGGTTTTGTGCTTAACCGGACAAATTCCATCCCATCAAATCGGTCAGCAAATCGGAGTGCTGCACGAAATTAACGATCAGTTGGGGATCATGCGTAAATTAACCAAGTGGGCGGAACGGATTCACACCCCAGCAGAAGCCCCTGGCTTGATCGCCGAAGCGTTTCGCATGATGCGTTCCGGCCGGCCGCGGCCTGTGGGGCTTGAAGTGCCGATGGACGTGCTGCAGAAGCGGGCGGTCGTCGATATCGAAAACACAACCCTGCCCGTTTACGCTCCCCCAGTGGATACCGATCAAATAGAAACCGCGGCAAAATGGTTGGGACAGGCTAAAAACCCGATTATCTATACCGGTGGTGGGGCACAGGGCGTGGGTCCTGAAGTGACGCAGCTGGCCCTTGATCTACAGGCTCCGGTGGTTGGGTATCGCACCGGAATGGGTGTGTTGGACGGCCGTCATTACCTGAGTTTGCATCTGCCTCCATCACATGAGTATTGGAAAAAGGCGGATGTTGTCCTGGCTGTGGGCACCAATTTGCGCATACCATTCAAGTGGGGAACCGATGACAACATGAAAATTATTCGCGTTGAGGTTGATCCCCGGGCGCACGACCGCCTTTTTAAACCAGATTTGCCGATTACCGCCCGTGCCGAGGATGTGCTGCCGATGTTGGTGAACCGGGTGGCGGCGTATAATTCAGTA
The DNA here is from genome assembly GCA_030065875.1 of Ardenticatenaceae bacterium. Lineage (GTDB taxonomy): Bacteria > Chloroflexota > Anaerolineae > Promineifilales > Promineifilaceae > WTJY01. The sequence goes on along the minus strand of JASJCR010000026.1, from coordinate 47,890 downwards.
CGCGAATCTCGCGAAGAGGAGATGAAGGCATACAAGCAGGACTGGGCGGAGCGCACCGCTTATCTTGAATTTCAAAACGCTTATTTACGCCTGATTCGGGAAGAGTTGGGTGAAGACGGGGTATTTATCGATGAACTAACCCAGGTTGGATTTGCCGCCAGGATTACCTACCCGGTGTACAAGCCACGGACGTTTATTTCGACCGGTTATCAGGGCACGCTGGGGTGGGGGTTCGCGGCCGGTCTGGGGGTTAAGGTGGCCAAGCCACATACTCCGGTGATCTCGATTGCCGGTGACGGTGGTTTTCTGTTTACCATGCAGGAGCTGGCCACGGCCGTGCAGCATCGTATCGGCCTGGTGACCCTTCTTTTTAACAATAATCGCTTTGGAAACGTGCAGCAAATGCAAAAACGATTGTATGATGGCCGGGTCATCGCCACCGATCTGGTGAATCCCGATTTTGTTAAACTGGCTGAGTCGTTTGGGGCCAATGCGGTGCGGGCCACCACCCTCGACGCGTGTCGTGAGGCGATGCAGGCCGGTTTTGCTTCCGATTTGCCAATGCTGATTGAAATTCCGATGGGTGAGGTGGAGAGTGTAGATCGTTTCCGGAAGTTGGGACAAGTTAGGTAAACAAGACGAGAGACCAGAGATAAGATTATGGTGCCAGAAATTATTATTCCTGAAGGAACGGCATTATTTCAATCGCTAAAGCGGGCCGCCATGACCCGAAAGCTGGTTTTCCTGGCTGGGATTCCCGGGGTGGGCAAGAGCCTCTATGTACAGCAGCTCGTTTTGCTGGCTCAGAAGAGCGGCCGGACGGTGCATCTTTTTCAGTATGATGTGACGCGAACGGCGTTTGAGAACCACCCGCTCGGCCTCCAAAAATACCCGGAAGTTGACGGGGTCACCCACCCAATGATTCGCCGGGCGGTTGGGGTTTGGGCGCGAAGAGGAGTTTTAGAGTGGCTGCAAACGTATGCGGATGAGCGGCACATTCTGATCGGTGAGGTGCCGCTGATTGGCAGCCGGCTGATTGAGCTGATGCAAATTATTAACGATGAGGTTGAATCGGTTCTGGCCGGCCCGCAAACTCTATTCATGATCCCGGTGCCGTCAAACCGTATCCGGGATAAGATTGTGGCTCAACGGGCGATCTCCATGGAAAAGCCGCGGCACAAAAAAGAGGAAAAAGATGCGCCAATCAACGTGCTGCAGATGGTTTGGGCGGACGCCCATCAATTGGCCGTCAAATTGGGATTAACCCAGCCCCTGGGGAAAAATGTGGTGGATATGCCTTATGATCCGGCCGTTTACGCGGCCGTCTACGAATACCTGTGTCAAAATCGCCAGGTCGAAACGCTTCATGTTGACCTTGATTTAAAACCAACCGGCTCCGTATACGATCTGACGGACATTGCCAGTGAACCAAAAGCAAAACCGGATGAAGTCAAACAAATTATTGAAGAGCTGGAAACAAACTATTCGTTGAGTGAAATTGCAGCAGCGGCAGAACAATGGTACGAGATACGAAATTAAAAATCCGATTTACGATTGAAATATCATGATACACCAATTACCAATAATCAATAATCAATGGTCAACAACTAATACCCACTACCTATCACCCATCACCCACCACCCACCACCCACCCTGGAGGTTTTATGAAATTTGCGCGGTTTGCCTACAACGGAAAAATTTATGAAGGCGTTTTGGAAAATGGTCAGCTTATGGTGGGCACGGTGCCCTTTGATCCGGCCGATGTGATGTGGCTGCCGCCGGTGGATGTGCGGGGAATAACGGCTATCGGGATCGCTTTGGGGTATAAAGACCATGCGGAAGAGCTCAAGCTTGAGCTGCCGGAATATCCGCTGCTGTTTCACAAAATGCCGCATACGCTGATCGGTCACAACTCAAAAGTGGTGCGGCCGGATGTGGAGTACATGCATTATGAAGGAGAGCTGGTGGCCATTATGGGCCGATCCTGCTACCAGGTCAGCGCGGCCGAAGCACTTGATTATGTGGGTGGCTACACTATCGGAAATGAATACACGGTGCGGGATTTTGTGACCAACTACTTTCGGCCGCCGGTAAAGGCGAAGGGGTTTCACACCTTTGGGCCCATTGGGCCGGTGTGGGTCACGCCGGAGCATATCGATCCGGGAAACGCGGAAATCAAGACCTACGTCAACGGTGAACTGCGGCAGCACGGAAACACCCGCTTTTTGCGGCACAGCGTGGCCGAATTGATCGAGTATATCAGCGAGTTTATGGTGTTAAATCGCGGCGATCTAATTTTTTCCGGCACCCCAAAGGGGATTTCCCATGTTTATGTAGGGGATGAGGTCCGGGTTGAAATTCCGGGAATTGGGACGCTGGAAAACACGATTGTAGGGTCTTTAAGTGATTAATTATATTAATCTTTTCTTCGCCCGAGGGTACTCTGTCATCCCGAGCGTCAGCGAGGGATCCCGCCAAGGTTCATTGAGGAGCAGATGGCTAAAATTGGACAACACTGTAACAGATTAAAGGCCAATTTAGTGTGACCTGGCGAGATTCTTCTCTCCGCTGCGCTCCGATCAGAATGACATGTGGTTTGGAAGAGGTGGTGGAGTTAAGTGGTTTACAAAAAGAATTGTTAAAAAAAGCCACGGATTAACACGGATTTTCACAGATTTCTCTTTCTAATCTGCGAAAATCTGCGTAATCTGCGGATATTTTTTTTCGTAAAACTTCTTGATGACTACTTAATTAGGTAACGCGATTGATCGCGTTTTGGTCTTATGGCCGCTGAATTTTGAGTTTTAACAAAACAACACCGATACAGCGCTGTCATTCCCGCGAAAGCGGCAATCTATTGGCTTGCCACCGGTGGATCCCCGCCGTCGTTTACCCCCGTGAAGACGGGGGCCAGGATGACGGGCTTGTTTTGGAAGATGGTTTATATCCGTATTGATTTGTAAATTTTCAAAATTCAGCGGGGAACAGTTAACGGAGAACGTGATGGCATCAGGAGCGAGTGTAGAGCAAAACATGCAAAAGGCCGCGGAATATCGGGCGGCCGTTGCCCAACGGGGCGTTAAAAATTTGATCAACGGGGAATGGGTGGATGGGGCGGCCGAGTTTACAACGTCATCCCCGATCGACAACAGCTTAATTTGCCGCGTGGCTGAGGGAGACGCGGCCGATATTGACCGGGCAGCCCAGGCGGCCTGGGAAGCATTTCCGGCGTGGGCGGCACTCAAAGCCAAAACCCGGCGGGATATTCTTTACCGGTTTGCCGAGCTAATCGAGGAAAACGCCGAGCGTATATCACTCCTTGAATCGCTCGATACCGGTCAGCCGATTCGCTTTATGAGCAAGGCGGCCCTGCGCGGGGCGGCCAACTTTCGCTTTTTTGCCGATCGGGTGGAGGGGGCCCGAGACGGCCTGTCGCTGCCGGCCGATGATCATCTCAACTACACCATCCGGCAGCCGATTGGGCCGGTGGGGGTCATTACGCCCTGGAACACCCCGTTTATGCTCAGCACCTGGAAAATCGCTCCGGCGCTGGCGGCCGGCTGTACGGTGGTGCACAAACCGGCCGAGCTGTCACCGGTGACGGCCCAAATCCTGAGCGAGCTGGGGCTGGCGGCGGGGCTGCCGCCGGGAGTGCTCAATCTGGTCAACGGGTTTGGAGAGACGGCCGGCAAAGCGCTGACCGAGCACCCGCACATCAAGGCAATCGCCTTTGTCGGCGAAACGGTTACCGGTTCGCTGATTATGCAGCAGGGTGCGCCGACGCTTAAACGAGTTCATTTTGAGCTGGGCGGCAAAAATCCGGTCATCGTTTTTGCCGATGCTGATCTCGACCGGGCGCTGGATGCGGCTATCTTTATGAAATACAGTCTGAACGGCGAACGGTGCACTTCTTCCAGCCGGCTGCTGGTTGAAGAACCGATCTATGATGAATTTGTCGAAAAACTGGCGGCAAGGGTCGAAAAAATTAGAGTGGGCCATCCGCTTGATCCCGCTACCGAGGTTGGACCGCTCATCGACCCCGGTCACCTGGCTAAGGTTCAAAGCTATGTGGACCTGGCTGAGGAAGAGGGCGCCGTTAAAGCGTTTGGCGGGGGGCAGCCGGCCGGGTTGGAGAGCGGCAACTATATCCGGCCGACATTTGTAACCCAGGCCACCGCCGAGATGCGGATCGCTCAGGAAGAGATTTTTGGCCCCTACCTGATCGCCATCCCCTTTGAGGGTGAAGAAGAAGCGCTAAAAATTGCCAACGGCGTCAAATACGGGTTAACCGCCTATATTTGGACCAGGGACGTGGCCCGTGCCTTAAAGATGGCGCATGAGGTTGAAGCGGGAATGGTGTGGGTCAACAGTCAAAACGTGCGGCATCTGCCCACGCCGTTTGGCGGGGTAAAATCATCCGGAATTGGTCGTGACGGGGGAGACTACTCCTTTGATTTTTATATGGAAACAAAAAATATCAGCATCGCTCTGGGAGATCATCCGATTTCCCGTCTGGGCGCATCATAGGAGGGTATGATGCTTAAACATAATTTACACCCACCTTTTGATATTATTCGAGTGGGATATGTCGATTTGGGAGTGACTGACCTCGGGTATGCCCGAGAATTTTATGGGGATTTGTTAGGGTATCATATCGAAGAAGAAACGGCCGAATCCCTATACTGTCGCGGGATGGAGGAGCGTCACCATCACTCGCTGATTTTGAGTAAAAATGATCGGCCGCAGGTGAACCGCCTGGCGTTTAAGGTGCGTTCAGAGGAAGATTTAGATAAAGCGGAAGCGTTTTTTGCCGGTAAGGGGCTCCCCACAGCCTGGGCAACCCGTCTGGCTCAGGGACGAACACTACACACTCGCGATCCATTTGGGGTTCCGCTCGAATTTTATTATGAGATGAATTTTGTAGAGGATATTTTGCAGCAGTATCCCCTTTATCATGGGGGGCGCATTCAGCGGATCGATCATCTGAACCTTTTTCATCACGACGTCAATGCGGCCGCTGCCTTTTACGGGGGAGAGTTGGGGTTTCAGGTGACGGAAGCAACGGTTGAGGATATTAACGAAGCAAACAGCAATTTATGGGCGGTTTGGATGCATCGCAAAGGAGGGGTACACGACATCGCTTTTACCAACGGTAAAGGTCCTCGACTCCATCATATTGGCGTGTGGGTCCCGGCCGTCAGCGATATTTTGAACTTCTGCGATTTACTGGCGACTTCCGGACATATGGAAGCGTTTGAGCGCGGCCCCGGCCGTCACGGCATTTCCAACGCCTTCTTCTTATATATACGAGATCGAGATGGTCATCGCACCGAGTTGTTTGCGGCCGATTATCTTACTGTCGATCCGGATTTGCCCCCTCGTTTATGGGATTTGCGCGATCCGCAGCGGCAAACGCTGTGGGGTCAGGCGGCTCCTCGATCTTGGTTTGAGTTGGGATCGTTATTTGATGGGGTGACTTTGTCTAATTCGGACCTGGCGAGCCAGCCGATTATTGCGCCAGAGTAATCAAACTGATTTTAGGGTGCCATTTATCAAAAATTTATTGATCACCGTCGTGAATTCTGCGGAAAATCTGTGTGGCAAATTGCTTAATTTACGATACGGTTTAGCTATATTTGGCTATGTTAGTGAATGAACCAATAGGGTAAGATAGATTGGGGGGAATTTTTCTGTTTAGTTAAACGGGTCTATGGACATTTTTCAAAATTTGGCCTATTGTTGTGTAATATTACAAACGGGAAACCCAGCTGTTCGCGGTTAGGTTGCAAATAATGTTATTAAAATTATTTGATCGCTATAACCGACCTGTCAATGCCTCACGTCCTGATGATCGCGTCTTGCTTCTGACGTGGCAATTGCTCATGGTTACCAATCTAGCTACCGGCTTGATTGGACTAATATTCTTATTTAATGCTGAATCCTGGACTGATCGCTTGTCTACTATTGGTCTGGTTGGATTTGCTTTCCTGGTTGTATTCCTCCTCTTAGGTGAAGTCAAGCGTCGCCAAACGGTATTTGTCGGCAATTTGCTATGTTCCACTTTGTTTATGGTAGGGATCATAAACGCCTACTTCTATAACGGTATCCGCAGCGTCAACATCACGATCTTTTTTATTCTGATCTGCTTAGCTGGTATTCTGCTCGGTATTCGAGGGTTAGCCATCTATAGTACACTGTCGGTTGCAGCCCTGGCCGCCTTTTATTTATTGGAAAGGTCGGGCCAGCTGCCGATTGTCGATACCACTCTTGGTAGTTTTGAGTATCACCTCATTATTGGGACAACTTATTTACTGGTGGGGGTATTGGTGGGGTCGGCCATTTCAAACCTCAATCAAAAGGCAGCCGATTTAAATCAAGCGCTTTATCAGCTGCAGCAGACAACCTATTCAAAAGAGTATGTCGACAGCATTATCCACGCAATGGAAGATTTCTTGTTTGTGGTCAACCAGAAATTAACCCTGGAAACAACCAATCAAGCGGTTAATATCGTTTTAGGTTATTCAGAAGACGACTTAAAGACAATTTCTCTCCGTTCATTATTCCCCACAAATCAGGCGCCACAGTGGGTGACGGGTGTGCTCGATGGCCAGAAATTGTTAGCCCCCAGTCAGACGGAGACGAGCTTAATTAAAAGTGATGGATCAACGATTGAGGTGATGATGACCGCATCGCCGATGACCGATCATGAGGATCAGGAATTTATTGTCTGCGTGGCGTATGATATCACTCAGAGGAAGGAAGCAGAGCGGGCCTTGATCAAAGCCAAGGAAGAAGCTGAAAATATGGCCCGAACCAAATCGGAGTTCCTGGCGACGATGAGTCATGAGATTCGCACGCCAATGAATGGGGTAATCGGGATGACCGATTTGTTAATGGGCACGCCTCTTGATAGTCAACAGCGAGAATTTGTGCGAACGATCCACAAAAGCGGTGAAGCTCTGCTGGTCATTATCAACGATATCCTTGATTACTCAAAAATTGAGGCCAATCGGGTTGAAATTGAATCGTATCCATTTGTTCTGCACGATTGTTTACAGACGGCCGTCGATGTGGTGAAACAAACCGCGCTGCAAAAAGGGCTGCTGATGAATTATCATATCCGGCCGGATATGCCGCCGATATTAATTGGTGATGAAACCCGTCTCCGACAAATTTTGATTAATCTATTGTCAAATGGGATCAAGTTTACCCATCAAGGCCGGGTCTCAATTGATGTCGATTTTAAATTTCTGGATGATGATCAAATTGAGCTGTTTTTTGTGGTTGAAGACACCGGCATCGGCATTCCACCTGATAAGATCCCTCGATTGTTTGACGCGTTCTCTCAGGTGGATGGTTCTACAACCCGAAAATATGGTGGAACCGGTTTGGGGTTGGTGATCAGCCAGCGGCTGGCTGAATTGATGAACGGCCGGATGTGGGTTGAAAGCGCTTCCGATATTGGATCAAAATTTTATTTCACGATTCAGGTTAAGAATGGGGTTTCGGACCCGCAATTTTCTGATGCGTTTTCGCAGAGCAGGCTCAACCGACCGAAAATCGACCCCCTTGTTGTCTTGGGGGAAGACCATCCGCTTGAAATTTTGCTGGTGGAAGATAATCGAGTAAACCAAAGAGTGACCGTCACCCTCCTAAAAAGTATCGGGTACGTACCAGATATAGCCACCAATGGGCTTGAGGCGGTTGAAATGGCTTCAAATAAAGCGTACGATCTTATTTTCATGGATATCCATATGCCTGAAATGGATGGGGTAGAGGCCACGCTTAAAATTAAATCTAATCAAGCTCACGGTAGCCCGCCCAAAATATATGCCATCACCGCTTCGGTCTCGACTGAAGATCGAGCCAGGAGCTTAGCGGCCGGGATGGATGGAATAATTCATAAACCGGTAAAAGCCAACATGTTCTCCCAGGTGATTGTAAACGTCATCAAGGGCCATGTGATCCAAAAAAACTGACCTCCTCCCGGGGCCAGACCCTCCCCTGCAGATTTTCAAAATCACTTTCTAAATTTATTTTTTTTGATACAGTAGCAGCATACCGATTGGTACAGGAGACCGTGTATGGTAAAAAAAACCCCCTTCTTCGCTCGTACCGGCCCTCTAAATGAAACCATGCTGTGGGAGCATTGGGCGGGCTATCTTGTGGCCCAGAAATATCAATATTCTGAACTGTATGAATATTATTCGGTCCGCAACAGCGCCGGACTGTTTGATTCTTCCCCTTTGTTTAAATATCAAATCAAAGGCGCGGACGCAGCCGATTTCTTGAGAGGAGTTTTGGCTCGCGATATTGGGCAGTGCCCGGTCGGCCGGGCCCAATACACAATTTGGTGTGATGATCACGGGTGGATTTTGGAGGACGGGGTAGTTTTACACGTTGATGATGACGAATATTGGCTAACGGCCGCTGAACCGAATCTGCGTTATTTTCAAAATTTGAGCCACCCGTACGAGGTCACAATTTCTGATATCTCTGAAGAATACGGTCTGCTTGCTTTGCAAGGGCCTCATTCGCGAAATATTTTAAAACAGCTCACTCCAGATGCCGAAAAGCTGGCGTATTTTGAGCTTTCGTCTACCCAAATCGCCCAGAAAAATGTGGTGCTTTCCCGGACCGGGTATACCGGAGACTTGGGGTACGAAATTTGGGTTAACAAGGATGATGCTCTTGCGGTGTGGGATGCATTAATGGAAGCCGGTTCGGGCTACAACATCACGCCATTTGGTCAAAAGGTGCTGCATATGGCTCGTATCGATGCCGGTTTGATTTTAATTGACGTCGAATATCACACGGCCCGCCACGCCTGGGTTGATGAACAGCGTTCTAGCCCCATTGAACTTGGTTTTTCCTGGATGTTTCGCGGTTTACAGGAGGATTCCCGGCCGTTTATTGGCCGGCGGGCGATCGAAAATGAGCTGGTCAGCAGAAGTTCACGCTGGCATTTGGTCGGGATAGAAGTTGATTGGCAGCGATATGAAAATTTGTACAACGGTTTGGGTTTGATCGCCCCCAAAGATCATACGCCGATCGAAGAGGCGATGGCTTTATATGACGGGGAACACAACTGGGTAGGGCATACGACGAGCTTTATGTTTTCTTCGGTTTTGAAAAAGCACGTCGGTTTGGCCAAAGTGGCCCCCTATCACGCAAAATCGGGTTCACCGTTACAGCTTGAGCTGGTCGTTAACAATCGGCCGCTGACGGTAGCGGCGAAGGTCGTCAAAATGCCCTTTTATAATCCGGCTCGCAAGACAGCTTAAGTGTTCTATTTCATAATTGATTAATGAACCTGAAAATCTAAAGAATTGAAACAGAGATTAGGTTCCGTTGACAATTAATTCTATATGATGATCGATCCTCAATTATGCGATATTTTCTTTACCCGTCGATTTAAATCGATACCCGCCGATTAAAACCGACGGCTAAAGAGTTGGTTACCCATCAGGTCAGGCTCTTTAGCCTCGCATTTTAATGCGGGGGTGGAGAAATATCCCAAATGTCAACACAACTGTTAAAATAGGGAAGGTTTCATGTCCCAAGCACAGACAAAATACGACGCTATCGTCATTGGGGGAGGCCATAACGGATTGGTCAACGGGGCTTATCTGGCCAAATCCGGCTTAAAAACGTTGATATTGGAAAAACGGCATCTGGTTGGTGGGGCTGCCATCACCGAAGAGCTCTATCCCGGATATCATTTTACAACGTTTTCGTACGCGCTGAGTTTGATCCGGCCGGACATCGTACAGGAGCTTGAACTGGTCAAAAACGGCCTGCTGGTATTGAACATGCCCACGACACTCGCCCCTATGGAAAACGGCGACTACCTTTTTTTGGGCAGCGATCATTACGCCAACTATCACGAGATTGCCCGCCACTCAAAAGCGGATGCCGAGGCGTATGATGATTACACCACGATGCTAAACAAGGTATGTCATGCGGTAAAACCGCTCTTTGACCAGATTCCCCCAAATCTTTTTAGCCAAGAGCCTGATGAATTGGCCCGCCTGGCCGATCTCGGCCGGCATATGCGCCACCTGGATCCCAAAACGCTGCATATGCTGGTGCGTTTCTTGACCGGCAGCGCAGCTGAGATTCTCGATGATTATTTTGAATCGGATATTGTCAAGGGGTTGTTCTCCTCAAGCAGCATCATAGGCAGCAAAGTTGGTCCTCGTTCCCAAGGATCTGGCTTGGTGCTTTTATTTCACAAAATGGGTGAGGTTGACGGAGCGTTTGGGGAATGGGGGTTTCACAAAGGAGGAAACGGTGGGTTTACCCAGGTGTTGGCCCGTGCGGCTCAATCGTTTGGGGCTGACATCCGACTCAACGCCGGGGTTTCATCCGTAATCAGTAAAAATGGAGAAGCAATTGGGGTTGCCTTGGAAAATGGCGATGAAGTCTACGCCGATGTCATCGTCAGTGCCCTGGACCCACGACGCACATTTTTGCAGCTGGTCGATCCCCGGGAATTACCAACAGACCTGGTTGAGGATATTAGCAAATATAAATTTCAGGGGGTATCCGCCAAGGTAAACTTTGCGCTCGATGGCCTGCCGGAATATCCGGCGCTGCCCGGCCGCTTTGACTTATATCGTGGCTTCATTAATATCGGACCGTCAATTGATTACATTGAACGCGCGTTTGACGATGCAAAATACGGGTCGTTTAGCAAGCGGCCGTATATTGATGCTTGTATTCAATCGACGCTGGACCCAGACATGACCCCACCAGGCAAGCACGTCTTGTCCTGTTTTGTGCAATACTGCCCTTATGAACTCAAAGACAGCGATTGGGACAGTGAACGGGAAAACCTGGGGGATACGGTCCAGAATACGCTGGAATCGTTTTTTCCAAATTTTAATGATCTTGTCCTGCACCGTGAGGTGGTTACCCCGCTCGATATCGAACGCACCGTTGGGTTAAGCGAAGGGAATATTTTTGCCGGAGAATTCTTGGCCCCGCAAATGTACTTCTTCCGGCCGGCACCTGGCTGGAATCAATATCGCACCCCGATCCGCGGTTACTATCAATGCGGCTCCGGGACCCATCCTGGAGGGTGCGTTATCGGCGGGCCGGGCAAATTGGCGGCTCAGCAAATCATCGGTGATATGAAACAATGAAAAATTCTCTCTTAAAACCCGATCATATTGTTTATGCCGTTCATAATTTAGACGAAGCGATCGACTATTTTGAACAATTGACCGGCGTCCGGCCGATTTTTGGTGGCCAACACCCCGGACGCGGGAGCCACAATGCGCTGTTATCTTTAGGAGAAAAGGTCTATTTGGAGATTATCGCCCCGGACCCAAATCAGCCTGACCCGCCATCCGCCCGGTCATTTGCTCTTGATCGGCTGAGGGAGCCCAAATTGGCGACCTGGGCGGTGGGAACGAAAGATATTGAAGCGGCTGCTGCTCGGTCCAGGACGGCCGGTTATGATCCTGGCGATATTTTTGACAGCGCGCGTTCCCGCAGTGATGGGCTGCACATGAAATGGCGGCTCACACGCCAGCCGGAGGCGATTCGTGGGGATGATCCTGCGGGGGAGTGGCTTATTCCATTTTTGATCGATTGGGGCGAGGCCCCTCATCCGGCCGAGACCAGTCCTCAAGGGTGTCAGCTGGTTGACGTGCGCGGTGTACATCCTGATCCGCAGATCGTTTCTGATATGGCGGCCGCCTTAGGCGTTCATTTGCCGGTGGAAAAAGGGGAAACCGCGCAGCTAATTGCCACTTTAAATACGCCAAACGGCCGGGTCATTCTGGATTGATATTCCAGGACATCACCGCAAAGTTCGCAGAGGGATTGACTCAAATAGCAAGAAACGTCAAGAAACGGCCGAGACAATGGCTTATACTGGTGGCATGTCAACCATCGATGCCCGCAAAGATGCCGGCCGTTTATTGCCCGTTCTCACCCACGTTCAAACCCACTTAAACGACGATTTGTCGTTGGAGGTGCTGGCCGGTCTTGCTAGTCTATCCGCATCTCACTTTCACCGCCTTTTTCACCACATAATTGGCGAAACACCCAAACAATATACTCAACGACTGCGATTAGAGCAGGCCGCATATCAGCTCAAGCTGCTGAACACGTCGATTCTCGATATTGCCATCAACACCGGTTATCACTCCCATGAGACCTTTAGCCGGGCGTTTCGCCGCCAGTTTGGGATCACCCCCAAAATGTATCGCCGGAAAGAATCATTACGGGAGTGGATTGATCAACACACCGCTGAATCGCTCAATCATTTACAAACCGAATTCCAAATTTCTCGGCCGGCCATTGTGAATATTCAGCCGATTTCAGTGGCTTTTATTCGCAACCTGGGCCCCTATGTTGACGCGGATATGCATGCGTATGACCGTTTGATTTCTTGGGTCAAAACAAGGGGTTTTTATCGAGGAGATAATTTACTTTTGGGAGTTGGTCATGATGATCCGACGATTACTCCGGCTGAAAAACTGCGTTTTGATGCCTGTATCGAGATCGATCAGCCAGCCGAATCGGATGGTGAAATCGGCTTTCAGGTAATTCCGGAGGGTATCTTTGCTCGCACGACGTATATTGGCCCTTACGGCCGGATGCTGGAACAGGCTTACGGCGCGATTTTTCAGCAGCTGTTTTCACTCAAACGTTTCCAGGTTATCGGCATTCCAGCGATAGAAATTTATCGCACAACCCGCATTAATCCGTCGTATGAACTCAATCATACCGATATTTACCTGCCTGTAGAAAAATTAGCTTAAAGGAGAAAGATATGTCAGGCTTTACCCTCAGTGAATGGATCAACCACCCGGTCGAAGATGTTTTTGAGGCGCTGATGAGCCCCGAAAAGGCACCTAAAGTGATGTCAAACATCAAGAGCATGAAGCAGCTCACCCCCGGCCCGGTTGGTGTGGGGACCCGCTTTCGCGAAATCAGATTGATGAACGGACAAGAGCAGCAAACCGACCTGGAAGTGGTGCGGTTTGAGGCCCCCACTCGTTATTCAGTCACGGCCGAAGCCTCTGGCATTGAAGTTACCTATCATTATCACCTTAAGCCTCAAGATAATGGTACTCAGGTGGAGATGGAGTGCGTCGTGTCGACTAAGGGATTAAAAAAGCTCATGCTGCCGGTAGTGGCCCAGGTTATGAAAAAAGAGGATAGCCATCACCTTCAGGATTTAAAATTAGCCCTGGAATCCGCCTGATACCCTATAATTATTTTAGTAGATGAAGTGATCCTCACTAATTCAGGAGGATCACTTTTTTGTTTCCACTGTAGACCGGCTAATCTTCATGAATTTGCGCCCATTAATCACCCAATTTTTTTAGTTTGTAACCCTACCTTCCCGATGAATAGGCCAAATTAACCCGATAAATCGCGTTAACTAGGCTGTGTTGACATTTGGGAAATTTCTTCACCCCCGCATTGAAATGCGAGGCTAAAGGGTCTGACCTGATGGCAAACCAACCCTTTAGCCGTCGGTTTTAACCGACGGGTGTAGAAAATATCGCAAAAATGACGATAAATCACCAAAATGGATCAAATGTCAACAGAACCTAATTATCCGGTTTCGATTTCCATTGGAACTGTTCTTTCGCGCCAAAAGGGCGCAATTTGGGTTAAATGGTTAATCGAACAAACCCCTGTCCTTGCTCAGAAAGAACAGCGGAGAGAGGAATCTCGTCAAGCTGCTTTAGGGCTTAGATGGCCGAAAACGGAAGCGCTTCTCTCAGCTATTCGGTTGCTGAATAAGGCCACAACTTGAGCTGATTTGTAATAAATAAATATTGGTTTGCTACTAATTAAGATAGAACGGCCGAAAAATAGAGGCAACCATTAATGGAAGAACAGAAGCAGAAACAAATCTTTTCCCAGTGGATCGATCAACACAAAGGCATTTTGTTTAAGATTTTACGTGCCTATGCGTTTACCCCTCAGGATCAGGATGATTTGTTTCAGGAGATGACGCTGCAGCTGTGGAAATCGATTCCCGATTTTCGGGGAGAATCCAAGCCATCAACCTGGATTTATCGGGTGGCGCTGTTCACCGCCACAGCCTGGGTTCGGCAGGAGAAGAAGCGGCCGGAAACAAAGCCGTTGACAGACGTTGAGCACGTGCTCACCATCGCGTCTCAAGAAAAAGACGAACGCCTAACCTGGCTTTACGAGCAAATCGGAAAGCTCGATCCGGTTGATCGGTCTCTCTGCTTATTGATGTTAGATGGGTTTAGCTACAAGGAAATGGCCAATCTGGTGGGTATTTCTGAAAGCAATGTTGGGGTAAAAATTCACCGGATCAAACGACATTTGCTGCGCCAATCCCAGGAGAAAGAAAAAAATGGAGTTTGAAGAAATGCAAGTAATTTGGAATAACCAAAATAATGAAAAGCTATACGCGATTAATGAAAGCGCGATGTACGCCTCTATCCAGCGAAAGGGAAATTCAATTAATTTTTGGATCGGATTTGCGGAGTACATGATGATCGGAGTCAATATCGTCATTGGTATCTACTTGTTCTACGACATGATCGTAGAAAACGAACAGGGCTTTGGATTTGTCATTCCGATCATGTATGTGGCCTATTCAATATTAGGAATATTTTTCCGGTTAAGACGGCGCAAGACCCTCGTTAAGTTTGAGGAGACAATGCTCGGTGAGCTGGACAAAGCGATCTGGCAGTCGAAGTATATAATCCGACAGGGGCATGCCCTACTTTACTGGTACCTCGCGCCGTTGGCCATCGTGGCTTTTCTGAAATTGACTTTGGACGGGGATTACCTGTTAGGAGCCGGACTGCTTCTGCTTCTGCCACTGACCTACGCTGGCATGCGCTGGGAATATAGTAAATGGCACGGGCCGAAAAAACGGGAGTTGGAAAGCCTGCGTGAAACGATATTGTCGGCGGATAATGAATAGATTTTGTGAAGGATTGGGGTAGGGGATGGGTATTGCTGCATCCTCTCACCCCTCTCCCAGCCCCTTCTAGGAGCGGTTCAAGGGCAGACAGGTAGGGTGCAAACCACCTGTCATTCTGAACGGAGCGCAGCGGAGTGAAGAATCTCCTCAATCTTGTGTTCAGGGTGGCTGATTTGAAGAGATGAAAGCGCCTGGATGGCAAAGGACACTTTCATGTTAGCTGGCGGGATCCTTCGCTGCGCTCAGGATGACAGGGGGGCCGCGAACGATGAATCGGGTTATTGAAGACCTGTCCGCCCCTAAACCGTGTCGGGAGGGGGGGGATTTGTTGAGCTGAATCAGGCAGCCATCATTTTCCCGATAAGCCGACCGCTTGCTGCAAATACTCCCGCTCCTGGAGCTCCTGCAAAATAAAATCAGCCACATCCGCCCGGCTAATTTGACCGGCCGTGATTTTGCCGGTGCTCGCTTCATAATGACCACTTTTGGGTTTGTTTGATAGCCCTCCCGGCCGCACAATCGTCCACTCGAGGCCGCTGCTGCGCACAAAATCCTCTTGGACTTCTTTGTCCTGCATCACAGAACGCAAAACAGTCTTCATCAACAACTTAAAAGCGAAGGGCACCTGGTCTCTGCTGTCGCCTACCCCAAGCGAGGTGACGACGATCAACCGCGCTATGCCGTGGTCTTTCATGGCCTTAATAATATGGGAGGTGCCTTTGGAGACGACATTGCCGGGATTTTTACCGGTTTTTCCCAAAGATACGACCACCGCATCGACCCCGGCGATGGCGTTGGCCACGTCAAGCTGATTGAGAACATCCCCTTGTACCACCGACAGATTTGCGTGACTTATGGTCACTTTTTCTGGAGAACGAACGAGTGCTACGACCTCGTGGCCCTGGTCCAGGGCTTGCTCCATGACCTGCAAACCCGTTCCCCCAGTAGCGCCAAACAATGTTATTTTCATATGGTGTCCTTTTGAAATCTAAAGAGTACCTGTGAAACACCTCTTTTTACAATTAATAGCGACATTTACGACTCAAACCGTGTATAGTCATATGGTTGGAGTGTTGTAGAATCTTACTTCAAGCAAGGAGGGAAAACCATGAAGCGAATTGCTTTGCGGATGCTCTTCCTGGCCATTTTCGTGTTCACAGTAGCCTGCCAGGGAACAGATGAGGAGTCACCACCGCTTTCCACTGCTGATGAGGCAGGGGAAACGGCAGACACAGCCGCTGATGATACAAACGACCGTTCGGATGACTCAGAATCGGACGAAAATGAGGTTCAAACGGTCAAATTGGCGGTTTATGATTGGGAATTTGGCCGCTATCAGGATATCGCCGACGCTTTTTCAGAGGAAAACCCCAATATTCAAATCGAGCTGGTTTCAGTTGAGGAAATTCTTGACCTGGATCCAGGTGGAGGAGGTCGATGGCCGGAGGATGCGCGGGACAGGCTCGCGCGCGCGGCCGACATCAACCAATCTTTTTTTTCACCGGAGGGAATTGAGCGAGGGCTCGTTTTAGATTTGGCCCCTTTGTTAGCCAACGATCCTGATTTATCGGCCAATGATTTTTATGCCGATATTATTGAAAATCAGCGATACAACGGTGGCCTGTATCTTTTACCGGCTGAATTAAATTTTGACTTCATTTTTTATCGAAAAGATATTCTTGATGAGCAGGGGCTTGAGCATCCAAAGCCCGGCTGGACCTGGACTGATCTGCTTGAAATCGCTCAAGCCACAACGATTCGCGAAGGGGACGGCGAGATCATTTGGGGGTTTGTCTCGGCCAATGATTATTACTTTGATTTGATACGTGCCCATGCCGGACCGCTGGTTGATTATTCTGCGGAACCGCAGCGGCCGCTTCTCGACAGCGATGAAACGGTTGCGGCCGCCACGTTTCTGGCGGACATGGTCAACGAGTATGAGGTCATGCCGTACTTCGAGCGGCCGGAATTTGATGATCCGGAAAATTTTAGCCCGCCTCAGGGATATCAATTAATTGAGGACGGGCAGGCGGTCATGTGGAATGAATGGTCCGGATCATACGGCTGGCGCAGCGAAAATGCGGACGGTGAGCTGGGCGTTTTGCCCATGCCGGTCAACAATCCGGATGATCGATCGACCTCGATTTATACCAATGGGTACGCAATCAGCGGTGGAACTACTAAGCCACAGGCTGCCTGGGAATTTCTTAAATTTCTGGTTGCCCAGCCCCCGTCAGATTTTGGATTTGGTGGTCCAGTTTCACTGCCTGCCCTCAAACAAACCGCAGAATCATCAGGTTTTTGGGACGATGTGGATCCGGAGTTTGCCGCCGCTGTAGAGTTTGCCCTGACTCACGGCAGTTATTTTGAGCCGGTCTCGTTTAACTTGTTTGAGCCGCTGGATGAGGCGTTAATTGAAATTCTGCAAAATCGAGTAGACCCGGCCATTGCTCTAGCTGATGCCCAGGCTGCGGCCGAAGAGGAAGCAGCCCAGGCGGCCCTGGAAGACGATGAGCCGGCCGAGATTGAAGAATTTATCGTAGAAGAAAGCGCCGCTTCGCCCGCCAGCGAAGATGCGGTCACCATTCGTTTTACAGCCAGCGGTGGTATCGATGGCTTGAAGCCGTTTCGCGACCTGGCCGAGCGTTTCACCGAGGAAAATCCGTCAATTGTCGTTGATGTTCGGCAGCCGGATTTCACCTCCAACAGGTTTACGCTGGCGAACGCCTTGGAATCGGCCGACTGCGTCCAGTTTTTTCCCGCATTTCAGGATGAAGATTCTCTAGCGGCTATTTTGCCCATCGAGCCCCTGCTGGATGCCGATCTAGCGCTCAGCCGTGATGACTTTTACCCGCTGAGTATCGATCAATACTCCTAT
The DNA here is from genome assembly GCA_030065875.1 of Ardenticatenaceae bacterium. GTDB lineage: Bacteria > Chloroflexota > Anaerolineae > Promineifilales > Promineifilaceae > WTJY01. The sequence goes on along the minus strand of JASJCR010000026.1, from coordinate 30,076 downwards.
CAGGGGCAGCTGTGGGGTCTTCCCGGTGAAATTCTCATTCCAACGATCCAGTATGACAAAGATTTGTTTGATGAAGTGGGGATCGCCTATCCGCAGCCTGATTGGACGATCGACCAATTTCTGGAAATGGCCGTTGCTTTATCTACTGCGGGTGATGAAACCACCCGCCAGTATGGATTTGTGCCGGATGCTTATGAAATTGGCACCTTTAGAATGTTTGTGGAGCAATTGGGAGGCGGCCGATACAGCGATTTGGAATCACCGCCGACTATTGTGGTCAACGACCCGGAGACCATCGCTGCCGTGCGGTGGTACATCGACCTCAATAATGAGTATGACGTTAAGCCCCAGTTCGATTCTGAATTAATGAGCAGTGATTTTAACGCTTACGAGACCCGCCGGAATTTGATCGACTCTGGTCGAGCCGGGATGTGGGTGGCCACCGGGTCATGGGAGGAGTTTACGGCCGACAAAATGGAGGATCGCAATATTGGGGTCGTGCCGCTGCCGGTTAATGTCGATGGTTCATCCAACCGGACCATCTACTCTTCCGGATATTTTATTTCCGCAACAACCGATTATCGTCAGCAGTGCTGGGAGTGGATCAAATTTTTAACCGGCAATTCTGTTGAAAGTGGCACTTTGCCCGCTCGTCTTTCTCTGGTGCAGTCAGATGAGTTTCGCGCTGAAAAGGATGAAGAAGTCATTCAGGCTTATGAAGCGGCCGTAGCCACGGCTACCTCTCAATCCCCTTCATTACAGATTGCGGTTGAAAACAGCTGGCTGGGGATTTCCTCGATATGGCTTTCTCAGGCTTTTGACATCATTATGAACGAGGAGGTCGAAGTTGAAATCGCCCTTAATGAGGCCCAGCAAAAAATCGATAATTATCGCGCTTGTATCATTCAGGAGGAAGCGTTTACGCTTGATCGAGAAGCCGAACAAAAAGCGTGTCTGAAAGAGGTGGATGACACCCTACCTCCATATATATACGAGGTATCTGATTCGTAGCGTAACAGATGGTAAATCGTTGTATAAGGGTGCTGGCAATTAATTAATCTTTGCTATAATCACCGCACTGTACACGTTACTTTCTTAGGCATATAACCCTCATCTCAGCCAGAACTCTTTTATTTAAAGGAGAGGAAAAATTGAGCGTTTCGATCAAACAAATCCTGATGGGTTTGTTTTGCCTGGGGCTGATATCTGCATTTTTACCCAATTCGGCCGCCGCCCAAGAACAAAATGGCTGGCAAGCGACGTATTGGAACAACATCGAGCTCGCTGGGGATCCGGTGCTGAAAATTTTTGAGACAGACCGGAATGGAAACCCGTCTCTCGATCGCAATTGGGGGAATTGGCGGCCGTGGCCGCAGGTTGATACCAACTTTTTTTCCGCCCGCTGGACCCGGACAGAGGTATTGCAGCCTGGCCGCTACCGCTTCACCGGCACTGCCGATGACGGCATGCGGGTCTTTGTCAACGGCACAAAAATTATCGATGAATGGCAGAATACGGTGGTGACCGCTTACACCGGTTATTACGACGTTGACCGTGAAGGCCCGGTTACGATTACCGTTGAATATTACGAATATCAGCATGACGCCATCGCCAAGCTGTTTTGGGATCGCGTGTATGCGTCCGATACGATTCGTGATGGGCAGCCGTTTCAGCCAACGATCACCGCCTGGAAAGGGGAGTATTTTAACGGCCGCGAACCGGGCGCTCTGGCGGATTTTGTGCGCAATGATGAAACCATCGATTTTGACTGGGGGCTTGATTCTCCGGAGCCGGTGGCCATCCGCAGTGAACAATTTTCCGTGCGCTGGACCCGCACGCTCGATCTTCCGGCTGGCTTGTACCGCTTTAAAACCGAGACCGATGATGGGGCCCGCCTGTTTCTCAACGATAAAAAGGTGCTCGATCACTGGCGCAGCCAAACCTTTGCCTCCCACACGGCCGACTGGAACCATCCCGGCGGCCCGCTCAAAGTCGTCATGGAGTATTACGATGAGCTGGGTCTGGCGGCCGCCAGGCTAACCTGGGAACGAATCGGGGAAGCGACTGCGGGTGCGCCGGCCCCCAGCGGTATCTGGACCGCCCAATATTACAACAACAGCGTGCTGGCGGCGCAGCCGGTCGTGGTGCAAAGCGAGCAGGCGATCGACTTTGATTGGAATCGCGGCGTCTTTCCTCACCCGCAATACATCACTCGTGAAGGGTATTCGATCCGCTTTAAAGGAACCCTCAATCTCCCTGCCGGAAAATATCGCTTCACCGTTACGGTAGACGACGGGGCGCGACTGTGGGTCAACGATCAGCTGATCATGGACAAATGGCGCAAACATCCGGAGATCACCTACACGGTGGATATCGAGCTGCCGGGCGGAGACACACCGATTCAGCTTGAGTATTTTAATATCGAGGCGGATGCCCGCATCCTGCTAAGCTACGATCGTCTTGACGGCCCGTTGGAAGTTGGGGAACCGGGAGTTCCGGGAACGGCCGCCCCGTCAACCGCCTCGCCTGGTCAATCCCCTGAAGTGGTGACTGGACAGGTGGCCAAAGTGCGCACCGCCGCGGCGAGGGTCCGCGCAGAAGCCAGCTCGGTTTCTGAGGTCTTAACGACCCTGCGACGAGCGCAGACGGCGGTTGTCACTGGCCGTACAACCTACAAAACGTGGCTTCAAATTGAACTGCCCGATGGACAGGTTGGCTGGTTGAGCGTTTTGGATGTGGAGCCAGGTTTGGATATCGACTCATTACCGATTGCCGAACCCCCGGCAGAAACCCCACCTGAAACACTGCCGGACGGCCCCAAATCGATCGTTGTCCGCAGCGGATTAAATCAGGTGCGAGAGGCCCCATCGATGATCAGCAAAGTTATTGCGGTTTTGCCGCGAAACAAGGCGTATCCCACATTAGGGCGCAATCGTTTTGGCACCTGGGTCAAAATTGAGCTGCCCGACGGCCGCACCGGATGGGTGGGCGCATTTTATGTGACGGCTGATTATGACCTGAGGCTCTTACCGGTAACAGAATGATCAATAATCAATATTCAATGGCCAATTGTCAATTGATTATTGATCATTGACCATTGACTATTTTTTCTGATGGTTAATCAATTTCTTTCCCTTCTCTCTCTTGCTTCTCGCCGGCTGTGGAATCAGCGGCTGTTGATGGCCTGTTTGCTGGTTGGTCTGGTCGCGGCCGTCAGCATTTTGTCAGCGGTGCCGCTGTATGCCGATGCCACCCAAAACAGGCTTTTACAGGGAGAATTAACTGAAGCGGGCACCTTTCGGCCGCCGTTCGCCTTTATGTGGCGCTACATCGGGGCGTGGAATGGGGATATTACCGCTGAGGATTATCGCCCGGTTGATACCTATTTAAGCGAACAGGCCGCCCGGGTTATCGGCTTGCCGGCCGATCAGGTGATCCGCCACGTCAGCACCCTTAAACTGCGTCTTTTTTCTGGCCGCCAAACCGGGTTTGCCAGCGGTGAACCGCTGTTGTGGGCCAACGTTGGGTTTCTAAGCGGTTTGGAAGATCACGTCCGTTTTGTGGAAGGGACCGCTCCCGGTGAGGCTGATTCTGGCGGTGAGCTGCCGGTGGTGGTCAGTCAGGCCACGGCCGATCGGCTGGGGCTGCAGGTTGGCGAGGATTACACCCTGTTTGGCTCTGGGGAAGATGGGGGGCAAATCCCTATGGTTATTGTCGGCGTGTGGACCCCCATCGATCCTACAGATCCATATTGGTTTTACACACCGGAAACGTTTAACGATATTCTGCTTTCCAGCGAAAGCGCTTTTTTTGCCGCGGCCGCTCCGCAGCTCGATCTGCCGATTTCAACCGCCGTTTGGTATCTCATTCTCGACGGCCGGACGATTCGGCCGGGAAACGTCAATCGGCTGTTGAGCGATATCAACACCGCTGAAGCGCGAGTAAACGCGCTGCTGCCCAGCACAACGCTGGAGGTGTCCCCGGTGTCCGCGCTTTCTGATTTTGGGGATACCGCGGGCTTGTTGACCTTGACCTTAACCCTGTTTAGCCTGCCGGTTATTGGTCTGGTTCTATACTTTGTCAGCCTGATGGCCGGCATGGTGGTCAGGCGCGGCCGTTCCGAAATTGCCATTATGCGCAGCCGCGGGATCTCAAAGCGCCAGGTGCTGGCGATTTATATCATTGAGGGGGTGCTTCTGGCGATCATCGGTCTGTCGCTGGGGCTGCTCGTCGGCCGGTGGGTGGCGGCTCTGATGGGGCGCACCCGCTCATTTTTGGTGGCCGATATTTTTGGCACCGAGGCGTATGAAGGAATTGTGGCCGTGTTGACCCCCACGGCCATTGGCTATGCCTTGCTGGGGGTGATGTTAACCCTGGCCGCCCTTTTCTGGCCGGCCTGGCGGAACGCCGGCCACACCATCGTTACCCTGCGAAATTTACAGGCGCGCGATCTGCTCAAACCATCCTGGCAGCGTTACTATGTCGATATTCTGCTGCTCGCTTTGCCGCTCTATGGATGGTATCAGCTTGATCGGCAGGGCACTCTGGCTATTTTGAACAGCGGCAGCGACCCATTTAGCAATCCCTTGCTGTTTCTGGTGCCGATTCTTTTCTGTTTTGCCTTGGGTCTGGTTGCGATTCGCTTCTTCCCACGCGTGATGGGCATCTTCGCCTGGTTGGCCGATCGGCAGCCCAGCACTACCTTGCTCATCATTTTGCGGCAGCTGGCCCGGGCGGCCGGGCAGTATACCGGTCCGCTGCTTCTGCTGACGCTGACGCTGGCCCTGGCCACCTTTACCTCTTCAATGGCCCTGACCCTTGATGATCACCTGGTTGACCAGATGTATTATAAGGTTGGGGCTGATCTGGCAGTTGTGGAGTTGGGGGAGGCGACTGAACGGCCGCAGCAGCCCACCGCTCCGGGTCAACCGCAGCGGCCGCAGGATGATGAAGAAAATGAAGACGAGCCGGATTATCTTTTTTTGCCGGTGGATACCCATCTGGAAATTCCGGGGGTTGAGCGGGTAACGCGCGTTGGGAATTACGATGTGGTTTCGGCGATTGGCGGCCGGCAGCGTCGGGGGAGCATTGTCGGAGTAGATCGCCTCGATTTTACCCACATCGCTTTTTTCAGAAGGGATTTTGCCAGCAATGAATCGCTGGGCGGGGTGATGAATCGGCTGGCTGTGGGTCGCGAATATATTCTGATCGAGCGCAATTTTATGAGCAGTAACGGCCTGCAGGTGGGAGATCCCCTGCAGCTGACAGTACAGGCCGGTGACGTATCGGCCGAGGTTGATTTTGTCATAGCCGCACCGCTTGATTATTTTCCGTCTCTTTATCCGCAGGACGGCCCATTTTTTGTGGCTCACCTCGATTATCTGCACGAGGGATTGGGCGGCGTTTATCCGTATGACGTGTGGATGGAAACCGATCCGGCTGTTGATTCAGAAACGATCGTACAGGGGGTCCGGGAACTGGGCATTACGGTCATCGATCAGGCGGATGCCCGTCTGGAAATTCTCGAAGCTCAAACCCGGCCGGAGCGCCAGGGATTATTTGGCCTGCTATCTGTTGGGTTTGGGTCTGCAGCCATCGTCACCGTCCTGGGATTCCTCGTATTTGCCATAGTCTCCTTTCAACAGCGCTATATCGAATTAGGCATGATGCGCGCCGTCGGATTGTCAATCCGTCAAATGGCCGCCTATCTGGCGGGTGAACAGGCGGCTTTGATTGTGAGCGGCACCGCTCTGGGTACGATTTTGGGAGTGGTTGCCAGCGTTGTTTTTATCCCGTTTTTTCAGGTTGGAACCGACAAATCGGCGCTTGTGCCCCCTTATGAAGTGCAAATTGCCTGGCAGCAAATCGGCTTAATTTACACCGTTTTTGGAATAATGTTCGTGTTGGCGGTGGCGGTTTTGATTGGGCTGCTGACCCGCATGAAGCTTTTTGAGGCGGTTAAGCTGGGTGAAACCGTTTAAAAAAAATGCCGCGAAATGATTAGGAGTAGTTGTGGATCAAAAGCAATATCGAACATCTAAAATCGAAGCTCGCAAAATCTTTATCGTTCTCGCCTTACTATCTCTTCTTATACTTCCCTTGGGTTGTAACAGGGCCGGGCAAACCGTCGACAACCTGCCAACGCCAACGCCGCTGCCCACCCCGGTGGTTCCGGAAAAACCGGTTTACACCGTCGAGCAGGGAACCATCGTCAACGCTTTAATTTTCAACGGCCGGGTTTCGCCGGTGGTTGAGGAACAGCTTTCATTTGGCAAGCCCGGCACGGTGGCCGCGGTTTACGTTACTCAGGGAGATGTCGTTCAGGCTGGGGATGTTTTGGCTGAATTGGACATCAGCGAGATCGAAAAGGAAATATTGCAGGCGGAAATTGCGCTGCAGGAAGCGATTGCCGCTAAAGAGAAGGCGGAACAGGAACATGCTGAGAAGCTGCTGATGGCGGAAATTGACATGCGCAAGCTGGAACTGGAAGCCCAAAAGGCGGCCGCTGAGCAAAGCTCAATTTCAGATTTGACTCAGAAACAGCTGGATTTGCAGCAGGCCCAGGAATCGTTGGGGGCGGCAGCGCAGGCGTATTCTGAAGCGTTGAGCAACGATTTTGTCCCGCAAGAGTATATCGACGGCCTGGCGAAAGGGTTGGAGGGCAGCGAGCAGGCTTTGCTTTTGGCTGAAGCGGCTTATCAGGATGCCCTGCGCAAAGATGGGGCGAAGGCGATTGATGCCCAGATTAAAGAGCTGGATCAAATGATCAAGCAAATGGAATATGAGGCGCTTCTAGAAGGGCCAGACAACTCGGCCGATGTCGACGTGCAAAAGGCGGAGTTGACCCTGCAGGAAGCGCAAGAAAAATTGGGTAACGCCCAGCTGACCGCCCCGTTCGACGGCCGGGTGCTCAACGTCAGCATTCGCAAGGGGTCTCAGGCGGAGGCCCTGCGCACGGTAATGGTCATTGGCCAGGTGGAAAATTTAGAAATAACCGCCAATCTCAATGCCACCGAGCTCGAACAGCTCAGCGTGGAGGCACCGGCCACCATAAGGCTGCGTAATCGGCCGGAAGAAGCCCTGGAGGGAGCTGTGCGCCAGCTCCCTTATCCGTACGGTGGCGGTTCGGGCAGTGGAGCCGATCAGGATGATGATCGCTCCGTGCGCATTGCCGTGGTGAGTACTGGGGTTGAATTAACTCTGGGTGAGTTGGCCGAGATAACGGTGGTTCTGGAGGAGAAAGAAAATGTGCTGTTTTTGCCACCGGCCGCCATTCGCCGTTTCCAGGGACGCCGTTTTGTGGTGGTCCAAACCCCCGATGGTGGTCAACAGCGGGTTGACGTGCAGATCGGAATTGAATCGGAAGAAAAAGTGGAAATTTTAGACGGCCTGGAGGAAGGGCAGGTTGTGATTGGGGAATAAATAATAATCAATAATCATTGGTTAATGGTTAATTGTCAATAATAACCGTTGACCATTGATTATTGACCAATGACCATTGACCATAGACTATGGCTTTTATTGAAAGCGAAAACCTCGTCAAAATTTATAAAGTTGCCGAGCTGGAGGTGCTGGCGCTGCAGGGTCTTGACATCTCAATCGAAAAGGGTGAGATGATCGGCATTGTTGGCGCTTCCGGCTCGGGCAAGAGCACCTTCCTGAACGTCTTGGGCGGGTTGGATCGGCCATCGGCCGGGCGCATCATAGTTGACAAGCGCGACCTGCTCAAGCTGTCTGATGAAGCTTTGGATGCCTATCGTCGGGAAGATGTAGGGTTTGTGTGGCAGCAGCCGGCTCGTAATTTGTTACCCTATCTTACGGCCGAAAACAACGTCATGCTGCCCATGACCATTGCCGCCTTTGCCCGCCATGAGAAGCTGGAATGGACGCAAGAGCTTCTTGAAGCGGTAGGGTTGTGGAAATTTCGCCATCATAAATTGACTCAACTTTCTGGCGGGCAGCAGCAGCGGGTGGCCATCGCGGTGGCCCTGGCCAATCGACCAAAATTGCTTTTGGGTGATGAGCCCACCGGTGAGCTCGATTCAGTGACCTCAGATGATATGCTGGCTCTTTTTCGAAAATTAAACGAACAGTATGCGTTAACGACCGTGTTGGTGACCCACGATCCGGCCGTGTCGCGAGCGGTGGACCGCGTGGTGACGATACGCGACGGCCGCACGAGCAGCGAGACCGTTCGTCGCACCACACAATCGATAACGGCGTTGGGCCCTGCGTCCGTGGATGGGGAACATTATGATGAATATGTGGTTGTAGACGGCGTCGGCCGTTTGCAAATTCCACCAGATTTGCGAGAACAGATCGCCTTGGGTGATCGGGTCACTTTGAGCACGACTGAGGATGGGGCGATTGTGATTCGGCCGGTGGATCGACAGGAAAACGGCCGGGGACCAACCATCATCCTTTCAGATGAACAACCACCTCCCGAGGAGAAAGGGTGGCGCAGATGGTTTAAGCGGATTGGGAATTAGCAATTAGTAATTAGTAAGTAAAACACGGTTGAGCAGGAGCCAACCTATCACCCTTTGGTCTCAATTCTCCTGCCTCTCAGAAGGAGTATGAAAATGAACGTCAAAAAGGCGCTTCTAATAGGTTTTATATTAATTTTTGTTCTAGGAGCCTGTACCCCCTCACCCGATGATGAGGTGGCCGACGAGGATGCTGTGTCTGAAGAGCAAGCCGCTGATAGCGCAGATGGTGTAGAAGAAACTTCGGAACCAGAGGTTACCTTGTTATTTGCCGTCAACGGGTGGGAACGCGGCCGATATGAAAATATTATTGAGCTGTTTGAGGAAGATAATCCACAGATCAAAGTCGAATTGATTACCACGGATGAATTGATGGGTGATCGCCGCATTTATTCTGAAGACATTGATCAAAACGAAGCGATGCTCAAACTGGCTCAGGGTGCGGATGTATTTAACACCTTTTTCGACCCCAGTATGCTGAGTGAGGGATTTTTTCTAGATATGGCCCCACTTCTGGATGGTGATCCCGATTTTAATCGAGAGGACTTTTTCCCTGGGATCCTCGATCAATATACACAGGATGGGAAGGTATACGGGATACCCACCCGCTCATCTTACGCCCTCGTGTTTTACAACAAAACCCTGTTTGATGAAGCCGGCCTTGATTACCCTGAAGCGGGCTGGACGTGGGATGACATGCTCGCCAATGCGCAAGCTTTGACCAAACGCAGCGGTGATGAGGTCACCCAGTGGGGGGTCGTCATGCAGAATTTTGGCCATCTCTCCGTAATTTTGAGCCAGGGCGTTGAGCCTTACGTTCAAAATGGACCAATTTTTGAACCGCGATTTGACGATCCAGAGGTCCAGGCCGGGATTGAAAATTATTTGAGCTGGTTTGTGGATGAGGAGGTTACACCGATTGAAACCTTTGATGAAGAATCCGGTCAGCTGCTCCTTTCCGGTGTCCCTAGCGATATCGGCTCGTACGGCTTAATTGAAAACGGCCAGGTAGGGATGTGGCTTGAATTTTCTGATGCCTGGCAATATCGCAGCGAGCAGGAAGGGCTGGAACTCGGCGTGGTTCCATATCCGGCCAACAATCAAACTGAAAATACCACCCCGTCCTTACCCGGCGGCAGTATATTCATGATTAGTGCCGGTACAGCCAAAGCTGATGCTGCCTGGGAGCTGATTCGGTATTTGTCGGACAACACAAACGAAACGAGCATGCCTTATGAGGAAGCTGCTCTTCCGGCGCGTCGTTCGGTTGCCGAAGCAACCGGTTATTGGGACAGTGTTGACCCGGAATTGGCGGAAGCGCTTCGCTATGCGGCCGATCATTCTTTTGGGGCCCCGATTTTCTCACCGATGATGGGGAGTTTGGAGAACGCCATCTATCAGGTTCTTGGAGAGGGTGTTCCTCTTGAGGAGGCGCTGGGGCAGGCGCAGGAGGAAGCCGAAAAAATGATCACCGAACAAGAAGATGCGCTGGCTGAAACTGAGCCGGTGCCAGAATTTTCGGTTAACGAGCCTGAACCGGTCGCGGAAGGAACGGTGACCATTTCCTTTGTCGTTGGGGGTGGTGATCCGTTTTTATTCAGAGAAGCGGCCGATCGCTTTAATGAAGAAAATCCGGACATTGTGGTAAAAATTCGCGAACCAAACTATTTCCAGCCGGATGATTTTAGCTTATCAACGATGTTGAGTGACGCTGATTGCTTCCAATGGTGGGGATCGCTCAATGCGGAAGAAGATTTGGCCCTCATCCTCAGCCCTCAGCCGTTTCTCGATGCGGATCCGGAATTAAGCCAGGAGGATTTTTTCTCGGCGACGTTATCCCAAATGACCGTTCAAGGGCAGCTGTTGGGCATCCCGCATGAGGTTCAGGTTACCCTGATGAATTATAACAAGGAGTTATTTGACGAAGCCGGCCGGCCGTATCCGCAGGCCGGGTGGACGATGGATGATTTCCTGGAAACGGCCGTGGCCATGACCCAGGGTGAAGACGAAGCGACAAAGATTTGGGGTTTTGTCGGCAATCCGTACGAATTTGGCGATTTTATGACCTTTGCCGAACGGCAAGGCGCGGATTTCTTTGATCTGCAATCTGACCCGCCGCGGGCCACCTTTGACACGCCGGAGGTTATTGAGGCGATTAGCTGGTACGTCGACCTGAGCACCGAGTACGGGGTCAAGCCGACTTTTGATGTCAATGCATTTAACGGCCCGATTTACAACGAAGAGGACGATCCGTGGTTTCAGCGCCAGGCGCTCATCGAAAATCGCCGGGGGGCGATTTGGACCGGGGATATGTTTGGATTTGTCTCTTACTCACCGGAGGGTGAACCGGTGGAGACCGATACGGACTGGATTGGATATGTACCTTACCCGGTTGGCGATGAAGGTGGAGTTGGGTTTGATAACGTTACCGGTCTGTATATTATGGCCTCATCGCAGCAGCGCCAGGCGTGCTGGGATTGGATCAAATTTATAAGCAATGAGCCATCGTTGATTACTTTTGGGCTACCGGCCAACGTAACCGCCGCCAACTCCCCGGAAATTGCCGAACAACACTCGGCCGATCGAGTGGCAGTGTTGATCGACAGCGTTGAAAACAGCGTCCGCGGCTCCGATCAAAACATTTTTAACAGCGAAAACGGCTGGATCGGCATGTCGTTTAACTGGTTGGATCGGGGCTACCAAGAGGTGATCAGTGGGGATAAAACGGTCGAGCAGGCGCTGGCCGAGGCTCAGACCAAGGCGGATGATTTTGCGGCGTGCATGGTGGCCGAAGACGATTTCTCCAACTATGAGACATCAGAGAAATGCGCCCAGGAGGCCGATCCGAATTGGGGACAGCAGTTCCCGTAGGAATTAGGTGATGGGTAATGGGTTTTGAGTGGTAGAAATTCCGCTCTAACACCCAACACCTAACACCTAACACCCAACACCCATGTCACTGATACGTACCAAAAACCTGACCCGCATTTATCACCTAGGTGAGCGGGAAATACCGGCCCTGCAGGGGGTCTCGCTTGAGATCGATGCGGGGCAGATGGTCGCTTTACGCGGCCGCTCCGGCTCGGGTAAGACGACCCTGCTTAACTGTATCAGCGGGCTTGATCGGCCGACCAGCGGCCGGGTGTGGCTGGATGGGGAAGAGGTGACCGCCTTTAATGAGCAGGAGCGGGTTGATTTACGGCGGCGCATGCTGGGCTTTATTTTTCAATCTCACGCCTTGCTGCCGATTTATTCAGCGGCCGAAAACATCGATTTTGTGCTGCGGCTAGCTGGTTGGACCCGTGCGGAGCGGAAGGTTCGGACCACTGAAGTGTTGGAGTTAGTGGGGTTAAAGGCGTGGATGAATCACCGGCCGTTTGAGTTATCTGGCGGTCAGCAGCAGCGCATTTCGATTGCCCGGGCGCTGGCGGCCAAACCGCAGATCGTGCTGGCAGATGAACCAACTGGTGAGCTCGATGCCGTGACCAGCGAGCAGGTTTTGCAAATGTTCCAAAGGTTTGCGCATAGTGAGAAAACCACTATCCTTGTGGCCACACACGACATGATGGTGGATGAGTATGCGGATGAGGTGCTGTATTTGCAGGATGGGCGAATTTTGGAGCGGCAGAAGCTGAGGTAAGAAAAAAGCCGCGGATTTCGCAGATTTTCGCCGATTTATAAATCAATCAGGAAAATCCGCAAAATCCGCGGCATAAAATTTCTCAATTAAACGTCGAGGTTGCGAACTTCGTTGGCGTGGGTGGTGATAAACCGCCGTCTGGGAGCCACTTCCGTACCCATGAGCATATCAAAGGTATGATCGGCCATGACCGCATCTTCGATAGTAACCTGCAGCAGGGTCCGTACCGCTGGGTCCATGGTGGTTTCCCACAGCTGTTCAGGATTCATTTCGCCAAGACCTTTATATCGCTGAATGCCTACCTTTTGCCCGTTTAAGCCCTTCATAAAGGCATTTTGTTCGTCTTCGGTATAGGTATACTTAATTTCTTTGCCAACTTTGACGCTGTAAAGCGGCGGTTGGGCGATATACAGGTGTCCTTTTTCAATCAGCTCCGGCATATAGCGGAAGATAAAGGTGAGCAGCAGGGTGCGAATGTGGCTGCCGTCAACGTCGGCGTCCGTCATTATTATGACCCGGCCGTAGCGCAAGTTGCTGACGTCAAAAGAGTCACCGATACCGGTACCCAGGGCGGAGATCAGCGCTTTCACCTCATTGTTAGCCAGGATTTTGTCGAGACGGGCCCGCTCGGTGTTTAAGATTTTACCGCGCAGGGGGAGGATTGCCTGGAAATGCCGGTCGCGTCCCTGTTTGGCGGAGCCTCCGGCCGAGTCACCCTCGACAATGTACAGTTCACATTTGTTGGGGTCTCGTTCTGAGCAGTCGGCCAGTTTGCCCGGCAGCGTTAAGCTTTCGAGGGCGCTTTTGCGCATGACCAGTTCACGCGCCTTGCGGGCGGCATCTCGCGCGCGGGAGCTGGTGAGACAGCGCTCCACAATCTTTTTCCCTTCACGCGGGTTTTCTTCCAGGAAGTTGCTCAACATTTCATAGGCGATGGAAGACACCGCGCTGCTGACGTCGTTGTTCATCAGCTTGACCTTGGTTTGGCTTTCAAATTGCGGGTCAGGGTGTTTGATGCTGATGACGGCCGTCATCCCTTCGCGGGTATCATCGCTGGAGAAGTTTTTGTCTTTTTCTTTGAGCAGACCGGCTTTTCGAGCGTAGTTATTGATCGCTCGCGTTAACGCGGAGCGAAATCCGGAGAGGTGAGTGCCGCCATCCGGCGTATAGATCGTATTGGCGAAGGAGTATTCGTTGACCGAGATGCCGTTTGTATACTGCATCGCTACCTCAACCTCCATATTTTCCACCTCTTTTTTGACGTGGATGGGTGAATGGAGGCTGACCCGATTGCGGTTTAAGTAGCGTACAAAAGAGGCCACCCCACCGTCGAAGAAGAAGGCGGTTTCACGGGGGATTTCCGTTCTTAAATCGGTTAGGCCAATATAGATATTGCTGGTGACAAACGCCATTTCGCGGAAGCGGTTGCGCAGCGTTTCAAATTTGTAGCCACCTTCCAGGTCAATAAAGATAACCGGGTCAAATTTGAAGGTCGTGACGGTGCCGGTGGGCTCACCGCGTTTTAACCTGCGCACTTTTTTGACATCGTACTGGGGAATGCCGCGTTCATAGCGCTGCAGCCAGACGTGGCCATCACGCTTTACTTCGACTTCCATCCACTCGGAGAGGGCGTTGACCGCGGCCGCGCCAACCCCGTGCAAACCACCGGACACTTTATATGCCGCGTTATCAAATTTACCACCGGCGTGCAGCATGGTGTGCACCACCTGGAGAGCAGAAATTTTTTCTGTAGGATGGGGGGCAACCGGAATGCCAACCCCGTTGTCGGCGATCGAGATGCTGTTGTCGTCATTAATCGTAATGTTGATGCGGTCGCAGCGGCCGGCCAGGGCCTCGTCGATCGAGTTATCGACAATTTCGTATGCCAGATGGTGCAGTGCTTTGTCATCGGTCCCACCGACATACATCCCGGGACGCATTCGAACCGCTTCCAGCCCTTTTAAGACCTGAATATTGTCAGAATCGTACTGTACCGTCCCGTTTTTATTTTTCTTTTTGGCCATGAATGTACCTCGTGTTCAAATGAAATCACCCTGTTTTAGGTAAAATGTCACTTTGATCAGGTAGAATTTTGTAACCTTGGTTTTGCAGTAGGCTTTAACTCGCCATTGAAATTTTGTTGCAGTAATTCAACATAACGATTATACCACATTTGTTCTAGCTGGTCGAAGAGAAATATCGCCTAGAAGAGGGGTTGGGAAAGCTGTCCAGCACAATAAAAAAAGCTGTGGGCAAGGATGAAAATCTTGCTCACAGCTCTAAAAGTTAAACGGTTGATTGGTTCTTGAAAAATTAATCTCCCGCCGCTGCGAATGATTCGGTTTCTGTGCTGTATCCTTCCTCTTCACTGCGAATCTGAGCGACATACGTTAACATCACGCCGTAGATCACCTTGGAAGAAATGTCGGCAATCGTGTAAGTAATTTGACGGCCGACCACACCTGCTTCGCTGTTTAAGAGAAGCGGCATGAGGTAAGCGCCTGGGTAAAGCATCCAGGAAACCAGGAACAGCCACCAAATTCCGTTCATAACCGCTCCGGCCCGAGGTGATAAATCTTTCTTGGCGTCTTGAATGATGTTGTAGATCAAGTACAAAACGTGGACAAAGAAGATCGTGCTGATGAAGCCCCATACCAGAAACGCGGTCATGTTGGTTGTCTCATAAAACTGACCGATATAGCCGGTAATAATCATCAACGGACCTGAGATAAAGAACTGATTGCGCAGGCTGCGACGACGTTCGCTGGTAATCGTGACCACAAACAAAATTTGGAAAAGGAGCATGGGGACGTCGATTAACCAGTTCAAGTAGCGATACCCGTTTGAAAAGGCATCTTCACCGGCGACGCTTTCATACATGCCCGATGTGGCGTTAAATTCGAAGGCGTTGGTCCAGCTTAGCTGTTGTGAAAATAGGATGAGAAAGGCGGAGACCATGACCACAACCGACAAAATAGATGAGGTGCGATATTTTGGGGCGACGGACCGAATGGTCATTGCGAAATAAAAGAGGCCGGCCAGCATCACCGCATAGCCGAGGGTTAAGGTGTGGGCCACGATGTCATAGGCCATCGGGCTGTAGCTGAAAAGATTTTCAAAGCTAATTAAAGTGTCCATAATACTTCTTCCTTATTACTAGATAGACAAAACACAAAAATTAGCGCACGAAACTTATCTTTAACTGGATTCCCAAACAAATAATTTTAAGTGTCAAGTCGTTTGAGGTTGACTATGAATAAAACCTTAACCCATAAAAATTAGAATTTGCAAAGAATTTGCAAAGGTATTGACGAGGAATTTTTTAGTTTTACGATGGCTTGTCAATGATTTGTCAAGATGATGGGTGAAAATGACCATTCATGTCCAGTGCGGAGTAGGACTCTAAATTTCACACCATATTTTGTTTGACCAAAACGGGAAACAACCTCAATTAATCATCTGAGATCCAGCGGCCGACAAAACACCCTGTTTGGGAATCCGGCAGGGGCCAATAGCCGATCTCCTCTAAATCAAGATCGTAAATCATCATGCGGCCGTTGGTGACGATCAGAAGCTGGCGGCTGTCCAGGGACCAGTCGATTGCCACCGTTTCAGGGAGGGCGTGCTGCAAATCGGCATTTGACCGGCCGATCTGGATCGCTTTGCCGCTTGTGAGATCGTGCAGCATAATCACGGTTCCCCCTTCTTCAAGGCTGCTTTGCACCAGATAATTTCCGTCTGGCGAAGAGGAGAAGCTAAACAGCTGGGGTTCGCGGTCCGCCCAGATCAAGGCTGTTTCACCGCTGGTGTGGTCGTGGACAAAGTGATAAAAATTGCGGAAAGACCCTTTGACAAAAAGGAGCGTGCGGTTATTTTCCAGGGCCAGGGCGGTTAAAATGACCAGGCCTGAATCAGTTTCATTTTCCGGCAGCGCCTCCTGTAAATCGGCCGCTGTAAAAAGGAGTTCCGGTTCACCACCGAGGCTGTACTCCCAAAATTCGACCAGACCGTAGCGGGTCACCTCATCAAGGTAGCGTAAGGTGCGGCTGTCGGCCCAATACGCCGCCGCTCCCTCAGAGATAAAGCGAATTGGGAGCCCCTGCTCATTTCCCAGAAAGATTTGGTTATTGATGGCGGCCGTAAACTGACCATCCGGTGTCCAGACAACCGGAGCAACCAGATTTTCCACAAGCGGTTGACACGTTCTCTCACCACAGCTGACCGTGATCATGTCGGTTTCACCTGAGCCGTTTCTATATTGACCGATCATTAACCGGGCCCCCTGAGGATGATCGACAAATTGGACCGATTCGTTTTCACGCAGTTCATAATCGATATTGAGCGGCGTCTGCTGCACATCTAGCGGCCAGATTTGGAGCTGATCCTGATTTTCCAATACCCCCCGCAGGGCGAAGCGCTGGTCGCTGGAATCGGCGATGATTTCAGTGGCCAAAATGTTTTGGTTGAGGATGCTGGTTTCCTGAGATGATGCATCGATTGAAATCAAATCAATGCCTTCGTTTTGCAGGCACAGCAGGACGGCATCTTGACTTAGGCTGCCGGTGTGCAGGTGATTGGGTGAGATGATCATTTCTTCAGCGTAAGGGCTCGCCTTCTCAAACCGCAGCTGTGTGGCTGTGGGAATAATTTTCCAATCATTATCCTGATCGTTCCAAAATCTTTCTTCTTTTAGCTGCAGCCATTCAAAAAGAAGATAGCGGCTGTATCCTTCAAACAGGGCCTGATAACCGGCTTCATCTGTTGGCCGGCCGATCAATGTGGGGGCCGGCAGGTGATCGATTTGCCTGAGTGAAACTTGCGCCGGACGCTGCTCAATTTCAAGCAGAATTTGGGGATTGAGGGTGAAATCAATTTCTAGCGGAAATCGTTCTCGGGAACAATCAATATCAAAATGGAGGTCACAAAGATTGGCTAGCATCTGGCTCAGATCTCGAGTAATTCGCTCGCCGACCTCCTGATCAGCCAGAGGGAAAGTAGCTGTCAGAAAAGGGCTCTCAAAGCGAGCTGTAGATTGCCAGTAATCCGTATCCAATGGTGCCAGCAGCCAGCCGCTTTCTCCTCGCCGGTAAATCTCAGTTTGAACCAGTTTAATCGGATCCCCTTCCGGGTCATATTCATAGGTGATGACGGTTTCCACCGTGGCCATATTTAAGTCGCTAGAGAGGGTGACCGATGGCGGTTGGGGAGTTCCCTCAAAGGCACCTTTGTAGTATAGACCCAGCACCGGCCGATCAAACCATAAATCTTCTCTCGAAAGGCGCTGTTGCGCCCGAACCCACTGGGGATCACGGCCGGAAATCAGGTTGGACAGCAGTTCCGCATCATTTTCTTGAGATGCTTGCTGAACCAGCTGATGACTGGCTACAACCGCCTGCTCGGTTTCAGTGGTGGCGGTTTCAATACGCTGATTGGCCAGGCGATAGCCACCCAAACCGGCCGCGGTCAACAGCAAAACAGCGGCGAGAAGCATGAGAAGTCGAATTCTCTGCGCTTTTCTCCTGGTTTCTCTCTCTTCTGATTGTGAAGCGTCATCCCAAACCGCTTCATCATCGTCGGTGCCCCAATTAAATTGCTCCACAAACCCGCTCCATGAAGATGGGGCTGAACCAGTGAGCCCCTAATCGATGACGATATTGGTCAAGTCTTCTTTGACTTGTGGCAGTTGGCAGTCCATTTTGCGGAGGGTGTCAACCAAAACGCGCATGATGGCCAAATTGCGATACCACTTCTGATCTGCGGGTATGATATACCAAGGGGCGTAGGGGGTGCTGCAATTTTGTAACGCTTCTTCAAAAGCGCTCATGTAATCATTCCAATGACGACGCTGCACGAGATCACCGCTGTCAAATTTCCAGTTTTTTTCCGGATTATCCAAACGGGCCTGAAGGCGCTCTTTTTGCTCATCTTTTGAGATGTGGAGATAAAATTTGAGGATTTTTGTGCCGGTATCGCTCAATAATTTTTCGAACTGGTTAATTTGCGCATAGCGCGGCCGCCATTGTTCTTCCGGAATTAAGTTTAAAACGCGAACAACGAGTACATCTTCATAATGCGAGCGATTAAACACCCCGATCATGCCTCGCGGCGGAACCGCTTTGTGGATGCGCCATAAATAATCATGGGCTAATTCGATTTTGGACGGAGCTTTAAATGAAGTAACCCTCACTCCCTGGGGGTTCACCCCTTTAAATACGTTGCGGATCGTGCCGTCTTTGCCACCGGCGTCCATCGCCTGCAAAACGATCAGGAGTTTTTGTTTGTCTTCGGCGTAGAGGCGATATTGAAGCTGGATCAGCTCTTTCCGCAGCGTTTTAAACTCTTCTTCGGCCGTGTCTCGATCAAAATTAAAATGGTCTGCAGCTCGGGTAGAAACCGCATTTAAGTTGAATGTTTCAGGTTGAACAAGATGTTGGTTAGAGGTGTTTATTTTAATCATAGATATTTTTAGCCACGGATTTCGCAGATTGACTCTATAATCTGAAGTCTGAGGTCTGAACTCTGCTTTCTGTTGTCTCTCCATCGGATTATAGCGTAAAATCAGCGCATGGGAGAGCGGCGAAAAGCAATCCAAAGTTTGAGAATTCTCATCACGCTGCTGATTCTGGTTTACGGACTGGGGACGGTTGGTTATGTTTTGATTGAAGGATGGACCTGGGTTGAAGCGCTGTATATGACCGCCATCACCCTGACGACCGTTGGGTTTAGCGAGGTGCGGCCGTTATCCACCGTGGGGCGACTTTACACCGTCATGTTGATTAGCGTGGGGATCGGTGGGGTTTCATACAGCGTGGTGTTGATCAGCCAATACGTGTTAGAGACCAGCCTTTCCACATTGTCAAGGGAGAGAAGAATGGCCCGAGAAATCGAAAATTTAAGCAACCATTATGTCGTGTGCGGATACGGCCGGGTAGGGCAGCGGGCAACTGACCTCATCGTTCAAGGTGGCGGAAAGGTTGTCGTCATCGACCAAAACCTGGAAACCATCGAGGAGCTGCGTGAAGAGAGAAACGGCGTGTACTATGTTCTGGGTGATGGCACCGATGACGAGGCTCTGTTGAGTTCCGGTCTGGAGCGGGCGGCCGGGCTGCTGGTGTGTACGGGAGATGACGCCGACAATCTCTTTATCGTTTTGTCCGCCCGGGGTCTCAAAAAAGATTTGCTCATCATCGCCCGCTCATCCCACGCCCAAAACGAAGCAAAAATGGTCCGTGCGGGAGCAGACAAGGTGATTTCTCCCTACAACATTGGCGGACAGCGGATGGCCAACTTCGCCCTGCGGCCGGGGCTGGTGGAAATGCTCGATGTGGTGACTACCAGCAGCGGTCTGGAATTGTGGCTGGAAGATGTGGTGATCCGGCCGACTTCCTCCCTGGCGGGCAAGACGATCGGCGAGGCGGAGATCAGGGGACGAACCGGGGTCAACGTCATTGTTGTTACCCGGGGCGATAAAACATTGATGGCCCCCAGCGTGGAGATGAAAATCGATGTGGGAGATCACCTGGTGGTCGTGGGTACCAAGAATCAGGTTCGCCAGCTGGAGGAATTGGCGCGCTAGCAAATAGGGAAAAGAAGAGAGAAGAGAGATAGAGAAGAGAGATCAGTCAGCTGGGGTGGGGATTCGCGAAGTTTTTACGACATTTGAGGGGAGAGCGAGCCAGGAAATCAAAAAGACAACAGCGAAAAATACGGCCGTGATGCTAAGCGTGGCGCGCATGGAGATGGCGGTGGCCAAAAATGCCCCCAACAGCGGGGAAATGACCCGCGAGCCGGCCACCAGGGCGTTGTCCAGCCCGTAAACGCTCCCTTCTTCACCTTGGACGGTAAAGTGGGCCAGAAGGGCGGCCACGGCCGTGACGACGCCGCCCAGAGCCGCGCCGGATATCGCCTGCAGAATCAACAGCTGCCAGGCGGCGGTGACAAACCCTTGTGGCGCATAGGCAATGACCCCAATCAAGGCGCTGACCAGCAATATTTTGCGATGACCGATTCGATCACCCATGCGGCCGAACATCACAGAGGTAACGGTGCTGGCCAGGCCACCGACGCCGATAACCAGGCCGGTATAAAAATTGATGGGCGCGCCATCCGGCAGCAGAGAAAGAATAAAAAGAGGGGCAATCGGCACAATTAAAACCTGGGCCAAGCCAGCTACAAAACGGACGGTATAAGCGATTTTGACCCCTGGTGCGGCCAGGATGTGCTGCCAATCCTGCCAGAGCGATCGGTTTTTGTGACTTTCTCGTTCCTCAGGCTTGATATTTTCTGTGACGCCGAACTGAATTAAGGCGGCCGCAATCAGCAGGAGCGAGGCGGTTAAAACAAATGAGAGGCGATAGCCAAAGGCGTCAGCCAAAACCCCTCCCAGAAGAGGGCCCAAAGCCACCCCACCCCACAGGGCGACCTGCATCAAACCCATGGCGAACCCCATTTTTCTCCGGGGGACCTCCGCGGCAATCAGAGCGTTGGCAGCGGAGATGGTGCCGGTCACCGTCCCCTGGACGGCACGCAGAAAGACAACCATCTCTGCCGAACCGGCAAACCCCATCAAACCCATGGTCACGCTGCCCCCAAGCATCGCCCGTAAAATCATCGGTTTCCGGCCGTAGCGATCCGCAACCGCACCCCAGATCGGTGAGGCAATCATCATCGTAAACGCCTGGGTAGAGTAAACGAGACCGGCAAGCAGCTCAACACTTAAATTGCTGCGAATTTCAAGGGATTGCACATAAAGCGGCAAAAATGGAAAGATCGAGGCAAAGCCGACCACGGAAACGAGCTGTGAGAAAAAAACGATGTAAAGTGTTTTTTGCCACGGCTCAAGGTTGAATTTTGCGGAAATCACGAGGATTGATCTTCTCGGCTGGCATCCTTGATGAGCCCCCGATCCTGCAGCATCATTTGCAGCTGGTCAAAACGGATACCGTATTTGGCGGCGATTTCAAGGGCATAGCTGCGCCCCATTGGTGGACCAGGCTGAAGGTGGTAGGAGCGGTGACCGGGGTGAGCGTCCCCTTCAATTTTTGAGGCCACGACGCTCACAATTTTGCTTTCACCGGCAACCGCTTGATTAAGCGCTTCCAGATTTTCGGCAAGTTCGTGAAGATGGGTATTAAATATGACGCGTACCCCCATCTGGCGAAAAATTTTGACGATTTCCTGAGCCAGATAAATGCTCTCTCCGGGGTTGGTGCTGGCCAGCGATTCATTCAGCAAAATGATGCTGTTTCGGCCGGCTTTCTGAAAGATTTCGCTGAGCCGCTGAGCTTCATCGCCAAACCGGCCGGTTGCTTTTTCCAATTTTTCTTCGATTGGATAATGGGTGTAAATCCCATCAGCCGGGCTAATCGTGGCGGAACTGCCGGGAACAAATAATCCGGCCTGGGCCAAAATCTGGATCAAACCGATCATTTGCGTATAGGTGGTTTTTCCACCCTGGTTTGGACCGGTTAAAATAAAAATTCGGCCCCATTGTTCACCCATCAGGCAATCATTTTGTACAATTTGGTCCCCAATTTGCAAACCGGGCTGGGTGACTGTGAGGTGACGAACGAGGTTCATATTGTACCCGTCTTTTATTTCGCAAACCCGATCTTCCAGCGGGGCGATCGTGGGGAAAGAGACCGCAAGCCCCTGCTCCTTAAGTTTGTGATAAAGGCGGCAGGCGGCCGTATAAAAACCGATTTCATGTCGCAGACGCGACAGAAAACCGCCGTTTAGAGAAACATATTCTTTTAATACCCGATCTAGCGGTTTGACAATTTTATCGAGAACGTCCGCCAGATCGCGGAAAAGGGGTGCCATAAGCGGGTCAGCCCGTCTGCGGCCGATCTCGCTATTTATAGGGACCTGATACAAATCTTGCGGGGCGCGATGAATGGGAGCGAGACCGGATTTCCGGCTGTCGGTTGAGCGACTGCGCCCTAGCAAGCGATCGAGGAAGGGGGCCTCCTCAAATTTCTCTTCGCGAATATCAAGCAGGACCGCTTCAACCGGCCGCAGCTGGCGATCTAGATTAACGCCGATTGTCACGCTGACGTTGGCCCTTAGCTGGGGCAAAATTTCGGGAAGCTCTTTTTCGAGCTTTTGAAAAGTTGGATCTGAAGCAACACTTTGGGCTTCTCGATACAGCGCCTGTAAACCGGCCGAGCGCACGGCAAAAGATTGTGGATCGAGCGATTGGGTTAAGGCGTTGACCGTTTCTACTAAATTTTCCAGCTCACTGGCGCGCCATGCCAACTGCTGGAGCGACGAACGTTTCCGATCAACGGCGTGCTGATACACGGTCATCGAGGTGATTTTTGGCCAAATTTCCTCGAGCATATTTTGAATTTGGGGAAATTTGAGCAGATCCTGCAATATTTCCTGGCGATAGCGAATGACTCGAGGGTCAACTGTCGGATTGATCAGTACGGCTCGAACGTCATTGCGCAGCTGCCGATCGGTGTCGAAAAAATTGATCGTCTCCTCAATCTGCAGGTCCTGTATTGTTTGATCCGGTAAGGTGAACTGGCGAGTTTCCTTGATGTGGCCCGGCCACAGAAGGGAAATGAGGCGATTATCCGTTGTTTGTTGAGTCATAGTGCTTTGCGTAAAAATTGTCCTACTTTTACACAAATTTTTCGTTAGTGGCCTTGATTGGTTTTTTGGAGGGGGTTAATTAGGGAATTTAATCACCAATGATTCGGGCTAGCGACTGAATCGATAAGTCGGGTGAAAGTTCTTGATAGGCGAGTATTGCCAGGTTTGGAAAAGCGGTGCGAGTGATTTCGGCTAGCATGGCCCGAATGTCCATCGTGGTTAAGATGGCCGCTGCTTCGTTTTGATAGTAGCGATATTCCGCCCAGATTGTGCGAATAATTTCTTGCTGCTGCTCATTTGAAAAACCGGCTGTTAATCCGCTGCGCAGGTCGTCTTCAAGGTCGGGATCGAGGAGCAGGACCGCCAGGGAATTATTCGGGGCGAATTGAAAGGAAATTTCCCTGTTTAGATAGGTGCGAATGACGTCCGCCTTTTGCCACAGCTGCAGGGATTCGACCTGAAAGAGGCCGTGGTGCTCACTCATCAATCCTACCGGAGAGCGAAAAACGATAAAGGGGGAAAGGTCGTCTGCTCCGCTTTGGTTGATGGCCAGATATCCTCTGGCCACAGTTGAAAAATTGATTTTTATCCGTTCGCGCAGTAAGTAGCGCAAAACACCGGTCAAATCAAGGACGTGATCGCTGTTTCTGAAGAAATCGGCCAGTGGCTCATTGTCCGCGGCGATGATGTCCAGGCGAGCTGTGGTCAGGTCGAGAGATTGGAAGCAGCCCAGGTGATGGGAAAGAAGCTCTTTAAAAAACTGAAGCGAATCTTCCGCTTGAGATTGCACCGGCAGCAGCGCGTCATTGATTTGGAAGGCGATAAATCCGGAAGGGATATCGGGATTAGTCTCGATTCTTAAAGAAGGAACGGGGGTCCCGTACTGCTGCCCAAGCTGCTGAACCTCACGTTTAAATGGGTCAAGGGTGGCTGTTTCTGTGAACGCTTTTAATTGATAATTTTTTAGCGATCGGGCGGCTGTTTCGACAAATCTATCGGCTAGCTTCGTCGGAAGAGGTGTCGCTGCCTGGTTCGTCTCTTCCACGATTTTGGAAAAAGATTGACCGAGCAGGCGATTCATATTTAAGCCAAGCATCATCCAGCGATTAAAAATTTGTTCACAGGATTTTGCTGAGGCCTCGCGCCAGCCGTTTTCCGGGTAATTCTCGGCCGCCAGGCTCAGAAGCTGTGCCGTGGATTCGGCCGTGATGATAAACGAGCGGTACTCAAACAATCCTAAGGCGATCTCGTTAGCCAATACCGAAGGCGCCATATTTTTGGCCCGCGCGGCGGAGCGCTCAATTTGTAATGTTGGGCAATTCCGGCCGTTGATGGATAGGTAGTACGTGGTCTCGCCCCATAAATCGTGATCTTCTTCAGGGGAAATGATTGATATTTGGGGGGAAACAGATATAAATCCCAGATTCTCCCACAAAATTTTGGCATACCCTTTGATCGATTGAATAAACTCCAGCCTGGCAGGTTGCTCCGGCGGAAGAAAATCCGGGGGGTAATTGATCAGTTCGATTTGGATATGGGGTTGAAATTCAATCATATGGCTGAATATTCGTTACATCTCTTCCCAGGTCAGGGGCTCGCCCCATCTGCGCCCACCGTCTTCAGAGATGTTTTCAACTATTTCATCTCGAGCAATCACCCCCAGATATGGATATTCAAGTTCAACGAGCTGTCTCAAAAAGATCCGGCTCAGCGGATCTTTGACCACCAGGGCGGCCGAGCCGGAGATGAGATTGTTGATATATCTGCGCACCAATTTTAATATATGTTGGGTCAAATTTGGGCCAATTGCCAAATAAGGCTCCTCAGAAATCTGTCTGATCCGCCTTGTAATTTGGTCTTCAAAAGCAGGATCTACCGGGATTAATTCTGTCTCAGGAGAATTTCCGGTCAGATATGATTTGATGGCCTCCAGCTGGCGAACAGCGACATAAATCCCGGTTAAATTCGCCTCGTCGATATTGTTTAGGTACGTTTTGGCACATGCTGGAAGTTCGACCATAGGCACCTGCTCTTTGAGCATCGCCTGGCCTAACAGGGTAAATTGGATCAAATGGGATGGAGAGGCGCTGATTTCTCTGCAATTTTCGTCATTGCTTTCAGACAACAGACGCTTCATTTCCGTCAGGGTTAACGCCTGGACGATATTGTGTTGAATCTGATTGGCCAGGAAAAGCGCCCCGTAGCCAGGGGGGGTCCACAAATAATAACCCGCTTGACGAGCTTCCTGAGCCCGTGCCCCGGCGATGAAATAAGCCTGATTGCCATCAAACGGATTGGTGGTTTCAAGTGTTTCAATTCCCAATTGATTGAGCGCAGCGGGATCGTTGAGGGTAAGATATTGATTTTCAGGGATCGTGTTGGTGGCGATGGGGATACCGTTTAAGCTGATCCAGAAGCGGTTCAAATCTTGACTGGTCTGATCGATGGTGGTTTTGATGTGAATGATCAGGTTGAATTTTTGATAGCACCAGCTTCGAACCGCTTCGATATCGTCGCGATAATCGCTGGTGAGTAACCCGGCTGGGTTGGCAAAAATGAGCGGCTCCAGGTTTTTTGAGAAGGTAATTGAGAAAATCGAAGGGTTATTTAGCAAAGGCAAATTGGATTCTCCCCAGAGGTTAGCGACTTTCTGCTGGGCTTCTAACTTGGTAATCCGTCGCCGATAATCACCGTTATCTGGATCCAATTCTATGGCGTTTTTGAGCGCTTCGACAGCGTAATCTATCCCCTGAAAACCGCTTTCAGCAAAACGATTTTCCCAGCCGAGGGCCAAATTTGAGTAAAAAACCGGCTCTTGATTATTCAGCTGAATCGCTTTGGCATAACATTCGAGGGCGGCGGCAAAATCGGCTAATTCAAAGAAATGGTTGCCTTCTTCATTATTAATCTGGGCCAGCTCGCGGTCATAACGTTTTTTCAGGCCGTCCAAATCATAGGCGCCTTTTAACGCATCGCGGGCGGCCGACCATTGATGCAGGCGGCGGAGGGTGCCGGCCAGATTGGTGTAATAAACCGGCTCACTGTTTTCACGGTCAATTGCTTTTTTATAATGTTCGACGGCTTTGTTGTATTCTGCGTGATAGTAATACGCGTTCCCCAAACGATTTTGATAAGAAGCCTCAAATGAATCCCCTTTTATTTGACGAACCGCCGCTATAATTTTCAAAGCTTCAGCAAAAGTTTCTTTTTCATAGCTTAAGCTGGTAGCCAAATTTAAAATATCAGCATCACCCCTCTTATCAAGACGAAGGGCTTGCAACATCGCTTCTTTACCATCTTCATGCCGATCACATTTTAAGAGCATTTTGCCAATTTGATTAATAAAAGGGGCCTGAGCATGGGGATGATCGGCCAAATTTTCTTTAAACCACGCCAGATGAGGTATTTTTTCATACCATGACAGCGCTGTCTCCCAATCCTGGCGTAGTTCAGCGGTTGACCCCAACGCCCAATAAGGATCATACATCTCGGAATTGAGGCTCAACGCCTGCTCAAACGCGTTTTCTGCCTCAGCGACATAGGATAAAAAGCGATCATTGAGCGGATCATTTTCCTGCTTCAATATCTGATTGGCCTGATCGTAAAAAATGTTTCCTCGATTGTAATGCGCCGCACTCCGTTTAGGATCATAGGTGATCGCTTTGTCTATCCAGCGGTGGGCTTCATCATATTTTTGAGCCTGTTGAAACGCCGTACCGACTTCCAAAAAAATTATATATTCGCTGTGAGGTTCAATTTGGATCGCCTGCTCGCTCAGGGTGATGATCCGTGATTCAAACAAGTTGATCATTTCCGGCCGGCCGAAGAGGCGGATAAGGCGAGTAATCGCCAGGGTGCCGCCCGGTTCGCGTTCGAGGGCGGTTTCAAACCAGCTTTGAGCTTCTTCAAGGTTACCGGCCTGCTCAGCGATATCACCCAAAAAAACATACCCTTCCCCTTCATCTGGGGTCAGTTCGATAGCCTGTTCTGCCAGCCGTGTCGCTTCCTGAAATGATTTTTGCTGAATATGAAACTCACTCATCGCCGCCTGGATTCGCCCGTAATCCGGCAGCAGTTTTTCCGCCTCTTTAAACGTGTTGAGGGCATTGTCAGGCTCATGGAAGAAGTAAAGCAAAATCTGCCCGGCCGGGACCAGGAGACGGCCGCGTATATGGTCAGCAACCGCCGGGTGGTGACCAAAAAAATTGTAAAGGGGGTAAGTTTCCAACCATCGTTCTTCAATGACCATTTGCAGCTGGCGGGACAGATCAAATTGGATCGCAGGAATCGAATTAGGGCGATATTCCAGCAGTTTTTTGCAGAGGCGAACTTGCCAGTGGGCCAGCGCTTCTGCAAATAAATTGAGCCAATCTGGAGAATTGTCTTGGTTGGTAAAGAGATGGTCGATCAACAAATCACACTGCTGGTAGACCCATTCTCGAATATAAACAAATATGTCGCGGCTTTTTGGCCGGCGAAAGCGGCCAATTTCATTATTGAGGTGGAGAATAAGAGGAATAAGACCGTTGGTCCCAGCGGCCAGCTCGCGAAACGTTTCCAGTGATTCGGTTAATTGAAGCATCGGCTCATTAACAGAGGCCCCGCGAAAATAGGCTTCAGCTAAAACGGGGGTTAATGCTTCGCGGGAAATATTTCCGTGCAGATAATGAGGGATAAGCTTTAACTCGTTCATGACTATCCAACTGGGCCGCCTGAGCCAGCCCGAGTTGACAAAATTTTGCTGCTGTTTCCGGTTTGGGTTGATCCACGCTGAGGATTGCCCATTGACGTATGGACGCCACCAATTTGCTGCTCCCCGCTGCGGCCGGCAATTTCCGGCGCAGCCTGGGCCGGTGCAGGCTGGTTTCGTTCATAGCCAAAGCCGCAAATATCGCAAATGCTGATATCTTTTAAACGCAGCGACTGACAATTTTCGCATTTGACCAGCTCGAGTTTGCATTTAAGGCACAGCATGCTGTTTGGCCTGACCAGGCCGTCACATTGGGGATTAGGGCAAGGGACTTTGCTGGCAACCGCAGGCGCGGCCGCGAAGTGAGGTGTTGGCAGTTGAGGGGGTAGCTGTTCCTGCCTGGGTAAAACGATCGCCTCTTCGGTTTGTAAATACACAACCGGCGTGCCAAAACGGCGATCATTCCACGCTTTGTTGCTGGCGCTCATCGAGTTGCCCAACGTCTCCCGGCCGGCGCGAACCGCTTCGTCGACACGTGCCCCACGACTCAACTCCTCGTAAAAAGCCATGGCAAATAAGCTGGCGTCGCGATCCCTGATTCGATATTGCATCGCAATCACGGCAGGAATTTTGGCATGAACGAGATCGGTCGTCATTGAGCGAAACCCATCGAGTGATCCACTGGTTGCGCCATCCCAGGCATGAAGAAAAACAACCCGCGGTGGTGCTTTTTCAAATACCTGGATCAACCCGGTGCTGTCACACCAGTTGGCCGAGATATTTTTGCCCAATTCAATTTGATTTTGTTTGATTTCCTCTTCTTCGAGAATCAAAGCTAGCTGTCCAAGTTGAGCATGGCCAATAAAATGAAAAATATGGGGCAAAAACCGATTTGGATGATTTGGATCATGGAGGGCCAAAAGTTCTTTGTGCGTTGGGTTTTCCACAACTCTTAGATCAATTTGGGTGGGGTATTTATGGTGCAGCCTTTCCAAATACGAGATGACCTCGATCGTGTCCATTTGGCGGAGCTCATAGGGTTGGGACACGGCCACCAGTATCCGCAGAGGGAGCGGCTCTACCTCAAGAGAGAGATCTTGATTGGGCACAAACCGGGTTAAAATTAACTCCGTTTTTTGACCGGCCAGGAAAAACCCCAGTTTGCCTTCCTCCTTGTACAAAAACTCCCAGGGAAAATTGGCGATCTGGGAGGCGATATTCTCTTGAAAAATCAAGACGATCCGCAGACGGCTGTCAATTTTTTTGGTGCGGATGAAATAGCTGTAATTTTCCTCAAACATTTTCCGAATTTGGGACTGGGGAGGAAATAGGAGATTGTAGAGATGGCGGCCGATCAATGACAAATCGTCGCGGTCACAACTTTCTTCTTTGTTGATCCAATGATTTAGCCGTTTGATCGTTTGCAGCTGAAGTGCGGATAGCTCAAAATCTTCCACAAACACGCTGTCGGTGAGACTGGTGTAGGTAATTCGGATCTTGTTTTGACCCGGCAGGTTGAGGAGGGAGATTTTGCAAACAAATTGTTCCATAAGAAAAGATCACAAAACAGAACTTAGAGCTGAATTCAGATTATTTGCTGCATTTTAGGCACTGGCCGAGATAAAATTCAATTGAATTGGAAACGCTTCATAGAGTATAGGTATTTTTCGGTGGCTTGCAAAGGAAAATGAGGGGAAATAAATGGTTAAACTCCGATGTGGGGAATCAGTTCAACCCGAATTACTTTGCCTGACCGATCGAGCTCAACCGCGATCAGGTCGATAGACCAATCAATTTCCTCATGATTCTGGGTGGCCACATAGGTCAGACAGCTGTGTTGGAGGTGCTGCAGTTTGCTGGGGGTTATCGCTTCTTCAGGCGCTCCCATCTGGCGGCCTCGCCGGGTTTTAACTTCGACAAAGTGCAGGACTTCGTTTTTGCGGGCGATGAGGTCGATTTCACCATAGCGGCAGCGCCAATTGCGACTGATGATCTCGTATCCATTGGCGATCAGATAGGTTGCGGCCACTGATTCTCCCCATCGCCCAAGTGATTGCCTGTAATTACTCATCGGTTCACAAACTCATCGGTTGACATAGTTTTTTGACGGACATTTGCCGTAGTGCCCCTTTCATCCTGAGCCCTTCGACTTCGCTCAGGACAGGCATCGCGAAGGATCCCGCCAATTTCAGTGAAATACGACATTGCTCAATCGCGAGGTCCCTCGATATTTGGCCGCGCGTGTCTAAATGCGACATCATGAGAATCCTCGCTTCGCTGCTCATGCTGAGCAATGACAGGGGTTGCTTGATTGCCTATTTAATTATCTGATTTTGTTATTCATCGGTTTCGAGACGAATATGTGATAGAGATTTTTAACAATTAGGTAAGTTAAAAAAAGTTTTTTACGAAGATTTTCGCAGATTACAGAACAAAATCTGCGTAATCTGCGGACGATTTTTCTTATAACATTTTTGTAAACCACTTAAATGCTGTGTAACAGATGTTTTCTTAACTTTTGATCTTGCTGCCCCCTTTCTTAGCCGATGAATGAATCCATCGGCCATGGAGACCGAAACCGGATAAATCCGGTTTTTAACGCGATTTATCGCGTTTCGGTTTTCATAGCGGCCGAATTTATTCGGCTGCGGGAAAATGGCG
>JASJCR010000123.1 GCA_030065875.1 Ardenticatenaceae bacterium | reverse complement strand
AAATCGTAAATCGTAAATCGTAAATCGTAAATCGTAAATCGTAAATCGTAAATCGTAAATCGTAAATCGTAAATCGTAAATCGTAAATCGTAAATCGTAAATCGTAAATCGTAAATCGTTGTTCGCCACATGACAGCAGCACAAATCCAAAAGCGAACCCTTTCCCTCAGCAGCAAATTAGCATACGGTACCGGCGATCTCGGGCCAGCAATGGTGTCGATGATCAAAGGTTTTTTCTTGCTCAACTTTCTCATCAACATCGCCGGTTTGCCTCCCGGCCGAGCCGGTTTGGTGCTGCTGGTCTCCAAAATTTGGGATGCGGTGAACGACCCCCTGGTGGGCACGTTAACCGATCGCACCCGCACGCGTTGGGGTCGACGGCGGCCGTGGCTGCTATTTGGCTCTATTCCCTTTGCCCTGGCGTTTGTCCTGCACTTTATCGTTCCGCCCCTGAGCCCGGCCGGCCTCTTCATTTATTATGTGATCGTGGCCATGCTGCTCGATGCCGGATTTACGGCCGTTAATGTACCCTATGCCGCTTTGACCCCAGAGCTGTCGCAAAATGAGCAGGATCGAACCGATCTCAACATGTACCGCTTTAGCTTCTCCGTATTGGGCGGGCTGGTGGCGGCGGTAATGTATAACACCATTGTGAACTCGGTTTTCGCTGCAGACCCCCAGCTGGGGAACCTGATTCAGGGCGTCATTGTTGCTGTGGTTATCGTGGCTTCAAATATCATCGTGTTCGCCTATACCTCCGAAAAAGATTTTTCTGAAGATGAACCCGATCAAATTCCCTATTTTCAAGGATTAAAGATCGCCCTGAGCAGCGTTCCCTTTTT
Source organism: Ardenticatenaceae bacterium (assembly GCA_030065875.1). Classification (GTDB taxonomy): domain Bacteria; phylum Chloroflexota; class Anaerolineae; order Promineifilales; family Promineifilaceae; genus WTJY01. The sequence continues at coordinate 25,774 of JASJCR010000123.1, read as the reverse complement.
GTACGTGACCGGTATCTACATGTTGACCTGGGTTTCTATCCAGTTTGTGCAGTCGTTGATTTTATTTTTCTTTCGCGACTGGGTCGGTGGGGATCCCGGAACGCAGTTTACGCTGCTTCTGTTTGGGCTGCAGCTCTCTATTTTTGTGTTTATTTTGATGTGGGGCAATCTCAGCGCCTCGATGGGCCGTCGCAAAATATTCCTGATTGGCATACCGATCTGGATTGTGGTGCAAATCGGGTTGTGGTTTGTGCAGCCGGGTCAAATTAACCTGGTGATTCTGCTTTCGATTTTGGCTGGAATTGGCGTAAGCCTCGGTTTTCTTATTCCCTGGAGCCTTTTACCAGACGTGGTTGATCACGATGAATTGCGCACCGGTCAGCGTAGGGAAGGTGTTTTTTACGGATTCTTTGTTTTTTTGCAAAAATTTGGCATCGCCCTGGGCCTTTTTGTGCAGGGGCAGGTGTTGGAATGGGCCGGGTATGTGGGCGCTGAGGGGGCTGATATTTTTCCCCAGCAGCCCGATTCGGCGCTGCTGGCCATGCGCTTTTTGATGGTTTGGGTGCCGGTTATTTTGCTGATTGGCAGTATGTGGCTGGTTTACAAATATCCGTTCACGCGCAAAAAACTGCAGGAGATGCAGGCCGAATTGGTTCGTCGAAGAGAAGCCCGCTGATGGTTTGCGGCCGGCTCAAGCAAGAAAATCAGCTTCACGTGCCACCAAACAGGCCTAATAACCCATAAAGTGCGTTTTACCCCAGGCACATTACGCTTTATACTAAATGCATTGAATGTTTTATCGGGGCGATTCATCGGGAAATTCGTCTATTAAATAGCCAATCATCTTGTCGATCAATAAACGAATAACCGTTAATAGCAGTAACAAACACAAACGATCATTTGTATGAGCTGGCTTCTTCTCCAGTTTTTTATTATTTCACTTGTACCGCTGGCCTTTTTGGCGCTTTTTGCCTATCTGCTGGTGCGTCAACCCTCCAGCCGACTAAAGCTAACGCGCTGGTGGTTGGTGACCCTGATCCTCATCGCCGCCTGGTCGAGCCGGCAGCTGACTCCTTACTTAGGGGTTGAAGTCGATCAATTTGTCACGTATTTTTGGCAGGTATACGCCAATTACCCCCTGGTTTTGGCCGGCACCTCAATTTTATTGGCTACAGCAGCGTATTTGTCCCGGCCGTTTGGCAAACGGTCGCGCTGGCTGGTATTGGCCGGTCCGCTGTTGGCCGCGATCGCCTTTTTAGTCGATCCGGCGTTATGGCCCGGCCGAATCCCCTCGTTTGAAATCTCTCAAGTTGTCGTGCGTCAATTTGATCTTTGGGCCTGGGTTTGGGTGGCGGCGTGGTTAATCCCGATGATTGCCGGCTGGCTAATGACTGAGCAAATTATGCGGGCCACGCCGGCCTCAATTTACCGCAATCAGGTTGTTATTTGGCTGGTGATCCTTTCACTTGCCCTGCTGGGGGGGACGTTGGGGCTGGTGCGCGATTTGCTGCTTGTGCAGCAAACCGGTGCTCTGGGATTGTTGGTGGGGATGTTTCTGGGCACGCTGGCCATCGTCCGAAACCAGATGCCAAATTTGCCTAAAACCGCACGGCGCCTTACTTACCACCTGCTCCGCGGTGGCATCGCTTTTCTTTTGTCAACTGCGGTTTTATATGGATTGACCAACCTATTGCTCAACGCCCAGGATACGGCCGCCACGATCATTATTGCCGCGGCCCTCCTGGCATTAACCATGCTGGTCGTGCTCGCTGTAGCCAATAGATTTGCCAGAAGCCTCATTTTTAAAGAAGAAGAGGATCAAACCCATCTGATCAATTTGGAACCCATCCAGAATGGACTGCTTTCACCGGCCGATGTCGCCCGATATCTGCTGCAAGAGATCGTAGAGCGGCTTGATGCCACCGGGGGGTGGCTGGCCATCGTCGAAGAAGGACGGGCCGGGGGCATGGTTATCCGCCCCCTGGCGGGAGATGCACCCTCTGCGCCGGTATCGCTGCCTGGGGACAGCCCCTTTGTGGGCCACTTTCTGAATCAGCAAACGCCGTTGACTCAGCCAGACATCGCCTATTTGCCTGAATTTTCGAATTTATCCTCTTACGAGCAGGAAATGCATCAAAACTGGCTGGTTACCGCCTATATCCCGCTCCACGCCCATCAGAGATTGATCGGTTTGGCTGGCGTGAAGCAAAAAAAATCGGGTGATCTCTATTCCGCTGCTGATGTTGATCGCATGACCCTTCTCGGCCGGGAAATTGGCCCGGTCCTGGCCCGCTCACAAGCGATTACCGCCTTGAAACAGGCGGTGGAAACCGCTCAAACCCAAAACAGCGCCCTCAACCAGGAGTGGCAGCGTCTTCGTGAACTGGTTGACTTTTATCAACAATTTATTCGACTCCTGTCTCCGGAACAGATCAGACAGCCATTTACCGATTTGACGATACAGCTGCAGCAGCTCGAAAGCGATCTATCCTCTCGACTTAACGGCAACCGAGAATCGTTTGACCAAATTCACGAGCGTATTGAAGAATCTCAGTCGCTGGTTGATAACCTGATTGCCGTGGCCTCTCATCTGGAAAAACAGAGCCGCTTTGACCTCAGACCGGTTTATATGGACGAGGTGATTCGCTCGGCGATGGTGATGCTTGAGGATATGGCCGCTGCGCGTCGGGTCGTGCAGGATTTACAGGTGCGCGGTCAAATATTGCCGGTATGGGGAGATCGTGAACGGCTGGAAGAAGCGATCCATCAGCTGCTGCACAATGCGATTAAATTTAATCGCATAGGCGGTCAAATTGAAGTCCAGTGTCAGATGCAGCGAGATGAGGTGCGGATTGATATCCGTGATCAGGGGGTAGGCATTCCGGAAGATCGCCTGGATGATTTATGGCGTGGGTTAGAAAAAACGCCGAGCATAGAGCGACTTGGTGGGCGGCGGCGAACCCGCATCGGTCTGCCGCTGGTGAATTTTATCGTCAAGGCCCACGGCGGACGGGTCGAAGTCGAAAGCAGCTATGGCCGCGGCAGCACCTTTCATATCTACCTGCCCGCTCGCCTGGCAGAATAACATAACAATCCATCAAATGGGATTGACATCCCCCACTCAATCGCTATAATATCGTTTCGCTCGCCCTGGTGGCGGAATTGGCATACGCGGCAGGTTGAGGGCCTGTGCCCTTTGGGCGTGGAGGTTCGAGTCCTCTCCAGGGCATAAAGCCGGGGTTTTTCCCGGCTTTTTTTGTTAAAGGTTATGCGAGCATCGTGTTAAACCAAATTCGGTCAATTCCCGATTATTTTCGTACCCAATCCCCTTTAATTGAGGATGAATTTCGGCAAGTTGTTTTGGGGTACATCTGGCCCGGGTCCCTCATCTTATTTGCTCTCCACCTCATCGTCACCGTTAGCTACCCTTTTTTGCTGCCACAATCACAATGGCCGTTCGTCTCTGCCGTATCGGGGGGGACCGGTGTCGTTGTTTTGCTGGGCATTTTGTGGCAGTGGCGAACTGCGCTGGAGAAGCAGCACGTTTACCAATTTTCGTTTGTTTTTTTGGCCCTGCCGATCATACTCGATAATTTGGGAACCTATTATTTTACGCGCAATCCCCTGATTATTTTCCAGGTTTTTATCGCGGCGCTGCTGCTGGGCTACTTCTTGCTCAATTCACGCTGGATGGCTCTGATTCAAGCGATTAATTTACTGGGCAGCGCCATTCTTGTTTTCTGGCTTGATGGATTTCCAATATTGGTTGAATATTCGGTCATCGGTTCCGGGGCGATTCTGGGAATATTTTTTCTGCATGCCGCCCATCGACAAAGTTTAATCCGCCAGATCGAAGCGCGGCAAAAAGAGCGGGAGGCCCGCTTGATAGCGGATGGTTTGCAGGAGATCGGCTCCAATTTAACAACCAGCCTTACCCGGCAGCAGGTCATTCAGGCGATTTTTGACAACCTGGTTAAGGTGCTGGCTTGCGATCGAATCTCCATCTTGATTCACGAGGGAGATGAACTGGTTGTGCTAGCCTCACGCGGGTTCCCGGATTCACTGATGCAGCGAGGGGGAACGCGTATTTTTATCGGCGATGCGGATCCGAATGATATTTTTCCTACCCTAAGGCGCACCCAGCGGGCTGTGGTCATTCCGGACGTCCGTCAGCGGCCGGAGTGGGTTTATTTGGACGGGATGTCCCCGGCGATTGTTTATCTTGGACTGCCGTTGCTCGCTCAAAACGAAGTCATTGGCATCTTGTCGCTCGTGCGCACGACTGAAATGCAGTTTTCGCCAGAGGAGATACGCAGTGCGGAGTTGTTTGCCAGCCAGGCCGCCATCGCCCTTTTAAATGCTGACTTATATGAACAGGTCACCGCCTTTAATCAAACCCTTGAGCAGCAGGTCCAGGAGCGCACGGCCGATTTGGAAAAAGCGTACCAGCAGTTGACCCGTCTCGATCAGGCTAAATCTGATTTTATAACGATCATGTCTCACGAAATTCGCACCCCTCTGACGGTGCTGCGCGGCTACATTCAAATGCTGCATCGCGATGCCGGTCTCCAGGCGGATGACCAACTCAGTCACTACATTCGCGGGATTGACTCCGGATCCCTGCGCCTGCAGGAACTGGTTGAAAACCTGTTAATCATGGTTCGCCTTGACAACAACACCATGGATGTTTACTGGACCGAATTAATTGTGGGTGATTTGCTGAGTTTGGTCAGCAGCAATCTGGAATCGGTTTTCTCTGCGCGCAACCTGCAATTTTCGCTCGGGGATGAACTATTTAATTTGCCTCCAATTGTGGGTGATTTTGACCTGTTGGAAATTGTGATGAATCAGCTTTTGCTAAACGCCGTCAAATACACGCCGGATGGCGGTAAAATTGAAGTTGGCGGCCGGATGAGCAGACGCCCGGATCAAGATGGGGTGATTCGACCTGGGGTGGAAATATGCGTCAAAGACAGCGGCATCGGTATCGCGCCCGAAAATCAAGAGCTGATTTTTACAAAATTTTACCAGGCCGGCCGGGTTGATTTGCACAGCTCCAGCAAAACAAAATTTAAGGGGGGCGGAGCCGGTCTTGGTCTTTCAATTGCCAACGGGCTTATTACCCTTCACCAGGGGGTGATTTGGGCGGAGAGTGAAGGGCTGGATGAAGAAAAATTTCCGGGCAGCCGCTTTTTTGTGTGGCTCCCGCTGGAGAGACAAGAGACCACAGACCACAGACCACAGACCACAAAGGTCCAAATCTGATGTCTGTAGTCTGCTGTCTGTGGTCTTTTTAAATGGATCCAATTCAAGAAATTAAAAACCGGCTCGATATAGTGGAGCTGGTATCAGAAACGGTTAATTTGCGCAAATCCGGCCGAAGCTACACCGGATTCTGCCCTTTTCACTCCAATACGCGCACGCCTTCGTTTGTGGTTTTTCCGGAAACACAGACGTGGCGCTGTTTTGGTGCCTGTGCGGAAGGCGGTGATATTTTTAGCTACTTTATGAAGCGAGATGGGGTCGAATTTCGCGAAGCGTTGGTCCAGCTTGCCGCTCGGGCCGGGGTCCAGCTCGAAGAACCGGACCCGCAGAAAATCGCCCGAAAAAACGCCCAGGATCATCTCGTTGAACTTCTGGAGGCCGCGGCCGGGTATTTTCATCAGCTTTTCTTACATGCGCCGCAGGCCCAATTTGCCCGCGAATATATTGATAAGCGGGGATTCACGGCCGAAACAATCGACACCTTTCGCATTGGATTTGCCTTAAACAGCTGGAATGCAGCCCGCGATCATTTTCTGGGGCAGGGATACAGCGAAGAGGATTTGATCAAGGTCGGTCTCCTAACCGTCAATGAAGAAAAAGGGACGCGGTATGACCGTTTTCGCAACCGCCTGATGATCCCGATTCGAGATATGCAGGGGCGAGTAGTTGGCTTTGGTGCCCGCACGCTTGATCCGGACGGAATCCCGAAGTATCTCAACTCCCCTCAAAACGAACTGTTTGACAAAAGCAACCTTCTCTTTGGCCTGGATATGGCGCGCCGTCATATTCGAGAAGCCCGTCAGGCGGTGATCGTTGAAGGGTATATGGATGTCATCATGGCCTGGCAAGCCGGATTTCGCAATATGGTCGCCCAAATGGGCACCGCCTTAACCCCCACGCAGCTTAACCTGCTCAAAAGGGTGACCAAACGTTTTGTCATCGCCCTTGATGCGGACGCGGCCGGCGTAAACGCCACCCTCCGCAGTCTAGATGTCGCCCGGAAGACCCTTGACCGGGAAGAGGAGCTGCGCTTTGATCCAACCGGTCTGATAAAAGAAGAAGGGCGGCTGCAGGCCGATATGCGTATTGTCTCGATGCCGCCTGGAGAAGATCCGGACAGCTTAATTCGCCAGGATCCAGCGCTGTTTGCGCGCCGAATTGAAGGGGCCAAACCGGTTGTTGAATACGTTATCGACGTGCTGAGCCAGGAAACAGATTTAAACGATCCAAAAAATAAAACGCAGCTGGCCGAGAAGGTCATTCCCTTAATTCGCGATGTAGCCAGCCCGGTTGAGCGAGAACATTTCTGGCAGCTTTTGGCCCGCACCTTACGCGTGGATGATCGGGCTTTAAAACAGCTGTATGTACCGGGAGAACGCCGGCCGGTTGTGGGGGAGAGAAGGTCAACGAAATCATCGCCCCCTCCCAAACCCACCCCTCAAAACCGCGCCCGCAGCCGAGGCGATGGGGTCAAGAAAATAGAAGAGAACTTTCTGAGAGAGTGCCTGATCGATCCGCTGTTGATCCGGCGCATTAATCGGATGTTAAGTCAAGAAGGGCAGTCAATCATCCACGCCGAAGATTTTTCATCGGCGGTTGATCGCACGTTGTTTGTCGTTCTCAATCAACAGCAAAGCCTAGGAGTTGTTGCCTCGATAGAAGAAATATGGGATAGTTTAGATGCGCTCATGCAGCAGCGAGTTCAGCAATTAATGCAGCTGTCTTCAACCAAACAAGCAGAACGAGAAAAACTGCCTGAGCGACTGGTTCATTCGGTTTTAGATTGGCGGCTGAGAAAAGCTAACCAACTCAATGATGAGCTGAAGTTGCTGATACGGGAAGCAAAGCAGGAAGCGGATGTTGAGCTTGTGCGCAATTATACGCAGCAGCATGCTGAGTTGACCCGTCAAATATACCAGGTAAACCGAGCCAAAGCGGCTATCAAAGGGATCAGCCGCCGTCGATCATAACGAGTTAAACCTCAACACCATTCATGAAGTAAGGGAGATTTGGTATTAATCTTCGCTGCTGTTGGGCTTCCAATTTCAGGATATAAGCAAAATATGATGTAAGACGGCGATTTCGCTGGTCGAACATATGAAAATTTGTTTGTTGGTCATTTTTCACATACTATCGTGAAGTTGTTCAATTTATAGAAGTGATTGAGCGATGATGTGCCTTAATTTATCGGTAGGATTAACAACATGAGCCTCGATGTGGATAATGTGGATTTAGAAAAACCTGACACTCAGGACAATGATATACCTGATGTAGACGTATCGGCGTTTCTTAGCAAGGTTCGCAGAGAGCAAACCGTCGATGAAGAAGAGCTGCAGAAAGTCCTCGCTTCTTTAGATGAAGAAGCGGCTGAAGCGCTGTACAGCGACTTGCAGGATATGGGCATCAATATTCAGGGCGATGAGGATGAGATTGAAGATCCCACTCGCTCTCTGATCGGGTCCAGCAAAGCCTACGAGGATGATCAGGCACTTGATTATCTGATTTACGATGATGATCCCGTTCACACCTATTTGAGGGAAATCGGCCGGGTTCCTCTCCTGACCGCGGAGCAGGAAGTGTGGCTTTCTTCTCAGCTGGCTGCGGCCGCCGTTTTAGAAAATATTACGACCGAGGTTGGTAAAGCGGCCAGACAAGACGGGCTCTTTGCCGATTATGATCCCTACTCACGGGTCATGCTCTACAATTACCAAATCCTTCTGGAAGCGTGGCAAAAAATAGAAGAAACCAGCCTCGAGTTGGGGGTTGAACTGCCAGATCTGACCCAGCTTATCCCCGAGGCCCAACAGCTTCATCAATCGTGGGAAACGGAAGAAGGGGGCTCATACCTGCGCTTTTACCTCAACCAGGGAGAGTGGGGTCTGACGCGAGAGTGGACCGGGCTGGCCAAGGCCACGTTTGAGTTGTTTAACGCGATTTATCTCATGCCTCCCCGGATTTCTTCAAAGGTCAAGCTGGCTATTATGCGCGACAAAGCGCTACCCGAGCTGGATGCATTTGTCGAATACCTGCCCGATGATTATCACCATCTCAAAGATAACGAGTTTAAAATTTATCAAACCGCAGAAGAAGCCAAAGCCAATCTAACCCGCGCCAATTTGCGGCTAGTTGTCAGCGTGGCCAAGAAATACCTTGGGCGAGGGATTCAATTCCTCGACCTGGTCCAGGAAGGGAACGTCGGCCTTTTGCGGGCTGTTGAGAAATTTGATCACACCAAGGGGTTTAAATTTTCCACTTATGCCACCTGGTGGATTCGTCAGGCCGTCAGCCGGGCCATCGCCGATCAAGCGCGCACAATCCGGATCCCGGTGCATATGTTTGAGACCATCAACAAGATCCTGCGGGTGCAGCGCAGCATGGTTCAGGTCCTCGGGCGTGAGCCTAAAGTGGAAGAACTCGTCCTGGAGCTCGATGCGTATCTTGAAGAAAAAGAACGCGATGAAATTAAAGCCACCTTGAAGCGTGATGAGCAGGTTGACCCGCTGCTGTTCCGCAAGTGGCGACAGGCAACCGGCAAAGTGCGCAATATTTTGCGTATCTCGCAAGATCCCATGTCGCTCGAACTGCCGGTAGGCAACGACGACGACTCCACGCAGCTGGGTGATTTTATCGAAGATGAATCGGTCGAAGAGCCGGTTGACGCTGCGGCTAAAGAACTGCTGCGCGAGCAGGTCCGCAACGTGCTCGGTTTTCTGACCGATCGCGAACGAGCGGTATTGGAAATGCGGTTTGGCCTCAATGATGGCAAAGACCACACGCTGGAAGAAGTGGGTCAAAAATTTGGCGTGACCCGCGAACGTATTCGGCAAATCGAAGCGAAAGCATTGCGTAAACTCCGCCACCCCAGCCGCAGCAAATCCCTCAGAGATTATTTAAGCTAGAAGAGAAAAGAGGCAAGTTTTTGAGCGACCGCCTCTCTTCTCTTTCCTCTCTTCTATATTTCTATTTCATCCTCTCCAATAAATTCAGCACTTCATCCACCTCTTCGGCCGTGTTGTAGTGGACAAATCCGATGCGCACGGTGCCGCCGCTGTCGTTTAGCTTGAGGGCGTTCATCAGGGTTGTGGCGTGAAAATCCCCTGTCCACACAAAAACCCCTTTTTGAGCCAGGTAACGGCCGATTTCCTGCGGATGCCGGCCGCGCATGCGGATGCTAAAAGTGGGGGTGCGCCACTGCAGCTTGCTCGGATCGGTTAAACCGTAAATTCGCAGACCGGGAATCTCTTCTGCACCGGATAAAAAGCGAGCGCTCAACTGCCGTTCATAACCGGCAATCGTGGTCATCGCTTTGTGCAGCAGCCGCCGGCGGCCGGTTAACCCGGCCAGAGAGGTTGCATCCGCATTTAAGAGGCTGGTGGCTCGATGGCCAAGCTTGGACAGATAGTTAATGGCGGCAATCAAACCGGCCATGCTCTCAAAACTCTGGGTTCCATTTTCCCATTTGTCCGGAGGGAATGACGGCGCAGACTGCAGTTTGTACGCCTTGAGTTCGTTGAGATGTTCGTATTTTCCGTAGAGAATGCCCAGGTGAGGAGCAAAAAATTTATAAGCGGAAGCGGCTAGAAAATCACAGTCGAGCTTGCGGACGTCAATCGGCCCGTGAGGCGTGTAGTGCACCGCATCCACAAACAGTTTGGCCCCGGCCGTGTGGGCCATGTTGGCCGCCATGGCGACATCGGTGATGCTGCCCACGGCGTTAGAGGCGAACGTTAACGCCACCAGCTTGGTTCGCTCGGTCAGCAGAGTCGGCAATTTTTCCAGCTGTAACGTGCACGTCTGGCGGTCCACCGGCAGCCAGCGGACCTTTACCTCTCGCTCGGCCGCGGCCTGCAGCCAGGGATCGATATTGGCGTGATGATCGAGTTCTGAGACCACAATTTCGTCACCGGCCGACCAGGTTTGACCGAGGGCGCGGCTCAAATTGTAGGTCAAGGCGGTCATATTTTGCCCAAAAATGATCTCTTCCGGCCGGCGAGCATTTAACAGTTGTGCGGTAGACCGCCGGGCATCGCTCACCAAAAAATCGGTACGCTGGCTGTTAATTGACGGCCCGCCCCGGTTGCTGTTGTCTCGCAGCAGATAGCTCATCATGCTGTCGATCACGGTTTGAGGAACCTGCGTGCCGCTGGGGCCATCGAGATAAATAACCGGACGGCCGTTGACCTGCTTCTGTAAGGCAGGAAATTGCTGACGCAAGGCGTCAATATCTATAAATGAAGGCATAATCGTTAATCTGCTGTGACTGGGGTTGGGGCTAGCGGTAAAGTAAACCAGAATGTGGTTCCCTCGCCAATGGCGCTGTCGAAGCCGATGTTTCCACCATGTAGTTCAACCAAAGCTCGGGTAATTGACAGGCCTAAACCGGTACCCCGAGCCCGGCGGATATTGGGATCGCTGGAGCGGAAGAATTTTGTAAAAAGCTTCTCTTGATCTTCAGGTGAAATACCGTACCCGTGATCTTGAACCGCGCACTTGATCAACCCGTTGCTGTTCGACATGTTGACGTTGACCTTGGTGTTTTCCGGCGAGTATTTGCAGGCGTTTGAAATAAGGTTGGTCATCACCTGCACCAGGCGAGCATGATCTCCCATTACGATCGGGGTGTTAGGCAGCAGGTTGAGCTCGATCTCGATCCCTTTTTGATCCGCAAGCGAGCGGATTGATTGAATGGTTTCGTTAATGACTGAGGTAAAGGGAATCGGTTCTGGTTTAACGCGCAGCTGACCGGTATCGATTCGCGAGACGTCGGTTAAATCTTGGATCAGGGTGGCCATCCGGCTGACGTTAGAGTCAATCGTTTCCAGAAATTCACCCTGTTGATCGTTGATGTCCCCGGTGATACCGGATTTCATTAGACCGGCGTACCCGCGAATGCTGGCCAGCGGTGTTTTTAGCTCATGGGAAACAATAGAGACAAATTCAGATTTGGCGTTGTTGGCTTCGTGAACCTGCAAATAGAGGCAGGCGTTGGCCAAAGCGGCCGTCATATGGTTGACCAACCCGATCGCTGTTTCCAGGTCCGCCTGGGAAAAGGCGTTGACCTGATCGTGTTCAATGGCGATGGCCCCAATGATTTGCTTGTCCTGGATAATAGGCAAGGTCATTTGGGATTGGGTTTCGAGACGAGCGGCAAAATACTCATCAACATCGGCCGTATTTTTTGTGAGCAGCGGCTGCCCATCCTTTAATACATGCCCGATCAAACCGGGATAATCATTTTTGTGCCACGGTTCCAGATGGCGGCTAAATTCTTCTGAATAACCGCGCATGTCGCACGCCAAATGGTTGCCATCAGGATCAAAGAGCACGACGTAACCTGCGGAAGCATCAAAGAGCCGCTCAACCCAGTTCAAAACCCGCTGCAGGGTCCGATTCATGTCGAGATCCTGATTGAGGTCCCGGTCAACTTCACGCAGCAGTGAAAGCTCTTTGACGCGCTCTTGCAGGGCAGCATCGGTTTGCTTTAACAGGTCCGCATTTTTCAGGGCCACAGACGCTTCACCCGCGAACGCGGTCAGAAGCTGCAGGTCGCTGTCGGTAAATTCAGCCCCATTTTGTTTGTTGACGACCTGCACCACACCCCATACTTCTTTCTGATGGATGAGGGGCACGGTTAATATCGAATACGTTTTAAATTCAATTTGAGCATCCACTCCGGAAAACCAGTGGCTGGCTTTATCCACGTCGTTGACGATGATGGGTTCCTGAGTTTGGGCCACCTGGCCGGCAATCCCTTTGCCGACCGGTAGACGTGTGCCGAGCAGCTGATCGCGGCTGGGGCTATGGACAACCTTAAACTCCAACTCTCTGGCCTCTTCATCGACCAGCAGGATGCTGCCGGCTTCTACCTTGAGGAGTTCAATCGCTTTTTCCAACATCAAATCAAGCAGTGATTCAACATCTTGTTCCGCATTGATGGAGTGGATCACTCCCATTAAGGTTTCCAGCTGCCGCGCCCGGACCTGGAGGCGTTGGTTGGTCATATGGTGATCAAATGCCGAGGCGGCATTGTAAGCGAGTCTGGCAAAGAGGTCGTAGATGTGAGGGTCAAATGGGGTATCAATCTCCACATGACTGGCCTGAATCGCTCCAACGGTTTCTGCGCCGGCATTGAGAGGGGCGGTAATCCAATAGCGGCCGTGGCGATCCTGATGTTCATGTACCAGCCCCAGATCGATAATTTGTGAAATTCGGGTATCGGCAACAACCGCCTTTAATCCTTCGTGGGCGTAGCAGCGATCACCCTCTTCAACACAAAATGCGGTGTAAAGCTGTCCGCTTTCCGGATCGGTTAAATAGATATTGAAGTCGCGCGGGTTGAGAATATCCTGGCTGTGTGTGTAAACGAGCCACAGCATGGCATCAAAATTGATGGTGAAATTCATCGCTTCGGCAAACTGCCTCAGCATTTTGAGCTCGTTGAGCCGATTTTCCAGGTCGGTAATTTTTTTCGATTGAGGGACAGGTTTTTGCTCTGTTTTATCCGATGTGGATTGGGGAGTTAACTCAAAAAAAGCGGCATCGGCAGGCAGCCCATCATCATCCAGTTGAATTTGCTCGCGGATTCTGCCGCTTAACATCATAATGACACCGGCCGCAACGGCCGCCACGAAGCCCAACAAAACGATTGCCCCGTTTGTTAAAGGGGCCCAAAGAACGGTGGCTCCCGCAAAAAGTAAGGCAAACGTTATAAAAAATATTGTTGGTGCGGCGATTAATTGCCGATTCTTATTCATACTGCGCGGTTATTCGGTTTAACAAGATCTTGCCATTCTACAATATAATTGATGACATGATCCAGGCTCACCTTTCCCCTTTATTATCTTAATTTGACAAACAAATCTATTAACGCGGAAACATTTCATCAGGATTCGTAAAGAAATGGCGGATTAAGTGGCCTTTTGGCCTATATTTCCTGCCGATGGCATTCGATCTGGTTTGGATACTTCCGCAAAAATTACTCAACCACTTTTTATCGGGTGCACAGATAAAATTTTCACCCGTGATTGCTGGTGTTGTTTTCGTTAACAGCAGTTATCAAGGTATATCCGATATACGGATACCGGCTAGCGGTAACTCATTATCTATCCAGTTGCCTCGTTCCGCAATCATGTTGAGGCGCTTCCGCGTGAAAATGTCGAATAAAGTAATGGTAAAAAAGTCCTTTCCGGGTGGATAATCAGCCGGAATTGTGACCAAATGACGGGTGAGGTATGCTTGTTGGCCATTGAAAACGATTGGTTCGGCCGCCTCGAGCGGGAGAGTGCTCAATGGGGTGGTTGAAGAATCACCCAGGTGTAAACTGACTTCCAGGTTTTTGAGGGTAGTGTCCGGGGGATGGCTCCAGAAGAGGGTGACTGCTGCTGTTTCACCGGGATTGAACTCCCGACCGCTGTATTGATATCCCTGCAGGAACGCCTGATTTTCGAAATTAAGATCGAGAGGAACGTGATCTTTGTCGGTGGCGATGGTGAGCTGGTCAATGGTGTAGGCATCTCCCTGGGAAATGCCGGCCGATGAAACACTCAAACGATATCCTTCACCGGGAGCGTAAAAACCGATTTGCAGACGGGCGGACGCCGGATATGCGGTTTCGGGGACATAAACCGCTATTTGATCGACAAAGCGATCCCCAGCCTGCCATAGACCGGCCGGATATTTACCGGTAACGGGATGGGTGTCCCGCTGGGTGACCATGGTTTCTACATCATCAATCAGGTGCACAAAAAAGTAGTAATCTCCCGGAGGAGCGGCCAATACTTCCCAGTAGAGCGTTAGCTCAACCTCTTCTCCGGGACGGATCGTGTCCGGAAGAGCCTCAACAGCGTGTAGTTTGATAAACGGTTCAAAAACCACATCGGTGCGCACGGCCCCCTGCGGTATTTGATTGTCGGTCCAGCTGGATGGGACCGCATACGCCGGCCGGATGTACCCCCATAAGGCGACGGCGGAGAGGACAATCATCGCGGCATTACAGGTGAAGGCCAGGAAGTTGATGACCCGTCTCGACGGCCGGCCAAGAAGCGCCGCCCACCGCGTTATCCCCCAGAAGAGAAGCAGAGCAAATGCGGGCAAACCGGGGAAGAGAAAACGTCCCATCGCCCCAGCCGGGCTCAACAGCATATAGCTGATCACAACCGCCACCGTCAAACCAACAATCAGGAGAAGCAGCAGAAGAGAAAAAATCGTTTCCCGACGCGCGTAAACCGGTTCTAAGCGGCTGTTGGCTCCGGCCAGACGATCCGCCCCCCTGAGCAGCAGCCACAGAATCGTGCCTCCTAAAGCGAGATAGGTCGTGATCCACAGCCCCTGGTAAACCGCTTCGGGAAGCGGGATTTGGCCAAAACCAAACCGCCCCCACAAGCTGCTCCATACGTTTGGCAGTTCAAGCCACACCAATCCCCAACTTTCGCTGGGTGTGCGGACACCCCATAATTCGGTCACCGGATTAAAGCCGGTGGGATCGCCATAATGGTAGGCGTTGCGGGCAAACCACCACCCGCCCAAGGCGACGGCCGTCACCCCTAAAATCAAATTGGCCGTAAACCATTCGCGCACCTGCTTCTTCCAATGGGTGATTAAAAACAACCCGGCAATGAGGGGCAAGATCATGGGAGCCAGGCTAAATTTTGACAGCAGCGCGATTACATAGACCACGCCCAAAACAAAGCCGGTCAAGGTCGGGTCTTGAATTCCTTCCCTTTGATAAAGTAGACGCACGGCGGTATACATGACCAAAGCGCCGCTCATGGCCGCAATCACATCATTGTTGATGGTGCCCGCCATGTATAAAAACATCGGGTTGAATGCCAGAAAGGCGGCCCCCCCGGCCGCATACGCCGGTTTTTCCGGCCAAATTAAGCGGCCGGTCAAGTAGGTCAAGAAGACAGCGATCGCTCCAATAAACACATTTAGCAGCCTGATAAGATGGGCCGCCAAAGGTTCACCCGACCAGGGAAATCCTTCGCTGGGCGGGTGGATGTACATGTTCTTATTGTCGGTGCCGACATCCCAATAGCGATATGCCCAAAAGGGGTTTGACACTGGCGAGGTGCAAACTTCCCGGCCGGTATCAACCCAGCTGGTCAACAACGCCCCCGCAGCGTAAAAAAGAGGGGGGTGATGGCTTTGCGAACGACACGGCTCCTCTCCCTGAACCGGCAGCTGACCATTTTCTACCAGATAGCGCACAAAGCGATAGTGGCGCAGTTCATCCGTCCCTTCATGGATGGGATTGATGACGCTGTATGCGGTGGCCAGAAAGAGAAAACCGGCCAGGATCAGCCATAGGAGGCGGTCGTGATGAAAAAAAGAAAACATATTAATTGCTAATTGCTAATAGCTAACAGCTAATGGCTGTTAGCTATTAGCTATTAAATCAATCCGGATCGCATCCAGTCCTTCCTTTGTGAGAATCCGCTCCCCACTCATCGGATCGTAAAAACCGAAGGCAATTGTAGCAGGGTTTGTGCCATCCGGAATGATCAGCCGGTGGCGCTGCCAAAATTTTTCCCCTACTGTTAAGGTTTGCGGATCAACGCCAAAAGCGTCATCACCCGTTAAAAAGGAGCCATCTTCGGTCAGCAGCTGGGCAAAAATCAGCAGCCGGGGACCGGCGTAGACATCGGGTGGCGGTGGATTGCTGATGAGCGGTATATCGGGCAAATCAAGCGTTTGATCCACCCGTACCAGCAGATCGAGGGTGATTTGCTCGTCGATCTGAGTTGTTGCAAAGGCCACGCAGAGGCCGTTTTCAAAGCAATTTTCCTCTTCAAATGCGGGTAAAGCATTGAGATTAATTTCGGCCAGCCTGTATCCACCTTCCGCTTTCTCGGTTTCCCGAAAGGCGGCCGGTTCAAACGGCTCAAGATCGGTTGGGTAATTGATCCAGCTTTGCGGCGGCTCGATCAAAATCGCCCGTTCGGGGTTAAACAAAACCGGCGCACTGCCGGCCTGGTGCCGATCGAGATTTGCCTGCAGGGCCACGCGGTCCCACGGGCCAAGGAGCTGACTGGTCACCCCGATTTGTGCAGCCTCCGGCATCTCGCTCAGCGCTTGGGCCACCCCGTGCAGATCCGCCCGATAGAGAAAGCGCGTATTGCCCCGCTGCGGCCAGGTTACAAAGTAGTCTGGCAGATCGCGAGCGGCCACAAACCCGATGAGGAGCAGCGACACGCCGACCAGGAAAAACGGCCGTCGTTTAGGCGGAACCACATCTCCAAGCCAGATCACCGGCACGGCCAGCAGCAAATAGACGGCCGGTTGAGCCAGGATCGTGTGGCTTAAGCTGCCTGGAGGCACGCTGATAAAGGCCGGTGAAATCCCGGCCAGCCACCACAATATGAGAAAGGCGTAGGGAGCGGGCTGTGGGTTATTGGGTGACGGTTTGATCGTTTGCCACAAAGCGATCAGCACGCCGGCCCAGAAAAATATGGCGGTCAGCGGGCCAAATACCGGCCGGCCGGGAATGTTGTACAAAAATTCATCATCGCCATCGCTGTGAAACATGTTCAAGGTTCGAATGGTAAACGTCAGCAGCGGCTCGAAATTTCCTTTTTGCGCCTCGATAAGCGGGACCGCCAGCTCGGCCACGCGAGCCTCTGCTTCCGGCTGCTGCTGCAGGGCGGCAAATAGGGGAACGGCCAGGACGATCCCGATGGCCAGGACGAGCCAGGTCTTCCCCCACGCCCGAACCAGCAAACGGCGGTTGAACACCAGCAGATAAAACAGCCACGCACCGATAATCAGCGGCACCCCGCGAGAAGCGAAATAAGTGTAAAACGTTAGCCCTAGAAACATCCCGCCCCAGATGGCGCTGCGGCGGCTGTCTCGTTTGATGCCTCGCCACAAAAGATAAAAGGTGGGCAAGACAAAAAACAGGAGGGCGATGTGGCGCAACCCAATCCGAGAGTACATCAAGGACCAAAAGCTGACCGTCATGCCGGCCGCCGCGATCAGCCCTACATCGTCTCGATCAAACATCTCCCGGCCGAGTAAAAAGGTCAGCCACACCGTTTGGATGCCCATCAAGGCGGACAGCCAGCGAATACCAGCTGCGCTTGGTCCAAACAGATAAAGGGGCAGGGCGTTGAGGATGTGATACAGTGCCTCGTGGCCTGAGGCGTCATCATAATAAAGTCGCCAGTCGCCATCAATGACGTGCTGGGATATCACCAGGGAGTTGATCAATTCATCATCGCGCCAGCCCGGTGGATGATCGGCCAGCTGCCAGAAACGCAAAAAGGCGGCCGTTAACAAAATGATGAGAAGGATAACGGTAGTTTTTTGGGAATTTTTGACCATAGATGAACGGCGTATTTTAGCAGATTTGGCCAGGTGAACTGTTTCTTTTAACTTAGAGAGTAATTAATAACTCGTTGAAGACGATGCCTGAGCCTGTCGAAGGCAGAGTCGCTTCGGCTTCGACAGGCTCAGCACCGGGCTAGCGAACCTCTACTGTACCCAACCGCCAATAATCCTGCCCCACGTTTTCCCCATCGATGGTGAGCGGCAGCCGTACGCCATCGTCCGGAAAATAAAAACCGGTAATGATTTCATATTCACCGGCGGCGGTGTTTGCGGGCAGAGTGAGCTGGTGCAGCTGGATCACATAATCCCCGCTGACCCAGGCGTTGGCCGGAGCATCCAGGCGGTCAATTTGGGTGAGGGGCAGGCCGTCTGTCCCCAAAATTTGGGTAAAAAGCACCAGATCAACATCGGCGGCCTGCTCGACCAGCCACCAGGTTATCACGTCAATCTGCGTTTCTGGCTGGACGGGCTGCTCCGGCAATATCACTCCCTGCAGGGTGATGCGGTGGTCGAAGGAAAGCGATTGGTCCGGAAGAGAAAAATTTTGTAAGGCGCCGTCCGCCCAAAGATCGCTGTTGATGACGAATTCAATGACGTCATCTGCTGGATCTGTTGGGTTTAACCGGTTTGTGGTTTGCGTGAGAGAGGGCTCCAGCAAGGGGGTTAGGGCAGGGGCGGGAGCCGACCCATCAGCCGGAAAAACGAGGGTGCTTTCACCGGCTCCGGCCGGAATATAAAGGGCGGACCGGCCGTCAAACCAGCGCAGGGTCACTTCTGGGTTATGTAAAGTAACCAGACCAACCGGCTGGCTGTGGTAGCGGCCGGGTGTGGGGTTTGAAATCGCGACCTCACCGCGGCCGGAGCGGTTGAGCTCGTCTAACAGGTTAAAAAGCGGCGTTTCATATTGAATCCGCACTTCAGGGTGCTGCCCCCAGGTTACAAAATAGCTTTGGACGGTATCAAAGGCGATGGCCACAAAGAGAAACCCCACGGCCGCGCGAGCAAACGGACTGCGATTGTCGCTGCGGTCGAGCATCCAGTCAATGCCCACGGCCGGAAAGAAGTAGAGAACGGGCATGACGCCAATCGCCTGCGTATTGGCCAGAAAGCGGCCGGTGATAAAAACCGGCCCCAAACCCAACAGGAGCCAGCCCAGCGCCAAAATCCCCATTTCTGCGCTTACGTTGGCCTGCCAGATCGGACCATCCCCAGGGCGCTCCCGGCCGAAGATGCGGGCCAAGACCAGCCCGATACCCAGCGCCCAGAGTAGAGCCATCCACGGAGCCAGCAGCGGTCGGTCGGGGATGTTGTAGCGCCAGGCGGTATCCCCTCGAAACGGAATGAGCCGCACTCCCTCCATGATCGTTGTGGCCAGCGGGCGAAGATTGCCGTTTTGAGCTTCATCGAGCGTTTGCGTCAGCTGACCCAGACGCTGCTCCACCCCCGGATTTTGCTGCAGGTAAACCCACAGCGGGGATGATATGACCCCGGCCAGGAGCAAAATCATCAGGGTCGGCCGCCACATCACCTGAAAACGCTCCCTGTGGGTAAAAAACCAGAACAGCAGCATGCCGGGAAAGATGAGCCACATGATGCGGGAGGCAAGGTATGTATAAAAAGAGAGGCCGAGGAAGAGGGCGGAAAGTAGAAGGTGGGAGGTAGGTGATGGGTGATGGGTGATGGGTGATAGGTGATGGGTGTTGGGTGATGGGTGTTGGGTGATGGGTGATCGGTGTTGGGTATTGGTAAATGTGGGACGCAGCCAGAAGTAAACGGCCATGACCAGAAAAAAGGGCAGCGTAATGGAGCGCAGGGCCTGGCGGGAGGCCATCAGAGGCCAAAATCCGACGGCGAGACCGGCGATGGTCAGCAGGGCGATGCGTGGTGAAGTGAGGCGCTTGATCAGGGCGTAAACGGCCGCCAACAGCAGCAGCGAAAAAAAGACGGCCGTCAACCGGCCGATCAAAAACGACGGGCGAGTCAGGGCCATCAAGGCGGCCGTCACGTAGTCATACAGCGGTTCCCGGCCGTAACCCACAGAAAAATAGATCGACCACTGTCCCTGCAGGACCTCCCAGGCGCTTAAGCCATGATCCGCTTCATCGTGGGTGAGTCCGGGGGGCACCCGCGATAAATCCCACAGCCGAAGGACGGCCGCCGTGAGTAGAATCAGCAGCCGCCAGAGTTTTTCCTGAAATTGGGTCATTTTTTTAGAATCAAATTGAGTGAGAAGACCTATGTCATCAAGTTTAATCGTTTAATGGTATATTGGAATATTTTTACTGCCCATTTTGTGCACCTGAGATATTTAAAATCGCGTAGGCAAAATCAATTAACTGATACACCAATAAACCAATTTGCGATTTGCGTCTTTGCCTACTCATCCAGCCTCATTTCGACTACAATTCACCCCATGAATTGGGAAGAAATTTTACAGATAACGGAAAAAATCGCCCGTGATGCGGGGAAACTCTTAATGGAGCACTTTGGTTTCCAGCAGGAAACTGAAGGTAAAACCAGTTCAGTTGATTTGGTGACCCAGTACGATAAGCTGGCCGAAGAATTTATCGCCGGCGAGTTGAAGAAGCATTTTCCCGATCATCGTTTAATGGGAGAAGAGGGAACCGCTTCTGAAGGGGACAGCCCCTTTATCTGGTATGTTGATCCGCTTGATGGAACGGTCAATTACGCGCACGGATTTCCCGTATTCGCGGTGTCGATCGCCCTTTTTGAGGGAGATCAACCCCGAGTAGGAGTCGTTTATGACCCGAATCGCAGAGAATTATTTTATGCTATCGATGGTTACGGGGCATACATGCAGCATCGGAGTGGATATCCAATGCAAATTTGGGTCAGCGGGGCAGCGGAATTGGGGCGCAGTTTGCTGGCCACCGGCTTTCCGTATGATCGTCATACGAGCAAGCTCAACAACGCGGCTCAGGCGGAAGCGTTTTTAAAAACCGCTCAAGGGGTACGGCGGCCGGGATCTGCTGCTCTTGATGTTTGTTATGTCGCCTGTGGCCGGCTGGATGGGTATTGGGAGTACAAACTCAAAATTTGGGATATGGCGGCGGCAGCCTTAATTTTGAAAGAGGCCGGCGGACGAATTTCCCATATTGAGAATGGCCAACCGATGATGCCCGAGCTCATCCTCAATCTGGTAGCCAGCACTCCAGGGATTCACCAGCAAATGTTTGATGTTCTTAAACGTGTGGAAGGTGAAACACGGTAAAGAAACAGCCGCAGATGACCCGGATTTGCCCTGCCTTTGATCGTTTGATTGTGTTCAGGAAAGTTCTGCGAAAATCTGCCTAATCCTAGCTGTGATTCACAAATCTCAAACGCTTATGAAATCCCTTCGTGCCCGACTTTACGCCTTTGCTTTTATTACAACTCTGAGCCGCTTGGCCGGCTTGTCGCTTGCCCGCTGGATTTGGATCGCCCTGTTCGTATTCCTGGCCATAACCCTGCTGCTGCGCCTGTGGTGGTTTGGTGTGGTTATCGTCGCGGTTATGCTGGGCTTGCGCTTCATTTACCGGAGAGCCAGACGCAACGGATACGCAACGTTTGAGCCGATACAGGATGATGGCCGACTTTCAACGATCGATTTACTACCTCCTCACCAAAAAGTAGCGGTGCGGGCCACCGGCATGTTTAGCGCCGGCCGCCGCGAACACCACGTGCTGCTCAGACGGGGTGAGCTGTGGCACATTCCCATTGACGAACATGCGGTAATGGTTGAAAGAACAACCGGCAGTTATTTATATCAATTTGTCCAGCCAAAATATACGGAGAAAGTACGCGCCGGCTATTTTCTCTTTGGGGGTGATCGGTTTCCCGGTTTGGAGGTGACCTTTTTTACCGATTGGTCTCCCCAAATCGATTATGATGGGATCGCTTTTTATGTCGGTGGGGGATTTGCGGCCGTAAAGCGCCTCAAACGCACAATTTACCTGGCGTTTGACGACGAAGAGGTGTGGTTGATGGTCTGGAAAAGCTTTGCCGAACGCACCAAATTGCTGAACGGTTAAGGGAAACGCAAATAAAATTGCAGGAGATAGTTCATGCGAGGGACGGAAACACGCCTGTTGATCGCTACCGCGGCCGGTATTTTAGCCTTGATGATACTGGCCTGGGCCGCGCTCACCTGGACCCCCACCCCCCCGGCAAGCGGAAACGACGCCGTGGCCAGACAGATAGAAGAAGGGGCCGCGGTATACGGCAGCCGCTGTGCCACCTGTCATGGAGAAGAGGGCAAAGCAGAAATCTGCCTTGACTCAGACGGGGAGCAAATCGGCTGTGCCGGTAGAGTGCTGCACAGCAGCAATTTCTACTGCCGGTTTGTCCTGTCGGACGGTCAGTCGATGGCTCAATTTGTGGCTGGAACGCTCCTTTCCCGCGGCGACACGGCCGAAGAAATCGCCAGCCATGCGGATTTTGCCGAGCTGAGCGAAGCTGAAAAAAGGGCGGTGACCGCTTTTATCGTCAACTGGCATAACGTGCCTGAGTTCATCCATTGCAGCCCGACGGTTGAGCCTATATCAGAAGAAGATTACCTGGTGGGTATGGTCGGCGATATCGACAATGGCGAACAACTATATGCCGTTACTTACGGCTGCGCCGCCTGTCACGGCCGGCTGGATGATCCGGATTCAGCGGTTGTGGGACCGTGGGTGGGGGAGATGAGTCAACCGGATTACCGGCCGCCGTTTGACGGTTATACGCCGGCCGATTACCTCCTCGAGTCCATTCTCGATCCAAACGCCTACATCACCGCTGAATGCCCCACGGGTCCCTGCGCCGGCCCCCCTTCAGTCATGCCCGACAATTATCCACTGCGAATGCCTATTCAAGACGTAGCTGACGTCATGGCCTATATTTTGCAATCATCTGAGCCGCTTGATTTGACAGAAGATTAATCAATCTAGCCTATCTCGACGATAATTGTTGCGTGCGTTTCACCTCAAATTAAATTACACGTTAAAATAAACCATGCGTACTAGGAGATTTTTCTAATTTGGGTTGCGATTCACCATTTGCGATTTATAATGGCCCCAACCACTTTTGTTGTAGTAGCAAACAGGAAAGCCGATCATGAGTGATCCCAAACGCGTTATCATTGTTGATGACAATTATGAAATCATTGATTATCTTGAAAACGCCCTCAGCCTTTTAGAAGGTGAGGTGTCGACGGTTGGGGTCCCATCAGCGGAAGAAGCGTGGCTTGAACTGCTGCGTGAAAAAGCCGATTTGATGTTGGTCGACCTGCGCCTGCCGGGCATTGACGGGTCGGAGCTGATGGGTCGGGTGCAAAAACGCCACCCAGATCTGCCGGTGATTGTCATTTCCGGTTTTGACATGGAAATAATGAAGCAGGCCACGGCCGGTCTCACGGTATATCGTTTGTTGGAAAAACCGCTCGATACCGATAAGCTGTTGGAGATCGTTAGTGAAGTACTCTACGGGAAACCGCACCTGGAAATTGTCGGGGCTAAAGATCTCCTGTCAGCAGATGAAAGAGAGCGTCTGGAGCGTCTTCAGGTTGATACGGCCGCCAGACAGCTCGTGCTGGCATCGCTTGGGGGCAAACACCTTTTCGAGAGCGGCGATGACCTGAATCTGCTCGACGTCGACCTGCTGGCCAAAATCGGGGCGAGTATGCAAAATGGGTTAACGGTAGCCCGTCATTTAGCCACCGATGAGGTGCAGGCGATCCAATTTTTTGCAACCGCTGAACATGAATATTACGTTGCCAATGCCGGTCAAAATTACTTCTTGGCTCTGGCTTTTGAGGCCGATAGCCAGGAAAACCGCATCGGAACCGTTTGGGGCTTTTTACAGGCAGCAATTCGGGAGCTGGCTCAAGCGTTACCGGAAATTGAAGAAGTACAAACAGAGGTTAAGCGCTGGACAACGACCGCCCGACCTGACGTTGTGTCGCCCGCCGTGGCCCCGGCTCTTGAAGAAAAAGAAGAGGAGCCTGAACCACCGGTTGAGGTTGATGTTCCCCTGGGCGATCCCTTAACGCTGGAAGAAGCATTGGCCCAAGGGCTGCTTCCCGATAATTTTTCTATGGCTGAGGATGACTCAGAAGAAGAATTTGACCTCTTTGGCGACCTGGAACCGGATGCTGATGATGATCTGGCCTTGCTGATGGGCCTGGCTGCTGAGGATGACGCAGACGGGGTTGCTGGTGAATCAGGGGGGGAATCAAGCGCCCTTGATGCGGATTTTGACCTGGATTTGCTCGAAATTGATGACGATTCAGGGGCGGATGAAGACGATCTCGACGCCTTTTGGGATGCTGCGGTCACCGATCTGGCCGCCGCAGATGATTCCGGTGATTCGCGTCTGTCGCTCGAAGACGCCCGTCGTCGGGGGATGGTCCCCGATGAAGGAAATGAGCTGTAAGCTCAGACAGCGCCTATGGCCGATTCACCTCACCCTCAAGATGCCTGGCCAGTAGAAATCGTGCGCAGCGAGCGGCGGCGCAAGACGGTCAACGCCAAAATTCGCAATGGTGTTCTCGTGGTACAGGCTCCGGCCCATTTAAGCGATGGTGATTTAGCCCCCATCATTAAGAAGCTGCAAACCCGACTCAAGCGTAAAATTCAGCCGGTGCCGCAAACGGATGATGAGCTGGAGAAGCGGGCCCAGGAGTTAAACAAGGCGTATTTTGACGGGGCCTTGCGTTGGCAATCGATCCGCTATGTCACCAATCAAAACAAGCGTTATGGGAGCTGCACCCCAGCCAACGGCACCATTCGTCTCAGCCACCGCCTGGCGACCATGCCTGCCTGGGTTCGCGATTACGTGATCGTGCACGAATTGGCCCATCTGCTAGAACCAAACCACAGCGCCAACTTCTGGGAGCTCGTAAACCGCTATCCATTGACCGAGCGGGCGCGAGGATATTTGATGGCGCTCGACCTGGAAATAATTGCTAATGACTAATTGCCAATTGCTAATCGCTAAATTTTAGCTATTAGCGCTTAGTCACTGGCAATTAGCAATTAATTTTCCCGATAGTGGCACCCCATGCTCGTTTTGTTGCTCCAGGCGGCCGTGGCAACCAGGATCGCTGCTCGCACCGCATTTCGCAGGCCGATTAATTCATCGGTTAGATAGGCCACCCGGTAAAACTCCTCGATTTCTGATTCAAGGTGGCGGAGTTCGCTCATCGCCCGCGCCAGGCGATATTTGTTGCGCATCAGGCCGACATAATTCCACATAAGCTGTTGAATCGAACGCATATCCTGACTGATCAAGACCGGATCCGGATCAAATTGACCGGTATCCTGCCACATTGGGGTTGTGGCCGGGTCCGGAGCGGCCCCATCAGACAAGCTCCGCTCAATATCTTTGGCGGCTCGATCCCCCCATACCAACCCTTCAAGCAGCGACGTGCTGGCCAGGCGATTGGCCCCGTGAACCCCGGTACAGGCCACTTCCCCTACAGCATAAAGGCTATCGATGGTTGAACGGCCGTGGTCATCCACCCACACCCCACCACAGGAATAGTGCGCTCCGGGCACGACCGGAACCAAATCCTGTGCTATATCAACCCCGTATTTCTGACAATCAGCGGCAATGGACGGAAAACGCGATTTGATGTCGCTGTTAGGGATGTACGATCGCAGGTCGAGATAAACGTTGGGCAAATCATTTTCAATCATTTCGCGGTGGATGCTGCGGGCAACCACGTCGCGGGGGGCCAAATCTTTCCATTGAGGATCATATTTGTCCATAAACGGCCGGCCGTCGTTGTGGACCAGCCGCGCACCGGCCCCGCGAACCGCTTCTGAAATCAGGAAGTGAGGGGCGCTGTTGCGATGAAACGTCGTCGGGTGAAATTGAATGTACTCCAAATTGATGACCCGTGCCCCGGCACGATAAGCCATGGCCAGACCATCCCCTCGCGATCCTTTCGGATTGGTCGACCGCAAATAAAGCTGTCCCAAACCGCCGGTGGCCAGCACAGTTTTTCTGGCCAGAATCCGTTTGACCTGGCTTGTCTCCTGATCAAACAGGTACGCTCCCAGGCAGCGGCGCGGCTCATAAACCGCCAGGCGGTTGAGAGCGTGATGTGAAGTAGTGATCAAATCGACGGCCGTATGACCGGTCAACAGCGTGATGTTGGGGTGCGCTTTGATGGTATTGAGCAGAGCAATTTCAATCGCCC
>JASJCR010000122.1 GCA_030065875.1 Ardenticatenaceae bacterium | reverse complement strand
GTGACGGTGGCATCTGACTCAATATCCAGCCCCCCACCATCATCGTCGGCAAAGTTATCCAGGATGGCGCTGTTATCAATGGTCACGGTTCCACTCAGCACATGGACACCTCCACCCTCGTCGCCAGATGTGTTGCTGACGATTTGGCTATTGTCAATGGTGACCTGGCCCCCTTGAACGACAGACATGCCGCCACCGTCATTTTGGGATGTGTTGCTGTAAATCCGACTGTTCTGAAGCGCCACGCGGGCGCCATCAATGCGCAAGCCACCCCCAAAATTAGCTGAGGTGTTGCTGTATATTTGGGTATCGCGGATCAACACGTTTTGGCCGGTTCCGACAATCCCCACCCCACCCCCAGAGTTCACGGATTCCACGCCGTTGATCAGCTGCAGATTGCTGAGGGTGACCGTAAAGGCGCCCTCATCGGGGATGAGAACCACCCGTCCCCCGCCGGCCGCATCCAAAACGGTCGGATACAGCAGCGGGTCTGGCGCGGCATTCCAGTTGGTATGGGTGTAGCCACCTTCAATAGTGACCGATTTTGTGATGAGCACCGTTTGAGTGGTGCTGTTTTGGGCGTTGACCCCCACACAGGTCCCAGCCACTTTGATAAGATCGTTCTCGTTGGCCGCATTCACGGCATCTTGGACCGGGCTGGCGGTGGTATCGACAAAGACGGTCACCCCGTCAATCGTCGCATAACAGGTTGAAACCTGGGGTGCAGCTGCGGCCGTTTGCGCGTGATGCCCACTCAAAAACGCGACCATTCCCACAACAGCACTACATGATACAACCAGAGTAAACAGTAACTGACGAATTTGCCTTGATTTATTGAAAAACATATCCTCTCGCTATGGTTTTTTACGGATGTAAAATGTTTCAGCATCCCAAAGGCGACGATTATAGCCAAAAATCAGGAAACCCCGTCATTAAAATAATGAGAAAAGGCGGTAGGCTCAACTAGCAAAAGGTGGAATCAACAGGTAACTATAGTTAGGTATCTCCCACGGACCCTTATCATCCTGAGCCCTTCGACTTCGCTCTGGACAGGCTTCGCGAAGGATCCCGTCAACTGACTTGAAGTTGAAGGTGGCTAGAGCATCGCTTTTCCCTCTTCAATTTGGTCCTCTTCTGACCGAAACCTGCTGAGATTCTTCACTTCGCTGCGCTCCGCTCAGAATGACAGGTGATTCGCAGCCATCACTTTCCTGGCGTCTAGGAGCTAAAAATCTAATACCCAAATTCCATTATGCATCGGGGAGAAAAGGTAGCAGCTTGAGCTAAAATTTAAGGGAAATACCGGTCGATGACAGGAAATTATGGGCAAAGTTGTACACGATTTTTGGCATGTGGTGTTAGAATCGTGGGAAATGACGTTAGCAAACCTTCAAATTGACCAAGATCGGGTTGTCGAAGAGCTGGAGAAGTTGGCCACTTTTTCAGATGCGCCCGAACCGGCGGTCACCCGCATCCTGTTTTCCCCCACCGAATTGGCCGCCCGAGCCTATATTCGGCAGCTGATGCGCGATGCGGGGCTCGCCGTTCGCGAGGACGGCGTGGGCAATATTTTTGGCCGATGGACCGGCGCGCAACCCGATTTGCCTCCGGTTTCTACCGGTTCGCATATCGACGCGATTCCTTTTTCCGGCCGTTTTGACGGCACGGTCGGGGTGCTAGGTGGTGTGGAAGCGGTGCGGGCTTTAAAACAAGTCGGGTTTCAACCGGAGCGATCGATTGAATTGATCATGTTTACTTCCGAAGAGCCCACCCGCTTCGGACTTGGCTGCCTGGGCAGTCGGGCCTTAACCGGCTCTCTCGCCCCGGACCAGCTGGCCGAATTGCAAGACGATAAGGGGCGCTCGTTTGTCGAGGTTAGGAACTCCGCCGGATATCAGCAAAATCTCAACGAGGTGGCCATCAAACCTGGCGCTTATGACGCCTTTATCGAACTACATATCGAACAAGGGCCTCGTTTGGAGCAGGCCAATTTACCAATTGGTCTCGTCACCTCCATCGCTGCACCGGCCACGATGCGGGTCACCCTTGAAGGGGAAGGTGGACACGCGGGAGCGGTGCTCATGCCCGGCCGGAGAGACGCCCTGGCCGCAGCCAGCGAGCTGATTCTGGCGGTTGAGCAGGCAGCATTTTCCACCGGCCGGCGGGATTCGGTTGCCACCGTGGGCTTGATGCAAATTCATCCTGGGGCGGTCAACAGCATTCCCAGTCACATTGTCATGGAGATCGACATTCGGGACACCGCCCAGGCCCCACGCGACAGCATGGTTGCCTTTATTCAGGCGGCTCTGGAAAAAATTGGTAAAAAACGGCAGATCGAAGCTTCCATTGAAATTTTAAATGCCGATCCCCCCTCTCAATCTGGGGCAGATCTGCTCAAAGTGATGCGCAAGGCGTGCGATAAATTGCATTTGGAATATATGGAGTTGGTCAGCCGTGCCTATCACGACACCCTCTTTATGAGCAAAATTTGCCCAACGGCTATGATTTTTATTCCCTGCAAAAACGGTTACAGTCACCGGCCGGAAGAGTACGCGTCTCCGCTGCAAATTCAGCGCGGCGTGCGCCTGTTGGCCCAAACGCTGGCCGATATTTCCAGCAATTATCCCGCCAATTAACCATCCCATGTCTTTACGTATCAATGAAACCCGTTTCCTAAAAAATCTGGCTGAGCTGGCTCAAATCGGGGCTACGGCCGCAGGGGGCGTCAATCGCCCAGCCTTTTCGGAAGCAGACCTGACCGCGCGGCGCTGGTTTGCAAATCGCGCCACCCAGGCTGGACTTTACCTGTCAGTTGAC
Source organism: Ardenticatenaceae bacterium (assembly GCA_030065875.1). Lineage (GTDB taxonomy): Bacteria > Chloroflexota > Anaerolineae > Promineifilales > Promineifilaceae > WTJY01. The sequence continues at coordinate 22,967 of JASJCR010000122.1, read as the reverse complement.
GGGGCGGGCAATCAAACGGCCGAATGGCGGCCGGGGGAAATCGATCGCCCAAAAATTCTGGTGGGTTCTCACCTTGATACCGTTCCTAACGGCGGGCGATTTGATGGCGCGTTGGGGGTTTTAGCCGCGCTGGAAGCGGTGCAAACCATCCAAGAATCAGGCATAGCCTTGCCCTATAACCTGGAAGTGGTCAATTTCACAGATGAAGAAGGCACGATGCTTGGTTTGTTTGGCAGCCAGGCGTTTGCCGGCAGCCTGACCGCTCAGAAACTCCAGCAGCCGCGCGGCGGCCGTCAACAGCTTTTGGAAGGGATGCGTCGTCTGGGAATTTCAGAATCAGGCAGCTTAACCTGTCAGCGAAATCCTGAAGATTATGCCGCTTTTGTTGAATTGCATATCGAACAGGGAACCCGCCTGGAAAAGGCAAATGTCGACATTGGGGTCGTAACCGGCATCGTGGGCATCCGCTCATTTTGGCTGACGTTTAAGGGGGAAGCCGCCCATGCCGGCACCAGGCCGATGGCCGACCGGCGCGATGCGTTTTGGGGTGCCTCAGATTTTATGCAGGCGGCCCGCCGCCTGGTGCAGGGGCGTTTTTATCCGGGTGTTGTAAACTGCGGCCGCATCGCCCTTGAGCCCGGCGGATTTAATATTGTTCCGGCTGCAGCCAAAATCGCCCTGGAATTTCGCCACGGCACTGAAACGCAGCTCGATCAACTTGAGGCCTCTTTGCTGACGCTGGCCCAGCAGGCGGCCCAGGCTCATCAATTAGAGGTTGACGTTCAGCCGCTTGATCTCGTCAGGGCCGCCCCAGCCGCAGAAAACGTGATGTTGGCCATCGAAAGTGCGGCCGATGAATTAGACCTGTCTCATACCCGTTTGCTTAGCTTTGCCGGTCACGATACGCAGGCGATCTCCCCTTTTATTCCGGCCGCGATGCTGTTTGTCCCCTCGGTCGACGGTGTCAGCCACAATCCCAAAGAGTTAACCAAAACCCACGATTGTATCAACGGGGCCAACGTGATTTTGCAAACGCTGCTCCGGCTCAGTGAATGACAAAGAATTTACTCAAGTGGCGATATGCAGCCAAATAATGAAGGTCAGGTTACATCATTTTGGCCAGGTGATTGACGATTTGCTCCGCCACAGCGGTTTTGGTGGACAGCGGCAAACGAGCCACTTCTCCATCGCTGCTAATTAAAATTACCCGATTGGTATCCACCTCAAATCCAGCACCCTCCGCCGTAACATCATTGATGGCGATGATATCAAGCCCTTTACGAATCAGCTTGTTCCGGCCGTATTCAAATGCATTTTGCGTTTCAGCCGCAAACCCCAAAACGATAAACGGCCGGCCGGTGGCGTCCCGTTGCGCTTTGACCGATTCCAAAATGTCAAGCGTGCGTTCCAACCCGATCGCCATGCCCCACTCTTCAGCTTTGGTCTTCTTGATTTTTTGATTGTTAAACTTCGACGGCCGAAAATCGGACACCGCGGCCGCCATCAGCAAAATATCCGCTTTGCGCACCGCCTCAACCGTCGCATCGTGCATTTCCTGGGTGGTTAAAACATTGACTACCTCAATCCCGACCGGAAATGGCTGACGCATCGGCCCGGCAACCAGGGTGACCGTTGCCCCGGCATCCGCCGCGGCCTGAGCCAGGGCCACCCCCTGCTTGCCGGTTGAGCGATTGGTAATAAAGCGCACCGGATCAAGCGCTTCGCGGGTCGGCCCAGCGGTGACAACCACATGCTGCCCCTTAAATACTCCGTTCCGGCCGGCAATTTGACGAATTTTTCCCAACAGCTCGGCCGGTTCAACCATGCGGCCCTGGCCGCTCAAACCTGAAGCCATCCGCCCCTCAGCCGGACCGGCAAACCACACCCCCCGCTCCCGCAGCACCGCTACATTGGCCTGCGTAGCCGGATGTGTATACATCCCGCCGTCCATCGCCGGAGCAATTAACAGCGGGCAGCGCAAGGAGAGGGTCGTCAGGGTTAACAAATTATCAGCCATGCCGTTGGCCAGACGGGCGATGGTGTTGGCCGTGGCCGGGGCAATGACCATCAAATCAGCCTCTTCTCCCAAGTTGACGTGCTGCACGTGGGTGGATTCATCCCACATATCGACCAGCGCCGGTCGGCCGGTAACCGAGCGAAACGCCAGCGGAGAGACAAACCGGCGGGCACTCTCGGTCAAAATGACGTCGACCTGGGCGCCTGCCTGCGTCAATTTGGAGGCCAGATCAACCGCCTTGTAACAGGCGATTGACCCGGTTACCCCCAGGACAACTTTTTTGTCGCTTAATACCTGTATCATTCGTATTCGTAAAAACCGCGCCCGCTTTTTCGGCCCAGGTGACCGGCAACCACCATGCGGCGCAGAAGTGGACACGGGCGAAAGCGGGAATCATTTGTTTCGGCAAAAAGGCCGTCCAATAAGCCAAGCAGGGCGTCTAGACCGATATAATCAGCCCACTCCAGCGGCCCGTGTGGGAAATTGGCCCCGTGCCGCACCACTTCATCAACCTGTTTGGCGCTGCTGCCGCTTTCATACAGCGTATAAATCGCTTCGTTGACCATCGTGCCGATAATCCGGCCGAGCAGCAGCCCTGTCCCGTCCTGGACAACCTGACATTCGAGGCCGATTTTTTTCCAAAAATCTACCGCCTGTTTGACATACTTTTCTTCGGTGTTCATGCCGGCCGCCACTTCAACCACCGTGTTTTCGCGAATCGGCGGCAGCAGTGAAAATCCGACAACCCGCTTGGCATTTGGCACCCAGGCCCCAGCCTGAGTGGTACTCACCGGGAGGGCGGAGGTCAAAATCAGGGCATCTTTCTTCAAGCCATACGACATATTCATGAGCAGCTCCTGCTTGGCAGTCGCCGCTTCGTTGTGAATTTCAACAGCCACGTCGATATTGGGCAGTTCATCCATCACGTACCCGCTCTCGATGGCGTCAAAAAAATCCTCAATTAAATAAACGGTGGTATCAAGACCTGACTTGCGGCAAAGGTCTCTAATTTCAAGGGCAAACGGGTGCTCACCCGCAATTAATATTTTCATCTTCTATAACCTCTAATTGCTACCGATTAAATTTATACCTAAAATTACAAAATTCCGCCCCTTCCATAATGGTCTGCGTTCGGGATAGAGTAGCGTCTTTATTAAATCCGTCAATGAGGGCAAAATCTCGATTGCAGGAGAGGGTCGCTCCCAGCTCAGGGATTCCCAAAGAACGATACAGCTCGGCATATCGACAGCGGGTCACGTTAAAATCAAGGGTCTGTTCGTCGTGAGCCAACAGCTCTATTTCCAGGGCATTGTCTTTGGTCCAATATTGCAGCGAATCCATAAATTCGTGAGAGCCACTTCCCCCCATTTGCTCGGCCAGGAGCGCACCTTGTTCCTGAGCCACTCGAACAATGGTTTTTCGCACAATGTCGATCACCTGATCGCGGCCAAATTCCTCCCCCAGGGCGTCGATAATTGGAGATAAAATGCGGGCTTCAACTTCGCGTCGGGTCAAAACGCCGATGCGCTGAGTTAAATCATCTGCTGACGGGGAATTTGAGTCACTCATTTCTATCCTCTCTTAATTTTCGCGTTGCAAATCTGCACACCGATCCAAAATCGCCTTTGTAACCTGGCGAGTTGTTGCTTGGCCGCCTAAATCGGGCGTGTGCGGTCCATTCAAAACGGTTTGACGAACGGCCGCCTCAATCTGACCGGCCACCTTTGGCCGCCGCCAATGATATCGCACGAGAAGGGCGGCTGAAAGGATGGTGGCCATCGGGTTGGCGACGCCACGGCCGGCGATGTCTGGGGCCGATCCGTGAACCGGTTCCGCCAGGGCGATATTATCCCCCCAATTGAGCGATGGCACCAACCCCATGCCGCCACCCCAATGCGCCGCTGCATCACTTAAAATATCTCCAAACAAATTGGTGGTGACGATGACATCAAAGCGACCTGGATCCCGCAGAAGCCAAAAGGCGGCAATATCAGCCAGGAGCTCATCCACTTCAATGTGGGATGCGCAATCCAGCAAGGTTGTTTTAACGGTGTCTCGAAACAATCCGTCGCTGATCGGCATGACGTTTGCCTTGTGAACGATGGTAATCTTTTTTCGGCCGAGGGCTATGGCCACCTCACCGGCTTTGCGAGCGATCCGGGAGGAAGCCTTTTTTGAGATATGCCGCTCGGCCACGGCCGACTGCCCATCGGCCGACAGTGATTCCCGGCCAGCATATAATCCTTCGCTGTTTTCGCGAAAAATAATAAGGTCAACGTCTCCCTGACTGGACTGCACCGGCCGCAAATTGGCGTACAAGTCAAGCTGTTTTCGCAAGGTTACAACAGCGCTTTTATATCCATCAACCGGATAGGTAGGTGAAGAGACCGCCCCAAAGAGCGCTGCCCCGCAAGCTCTGACTTTATCCAGCGTCAATGGTGGTACCGCTTCTCCTGTATCCTGAAAGGACCCCCATCCGGCGACAGCATTCTCAATTTGCAATTTTGGAAAAAAATGGTGCAAAATCTCCACCGCGGCTGACACAACTTCAGGGCCGATCCCATCGCCTGGAATCACACAACATTTCATCACTTCCCTTCCTTAAACAACTGGAAAATGAAGCATACCGCAGACGCGCCGTTCAGGCTACCCGGTGGAGTAGCAGCGCTCCTCCCCTTCCAATCATTAGGATGTCGGTGTTTCTGTGGGTGTAGGGCTTTCCGTTGCCGTTGCGGTCGGGGTGGACGTATCCGTGGGCAGAGGTGTGGGGGTGGATGTGCTGGTCGGTGGCAGCGTAGGCGTGGCGGTATCGGTCGGCCCAACGGTAGGCGTCGACGTATTGGTGGGCATTGGCGTGGCCGTATTGGTTGACGTACCGGTCGGCATCATTGTAGCAGTAGCCCCGGCCGGGGGGGTCATCGTCATGGTGGGTGACGGCGGCAAGGTCGGTGTCACCGTCGGCAGCGGCGTATTGGTGGGCGGCGGTGGGTCAGTTGGCTGCGGTGGTGGTGGTGGTGGCGGTGGTGGCTCGGGCGTGTTGGTTGGTTCAGGAATGCCACCCCCGCCCCCAGGTAGGCGAATTTGCGTCCCGGCCACCAGGTCGGTTGACCGCAAACAATTGAAACGCAAGACCTCAAAAATCGATGTACCGCTGTTTAAAGCCAGCGAATACATGGTGTCGCCGCGCTGAACGGTATATACCCCCCACCTAGAAGGAGCCGGTTCACAGCTAGGCGGAGGAGGGGGTGGCTCAACCGGCAGAAAAATTTCCGTTCCACGATAAAGAATAGAGTTCTCAATACAGTTAATCTCAACGATCTGGGAGATTGTAGCCTTGGTTTGTAGGGAAAGGCCAAATACCGTATCACCGCTGCGGACCACATAAGCTACCCAACCGGCCGGCGGTTCCCCACAGGCGATCCGTTCACGGCCCTCGCTAATTTCGACAAACGACATCGTCGGCCGGGGCAGCGGCGTAATGGTTGGAATGGCCAGACCATTTTCAGCTACCGCTGCTGTTGGGGTTTGTGAAGGGGTAGGGGACAAAATCGTTATCGATGATTGCCCAACTTCATCACTGTTAAGATTGGGGGTTGGGGAAACCACAACTCCGCCAAGAATAATCGGGGTTGCCGTGGGGGTTGGCAAAAAAGATACGGTTTCAACCTGTGAAAACCATACGGCCGCGCCAAAGATAACAACGACCGTTACAAAAACGACCAATGCCCCCCAAAATTGATTCGGTAACCCAGACGGCCGATTATAAACCGACAAGCAGATCACTCCTTAACGAGGTGTGGGACCACGGGAAAAAGAAAGATTAACATCGTTCCGCTGTCCGGTTGGCTGTCAACCCATAGGCGGGTGTTATATCGTTTGATAAGCTGATAAACCGAAGGGTCATTTAATTCATCGTGATTTCCATTTTGAGAGTGAGTTAGCCCGTTTGAGCCAGCTTCGTTGAGGATCTCCACTCTTAAGTGACGAACAACTTCCGGATCGGAAATGTGAACTTCCAACTGGACATACCGTTCGATTTGATTTGCCTTGACCAGCAATTTCGATTTAGCCGCAGCGGAATCCACGATCAGGCGCAACATCAGGATAATCAAATGGTAAAGATCACGAGCAAGTAAATTAATCTCCGGCAAATCATCTGGCAGATCGAGATCAATCGTGAGTCGATTTTCTCTAACGCTGGATTTGAGCGCTTCCAGAACCATGTCAAACACATCAATCAATTGCGACTGTGGGCTTTCATCATTCAAGGTACCCACCTGCTGCACGTTTTGATCAAAGCGCTCCATTAGTTCATCAATTTTTTCGGCACTTTTTTGCACGCGCTCTAACAAATGACGATATTCAAAAGGCAAATTTAATTCGTGATCTGAAAGCAGCACCCCCACATACCCCTGAATGGCGGTTACTGGCGTTCTAATTTCCTCAGTTACGAAGACGAGCGAATCAAAGGCGGGGCCGGTGACAATTGACTGCAGCTGTTTCTCCAGCTGCGAGATTTTGTATTGGGCTTCCTCCAGCTCGCCAGAATAATGGGTAATCGCCCGGGTCACCCATTCAGTACTAAGACCGCTTTCGCCTGCGGAAGCGGCCGCCAGAGCTTCCTCGGCCGTTCTCAGGGAGTCACGGAGAAGGGCAACTTCACTTTGCAGGGCGGCTGCCTGAGCCGCTTCTTTTTCTAATTTCGCGAATTTTGCGGAAGAAGCCCCGGCTTCATCCCCTTCTCTATCGAGTATTTTTATAGGGCGATCTCCCCCTGTGAGCCGCGTCAATGCTTGACCAAAAAATTGAGCCAGAGAGCGGACAATCGTTTGCTCAGAGGGGATCCACAGGTCGCCAATGTTTGATTTGCCAACAAGCAGCACCCCTACATATTCGAGCTGTTGTTCGTGGCCTTTGTGATCATCTTTCAGATGAACGGGTGAGATCAAAATAGGCCCGTTGATACCCAGATTCAATTCCTGCTTTATATCAAAATATTGTCGCGCCCCCATGCCGCTGGAAGCCAGTTCGATGGGGTTATTGTCTCGCAGGGCCATTTGAAACGCGGTCCAATTGGATAGCTTGAGCATCCACTCCTTTTTACTCGCGGCTGGATTTTCGGGGTCGTCAAAAACAACAGTGCGCATTGAATCAGGGGCGGATTCAAGAAGAATTCCAAACCCTACAAACGCCGTGCGAATGCGATCATTGAGCAAGGAGGCCATCCGCTCCAACATTTCATCTTGATTTTGGCCGCTCAAAACGGTGGTGATCGAATTGACCAAAGATTCAACCGAAGCGATAGATGCGGCCGTTGTGCTTCGCGAAAGCAGGAGCCCCGCCAAATTTTGGCGATAGGCGATACTGGCCACCAGCGGGAAGGCCAACACATATGCCAATCTCATCCAAAACGGGATGGCAAACGTCGACACCTCGGCCGGCAGCACATCGGCAAATTGATTAAACGGCAGCACCTCAAATAGCAAGAGGATCTGTGCCGCAACCAGAGGGACGAGAACGAGAAAGCGCAAAAACCAGTCAAAGGGCCGATGAATTACCAGCCAGATGATGCCAGACGTCAACAGGACCAGATGGGCAATCGCCCAAATGACCGCCTGACCGGTATCGGCATAGATAACATCGTTAACGAGCTGATTATTCCAGGAGGTGCTGGATAACCCATATCCGATTCCCACCCCGATCAGGCCGATCAGCAGCAGAGAATCGGTTAAGCGTGGATACACCCGCAGGGAGGGAATAATCGCCCACAGCAGGAGCAAAATAGTGGCCAGATCAATAGCTCGTTCTAAGGGGGGAAGGAGAAATCTTTGGGAGATATCGGTTGAAAGCGTCAAGGCGATCGCCGTGCCCAACCGCAGCAGAAACATCGCCCCGGCCGCGATCCAAAGACGCCACGAATCAACCGCCTCATCATCATACCGCCACTGCCAAAAGGCCACGGAAAAGGTAACCTGTAAGGAGAGCAGTATGATTAAATGATACGCTAAGCTTTCTGGCGGTTGTGTGACTAACCGTATTGCCTGCTCAAAAGGCATGCAACACCTCTCCGGTACACGTGATCAAGAATATTATGTCACTAAGCATACCAGATGTGAAAAAATTGTACAGAGGGAAGATGGTCAGGCTCTGTCCAAGGAATTGGCGACAAAAGTATTTAAAACGGAGACCACATCTTCCTCTTCAAGAGGATCATAACGGGTGTAATAATCTTTCATGCTGGTGAAATTATCGGCCGGTGCCTTGAGAGCGATCACAAAATCCGCAAATTCACTCAAGGCCATGATGGTCCCGCGAGGGGCTACAGGAACCGCCAGCACAATGTTGTTTGGCCTTTCCGCCCAAACACCGCGCAGCGTGGCAAACATGGTCGATCCGGTCACCACGTTGTCATCCACAATTACGACGGTTTTACCCGCCAAATCATTGGCCGGTAAAACAGAGCGATAAGCAGCCACTGAACGACGGATTTCTTCTTTTTCTTGTTCTATTTCAGCTTGAATCGCTTCGTTGGAAATCGACAGCGCATCAATCACCGGCTTATTTAAAAATACGCGCCCTCTCTCCGTGACCGCGCCAATGACTAAATCGTTTTGATTTTGACTGCGCAGCTTACGCGTCACTACAAAATCTAAAGGGACCTCAAGTGCTTCAGCGATCGGTGCCGCCACCATGACGCCACCTCTTGGCAAACCAAGGACGACGATGCCATCGTTTAGCCATCCCTTTCTATGCAGACAATTTCTAACCGGATCGACCAAGCCCCGGCCGGCAGATAAGCGATCGTTAAATGGGTCCGAATACCCGGTAATCAATACATTTTCGCGGCGTAACATACAGTTCATCCTTGTTTGCCCCCTGGGGACAGACAGCAAGGTGGGGTTTGCTGCCTCCAGGGAGGTCAAGCTGAAATTCACGGGAAGTTGCATATGCTCTTCTCTTCAATGAGAACGCTAGCAACAATCATATCACAGACGATTGAAGGCCAAATGGTACTTTTTTACCTCTATTCAGTATAATTAGCTCCATGCTAAATTTTACGTCACACATTGTACAACATAATGACAACTATTTTCGCTTCAAAAAAAAGGAAAACAGTTGGATTTGCGAGGGTTGCTACTGGCGAGGTGAAGTGACTTCAATCAATAACGAAAACGATCCAAACTCGGAATCGATTTTCTTGGCGACGGTTACCCAAACAATTCCACCTTTTCAAACTTTAGCGGAACAATTTGACGATTTAAAAAAGTGTTTCAGATGGGTAGCTTTTCAATTGGATAAAGATCGAGAAAAGGATATACCTCCTTCATCAAAAAACAATTAGCAACTTAACATTTTACTAGACAAATTCAGCTAACATTAACTTACGGCCGCGGTGGGTAGAGTAGGATTGATGAAGCGGCCGGGAGCGGCAATCGAGGAACCTTCATAAACAATTCATTATTTCCGGGTTAGGAATTTAGTCCTAATTCCACTGTTCCCTTCAATATTCCGCTTAAAATAAGAAATAGTGGTGTGGTGTGGAGCAGTTAAATGACCCGGACATAATTAAAGATGAAGATATTTTCGACCATAAGGGCGTTTATTTCACCTCCAACTCATTCGAATAAAGAAAAAGATCGATTGGCCAAGGTATTTTATCAATCTGTCACCCTTGGTTTATCTCTCCTCTTCTTCTACATCGGTACGCTTTTTCTGTTCGGCGACAATTTCCAAAGCATCGTCAACCCTTTAATTATCGCTTCGAGCATGATTCTTTTGTTAATTGGGGGGCATTGGGGAGTCAAAAAAGGGTATGTCAGACGATCAGCAACCGCGGTCCTGATTATCTGTCAAATTGTGACCTTATCAACCGGGTTCTTTTTTGAGGGAATACGTGAGCCGGCTCTGCATCTTATCTACCTCATTTTGATTATCACCAGCGTATTTGTCGACGATAAAGCGATTTCGACGATGGGCTTCATCACGGTGGTTACCCTTTCGGTTTTATTTATTATCGACTATATGGGCCTTTTATCCACCGGCCACACCCCAGCATCGGCCGATGCCATGGTCCTTATTGGCTCTTCTGTGATATCCACTACCGTCATTTTGCGCCTGACCGTCAATCGCATGACGCAAAAAACCGCCCAAATTGAAAAGCAGGCAGAAACATTGTTTCAGCAAAAACAATCGCTGGAGCTTTACCAAAATCACTTGGAAGACCTGGTAGACAAAAGAACAGGTGCCCTCCGGGAAGCTTACGATGCTTTGGCTATCGCGAAAGAAAAAGCGGAGTCGGCCAATTTTGCCAAATCGTCTTTTGTGGCCAACGTCAGCCACGAGTTGCGCACTCCCCTGACCGCCATTATCGGTTACAGTGAGGTGATCCAAGAAGAATTACGGATGAATGAGATGCCGGATTATGAAGACGCCCAGCGCATCGAGCGAGCCGGCCGTCAACTTCTGGATATGATCAACGATATTCTGGATCTGTCCAAGATCGAAGCAAATAAAGCCGTACTCAACCTGGAAACCATTTATTTACGTGAACAGCTCGAACTGCTGCGTGACTTGACTCTGCCCATTATCAACAGGAATAACAATCACCTGACCATTCATAATGAGGTTGGAAATATCGGCTTCAAAACCGATTCTCAAAAACTGCGCCAGGTCCTACTCAATTTGCTGAATAATGCCGGAAAATTTACCAAAGACGGCCAAATTACTCTGACCGTAAGGCAGCACCGATCTCCTCATCAAATCCTCGAATTTGAAGTAAAAGATACCGGAATGGGTATCGACGAGAATTTTTTGCCCCACCTCTTTGAGCCGTTCTCCCAGGAACAGCTAAACCCCGGGCAATATATTCGAAATTTCTCTGGCACCGGTTTGGGATTGGCAATCTCACAGAAAATTTGCCGCCTGATCGGAGGGGAAATTTCCGTAGACAGCCAAAAAGGGGTGGGAAGCACGTTCACGGCAACGATCGCTTATTATCCAATTGAGGAAGAAGAACGTGTTTCTTAAGAGCTGCTTTTTTCATTAGTATTATTAGCCACAGATTAGTAAACCGTTACAAAAATATTCTTAACTTTTTATTTTAGATACGCCTCTTTGCCGCAGCCGAATAGCCGCTATGGAAACCGGAACGCGATAAATCGCGTTAAAAACTATCCGGTTTCGGTCTCCATGGCCGATGGATTTATTCATCGGCCAAGAAAGGGGGCAACAAGGTTAAAAGTTGGGAAAACATTTGTTACACAGCATTAGGCAAGTTACAAAAATAAATTATCCGCAGAGCGCGCTGCGCAGAACCGTAGGTTCGCAGATTTTCGCAGATTACAGGAGAAAAATCAGAGTCAATCTGTGAAATCCGTGGCTGGTTTTAAATAAAACATACGGATTAAGGATAAAATCAAAGTTAATATCACAGGCAGCCGGCTAGTGCAGCACACCCGTCATTCTGAACGAAGCGCAGCGACGTGAAGAATCCCGCCAACTTTCATTGAAATGGGCCATTGCCAGGAGAAAAGCCCTTCTGTTTTAGCAGATTTTGCTTAGGTGCGGTCTGAGTGGTCCGAGGGCGATTTAACCCATCCACATTGGTAGGGGCTTGGCTAGCCAAGCCCTTACAAACGATCCAGGAAACAAAAAAAGGTTCAACCCGCTTAAGGTTGAACCTTTTTGATCTCATTGGATATTTTTTTAACTCGTGACCCACCGCATCAGGCGATCGGTCATGATTTGCTTGTTTTGATCGGCCGCAATCAATATTTCAGTTTCAGGATTGTGACGAAGGCGTTTTTGCAGCTGAGTCAACAAATCTGCGGCCGATTGTCCAGCTTTCTTGATGACAAAAATGTAGCCAAATTTCTTGTGGTAAGCGTGATTTCCGCGGGCCAATCCCTCTAAAATCACATCGGATACCGGCTCCGCCGGATAATTAGAAAAACCATTTTTACCCGAAAACCATTCTCCAATTTGCAGGTGGTGATTAAACGCTTCCAGCCAATCAGATCGGTCGAGCGACCACCAAACTTCATCAGAGGCGGCAAACAGCGCGGCAAAAGAGGCAAACGGCCGGCGAGCCATCATCCCCTGCACCCATCGCCTTGAGCCACAACAGCGGGTCAAGGCCGCCTGGGCCTGCAACTCCGACATGGCGTTAAAATCAGCAATGTCTAAACGGCGAACGCCTGGTTTGTAGTCGGTATACTGACTTTGATACCCATTACTAGCTCTTAACATGTCCAAATAGTACCACAATCAAAGGGAACGAATGTTCGCCACATTACAATCTAATGAAAGTAGTAGTTTTAGGTGATAGGTAATAGGTACTGTTTTAAGTCAAATCAGGCACCAGGGTATTTTTTAACCTCATCCGCACATTTCCCGGCGTTAGCGGTAATTCGTTAAACCACACCCCGGTTGCATCGTACAAAGCCGCCGTAATGGCCGGAGCCAGGGGGATAAACGGCATTTCCGCCATTCCCCGAACCCCCCACGGTCCCTGAGGATCGGGCTCCTCAATGATCAGGGACTCCACCTTTTGAGGGACATCTCGTATGCCAGGGATCAAATAGGTGCTAAATCGAGGGTTTAAAATATGCCCATTCTTACTCTGCAAATTCTCGGTGACCGCATAACCAAACGCCTGAACCACCGCCCCTTCAATTTGGCCTTCGATTAAATTCGGGTTGACCGCCCGGCCGACGTCGTTGGCGCACACCACCCGATCAATCGTAATATGACCGGTTTCAATATCTACCGTTACATCCACCGCCTCAGCCACATACCCATAGGTGATATTGGGATTAGATTTACCGGTTTTATCATCAAGCATTTCAGTTGGCGGCGGTTGATAGCGGAAAAATCCGACGGCCGGCCGCTCCTCCTGCTTCCACAGGGTCAGCGCCTTTTCTACCGCTCCCCGGATCGCGTTGCCGGTCATCCAGGTAAGACGCGATGCCGAGGCCGATCCGGAATCTCCGGTGTAAGCCGTATCGGAAAAAACCCCCTCAACTTTTTCATAAGGGACGCCAACCGCCTCGGCAACCATCTGCTTAAAGGCCGTGTGTGCTCCCTGACCCACATCCGCCCCGGCGTGACGAACCACCACCCGGTCAATTTCTCCACGCCCGCGTAATTCAACATATGCTTCCGATCGTTCAGGAAACCCAAAGGAAAAACCGATATTTTTCAGGGCGCAGGCAAACCCTCGTCCTCGCCGCAGGGCTTTGGGATCGGCCGGGAGCGACTGAAACGAACGCGGCAGCACTTGAGCACCTGAGAATGGCTCCTCAAATTTGTCCGCACATTGTTCGATCACCGTCTTAATCGAAATGCCGGCCGGCAAAGGGGTGTCGGTAATCGACGCTTCCCCTTCACGCAAAACATTTTTTAGACGCAGCTCAACCGGGTCGATACCCAGGGCAATCGCCAGCTTGTTCATTTGACTTTCAGCCACAAAGCAACCCTGCGGCGCGCCAAACCCTCGAAAGGCCCCGCCAGGGCAGTTGTTGGTGTAAACGGCATAGCTGTCAATGTGGGCGTTGGGAATGCGATAAGGGCCAGCCACCGTTAAATGAGCGTTCCCCAATACTTTGTTGCTCGTACAGTTGTAGCTGCCCGCGTCGAGAATCATTTCCACTTCAATGGCGGTCAGCTCCCCCGTTTTTGCCGCCCCCCAACGGGTATGAATCGTCACCGCATGACGCTTGTGATGGCCAATGACGCTCTCTTCCCGCGTCCACTGAATGCGCACAGGCCGGTTAATGCCCATCTCCCTCAATCTTTGGGAGGCCAAAGCCAGTACAATTTGCACCGACATATCTTCCCGGCCGCCAAATGCTCCCCCAATTGCGGGGTAAATGACCCGCACCTGCTCTTTCGGGATATCGAGGGCGTGGGCGATCAAGGTTTGATCTTCATGGGTCCATTGACCGGCCACTTCCACGGTCACCCGGCCCTCTTCATCAATATAGCTCACCCCGGCCTCCGGCTGCAGATAAGCGTGCTCCTGCATCGGGACCTGGTACGTCTCCTCAACGATCACGTCGGCTGCGGCCCACCCGGCGGCCATTTCTCCCTTGCGAATGCGATAATGTTTGTAGACATTGCTGGGCTCTTCCCCGTGAATAATCGTTTCATCCCGCATCGCCTCTACAGGGCTGGTGACCACCGGCAGCTGCTCCCACTCAATCTCGATCAGGTCGCGAGCCCGCGCGGCCGCTTCCTCCGTCTCCGCCACAATCATGGCGGCGCGATCCCCTTCCCAGCGGCTGACATCGCTAAACGGTTTTTTGCTGTTTAAGCCCACCATCACCGGCTGATCAAGCATCACCAGCCCGTGCTCGTTGACCGGCACATCTTCAGCTTTGAGGATACACACCACGCCGGGAACCGCCTCGGCCGCGGCTGTGTCCATACGGATCATTCGGGCGTGAGGCTGACCGGTAAAAAGAAGCTTGGCGTGTAAAAAGTGGTCTTTTTCGATATCTCCCGGGTACAGGGCACTTCCGGTTACTTTCCCGTGAGCGTCATCTCTAAAAATCGATTTTCCTAACATCTTGTTTTCCCTTATTCAGCTCGTTCACCGGCCGCCTTGTGGACCGCCTCGATGATTTTGTAATACCCGGTACAGCGGCATAAATTGCCGCTCAGTCCCTGCAAAATCTGTTCATCGGTCGGTTGCGGCACCTCTTCAAGTAATTTGGCTCCGGACATCAGAAAACCGGGAATACAGTAGCCGCACTGCACCGCGCCGGTTTCGATAAACGCCTGCTGCAAAGGATGAAGGGATTCCCCCGGGGACAACCCTTCAATAGTTCGCACTGAGCCGCCGGCCGCTGCCCCGGCTGGGGTGATACACGACATGACCGCCTCTCCGTTTAGAAAAACGGTACACGCGCCACATTCTCCTTCGTTACACCCTTCTTTCGACCCAACCGCCAGCTGTCCGTCCGGTAATCGCACTTCTTCACGGAGCCAGTGGAGCAAGCTGCGGCTGGCTCCTCCTGGTGCAGATACCGGATGACCGTTGACGAGACAGCTTAATTCTTCTTCATCACTCAATTTGATCGATTGATCGGACGGGTAACCAACGGGCGCGTTCAACAAAATCGGCTCCTCCGGCCAATTTTCGCGTTCTCGTCCTTCAGAAATTGTTTTTAGGGCTCGTTTGACCATCACTTCAATCATGCTGCGCCGGTAGTCGGCCGTGCCGCGCAAATCGTCGATCGGTCTGGGAAAAACGGCGGTTCTTTCCGCCGCCGTTTCGATGACGGTATCCGACAGAGCACGGCCGTTCAAAGCAGCTTCGGCCGGTTCCACGCGGATGACCGTGGGGGCAACGCTGCCCAAAGTAATTCGGGCGTCGCGCACAATTTCCCCATCAAAAGTTAGAATGATGGCCAGATGAACCACCGAAATTGCCTGCGCTTTGCGCAGCCCCAGCTTGACAAATATCCCCCGCTGGTCGGCGGTCATCGGGGCAAACGATATCTTGGACACAATTTCATTCGGCTTTAAGGCGGTCTGGCGAATCCCGAGATAAAACGCTTCCAGAGGAATCTCTCGCTCTCCATCCACGCTCACGGCCGTTAACGTTGCGTCCAGCGCCAGGAGCGGAGTAATCGTATCGTTAGCCGGGCTGGCGGTGACTAAATTGCCAACAACCGTTGCCCGATTGCGCAGCTGCGGAGAACCGATTTCCCAACACGCCTGCGCCAGCGGGAGCGCATCCTGAACCATCTCAGGTGAACCCACAATTTGATTGTGGGTCACCATGCAGCCCAGTTCGATCCTCCCATTTTGATAGGTGATTTGACTCAATTCTTTTATATTTGACAGGTCAATCAGCGCATCAATTCCCGGCCGCTGGCTGCGATCAAGTTCAATCATCAAATCGGTGCCCCCGGCAATAAGGCGGGCGTGATCTTGATGCTCATCGAGCAGAGAAAGCGCCTCACCCAAGGTTACCGGTCGAAAATATTTAGATATTTTTTGGCCTTGTTTTTGAATCGACAGCATGCTAACGTTTCCTAATTTGCTTGAATAAAAAGGTAGGGAGACAGTTTACAGCATACCCGTCCCCCCCACAATATAAATTAAGAATTGCGTCACTTTAATCCCATGCAATCTCGTCCCTTTTGGAAATATCACGCCCTGGGCAACAGCTATATCGTCCTTGATGGTTTTGACCCACCACCCACCAAAGAGATCCAAAGAATTTGTCGCCGCGATGTCGGAATAGGCAGCGATGGTCTTTTAATTGGCCGGCCGCTCTCAAACAATCACTACGAGCTGCGTATTTTTAACCCGGATGGGTCTGAGGCGGAAAAAAGCGGCAACGGGCTGCGCATCTTTGCCCAAAATCTGTGGGATCAAAAGCTGTGCGAATCAAACAATTTATCGGTTTCCACCAAAGGGGGCCTGGTTCGCATCTGGCGCGATGCTGATTCACCCCTGATCGCTGTCGAGATGGGAAAGGCCTGGATTCCCTCCGATCCGCAGGCCCCGGCCGCCCAACCCGGCCATTTTGAGAAGTTGACGGTTGAGAATCAAACCCTTTCCATCACAACCGTCTCGATGGGCAATCCCCACTGCGTCATATTTCTATCTGATGCTTCGGAAGTACAATGCCGAAAGTTAGGTCCTCTTATTGAAATTCACCGCGATTTCCCAAACCGCACCAACGTGCAGTTTGTCACGCTTATTGATCACGATAATATTGCCCTACAAATTTGGGAGCGTGGTGCCGGATATACGCGTTCTTCCGGAAGCAGCGCCTGCGCGGCCGCGGCCGCCGCCCATTTTCATCAATATATCGGTCAACATTGCACGGTGCACAGCCCCGGTGGTCAAATGAAGGTAAAATTAGACGATCAACTGAAGGCAATTTTGTATGGAGATGTCCAAAAAATCGCTGAAGGTCGGTTATATATCATAAGGTAAAAGGTATGCAGTCTGAATTTGGAGATAAATTTAATCACGATCCCTGGGCAGCCAGGTATGATGAAAATGTAAAGAACGAAAGCCATCCCATCCGCGCCGGTTATGCGGCCGTTCTCGATTTTGTGGCTCAATCTTGCCCCCAAACGCCTGGGGCCAAAATTCTCGATGTAGGGATTGGTACGGGGAACTTAACCAGCCTTTTGTCCAAAGAGGTTGAAGTAGTGGGCCTCGATCTATCCCAAGAAATGATGGCCCTTGCCCAAAGGAAGCTGGCTGATGGCCCTCCCGTCACCTATGTAACCAGCGATCTTTTGGCCTATTTTGAGGGTGAACACCCACACTTTGACGGGATTATTAGCACCTACGTCATTCATCATTTAACGGAAAAAGAGAAAAGCCGGTTTTTTGACTACTGCTGGCAAACCCTTAAACCGGGAGGCAAAGCGGCCTTTGGTGACCTGATGTTTGCCGATCTTGAAGCTCGGCAGCAGGCGATCGACAAATTCAACGCCGAAGGTTGGGAAGAGGTGGCCCTAGATATTGATGATGAATTTTTCTGGTTGGTAGACTCAGCCGAAGCTCAGCTAAAAGCAATTGGTTTTGAGGTTTCCACTCGGCAATTTTCCGAGCTATCGTGGGTGATCACGGCCGAAAAACCGCATTAATTAACAATTTTTACTGGATTAGGTGAAAACATGTCAACCCCAAACCCATTAGTTGACTGGGATGAACGCCCAGCCTACGATCAAATTGAACCGGCTGATGTTGTATCAGCCATGACGGCCGTTCTCCAGGAGAGCGAAGAAGCGCTTTTTGATATCGAACAAGATCCGCCCATTACCTGGAAAGGGTTAATGCCACGCCTCGAACAAATTGAGGATCGCGTTGGCCGCATTTGGGGGGTCGTTGGCCACCTGCACAACGTTAAAAACAGCGATGAACTGCGAGAAGTTTATCAGGAAGTGCAGCCTAAAATCGTCACCTTCTACAATCGCCTGAATCAGAGCAAACCACTCTATGATGTGATGACCAACATGAAAGAAGGGGAAAACTGGCGCAATTTCGACAACGCTCAAAAGCGGATCATTGAAGGAAATTTGCGGAACGCCATGCTGGCCGGGGTCGGTTTAGAAGGGGCCGCAAAAGAAAAATACAACGAAAACGCCAAGCGACTGGCCGAATTATCCACAAAATTCTCCAACAACCTGCTCGACGCCACCAAGTCGTTTGAATTGGTCTTAACCACACCGGAAGAAGTAGACGGTTTGCCGGAATCTTCTCTTCAACTGGCAGCCCAAACCGCTCAGCACAAGGGGCACGAAGAGGCTACTGCTGAAGATGGGCCGTGGATTATTACCCTTGATTTTCCGAGCATGACCCCATTTTTGCGCCACAGCAAACGGCGAGATTTGCGGGAACACGTTTTCCGGGCCGTCTTTACCCGCGCCTCTGAAGGAGAAAAAAGCAATCGGCAGCTGGCCAAAAACATTTTGCAGCTGCGCCAGGCGCAGGCCGAGCTCCTCGGATTTGAAACCTATGCGGATTTAAGCCTTTCACGAAAAATGGCTGGGTCGGTAGAAGCGGTCAGCGACTTGCTCAATCAGCTGCGCTCGGCCGCCAGGCCCCACGGCGAAAATGATGTGGCCGAAATTATCGAATTTGCCAAACGGCACAACGCCCCTGAAGCCGATGAGTTTAAAGTTTGGGATTACGCTTTTTGGGCTGAACGATTAAGAGAAGTCAAATTTGACCTGAAAGATGATGAATTACGGCCGTACTTTCCGCTGCCGCGCGTGCTGGACGGCATGTTCAAAATCGCCAAACGTCTCTTTGGTATCGACATTCGGGAAGCAACCGGGGCGGTGCCGGTCTGGCATGATGACGTGCAATATTATAATGTGTTTGATGAAAAGGGAGATCCACTGGCCGCCTTTTATCTCGATGCGTACAGCCGGCCGAGTGAAAAACGAGGGGGCGCATGGATGGATATCCTGATCGGCCGCAGCAACGTGATGGCTCGGCCGGGACAGGATGTGCGCCTGCCGGTTGCCTACATGAACTGCAATCAAAGTCCACCGGTTGGAGACAAGCCATCGCTGATGACTTTTTCAGAAGTCAACACGATGTTTCACGAGTTCGGCCATGCCCTCCAGCACATGTTAACCCACGTCGACTATGGGCTTGCCGCCGGTTTGGCCAACGTGGAGTGGGATGCGGTGGAAATCGCCAGTCAATTTATGGAGAACTGGATTTATCACCGACCTACCTTAAAATCGATGGCTCACCATTATCTAACCGATGAGCCGCTGCCCGATCACTTCATCGACAAAATTCTGGCCGCTCGTACTTTCCAGGCCGGGTATCAAATGTTGAGACAAACCTATTTTGGCCTCTTTGATTTAACCCTGCATTCAAACTTTGATCCCCAAACGGGAAGCATCAAAGAGGTACAGGATCATATTGGTGCTGAAACCATGGTGCTCCCATCTTTTCCCGAAGATTACTTTTACTGCGGATTCTCCCATATCTTCTCGGGGGCTTATGCGGCCGGATATTTTAGCTACAAATGGGCTGAAGTGTTGAGTGCAGATGCCTTTGGTGCCTTCCTGGAAGCGGGGCTCGACGATGAAGAGGCGGTCCAGCGTCTCGGCCGCCGGTTCCGAGATACAATTCTGGGTGAAGGAGGCAGCCGCCACCCGATGGAGATTTATGAGTCATTCCGGGGACGGCCGCCGACAATCGATGCCCTACTCGTCCAGGAAGGGCTGGTGAATTAGTTTATTTAGGCAATTCGCAGATAAGCTTTGAAAGCGTGTTTATTAAATCGGTGAAGACGATGCCTGAGCCTGTCGAAGTCTGAGTCAGATTTAAACGACAGGTCATTTGCAGGGAGTCGCTTCGGCTTCGGCAAGCTTAGCCAGCGCTTCTTTGGCGTTTCTAAACACTTTCTGAACATGTACAAATCTTATCTGCGAAACCAGCCACTTACTACGCTAAGCCAACCCAAGCGCGGCAACCTCATAATCCGGGAAAATTTGATCAACCAATGGATTATTGAGCCGTTTGGCGATAATTTCACCCAAAACATTTCGATAATCTGTGGTAATTGCCAGGTCCCCAGGCCCTACAAGCAGGTCTCGGTGTAAACCGGGCCAGTTGGCAAAGACCTGTCCACCGTTGATCTGCCCTCCCAAGACCATCATCATATTTCCATGGCCGTGGTCGGTTCCCAGGCCGGCATTTTCACCCGCTCGACGGCCAAATTCAGACATGACAACCACCGTGACGCGCTCTCTTTTGTCGCCCAAACTTTCATAAAATGAGGCCAGTCCCTCCGCTAAGCCGCCGAGCAGATTGGCCATTTGCCCCTCAAGCCCCCCTTGATTGACGTGGGTGTCCCATCCGCCATAATCAAGAGCAGCCACTTCCACCCCAACATCAGCTTCAATCAGGTGAGCTACCGTCTGCAGCGATTGTGAGAACGGGTTGCCCTGGCGGCCGGCACGGCTCCGCCCCTGATTTGACTCAACTTTGGCAATTAATTCCAGCGCGTCAAACGTTTGCTGAGCGGCCGACTGCAGCAAACCGGCGGCCGGTAACGTGTACAGGTCACGCAGGGTGGCCGAATATTTCGCTTCTCGATCCCCAGCTAGGTTTAACTGATAACGATCAAAATCTGGGATGGGAACGCTGTTCTCACCACCGGCCATTGACAGCGGCAGCCGGTTTTCGATGGCCACCCCCCGCAGCGGCGATTCATTGCCGGTGTCCAGCGTAGAGAGATGACGGGCCAGCCAGCCGGTATAGGCGCCAGGGACCGCGCCTCGCTCCATCAGGTCCATCGCTTCAAAGTGAGACCTCGATTCATCCGGTGAGCCGGTAGCCTGAATCAAAGCCAAATCTCCGGCCGAATAAAGCGGCAGCAAAGGGCTTAAAGCCGGATGCAGACCAAAAAATCCGTCCAAATCAAGCGCTTGCCCTTCGGCCCGGCGATCATCCGGCCGGGGAATATTAATTGTCGGCCGCAGATCATAATATGCGTCGTCGCCAAAGGGAATCACCATGTTTAACCCATCCGCCCCGCCGCGAAGAAAAACACACACCAGGGTATCTCCCCGAGGGCCAACATGCGGGTCCGCCAGCGCAATTTGGGGTAAAGGAGCACCGGTAATTAGATTTCCCCAAAAAAGACCGGCCGCGCCCTGAAGCCCCTGCCACAAAAAATCTCGCCGGTTTAAACGTCCATATTCATCGCAATACGTTTTCATTGATATCCTCTCAAATCCATTGAAACTCGGGGCTGGAAAGCCACAGGGCCAGCAAATCTCCCTTCATCACGGTTCTTTCTTCTGATGTTTGGGCATATTCGGTCAGCAACGCCCGCAAATCGTCACTGGTCAAATTTGAGAGACGAACCGCCTGCAGCAATCTTTCCGTGTCGATGTCGGGATAAGAAATTGAGTCAATTTCTCGGTGAGCCAGCGCCAGGGCCAAATTCCAGCGGGCCAGCAGGGTGCCGGTCCAGGCGTGAGCCACATCCGGATACCCGTTGGGAGCGGGCCACATAAACGGCACCTGACCCAGCTGGGTCAAAATCATCCCCAGAATTTGGGTTGGCCGAATATCGGCGTCAACCGCACGGCAGACAGACGCAAAAAAGGTCAACGGCCGCTTTAATTTAGGATCGGCATTGGCAAACTCGCTGCTGAGCAAAATATGGCTCATCACCGCTTGGATATCCCCATCACTTTGCTGAAAAATTTGTGAAGCTGAATTAACCAGCGCGGGCGGTGGCACGTCACTCACAAAGCGGCGAACCAGCTTGTAGGAAATAAAATCAGCCGTTTTGGGGTGGCTCGCCAAAAAATCGATCAGGTCTTCGATGTCCTGTTCTCCCTGATTGGCGGCAAACGTTGTCCCCAACACAGATTTTTCCCGGTTGTCGTGTCGCCGATTTACAAAAATCACCTCTCCACGATCCGAGCCCCGTGGTCTCACCGATAATCCGGTCAACAGGCGGGCTACCGCCTCCACGTCATCCTGGGAATATCCGGCATTCACCCCCATCGTATGCAGCTCCAGCAGTTCGCGAGCATAATTTTCATTGGGGCTCTCGGCGATATTGCGCACGTTGTCCAGGTAAACCAGCATGGCCGGGCTGTGCACTGACGCCGCCAACAAATCCCGAAAGCGCCCCAGGGCATGTGGTCTGATCACCTCGCGATCATCTACCACCTTTAAACCGGATAGAAGCCTGGCTTTACGCGGGTAAATATGAAAATGGTCTGACCAAAATTCAACCAGCGCTTCATAGAGCTGTTTCTTTGAATAGATTTTCCGGGCCAGCGTCTCCCACCCGAGGGCAAAAAACAAATCTCGCGGTTCTTCTTCCAACAACGTTTGCGTACTGGCACGGTAGAGGTCGTTGTCGGCCAAAATCTGCTCGACTTCTACATCGTCAATCCCGGCCGGGTTGAGCTGCTCCTGGAGATACGCTTCATAACCGACCGTCATTACCTCTTCCAAATCACCCGGCCTTGGTCCGTAGCCGGCGCGATTGAGCAGGCGTATTTCTCTTGAGATATCCGGTTGCTCACCGGTTGAAATCGGTTCGATCGGAGCGGGAGATTCTTCAATTATAATTGTGGGAATCGGCTCTTCGCTTTCAGGGGCAAAAGGGGAATTTTGCCGGCCGGCAACACACGAAACGGCGGTCGTCGCCGAGGTCAGCAGGCCGGCACGCAAAAATGTGCGGCGATTAAATTCCATAAAACACCTCCTCTTATTTCAAAGTTAGATTAAAGGGAAAGTGTTTTGGGAGTTCAATAAAATTGTTACAAAAGTGTAAAAAGACCACAGACTACAGACTACAGACTACAGACTACAGACTACAGACTACAGACTACAGACTACAGACTACAGACTACAGACTACAGACTACAGACTACAGACTACAGACTACAGACTACAGACTACAGACTACAGACTACAGACT
>JASJCR010000121.1 GCA_030065875.1 Ardenticatenaceae bacterium | reverse complement strand
AAAATCAGGATGACACGAATTAAAAGGATTTTCTGGTTTAAGTTGGGAAATTCGTGTCATTCGTGAAATCTTGTTTTTAAATTTTGTACCTTGACCCACTTAAATAAAGAATTGCCACATAGAGTCACCAGCCGGCCAGGTCAGAGATTGGCCAGAGCAACTGATTCGTTACAAACCTTAGTACTTTAATCTTTGAACTTCAAACTGTAAACATTGGGTTCCCTGCATCACGATCACATTATGACCGACCAATCTTTACGCGAACTCATTTACAAATGGAAACACGACGACGTCGGGGTAGCGCATAAAATCAACACCGCCTGTGAACTGCTGACCAATGAAAAATTTGGCCCGTTAAGTGACGAACAGCGCACTCTGGTGGATTTAATTATCAAGGCCAACCAAACGATTGGTGAAAACTGGCGGCAGCGGCTGGCCGGACTTGAAGGAAACGACGGATAGAACATTCTTTAATGGGCTATCTAAAATTAAACGCTTCAATCACCCCGCTCAAAATCGTTTCTTCCCAGCTGGTAAACGATGAAAACGTGCCTGGGGCCTCCTCAAGCGGCACGCTCGTGCCCCCAATAACATAAATTACCCCATCTCCACTCTCCAGATTCACCAGCAAACCGCTGAGCAGCCCATACGCCTCACCCAGGTGCCCTACTGGCCGCCACGCTTTCTCAGGATGGAGCTTATCGCCATCACCCGCTTCCCCGGTGTGAGTAAAACGGTGCACGCTCAATCCCCAGCTGCGCATCAGGCCATCGTGGGTATCCCCATTGACTTTTCCCTCTACCCAACACCACTGCTCCCCAACCATGTCTTTTAAGGTTGATGGCTTGAGCAGCGGCCGCCCTTCGTTGAACAAGAGCTGCGCGACCTTAATGAGGTCGGCTGCCGAAACACGCAGGCCACCCTGAGGTGAAAACCGGGTGCCGTTGCTCCCCACAACATACGTGGCCACGTCCGGCTCATACTCCGCCCCCTCCACCTGCCTGCCTGCGGCCTGGACATCCGGGTTTTCCACCGGTGGCAATCGCCCGGGCTGACGGCCGCCAAACCCATCGATCTGAGCCATCCACCGCAGGCGGCCGCTTCTCGGGTCGGCCGTTCGCCGGTAAACGGTCCCCAGGTTGCGGAAAGCTTCCGGCTCCAGATCGACCACATTAAAACGGCCGCTGATCCCCAATGGATTCAGCACTTCCTCTTTCATGTAGAGATCAAAACGACGACTGGTTAACCGCTCGATGATGGTGGCGATCACCCCAAAATTGAGGTTGCAATAAGAAAAAAAGCGGCCGGGTGGGTCTTCTCCCCAATGCCCACCATCTTCATAAAATGGTGAGTTGAGGAGCGGATTAAAACATTCTTCGATTCTATGAGGCAGCGGCAGCGTGTAAGCTCGCCCATCACGCAGCGAACTGTTATGGGAGAGCAGCATGCGCGGCGTAATTTCTTGGTTTGGAAAGTTGGGATGACGCAGCTCAAACCCCAACCCTGCCCGACAATCATCATCCAGTCCGATTTTTTGTCGTTCAACCAATCGCAAAAAACCGATCGTAGTCAACAGCTTTGAAATTGAAGCGATGCGAAACCCGGTTTCCAGAGTCACCGGTAAATCATTGGCGGGGTTTTGCTCGTCGATACGCCGCCTACCTCCGGCAAAGTGCCACACCGGCTCCCTGTTCTTGAGAACCACGCACACCAGGCTGGCCAAAGGACGATCAGAATCGGTAAGCAGATTTGTGAGTTGTCGATCGAGCATGTGCAAATTATCAATAATCATTCGTCAATAATCAATGTGAAAATTGATCATTGATAATTGACCATTGACCATTGATTATTGATTCGTGGTTTTCCTCATTTTTTTATGCGTGATATAATTCACAAGTACCCTCAAATTTAAAAGGACCCCAACCCCTTTAACAAGGAGACGCAAGTGAATCTGTACGAATATCAAGCAAAACGGCTGTTTGCCGAGTATGGAATTCCTATTCCTAATGGTGATGTGGCCCGCACCCCGGAAGAAGCACACGCTGTGGCCGAACAATTGGGCGGCCGAGTGGTGGTTAAATCCCAAGTTCACACCGGCGGGCGTGGGAAAGCGGGCGGCGTCAAGCTGGCTGATGATCCGGCCGACGCCCAGGCAAAAGCGAAAGATATCCTCGGCCTCGATATCAAAGGTCATATTACCCGCATCGTGCTGATCGATGAAATCGCCCCGGGCGGCATCGAACAGGAAATTTATCTGGCTATTTTAATCGACCGGGCCGCAAAAAAGCCAATGATTATGGCCTCATATGAAGGCGGGATGGATATTGAAGAAGTAGCGGCCACCCAGCCGGACAAAATATTTCGCGTGTGGATCGATCCCTCACTTGGTTTAAGGGGATATCACGCCACCTATATCGCTTCAGGAATGGGACTGCCCAAAAACCTGTGGAAAGAGTTTAATTCCCTCCTCAAGAATCTTTATACCTGCTTTATTGGGAGCGATGCTTCTCTATGCGAAATCAACCCCCTGGTGATTACCGGTGAAGGGCATCTGATGGCCCTGGACGGCAAGGTTTCTATTGACGATTCCGCTTTATCCCGACAGCCTAAACTGGCCGAGATGGAAGATAAGTCGATCATTCCCCCTTCTGAATTAAAGGCGGCCGAAGCTGGGGTCAGCTTTATCAAACTCGATGGCAATATCGGCTGCATGGTCAATGGGGCCGGTTTAGCCATGACGACAATGGACATCATCAAGTTGTTTGGCGGCGAACCGGCCAACTTCCTCGACATCGGCGGCGGTGCCAGTGCGGAAAAAGTAACGGCCGCCCTTGAAATCATTCTCTCCGATCCCAACGTCGAAGCGGTGTTAATTAATATTTTTGGCGGCATTACCCGAGGTGATGACGTGGCCCGCGGTATCGTCGCCGCGCTGGACAAAATTGATACCGACGTGCCGATAATTTTGCGGCTGGCCGGTACCAATTACCAAGAAGGACTGGCCATTCTGTCGAAAGCCAACCTGCCCACGGCCGAAACCCTTTCGGAAGCCGCCAAAAAGGCGATTGAAGCAGCGAAAAACAATTAGCTATTAGCCAATAGCGATTAGCATATAGCAATTAAATCATCATGAGCATATTAATCGATAAAAATACACGCGTTCTCGTTCAGGGAATTACCGGAAGCCAGGGTACATTTCATACCGGCCGGATGTTGGCTACCGGAACAAATATTGTCGCCGGTGCGGTTCCCGGTAAAGGGGGTCAGGCGGTGCATGACGTGCCGGTCTTTAACAGCGCCCAGGAAGCGGTGAACGAAACCGGGGCCAACTGCTCGGTAATTTTTGTACCCGCTCGTTTTGCGCCCGACGCCATCTTTGAGGCCGCTGATGCCGGGATCCCCCTGGTCGTTTGCCTGACGGAACACATTCCGGTTTTGGACATGATCAAGGTGCGCAATTACCTCGACAAAACCGACACCCGCCTCGTTGGCCCCAACTGCCCCGGGCTGGTTACCCCCGGCGAGTGCAATGTGGGCATCATCTCCGGCGATATCGTCAAACCGGGTCCCATCGGCGTTGTTTCTCGCAGCGGTACCCTCACCTATGAGGTCGTTTACGCCCTGACTTATCGCGATATGGGGCAATCTACCTGCGTCGGTATCGGCGGTGACCCGATTAACGGCACCAATTTCATCGACGTGCTCGAGCTGTTTGAAAAAGACGATCAAACCGAGCGAATCATTTTGATGGGAGAAATTGGCGGAAATGATGAGGAAAAAGCGGCCGAATACATCAAAAATCACGTATCCAAGCCGGTAACCGCCTTTATCGCCGGTCAAACCGCACCTCCCGGACGGCGTATGGGTCATGCCGGAGCAATTGTTGAAGGTGGCGCGGGCACGGCCGAAGGGAAGAAGCTGGCCCTTGAAGCGGCCGGGGTGCGCGTGGCGCAGCACCCGGAGCAGATCGTCGATCTGATCCTGGCCTAAAAGTCGGATAAACGGTGATTAAACGTCAATTTTAAATTATAAGACGGGATATCATCCGTTAAACTAAAAAATCCACCACAAAAACACAAAAAGCACAAAATAAAATTTCTGTGTTTTTTGTGTTTTGTTAATTTTTTAAGTAGATTACAAGAATTTTTCACAATTTAATTGTCCACAGATTGCGCAGATTTTCGCAGATTAGAGGGGAAAATCTGCGGCCATCTGCGTAATCTGCGGATATTTTTTCGTAAAACTTCTTGCTGACTACTTAAGTGTGCGTTTAATAATCCATTGAAGACGATGCCTGACCCTGTCGAAGGCTGAGTCGGATCTAATCGCCTGGCAATTTGGTGGCGCCGCTTCGGCTTCGACAAGCTCAGCCAGCGCTTTTAGATATTTTTTAAGGATTGATTACCCGCCGAGAAATGACCTTTCGACGACTCAAACAATATTTCCAGCAGCTGTGGCGCCTTTCCCGGCCATATATCCCGGTGGTTTTTTTGTGCCTGCTGGCCATGTGGCCATTCCTGACTCGTGCTTCGCTGCCCAACAACACCGACGCCGAATTACACGTCTTTCGGCTGGCCGAGCTCAGTCAGCTGGTGCGGGCCGGCATCCTATACCCCCGATGGGCCCCAAACTTCTATTTTGGCTATGGATATCCGATTTTCAACTACTATGCCCCCCTCGCCTATTACGCCGGTCTCGGCTTTGAACTGCTCCCGCTGATCGGGCCTATCGCGGCGGTCAAAGGGATTTTTCTGCTGAGTATATTGCTCGGTGGGCTGGGCACCTTTTCTTTTACCCGCCTGATCTGGGGAGATAACGCCGGATATGCTGCCGCAGCGCTGTATGTTTACGCTCCCTACATTCAATATATCGATCCACATGCCCGGGGGGTCCTGGCCGAATCATTGAGCCTGGGGCTGCTGCCCTGCGCCCTGGCCGCCCTAGCCCATCTTCACCAACACCCCGGCCGCTTCACCTTTGCCGCGGCCGTTCTATTTACATCCCTGACCTTCTTGGCGCACAATTTGATGGCCATGATTTTTGGAGGCGTGTTGTTGGGGTGGATTTTGTGGACTCTGCTGCCTGACTGGCGATCTTTTTTTCCGCGGGGCGTGTTGCTAATCGCCCTCTTTTTGGGAATCGGACTAACCTCTTTTTTCTGGCTGCCGGTTGGATTGGAACGAAACGCCATTAATCTGACCAGCGTTGTCGGAGAAGCCGGCAGCCACTTCTCGTTTGCCAGCCACTTTCTGACCGTTGATGAGCTGCTTTCGATCACCCCAAGACACGATTGGGGGGCCATTTCACCGACCTTTACCTTTAACTTGGGATTGATCCAGTGGGTCACGGCTTTGTTAAGCGGCCTTTTATGGGTCATCGTGCAGCTAACCGTTTATCTGGGCAGAAAACCTTCCCTTCCAAATCCCTACCAGGCCAATTTCTTTATCCTTTCCGCTCTTATTTTGCTGGCCTTGATGCTGCCCCTGTCCACTGGGGTTTGGCAAACTCTTCCGCTCCTCCCTTTTTTACAATTTCCCTGGCGGCTGTTAGGGCCGATGGCCTTGATTCTAGCGGTTCTTTGCGGATCAATGATTCCCCTTTTGCAAGGTTATTTCAAAAATGCATCGTATCTCGGAACGGTGGTGATCGCCCTGACGCTGCTGCAGGCAGCACCGGTAGCCCAGGTTTTGCCCTGGGGAGAGTTTGGACCAACCGACACGGCCGCGCTGACAACCCAGGAGATTCGCGGCCGCTGGCTGGGCACCACCTCAACCGGTGACTTTGTGCCGGTTACGGTGGACGTCGTTCCTGAACGCCGGGGGCAGCTTCTGAGCAGTCTCCTCGAAAATCAGACGCCGGATCGCATCAACTACACCAGCATTCCGGATAATTCGCAGATTGAATGGCAGCAGATTAATCCCCTGCACATCAGATATGACGTTCAGGGCGACGAGCCGTTTTTACTCCGGCTGTACCTTTTTGACTTTCCCGGCTGGCAAGTTACCATCGATGAAGAGCTTGTAGAAAGCGAAATCGGCCGGCCGGAAGGGTTTTTGGTCATCCCGGTTCCGGCCGGGAACCATCAAATTGACGTAGTGTTTGGCTCCACGGCCGCGCGTACCTGGGGATGGGTACTCTCCCTGCTTTCCCTGGTGATAACCGGTCTAGTTATCTGGCGGTTTAAACCGGACAAGCAAATGAGCCAAACCAACTCCGATGCAAACGCGCTGCCGGTCTTGACCTCGATCTTGGGTTTGGCCATCCTGCTGCTTCCCAGCCAGTGGCTTCACGATCAATCCGGTGGTTTTGTTAAAGAAAGGACCGATATTCCCCTGCAGGTCAACTTTGGCGATCAAATCATGCTGATCGGTGCGGATATCGATCAGGCGGTTGTCAAACCGGGGGATTCGATCGACGTCACATTATACTGGAAGGCGATCCGGCCGATGGAGATAAATTTTCAATCTTTTGTCCATTTTCTAGCGGAGGATGGCTTCCTAAAAACGCAGGACGACAAGCTCAATCCGGGTGATTTTCCCACCGGCCAGTGGCCTCTTGATAAATATGTCCTGGATCAATACGAACTGTTGATCCCAGCTGATACATTGCCTGGCTCTTATTCGATAAACGCCGGATTGTGGGTCAGTGAGGAAGGATGGCGTTTGCCCGTCATCGATGAAGGTGGTGACAGTTTTCCGCTCGTTGAAATTGAGGTTCGCTAACTATGCGCGTCATCAGTGGTTCCGCTCGCGGGACAAAGTTAAAAATGGTTCCGGGGGATTCAACTCGGCCGATTATGGATCGAGTCAAGGAAAATTTGTTTAATATCATCGGCAACAGAGTCTATGATTCAGTGTGGCTTGATTTGTTTGCCGGGACCGGCCAGGTTGGCATTGAAGCGTTAAGTCGTGGCGCAGAACGAGTCACCTTTATCGACAATACCCGCCCCGCCATTCGCACCATTCACCAAAATTTAAAAGCAACCAGATTAGAGGAAAACGGGGTGGTTATTCAGCGGGATGCATTCACCTATCTCAAACAGCAGCTTGACAAAAATGATCCGGCATTCGACGTGATTTATGTGGCCCCTCCTCAATACAAAGGGTTGTGGGTTGACGCTTTAAAATTGATTGATTCACTCCCCCAGGCGCTGCTGCGGCCGGATGGGCAGGTGATCGTGCAAATTGATCCGAAAGAGGTACAGGAGTTGGCTCTCAATCATCTGAAATTGGTTGACGAACGGCGGTACGGACGCACGCTTCTTTATTTCTTTGCGTTATAGGATCTCACTCATTGTTAACTTCAATGGCGATTGTGCACCGGGCATTTAAGCTCCCATCCGCATCAACAATGGTCAAGCGCACGTTGTAAGTGCCATTTTCCAGGACGCCCAGGTTTACCGTCCCCAACACGTCATTAGACACCGGCACAAAACTGCGGCCGCCGATCACGTTTACCCACTCATTTCCGGTTCCCGGACCCCTCATTTCGAGTTCATACGCCCCAAACGACTCATCCACCGCCGTACCGATATACTCAACCGTGCCAAAAACGGTCATATTTTGCCGGGGGAAAGAGATATTCACCCCTGGGGTGCATCCCCCACCCTCGGGAATAAATACCTCGCCTGTCGCCGGTACGGACGGCGGCCGGGTATTGGTCGGTAAGGGAGTTTCAGCGCTTTCTCCAGCTAAATTTCCGGGCAGTGTGGCCGTGGCTACGAGGTTTGGGGTGACGCGCGGCCGCACGGTGCCGGCCAAATCATCACCCTCTGGCGTTGGCGAGGAAAGCGGCGTGGCAAAAATATTTGGGGGCGGGGTTGGCGGGAGCAGAAGTTCAGGTGGCAAAGTGGGGGCCACCTGTAAGTTGACGTAGAGCACCGTGGAAAACATGACGGCGAATAAAAACATCCCCCCGACAGCGGCCGTGCGCAATCCCCGACCTTGCTCCTGTTCGACGGTAAACATCGCCCGCTTTAGCTGCCGTCTTGAATACCAGAGGCGCAAGACGTTGATCAAGAATCCGGCTGCGGCCAGGAAATATATTGGTATATCCCATTGAATCAGGAATACATAGACTGCATTGAGAATTTCCATGACGCGATATTATCTCAATTTGACAAGAATGGGGCAGATTGCCAGAGGCAACATAGTGAAATTTTAGAAACGATCTCCGTCAAAATAGACTGGTCCGCTGTGATAGGGCAAAAAACAAGCCTGAGGTGTCATGATAAACACCTCAGGCTTTTCTTATTCTCATGGCTGCCGGCGGTTAATCGAGTCTTTTAATCACTCCTCGCAGCAAAGTTTCTAAACGGGGCACAATTTCTTTGCCGGCTTCCAAAACCTCTTCATGAGAAGTGGCGTCGCTCTCATCCGGATCGAGATGAGCCATATTGGTGATTGAAGAAATTCCCAAAACCCGCATACCGGCGTGACGGGCCACAATCACGGAAGGAACTGTCGACATCCCAACCGCATCACCCCCAATCATCTTAATAAAGCGGAGTTCGGCCGGTGTTTCAAAGCTGGGGCCAGCTACATAAGTGTACACCCCCTCCTGAACCGAGAAATCCGCCTGAGCGGCCACCTCACGGGCGATCTTGCGCAATTCCGGATCATAAGGGTGGGTCATATCGGGAAATCTCACCCCCACCTGGTCATCATTCGGACCACGCAGAGGATTGTTGCCGGCCAATCCCGGCAAATTGATATGATCCTTGATCAACATCAAATCGCCACCTCTGAAGGACGGATTAATGCCCCCGGCCGCATTGGTGACAATCAACGTTTTGATCCCAATCGAAGCCATGACGCGCACCGGCAGGGTAATTTGATTGACGGAAAGCCCTTCATAAAAGTGGGATCGTCCTTGAAGCATCATTACCACTTTGCCGCTTAGCCGGCCGATAATTAATTTTCCTTTATGCCCGGTTACGGTGGATTTTGGCCAATGGGGAATTTGGGAAGATTCGATGATGTCTGCATTTTCAACCGAATTGGCCAATTCAGACAAGCCTGAACCCAAGACAACGCCAACGGTTGGCTGAAAATGGGTTCGATTGCGAACAATGGCGGTTGCCCCTTCAATTTGTATTCTGGAATAAAATTCGTCCATAATCATCCAGTCTGTTGGAGGATAGCTTCTAACAATGTAACTTTAGCCAATTTTTGGGAAAAGACCCACAGAAATATAATTTTCACGGGCTCCCTGCTGCAGTTTAGCCGGACGACTGATTTTCTTGAGACAGCTGGGTATAAATTTGAGTGGTTGAAATGTTGGCGTGTCCCAGTAACTGCTGCACTTCCTGAAGATCCAAACCGCTTCTCAGTTTGTGTGCCGCAAAGCTGTGGCGCAGGGTGTGTGGGGTAACGCCGCCTTTTAAATTGGCCTGCTTGGCATAAGCCTTGATGATTAGCCACAAGCCCTGACGGGTCAGCTGCTGCCCCCGGTGATTTAAAAATAACGCTTCTTGGTCTCCATTTTTTGCTAGATACGGCCGCCCTTTTTCCAAATACATCCGCAATAGCTCGATGGTTTCATCATCCAGAGGGAGCGCCCGCATTTGCCCGTCGCTATTTAAACAATTTAAGATTGAGGTCCCTAGATCAAGCTCTTCAAGCCGAATTGATACCACTTCCGTCACCCGCATTCCGGTGGCATAAAGCACGCTCAACAAAGCGGCATCGCGTAAGTTTTTTGGTGATTTTTTTCCTCTGGGGGCGATTAACAGGCGCTCAACCTCATCCGGAGTAAGCGTTTGCGGTTTGCGCTTCTTAACCTTGGGGGATTCCAGCTTTCGGGTAGGGTCATCTTTTATCTCCCCCCTTGCAAAAAGGAAATGGAAATAAGATTTTGTAGCCGCAACCTTTCTGGCTATTGAGGAAGATGCATATGCGTGATTCTTCAAGCTTTCTACGTACGCATCGATCAAGTTCTCAGTGACATCGGACCATTGGGTGATATCCTGATACTGTCGCACAAATTCGAAGAACTGCCCAAGATCGTTTCGATAAGCAGCAATCGTATTTTGCGAGTAATTTTGATCTGATTCAAGAAAGTTGAGAAAGGCAGTTAACTGCTCTTTCATGCCCATTGCTCCTACGCCTTATTTTTCCCGTCTTTACGCCGATCCAATCTCTTTGACAACAGTCAATGATGCACCTTAAGTTGGTGTTCTTCTAATTGATTTATTCCAAAATTATTTGTGCAAATCATTGGGGCGCAATTAAGAGCTGTTAATTTATTATGTTAGTTAATTTAGCGACATTATAGCATTACTTTTCATAATATCAACAGGAATCAACATAAAGTTTTGGCAGAAAAGTACTGTACAGAGGCCAAAATTGCACAAATTGACTAAGAATTAGGAACAATTTATGCCAAATCTAGCAAAAAATGACGTGCTTCTGGCAGCTCCCCCACAAAAACAGATGGAATTAATGGGGTTCGGCCGGCCGGTTTGGATCTTGACTCCATTCGCTCCACGAACCAACATAGAGACGGGCATCCCCCAATCCGGCATGGGCCACGGCCAAAAGGTTGACGCAGGCGCTGACCCCCGACCCACAGTAAAATGTTGAGTCAGCCGGTTTTGTGCGTTCAAATAGAGCGGACAGCTTGTTTTGCAGCTGGTCCACCGTTAAAAATCGGCCGTCCTCGCCATAATTATTGGCGTAATAATAATTAACCGCCCCCGGAATATGCCCGGCCCGTGAATCAATCGGTTCTTCAATTCCCGCATATCTCTTGGGCTCTCGGGAATCGATTAACAAAGGCATGTCGCTCACCTGATCTACTGACACCAATCGATCCTGCCGAGGTTCTCCCATAAACAAAGCGGTTTTATTTTGTTGATGGCCCAAAGCCGTGGGGAAACCCGCCTCCACCCAATCTTGAATGCCACCATTCATCACGGCCGCGGCCTCATGACCCATGTACTGCAGCATCCACCACAAACGGCTGGCAAATACTCCGCGAGCATCGTCATAAGCAACGACCTGGGTGCTTTCATTAATTCCCCACTTTGAAAAAAGATGGGTTAGGGCGGAAGGGGCTGGTAAAGGATGACGGCCGGTGTCGGTGACCGGCAGGCTGCTCAAATCCCGATCGAGATGAGCGTAAATCGCCCCCGGTATGTGACCGGCCGCATAAGCAAATTCTCCGGCCTTTGGATCATCAAGACGAAATCGACAGTCAACAATGACCCAATTGGGAGTTGACAGGTTTTTTTCTAGCTCTGTTGGTTCAATTAATGTGGTAAACATATCTCGCGCATTATGGTATTGATGTGGCTGTTGGCTGGGTGCCAATCGTTGGCAGCGGTGACAGGGTACTGGTCGGCAAAGGCGTACTCGTGGCCGTCGGCTGCGGCGTCAAGGTCGGCGACGGTTCAACAGCCGGAGTTGGTGACTGCTCCGGTGAGGGCGTCGGAGTAACAGTTGGATTTGTCGGTTCACTGCCCAGTGGCGTGGGAGACGGTTGAATTGGTGCCGGCGCAGCAGGCACAGTTGCCGTTGCCGCCAGCGTGGGCACAGGGGTAGGTGAAGGGAGAATCGGTGGCAATGTTGCTGTCGGCGAGGGGAACGGAGTGGGATATATGCCGGTCAGGTTAATCACCCGCTCTTCACTGCGGGTTACGCTGCTGCCTCCAGTCTCTTCGAGGCGGACGAGCCACTGATAAGCTCCTTCGGTACGCCCCATTTCGACCCCGCCAACCGGCAGAGCGTAAGTAAATGGTTGCTCCTCATTGACGGATGTGTCAACCTGCCCCAGAGGGGTCTCGTTACCGTTTTCGTCAATAATATATACCACAAACTGTTGATCTTCCGACAGCGGCAGGGGCCAGGACCAATTCATGATCGCCGTTTCGGTAAATGCATAGGTGGCCTCAATTTCAGGTCGCACCTGGCGAATACCGGCAGAGATCATTTGTGACTGAATTGACCCCAACGATGAGGCAAATTCAGCGGTCCAGTACCAAATACTCGGAGCATTATAATTAATCGTTTGGGCAACCCCAACATGATCGGCAATGGGGTTTAACACAATCGCTCGATGGGGCGGGCTGTTCAGCCAGAAATCCACCACGTCCACCGGATCCTGGAACCCCCAGGCGGTCGCCTCTCCGGCATATCCCCCCTGCCGATAAGTGGTTCGGGCAATTCGTTCATACGGTTGGGACCCATCCGATCCGGTATGGCTGGTAAACTGTTCACCGGCCATGTCGTTGGTGTGATTTTTTGCCGCCAGAGACAAATCCTGAATTTCGACCACCGCCCTCAATCCGGCTTGTGAACGGGCTTCATTGATGTACCACAACAGCTGTTCAGTCAGCGTCCAGGTTGAAATTTCCGGATTGCTGACCAATAAAATGTCCGTTTCATTTTCAACAAATTCTATCGTCTCTGCGACCAGTTCGGTTTCAGATTGAAGAGGCACGATAATCGCCTCGTCGTTTTGACCATAAATAATCGGCATATGGAGGTAAAAAGCCCCGCCCGTCACCCGAATAAATCGGGTCATCACGGTGCTGCCAAAATTATTTGAGGCATTGACCGTTACCAGGTAATCACCGCTGCTATTATAGGCGTATGATATCGTTTCACCGGTGAGTTCCGATCCGTCACCCATATCCCACACCACTGAAAGCGTGTTGTCATCGGTAAATGCCTGACCGGTTATGGCCAGACCGGCCTCAGCGGCTTCGGGCAAAATGACATCGGCGATTGGCGGATCACCAACGGTGATCGGCAAGAAGTTTTGCGCCTGACCGTACTGATTCCGCACCGTCAAAACCACATTATACGTTCCGGGGGTGGTATATTGATGCGTTGGGTTAGGTACAGTAGCTGAGCTCCCATCACCAAAATTCCAGCTGTACTCCAGGGGGCCTTCGCCACCGCTTTGACTTGAAAAAATGACGTTTTGATTCACGCCGGGCGAAGTATCACTGGGCCTAAAAAACGCCGCCGGTTCCGGACCTATAACCACGGTCTCAGTGACGCGGTGCACGCCGGCCGGGTTAATCGCCTGCAGTTCAACCTCATACGTTCCAACCTGAGGAAACACAACCACCGGATTGGTAGCCGGCACCACGCGTCCATCTCCCAACGACCAAACCTGGCGTATAGGGCCGCTGCCGCTAATATTTGCCAGAAGCTGGATGGGCTGACCCACAGACCCACGGACCGGGTTTACGGCAAACGAGCCAATCGGCTTCTCTCCCACCCAAATTCGCACGTCAGTTTGGTAATTATTTTGCCCATAGGAAACCGTCAGTGGAATTATTTGTTCGGGTTGATCGGCCGGTACATAGCTCACCGACACCGGCAGGGCGACTTCAGCCACGCTGTCCCCCACAACCACCGGCTGCCAGGAAATCTCACCGGTTTGGAAATTATAAGTGGCTCCACTGCGCAGTTGCGAAACCGCCAAAGAAAAATTAGGCGGCAGCTGAATCGTTACCAGTGGGGCCAGCGGGCTGCTGCCCTGGTTAACCAGCGTTAAATTCAAGGTCGTTACTTCACCGATCTCAACGGCCGGTGGGGCAAATTCAGCTGAAAACACAATGAGGCCATCGTCAATGGTTTGACTGCCGTCAAAATCTACGGTGAGATAGGCAGCTGAGGCCTGGTTGGGGAATGCTCCCAACCAGAACGAAACGATCACAAACATGATGATCGCCAGACTCCATAATGTAGCCCACCATTGGTTCCTATTTCTCAAAACAGTTATCCCGGCACGCATTCGCGCGCAACTGGAAGTTTACCAGAGGGGGGTTGACCTTTCAATAACGCAGTTATCTTTTCATTTTTCACTGATTTTGCTCCTTCAACAATTCACAATGAATTCTCGCCAGAGGTACCCCATTGTGCTACCATATCACTATCATTTTTTGCGGGGAACTTGAATTGACAGCCGGAATTTGCTTTTTTCCTTGACGTGTAAACTTAATTATTCAAATTTATGGCAGCATCCTCTGAAATTCCTACTCCAAACGGCCGAAGACGATTCTCTCTATTTGGTAAAAAGTCAGAGCAATACATCGTAGAAGGATACGAAATTGGCGCCATCCATACGTCCTACGCGGTTGTGGTTCCCTCAAACAGCGCCGTTGCCGGCGATATTATTGGGGAGACAATTCGGGTAACCGGTCAGGTGTTTGGCAATTTAATGGCTCGCGAAATAGCGATTGAAGCCAACGGAATTGTTTGGGGGGATTTGTTTGCCCAAAAAATCAGCGTTGAACCCGGTGGAACAATCCGTGGGTGGGTGCACACCCTCGATCATTCGACCCTCAGCGAATGTTTAAGCAGCGGCCAACCACCAGCAGCCGGTCTAGAATTGGATCCCTCCCTGCCAGATGATCTCCGCCAGGAAATCGAACAGATGAGGGCAGACATACCCGAGGAGCGATTATCACTTTTAGAAACCCTTATTGCCGAATTGGCAACGGCACGTCTAGCTCGATTTGAACTCGAACAATCGTTTGAAAAAAGGCTAGAGGTGATGACGGCCGAGCGCACCGCTGAAGCGGAGCAGCTCCAGGAGGAAGTTGAGTCACTACAAAGGGAACGGGTCGCAAACCACCAAAGAATCGGGGAGCTAACCGCCAATTTACAGCAAACGGAAGAAGCCATCGAAAGAGCTGAAGAACTCCTGGGCGAAAAATCACAGTTGATTGATAAACAGGAGGCTGAATTAAATTCGGTGTTGGCTACCGAAGAAGAAAAAATCGCCTGGCGTAAACAGCTGGAAGATGAAAATCAGCGGCTCGATGAAGATTTACAAACGATGTCCCGACGGGCTGAAGAATTAGCGGAACGGATCACAAGTTTGGAAGCGGCTCTCAAAGCGAGCAATCAACGGGCCGCGGAACAGGAACAAGCATTAATTCATTGGCAGGAGCTGGCCGAGCTAAATGAAGTTTCGGCCAAAGAAGCCAGAGAAAACCTGGAAGATTTACAGTTTGCCGTCAAGCAAAATGTGCTGCTGGCCGAAAACCTGCAGGGGGAAAAAGAAAAATTAACCAAACTGCTTGAATCCGCCCAAACAAAGATTATCCGCCTGGAAGAGTCAACGGCCGATTTTGATCAATCGATCGTATCCCACGAGCGTCTGGAACAGCTGGAGGATGAGCTGGCTCGAAAAACAAGAGAGGTAGAATTAACCAAGCAGGCCTTGGTTGAGTCAACGGCCGCCTACTCGCAGGCCACGCGCCAAATTAAAGCCCTTGAAGAAGAAATGGGGGCTTTCCAGTCCATTGGAGAGCAGCGGGATCAATGGGAGAAATACATCAATGATCTTGAAGATCAGCTGGAAATCGCTGGTCTAAAGGCGGTCAAGGCGGAGAAGAAGATGGCTGAGGTGACCGAGGAAGTAAACCAATTAAAAACCGATCACGCCCAACAGCAAGATGTCGTTACCGATCTCCGATCCCAAAACGAAGAGCTGAATCAAGCGATAGAAAGTTACAAGATTGAAATCGAAGGGCTCGCCGAAAAACTTGATGAAGCATTAAGTGACGAGCATGATACTCAAACCACGGTGGTTGATCATGATTTAATTGTGCAGCAGCTCAAGAAGCACCATTTACAGGATCTCGACTACCTCAATGAGCAATTGGCCGCTCAAAGTCAAAAATTAGCTGAAGCTCAGTCTACTCTGGTCAATGAAAAAATTGAGGCCGAAGCGATAACCAGCGCGTTGCAAACTAAAGAAGAGGAAATGGAGCAGATGCGCAATGAAGCGATCAAGTATATTCAAAATTTGCAGATTGAACTCAGGAAAAGAGAGGCTCAGGTGCAGGATTTGATCGCTTATATCGAAAGGGAAAAAATGAAAGACCGGAGACCAGAAACCAGAGAATAACACCTCTCTGGTCTCTAATCTCTTGTCTCTTGTCTTCAACGCGTTCTTTTCATCCACCAACCCAGAATCTTTTCCACCATGGGTGTCAATCTGGTGCGATTATATAAGCCGGCCGCTTTACCAATCGCTTCAGACTGAGTTGGATAGGGATTTATCAAGGTGCTCAGAGCCCCCAGCGAAATATCGTGCTTCATGGCCATCGTTATTTCGTTTATCATTTCTCCCGCGTGACGTGCCACAATGGTCGCCCCCAGGATTTTGCCCTTGCCTTTGACGGTATGGATTTTGACAAACCCTTCTGTGTCCCCCTCAGATATCGCTCGATCGATTTTGGCCATTGGCTGGGTATATGTGTCAATCTCGATCCCCTGCTCGGCCGCTTCTGAGGGGTAAATGCCTACATGAGCCACCTCCGGGTCGGTATAGGTGACCCAGGGAATAGTCAAATTGCTAAATTTTCGTTTGGGAAAGGGAAACAGGGCATTTTGGACCACGATAGCGGCCGCGTGACCGGCTACGTGCGTAAATTGATACTTATGAGCCACGTCCCCGGCCGCATAAATATTGGCGACGCTGGTCTGCAGCTGATCGTTTACCTTGATGCCAAACTTATCAAAATTGATTCCGATATCTTCCAATCCCAAACCGGAGATATTGGGCCGCCGGCCGACAGCCAGCAAAATTTCTTCAACTTCAACCTCTAAAATTTCCCCATCTTTTTCATAAATGATCCGTTTCTGACCACCTACCCGGGAAATTTCTTGCGTTTTTACGCCTAAAAGCAGCTTGATCCCATCCTTGATTAACGATTCCTGGACGATCTCGGCCGCATCCTCATCCTCTCGTGGGAGGGCATGAGGCGCGATATCGAGCAAGGTCACCTGAGTGCCCAGCCGCTGGAAGGTTTGGGCCAGCTCAGCCCCGATCGGCCCGGCACCGATAACGGCCATCGATTTAGGCTGTTCAGTCAGGTTAAAAACCGTTTCATTGGTCAAGTAACCGGTATCGGCCAGGCCGGGAATCGGAATATGAGCTGGGTGAGAGCCGGTTGAGATGAGGGCTTTGGAGAAGGTCAACGTTTTGCCGTCAACCTCAATTGAATTTGGACTCGTGAATTTGGCTTCGCCAAAATACACGTCAACCCCCAAATCGGTGTACCGATAGGCGGAGTCATGTGGGCTGATCTCAGCCCTGGTGTGGCGCATGTGGCGCATCACTCGGTGAAAATCGACCTCCACCTCTCCGTGAACATCGATGCCAAACTCGGAGGCATGTTCAACGTCATAAGCCGCCCGGCCGGCCCGAATGACCGCTTTAGACGGCATACAACCGACGTTTAAACAATCTCCACCTAGATAGTTTTTCTCAATCAAAGCCACTTTGGCCCCGATGGCCGACGCACCGGCAGCGGCCACCAATCCGGCTGACCCGCCGCCGATCACCACCAAATTGTAGCGGCCGCTGGGTGTTGGGTTTTTCCAGTCGCTCGGGCGAGCGTTGCTGATCAATATTTGGTTTAAATCATCTTCTGCTGGCAGAATTTGGTAATCACTCATTTTTATTCTCACAAAGTTAATTAAGCTTTTTGCAAAACTGTTTTTTGGTAAATTGACGTGTTTACGCCTGAGCATCTTCTGCAACGCCCTCACGACGACGCAGATAACGAGAAATGCCGATGCTCACGACAATTAAGGCGATTGAAGCGGCCAGGGACCAGGGGTTAAAGGTAATTTCATCCAACCCTTGACGAATATCTATTGAGGATCCAAATAAAACGAAGGAGATGGTACCCGGAACGGAGCCCAGGGCGGTGGCAAAGAGGAATGCTTTCCAATCGATCTTCAAAAATCCGCTTAAATAGTTAACGAGATCATATGGCAAGAAAAGGAGGCGCATCAACATCACAGTGGCAAAGCTCTCTGAGCGCATCCGCTTGGCATAGCGCTGAATCAAGCTGGTTGATTCTTCTTCTTCTTTGATGATGCCCTCACCAAAGTAGCGGCCGACCAGGTAAGCGATCATAGCTGAAGTATTGCTGGCAATAATGGTTAAAACAATGCCCCACAGTGGGCCAAATATGGACCCAGCAGCAACTGTCAAAATCGTTGCCGGGAAAAAGAGGAGCGGCCGGACCGAGTAAGCAAGCCAATATACCAGTGCGCCATAGGGGGAACTGAGAAAATCGGCCAATGCCTGAACCGCATCAACCGCATCCATATCATTGGCTCGCGCATACCACGTATACCCTCCAATAAGAACAACCCAAATCGAAACAGCAAATATCTTTTGCCAATGTTCCTGAAAAAAATTCTTGGATTGTGGCTTCCCCGTCACGGATTCTCTTTCCATTTCTCGAACAGACATACTACATCTCTCCTACCTAACCTGATTAATAAATGTTTCCTAACCTGATTTCTCATTGAGCCGGATTCATCTCCAGCCAGCATAGATGACACCATCAACCTGTAAAATATTACTTTCTAAAATGTGATCTTTATTGTCAGTAATGATTTTGTAACGAATTATGCAGGAAAGCCCCTAAATATTCCCTAAAATGACACATTTCTCGCAAAAGTGCCAAAGCGGGTGGCGGCAAACGATAGGCGTATTTGAGGAATGTAAAGTCTAAATTTTGATTTCAGTTAACCTGGCACGGCGTGCCCCAGCCATCCAAAAGCCAGCAGGCCATATCCCTTTCACGAAACGCCCCTGGATCAACCCAAATACCGTTGACGAGCAGGTCCCAGTGCAAGTGATTTCCGGTCGATAAACCGG
This sequence comes from Ardenticatenaceae bacterium, assembly GCA_030065875.1. Lineage (GTDB taxonomy): Bacteria > Chloroflexota > Anaerolineae > Promineifilales > Promineifilaceae > WTJY01. Next base: position 6,922 of record JASJCR010000121.1, on the reverse strand, counting down.
TCGTGCCTACGGCCCCAATTGTTGTACCGGCTTCTATATAGGTTCCCGCTTCAACCAAAACCTCCGACATGTGATAGTAACCGGAGTAAATCCCCAGGCCGTGATCGATGATGACCGCGCCCCCCCTGACGTAAAGCGTTTCCGCCAGCACGATCGTCCCGGAGACAGGGGCAAAAACAGGCGTGCCCCCATACGCGGCAAAATCCAACCCTTCATGATATGAGCTGTATGGCCCCCCGTTGTATGACCGACGCGCTCCATAAAAAGAACTGTAGCTCAAATAGCTGTTAACTGGTTCACTGACGGCGGTTCGCCATTGGGGGTTTGGGGTTTGAATCGCCCATAGCTCAAATAGGCGGGCGCGCTCCTCGCGAATCGCCTCCTGACTGATATTGGCCGCCTCGCCGGTCAGGGTAATTTGATTAAAAGTCCACTCTTTATCTTCAAAACGCCACGGCTGGACCCACAGCGGCTCCCCATCGATTTGTATCGTTAGCTCGGGGGCAAACGGCCGAAAAAACGCGCCGGTTGCCAGCAATCCTATCAAGCGATTTTGCTCCAGATTGACAAACATCGACCCGGTTTCGGTGCCCAAAGTGGCCCGGCCGCTTAAGGTTGATCGGTTGATCTGCGCCCGAAACGCCATCCCTTCACCAGCTTTACCTGGCAAGTGAGATAGATCAAGCGAAACAAAGCCGGGTGGGAATTCGCGCAGAATTTGCTCACTCGGCACCACCAGCGGACGGCCGAGTAGGGGCCTGTAAGGGTGCTCGATGCCGTTGCTGAGGGCAACCGCCCAGGGGTTTAAACCTTCGACCACAGCCGTCGACCAGGTTCCGCCGGCAAACGAACGAATTAGCCGGCCGGTACGCTCCGGCTGCGCCCCCGGAATCTCGATCACGTCACCGATAACCGGCTCCCGCCAGCGGTTGAGGTGGGGTAGCTGGCGGCGTAAAATCGTATCGGGTACGCCATACCGCAGCGACAGGGCCATCCACGTATCTCCCGGCATAACCAGGTGCTGCACCGGCGGCTCATCCTGCGCCTGAGCAGAAATGAACGGGGAACCCAACATGACGATCAACAGAAAAGAAACCAGTGGAAATCGATTTGAAAGAAAAACAGATTTGAGCATAACCTTTATTGTACCTCCACCAAATCCCGGTACAATCCCACCATACAGACTCGTCATCCTGGCCCCCGTCTTCACGGGGGTAAACTACGGTGGGGATCCATCGATGGCCATACAGTGGATTCCCGCTATCGCGGGAATGACGTTGCCCTATTGGTGTTTGTTTGTCAAAAGTAAAAATTCATCAGCTGCCGCAGAAAATTACTAGAAATAAGAAGTAAAAAATAATTCTGTTAAAGAGTACTTAAGTGATCAGCAAAAGTTTAACAATAAAAATCAGCCACAGATTTTCGCAGATTGGGTAAGTTTAATTAGTAGAAATCTGCCAACTTCTGGTTCAACGTTACTTGCATTGCAAACCATCTATTAATGGAGAAAAACCATGACCGGCTATGTCATTGTCCTGAATAAAGACGACGATACCGTCTCTTTTATCGAAGAATCGTCTCGCTCCGTGGTTAAAACCGTCACGGTTGAGAAAAACCCCCACGAGGTTGCCGCCACCCGCAGCGGCCGCAAGGCGTTTGTCTCCAATGCTGGAGCAAACTCGATTTCGGTCTTTGACATGACCAACCTGGAAATTATCGACACGATCCGCCATCCGGAATTTCAATTTCCACACGAAGGGAAAATCACGGCCGATGGCACCCTGATCCTGGCCAGCACCTACGCTCACAAGGTATTTTTTATCGACACCAAAACCCATGAAGTAACCGATATTCTGCCGGCCCAGCGGATGAGCCATATGGTCGCTCTGTCTCCCGATGACAAAACCGCCTACATCTCCAATATCGGATCCAACTCGTATTCGATTTTAGATGTGGCCAGCAAGCGTTGGGTGGCCCACATTCCGGTCGGCCGCAAACCGGAAGGAATCAACATCAGCCCGGATGGGCAGTGGATTTATGTGGCCAACCAGGATGACAACGTCGTTTATCTGATTGAGGCGGCCACCAACAGCCTGCGCGGCCGAGTTTCAACCAGCGACGTGCCGATTCGGGTAGCCTTTACGCCCGACAGCAAGCTGGCTTTTGTCCCCAACCGCCTCGGCAACTGCGTCTCGGTCATCGATACCGCCCGGCTGCTGGAAATCAAGCGCATCCCCGTCGGGTTCTGGCCTGGCGGCACCGATTTTAACGAGGATGGCTCGCTGGCGTATGTGGCCAACAACAAAACCAACGACGTCTCGGTTATCGATGTCGCTTCCCTAAAAGTCATCGAAACGATCGACGTTGGCATTCATCCCGATGGGTTGATTTTTACAGAGGTCAAATAGCGGCAGATAGCACGGTTTTGTCCGGATTTTCTTTTAAACTTTCGTGTTTAGAGTTTTCAAAAAGATTTGTTAAAAAAGGCCACGGATTAACACGGATTTTCACAGATTTCTCTCTTGCTCCTATGAAGCTCTGCGAAAATCTGCGTAATCTGCGGATAGTTAATTTTTGAAAAGTTTTTGTAAATCACTTTACCTCCTACAGTGGGCCGTTGTAGGGCCGCAGCATGCTGCGGCCGATTGGCTTGATTTCAGCTTCAAGGCCCGCCTTCGACAAGCTCAGCCACCGCAGAAGTCCGCAGTCTGAGCTTGTCGAAGCCATGAACCACCTGAGCTTGAAGAGATCCTTCACTTCGTTCAGGATGACAAGGGAGATATATCCTAGAAAAATCATTTTTTTGAGATACAAAATATGGTTGAACTATATCCAGAAATCGAACCGTTTGATCGCGGCCACCTCGATGTCAGAGATGACAATCACATTTATTGGGAGCGCTGCGGCAATCCAAACGGCAAACCGGTGGTTGTCCTGCACGGCGGCCCCGGATCGGGTAGTTCGGCCGGGTTCCGGCGGTATTTTGACCCGACCGCCTACCAGATCATCCTGTTTGACCAGCGCGGCTGCGGCCGCAGTCGGCCCCATGCGAGTAACCCCCAAACCAATCTATCCGTCAACACCACTCATCACCTGATATCAGATATGGAAAAGCTGAGGGAGCATTTCCGCATTAATCGCTGGATGATCTATGGCGGATCCTGGGGTTCAACGTTGGGGTTGGCTTATGCTGAGCAATATCCACACCGCGTTTCAGAAATCGTAATGGTGGGGGTAACGATGACCCGCCGTGCGGAGATTGACTGGCTCTATCGCGGGGTCGGCCGCCTGTTTCCGGAACAGTGGTCTCGCTTCCAGGCCGGAGCCCCGCCAGCGGACCGGCAGGGAGATTTGATCGCCGCCTATTACCGGCTGCTGCATGATCCGGACCCACAGGTGCGGGCCAAAGCGGCCGCAGATTTTCACGAATGGGAAGCCGCTCTAATTTCAGTTGATCCGGACGCCAAACCCGGCCCGCACTGGTATGACCCGGAGTTTCAGATGGCCCGTGCGCGCATCATCACCCATTATTTTCACCACAACGCCTGGCTGGAGGACGGCATCCTGCTGCGCGAAACCGGTTCGCTGGCCGGCATCCCCGGCGTTTTAATTCACGGCCGCCTCGATCTGGGCAGTCCGCTCATCACCGCCTGGGAATTGGCTCAGGCATGGCCGGATAGCGAGTTGATTGTTGTCAAAGGGGCCGGCCATTCCTCGAATGACCCCGGCATGGGGGAAGCGGTCATCGAAGCCACCAACCGCTTTGCTCGCAGATAGCCCCCTCCGGTCCGATAGAGTACAAAAGTTTTGAAAACTTTTGTACTCTAAACCGAAGCAAACCGACTCAAATTAAAATCCAACTCATTAACCATTGACCATTAATTATCGACAATTGACAATTAATTTTGTCCAACATACGTACAACTTTAGTCCTGGTTCGTATATAGTCTTGTACGCGCGCATTTTGTACACCAAGCGATAAATTCCCAACAGTTTTTCTTTATAGGTTTCTTTTGCACATTCTGTTCACGATGTTTACGGGATATCCTCCCGGCCTGTTTACGCTGCCTGTTGGCCTAAATCGCCCGCTGTTAACCAATGATTCTTAGTTAGATGAAAAGGACGCTGAAATGAAAGAGTTTGTTCCCACTTTTCAGAAATTTAGATTTCTTCTATTTGCCGCCATTGCGGCACTTTCGCTGCTCATTGGCAGCTCGGTTTTTGCCCAAAATGATGGTGAAGGTACCCAATCGGGTCTCGCCAGAATTCAAATCATTCATCTCGCTCCCTTCGCTGATGAAGACACGGCCGTCGACATTCACGTCAACGGTCATCGCGTGCTTCGACACGTCAACTACCTCGATTCAACCAACTATCTCTACATTACGACCGGCAGTAAGCTGATCGAAATTTTCCCGGTCGGAAGCAGCACCCCAGCCATCTCAGCCAACGTAACGATAGAACGAAACAAATATTACACGGCCATCGCCGTGGGTGATGGGGTTAATCGCCCTCTGGAACTCATCGCTTTGGAAGATGATCTCTCCCACCCACCGGCCGGGCAGGCCAAAGTACGCCTCGGCCATCTCGCGCCCTTTGCAGACACTCTGGCCGGGACCACGGCTGACGTTCGCCTCCAGGACGGTACCGTCATCCTCAACGACGTCCAGTTTGGCACAATCGACAACAGCTTTTCGGTGGTTTTGGATGAAGGGGAGTACGATCTGAAAATCACCACCCCTGATGGAGAGACAACCTTAATTGACCCCCTGCCCTTTGAACTCGAAGGAGGCGATATCTTGAGCGCCTACGCCATTGGTGATGGGGTTAATCAGGATTTGGGCGTATACGCTGTGTTTGCCGGTCATCGTGGGGTCTCTCTGCCCTTGGCCAGCTATGTCTACGTAGCCCATCTGGCTCCCTTTGCCAGTGGAGCTGACTCAGCCGTCAATGTGGCCGTCAATCATGAAATTATTCTGGAAGATTTCCGCTACGGTGATTCAACCGGCTACGTAACACTCCCGGCGGGTGAAGCTTTTGTCCAGATTTTAGACCCGAACCACAGCGAAATTTTTGGAGCCACACTTGATCTGGCTCAAGCTACTTTTTACTCACTGTATGCGATTGGCGATCTGGTCAATCAGCCGTTCGACGTCAAAGTGCTGGTTGATGATAACAGCGCCCCGCCAGCCGGGTCTGCTAAAATTCGTTTGGGCCATCTGGCGCCCTTTGCCGATACCCTGGCCGGCACCACGGCCGATGTGCGCCTGCAGGATGGCACCGTCGTGCTGGATGACGTTCAGTTTGGCACTGTCGATAACACTTACAGTGTTGTTTTACCGGCCGGTACCTACGACCTGAAAATCACTACCCCGGATGGGGCCACCACCCTGATCGATCCCGCACCGATTACCGTCAACGATGGCGATATCGTCACCGCTTTGGCGACGGGTGAAGGGAACAATCAGGATTTGGCGGTATTTGCCATTGTAAACGGAGATGAAGGGTTCTTTGTTCCCGCTGCTGAACAAGCCCGCCTCTACGTGGCTCATTTGGCACCTTTCGCAGCCGATGCCGCAGTGACCGTACGGGTCAACGGCGCGGATGCCCTAACCAACATCAACTATGGTGACTCCACCGGCTACCTCGAATTTGAAGCCGGCACCTACGACATCGACATCGTGCCCAATGGAGCCACCGATCCGGCCATCAGCGGCTCAGTCACCCTCGAACCGGGTGTTGACTACACCGCCATCGCCGTCGGTGATGGGGCCAATCAACCCCTTGATCTGATCGCTCTGGAAGACGACAACAGCGCCCCACCGGCCGGCTCAGCCAAGCTGCGCATCGGCCACCTGGCTCCGTTTGCCGACACCCTGGCCGGCACCACGGCCGACATTCGCCTACAAGATGGCACCGTCGTGCTCGATGACGTGCAGTTTGGCACCATCGACACCGACTACAGCGTCGTGCTGCCCGCCGGCACCTATGATCTGAAAGTGACGACGCCTGACGGCATTGCCACGCTGATCGATCCGGAACCGGTTGCCTTGAACGATGGGGACATCCTCTCCGTCTTTGCCACCGGTGAAGGCAGCAACCAGGATCTGGGCATCTTCGCCATCATCAACGGCGCGCCCGGCGTATTTCTGCCGCTGGAAATTATCCAGCCGGGTACTTCGCGCCTTTACCTGGCCCACCTGGCACCGTTTGCCAGCGATGCGGCCGTGAAAATTAACATCGATGGGCTGCTCTCCATCGACAACGTTGAATACGGAGACTACACCGGCTATCTGAACCTGCCATCTGGCACTTACGATATTGAAGTGATCCCTGCCGGGGCCAGCAGCCCGGCCATCGCCGGAGAAATCACCCTGGTTGACGGGCAGGATCAAACCGCTTTCGCCATCGGGGACGGAGCCAATCAACCGCTCGGACTGGCGTTTCTAACAGACGACAACAGCGCCCCACCGGCCGGCTCAGCCAAGCTGCGCATCGGCCACCTGGCACCGTTTGCCGATTCCCTGGCCGGCACCACGGCTGACGTTCGCCTGCAGGACGGCACCGTTGTACTTGATGACGTGCAGTTTGGCACCATCGACAACAGCTACAGCGTCGTGCTGCCCGCCGGCACTTATGATCTCAAGATCACGACCCCTGATGGCAGCACCACCCTAATCGATCCGGCACCGGTCACCGTCAATGATGGCGACATCGTCACCGCCCTGGCTACCGGTGAAGGGGTGAACCAGGACCTGGCGCTCTACGTGATCGTCAACGGCTTGGCCGGACAATTTGTCCCGGCCGCTGAACCGGCCCGTCTGTACGTGGCCCACCTGGCTCCGTTTACGGCTGACGCGGCCGTGACTGTACGGGTTAACGGGGCAGACGCCCTAACCAACATCAACTACGGCGACTCCAC
>JASJCR010000120.1 GCA_030065875.1 Ardenticatenaceae bacterium | reverse complement strand
ATGATTCCCCGCTCCCGGCATTTGACACACTCTTTGACAACATCTTCGCGGAGGATTAAGCAAATGGCAAGAATTACGTACAGACAGGCACTTTCTGATGCGCTGCGTGAAGAAATGCAGCGAGATGAGAACGTTTTTATCATGGGGGAAGAAGTGGGCGTGTGGGGTGGAACTTACGCCGTTACCCGGGGATTCCACGATGAATTTGGCCCCAAGCGAATCAAGGACACCCCCATTTCTGAAATGGTGATTGCCGGGGCGGCCACCGGCGCGGCGATGAACGGGCTGCGGCCGGTAGCGGAGTTTATGACCATTAACTTCGCCTTTGTGGCCTTTGATGCCATTGTCAACCACGCCGCCAAGGTGCACTACATGTTTGGCGGCCAGTGGACCTGCCCGGTTGTCTTTCGCGCTCCGGGTGGCGGCGGCCGTCAGCTGGGGGCTACCCACAGCCACACCCCGGACATTATTTTTGCCCACTTCCCTGGTCTGCGTGTTGTGTCTCCAGGCACCCCATACGATGCCAAAGGAATGCTAAAATCAGCTATTCGCTCGGATGACCCGGTTATGTTTATCGAACACCACACCCTATATCAGGAGCGTGGTGAGGTCCCTGATGAAGAGTATCTGGTTCCTCTCGATAAGGCGGACGTCAAGCGTGAAGGGCGGGACGTGACGATCGTTTCATATGCGGAAGGGCTGCGGGTGTCGATGAAAGCGGCCGAGCAGCTGGCCAAAGAAGGCATAGAGGCGGAAGTCATCGATCTGCGCAGCCTGCAGCCGCTGGACATGGGGCCGGCCATCGAATCATTTAAGAAAACCTTTAAAGCGGTTGTCGTCGAAGAGGGGTATGGCACGTTTGGCATCGGATCTGAAATTGTGGCCCAGCTCCAGGAACACGCATTTGACTATATTGATGCTCCTATCAAGCGGGTGGCTCAAAAACAAACGCCGCTGCCTTACTCACGGGAGTTAGAGCAGCACGCCTTGATTAATCCACAGCGCGTCATTGACGCGGTGAAGGAGGTTCTCTAATGGCTGAATATATTGTCATGCCCAAGCTCGGTTTCGATATGCGTGAAGGGGAATTTGTCACCTGGCACAAAGAAATCGGGGAGATGGTCAACAAAGGGGACGTCGTCGCTGAAATCGAATCGGATAAAGCCACACTGGAGCTTGAAGCCCAGGTGAGCGGCATTTTGCTGGCCACGATGGCCGAAGGCGGCGATCTGGTTGAAGTCGGTTCCAATGTGGCCATCGTCGGTGAAGAGGGGGAAGATGTATCCAGCCTAATCGACCAGGGTGGGCCGGATGAAGCACCGGAGGAACCAGCGGCCGCGGTCGCAGCCTCCCCACCGGCCACAAATGGGTCAACACCGCCTGTGCCATCCGGTCAGGCGGCCGGTTCAGCTTCAAGCGAATTCCCCGATGGGGTTAAGGCCACGCCGGTTGCCCGCCGCGTAGCCGCTGAACACGACGTCAACCTGCTGCAGGTGCCGTTTGAAGGTGAGCGCATCCGCAAAGCTGATGTAGAGGCGTTTGTGGCCTCTGGCGGAGCCACCGCAGTATCAGCCCCGGCTGCTGCACCGGCCGCTGCCCCGCAAACGGTGCAGGTAACCGTCTCGGCCGCAGAAGCGGGCGCCGAAGATGAAGTGATACCCGCCACCCGCCTGCGTCAGGCGATCGCCCGCCGCATGACGGAAAGTAAAACCACGGTGCCCCACTTCCAGGTCACCATGGAAATCGACGTCGGTGCGGCTCTGGCGCTGCGTAAACAGCTCAACGGCATGCTGGCTGAAGAAGGAGTCAAAATCTCAATCAACGACATCCTCGTTAAGGCGGCCGGGCTGGCCCTGCGCGATTTCCCGATGCTCAATGCCAGCTTTGCCGGCGAAAATATTATCGTGCGCAAACGCATCAATGTAGGCAGCGCCGTGGCCACCGAAAAAGGGTTGTTAACCGTCGTCCAGAAAGATACCGACAAATCAACCTTGGGTGATATTGCCCGAGATAATAAAGCGATGATTGAACGCGCCCGTGACGGGAAAAATCTCCCGGATGATTTTGCCGACGGCACGTTTACCATCAGCAACCTCGGCGTTTATGGCGTGGCTGAGTTTGTGGCCATCATTAATCCCCCTGAAGCAGCCATTTTGGCCATTGGTGGGATTCACGAGCGGGCCATTTTTGTAGATGGCGAAGTGCAGGCGGCCCAGCTGATGAAAGTCACCATGTCGGCCGACCACCGGGTCACCGACGGGGCGGAAGTGGCCCAATTCCTGGTTAAATTCAAGGCCCTGCTCGAAGAGCCGATGAAGCTCCTCGTCTGATAGGGTGTAAGGTAGAAGGTGTGAGGTGAAGGGCAGAAAGTTCCCCACCTTACACCTCTTACCTCACACCTCACACCCTATGAACGCTTTCATCAGCGGTCTGGCCGGTTTTTTCACCGTCCTCATTTTAGCCTACGGTTTTTTTCGTCTGCTGTTGTGGCGAGGCAGCCGCAATGTGTCCTCGGTTGACCCGGCAACCCTCATTCAGCCGCTGCCGGTCATTGCCGAGATGACGCGCAATGCCGAAGGGGATCTTCTCGTTTCCTGGCACGATCAGCTCAAAGTCCGTGAGATCGAGGTCGTTGCGGAGGGGATCAAACCCCTGAAAATTTCCTATCCCAAACATCAGCGCCTGCAAATCAGCCGGCCGATTTCCCCGCGACCGTTTGCCACCCTTCACATCCAAAATAATCCAGATGACGAGGCCACAACGACCCTGACTGTGGGTGAGCGCTATTTGCCTCTGAAAAAAGCGGTTAACGTCCGCGACATTGGCGGCTACAATACCGCTGACGGCCGCCAAATCAAGTGGGGTCAAATTTTTCGCGGCGGTGATCTCTCGCGCCTCTCAAATGCCGATCAACGCTATCTGCAGCGCATTGGCGTCTCTCTAATCTGTGATTTGCGCAGTAACGGAGAATTAAACGAAAGAGCGGATGTCGTGCCGGAGGGCATCACCTATCAACATATGCCGGTTAATGAGGGGCATGGACCACTTCAGGGGCACGCCAATACGCTCCTGTTTGACCGTGGGGGTCTCCATCAGGTGATGTGCAACCTGTACGTACAGATGGTTCGCGATAGAGCCCCGGTTTTTGGTCAGCTTCTAACCTTGCTGGCGGATCCGGCAAATCTTCCCTTGATGATCCACTGCACGGCCGGAAAAGATCGCACGGGGGTGTCAATCGCCCTGTTGATGGAGCTGCTGGGGGTCCCAAAAGAAACGATTATAGCTGATTATACGCAGAGCAACCGCTCGTTTGACCAGCTATATTCCGCCTTTCAGCTCAGCCGCGGCCGTTTTAGTCGAATCGGCATTCCCGTGGCGGATCTAAAAGCACTGTTTCAAAGTCATCCCGATTGGTTGGCTTCCGCCTGGTCACATATTCACACCCGCTACGAGACCATTGAGGAGTACTTAATTGCTGAGGCGGGTTTGACCAGCCAAAATATCGTCCAAATTCGCAACAATCTGCTCCAATCCTAAACCCAATTAGGACAAAATCCTCACCCTCCCGGGAACCATTTCCCATGCGTTTTTACCAGGTCATTCTTGCACTTGAGCTACAATAAAATACGGGCTATGATTTGCCTCAGCTACCCTATCACAAAGGGAAAATCAGTTGTAGTTAGCTGGAATTTAAGCTTCACTGCCTACTATTTACCTAGAATTAACACTCTTGATGTGATTTTTAACAAGATAGTTACGAACTTCTTGCTAAAATTGTCCGATTTAAAATATCTGAATCAATTCCTGTAAATCTTCACCGCCAAAATTTGAAGCGGATTTCAGAAAATTTACGGTTAAGTAAACATTATTTTGACGATCGAAAAACACAACATTCAAACTTCTACTGGAACCCCCTTTCCCCCAGGAGCAACCGTGGTGGCAAATGGCATCAATTTTGCCATTTTCTCTGCCCACGCCACAAAAGTGGTGCTGCTGATTTTTGAAAAGGGGTCCTCAACGCCTCTCATCGAGATTCCATTTACCGAGCATGATCGTGTCGGTCAAATATTTTGTATCCATGTTGCCGGCTTAAACCCTCAAGAGATCGAATATGGCTATCGCATCGCAGGCCCTTTTTCGCCCAAAGACGGCCATTTCTTTGATCGCTCAAAAATCTTATTAGATCCCTACGCCCGGCAGATTAGCGGTCGTGATCGCTGGGCTGACCCCCATACCAACGGCTATCGCGCCCAAATCCCCTCCCAGGATCCCTTTGATTGGGAAGGGGACCGGCCGCTGGGGCTGCCGCTGACCGATTTGATCATTTACGAAATGCATGTGCGCAGCTTCACCCGCGATCGATCCTCGGGGGTGGAGTGCCCCGGAACTTTTGAGGGGCTTATTGAAAAAATTCCATATCTGAAAGAATTGGGGGTCACGGCCGTCGAGCTCATGCCCATTCAGGAGTTTGATGAGCGTGAAAATCCATTTACAAACCCCTTGACCGGTCAGCCGCTGCTGCAATATTGGGGATATGGCACCATCGGTTTTTTTGCTCCCAAAGCGGGATATGCTGCCTCGGGTATCCAAGGGGGGCAAATTGATGAATTTAAACGATTGGTAAAAGCCCTTCATCAAGACGGCATCGAAATTATTCTCGACGTCGTTTATAACCACACGGGTGAAAGGGGAAACGGCGCGCCTACCGTTTCTTTTCGGGGCATTGACAACAAAACTTATTACATGCTTACGGACCAGGGTGATTACTACAATTTTTCTGGGACCGGCAACACCCTAAACTGCAACCATCCGGTTGTGCGCGAAATGATTATTGACAGCCTTCGCTATTGGGTGACGGAATTTCACATTGATGGTTTCCGCTTTGACCTGGCTTCCATCTTAACCCGCGACACCCGAGGGTATCCGCTCGATAACCCACCTTTGGTCGAAGCGATCGCCAAAGACCCGATCCTGGCCAATACCAAGCTGATCGCCGAGGCGTGGGATGCCGGCGGTCTTTATCAGGTCGGCTCATTCCCGCATAACCATCGCTGGTCTGAGTGGAACGGAAAATATCGCGATACCGCCCGTCGTTTTCTGAAAGGTGATGAAGGGCAAACCGGCGAAATGGTGCAGCGCATTTTGGGCTCACCCGATCTGTATAACGGCCGCGGGCCAACGACCTCGATTAACTTCATCAACTGCCATGATGGCTTTACGCTGCACGACACCTTCTCCTACAACGAGAAGCACAATATGGCCAATGGGGAAAACAATCGGGATGGCCACAATGACAACAACAGCTGGAATTGTGGGGTTGAGGGGCCAACGGCCGATCTTAAAATTAACATGCTGCGCTATCGTTTGATGCGCAGCGCCATCGCCATGCTGATGGTCAGTCAGGGTGTGCCCATGTTTCACATGGGGGATGAAATCGCCCATACAAAGCAGGGCAACAACAATACCTACGGCCACGATAACGAATTGAACTGGCTAAACTGGCACGCCACTGAGCAGCATGCCTACCTTCTTCGCTTTTTTAAGCACATGATCGCGTTCCGAAAAGCCCATCCCGCTTTGCGCAGCAGCACCTACATGAGCCATACCGACCTGGTTGGCAGCGGTTATCCGGATATTTCCTGGCACGGGGTGCGCGCCTGGCAGCCAGATTGGAATTATCACAGCCATACGCTGGCGTTTATGGTGTGCGGCCGGCACGTTGCTCCCGGCTTAGAGGCTGATGATTACATTTATGTAGCCCTCAACATGCACTGGAAGCCTCACGTCTTTGAGCTTCCGGCTCTCACTGAAGATCCAGACATGGCGTGGCATTTGTTTGCGGACACCGGCCGGCGATCACCGCACGATATTTGTGAACCGGGGCAGGAATCACGCCTCGGTGGTCAAAAAGAGATTATTATCGAATCACACAGTTTGGTGATTCTGGTGGGCAAATAGGGAGAGCACAGACCTCAGACCACAGCATGCATATTTGAGACATCCAACACCTATCACCCATCACCTATCACCCATCACCCATCACCCAACACCCATCCCCTGAACTTGATCATTCCGCCGTGACCATGGTACTATGGATCGCATGCACAAAACACCAAATTTCGCTATAATTTAAAGCTCGACATAATATTACCTGTCATATTTAAAATCCCTCATTTAATTATTGCTAGGAAGTACCCATGGCTACCATACTCGCGATTGATGATGACGAACTTGTATCTCGTACCCTGCAGAGAACGCTAAAGCTCTATGGCTTTCAAGTCATGGTGGCTCGCAGCGGCGCTGAAGGATTACAGCTTGCGCGGCGTCATCCACCCGATATGCTCATCCTCGATGTCATCATGCCGGGGTTGGACGGTTATCAAGTTGCCCGTCAGGTCCGTGGCGATCCACTCCTAAAAGAGCTGCCGATTTTGTTTTTAACGGCCAAAATCAAAGATGAAGACAAAATTGAAGGGTTCCGGGCGGGTGCAGACGATTACATGACAAAGCCGTTTAACGTAGAAGAGCTTCACCTGCGCGTGCGGGCGATCCTGCGGCGGGTCAGTGCCGACGATAGCGCTTCGAATGATCAGCGACTACAGGTCACCGTTGGCGATGTGGTTCTCGACTGCCGCACGTTTGAGGTGACCACTCCCAGAGGCGTCGCCCTCCTAACCAACGTGCAGTTTGACCTCCTGTATCATTTGATGAGCAATGCCGGCACCATTTTTACCAGTCAGCAGCTGCTCCAGGATGTCTGGGATTATCCCAAAGACACCGGCAGCCCGGAGCTGGTGCGGGCCCACGTCAAGAACCTTCGCGAAAAAATTGAAGACACCCCATCAAGCCCAACTTTTATCCGTACCATTAAAGGGCACGGATATACATTTGCACTCACCCATTAATCCCCTAAAATGGAGTAGGATGTTGTTCGCATCCTACTTTTTTTATTTTTAGGTGGAATCGTTTCCAATGATCGGTACACAGCCTGATACCGCGACCAAAATTCAATCCCCTCACATCCTGGTTGTTGATGACAATCCGGAAATTGCCGAATCTCTCGGAGATTATCTTATCCGGCAAAATTATCGCGTCTCGGCCGCCTACTCCGGCGCCCAAGCCCTGGTATTTTTAGAAGAAAGCGCCTTCACCGATAAAAACCCGGTCGATCTGATCTTGCTCGACATGATTATGCCGGAAATGTCCGGCTTTGAAATGCTGCAAAAGCTGCGGGCACACGCTGATCCAGATCTGAGCATCACCCGCGTTATCGTCTTAACCGGAGCCTCAAGCAGCAAAGATAAAGTAGAAGCTTTAAATGGCGGCGCGGATGATTACATCACCAAACCGTACCAGCCACAAGAGCTGCTCGCCCGTCTGCACACCCATTTGCGCACCCAGCAGCTCGAGCGAGAAATGCAGCATCAGCGTTCTCAGCTGGCTCGCCTCAATCGGGTAGGGCAAGAAATGGCCCGAACCCACGAGCGGCGACACATCGTTTCGCTGGCCGTACGGGCCGCTCAGAGCTTGCTCAACTGCGAAGCGGTCGCCCTTTTTCTCCCCAACAAATCGAGAGAAACCATTACCTGTCAGCTTGTGGGAGGCAAAGCGTTTAAATCAGATCAGTATGCTCAAATTCCGTTTGGACAGGGGATCATTGGTCAAACGGCCGCTCGCCCGGCCGTTTTCCGCCTAAACGGTCCCCACATCGCCCAGGATGACGCATATTCGGCGGCGACTGATATTCCCCCAGGAATGGATTTGCACTCTATTTTGACCGTTCCGGTGATTAACCGGGGTCAAACGTGGGCCGTGCTGGCCGCGTTTAACCATTCATCACAAAATTTTACCGAGTTTGATCTGGATTTGATCGCTTCCCTTTCCACATTTATGGGCAGCGCTTACGACAATTCCACCCTGCTGCAAAATCTGCGTCGTCAGCAGCGGGAATTGCTCGACAGCCGCAATTCGCTGCAGGCGATTATTGACGGCATTTTGCACCCGATCTATACGATTAATGAGCAGTGGCAAATTGTGTCGCTCAACGACCATAAAGCGGCCGAAGCGCAGGGTGAAGCAAAAGAAATTATCGGGCAGTCGTGCTATCAGGCATTCTTTGGCCGCCTGGAGCCGTGTGAGCATTGCCAGGTCGCCCAAACAATACAGGAAGGGGGGCCGCAAAACTGGTCGGTTCAATGGATGGGAGACGATCGGCTGCCGCGCGAGTGGGACGTCAACACCTATCCCATTCCCGGTCAATCGATTGGCTCACCCAGCGCCGTGGTCGTCTGGCAAGATCGCACAGAAGAGCGGCGGCTGGAGCGTTCGCTGCTGCAGGCCGGTAAATTAGCGGCGATTGGTCAGCTGGCGGCCGGGGTAGCGCATGAAATCAACAACCCCCTGACAGCAATCAACGCCAATGCCGAAATGATGCTCATGACTCAACCATCCGACACCGATGATTTTGAAGCGGTGGATTTGATTTTGCGGGCCGGTCAGCGGGCAGCCCATGTGGTCAAGGGTTTGCTTGATTTTGCCCGGGAACAACAGTACACTTTCATTCCGCTTGACCTGAATAAAACGGTTGATCAAGCGCTCGACCTGGTGGCTTACCAAATGCATACCAGCCATGTGGCGATTCAAAAAGAACTGGGCAGCGAGCTTCCTACCGTGATGGCCAGCTCAGAGCACATTAAAAGCGTTTGGATCAATTTAATGATTAACGCCCGCGATGCAATGCGCGACGCGGCCATTGACCAACCCAAACTAGAAATCACAACCCGTCTTGCTCCCGCAGCGGCCGGCAACCCCTCTCTGGTTGAGGTCATTATCCGCGATAACGGCCCGGGCATGTTGGCTGCTGAAGCAGCACATATTTTTGAGCCTTTTTATACCACCAAAGACCCTGGTAAAGGCACCGGCTTAGGCCTGGCTACCTGCCACCGCATCATTCAACAGCATGGCGGATTCATTGAAGTCATTACCAATCCGGGAGAAGGGGCAACCTTTGTGGTGCGGTTACCGACAACAACTGAAACATGAGTCATATCCCATAACCAGGATGCACTCAAAACTCACCGGTAATAATTAAATTATGATGATGAATAAAGATGCGCAAGTTACAATTGGTGACCTTACCAAACTTGCCCTGCCTGTAAATACCAAATCAATAGGTGGCGGCGATCAACGAAACCGCATTGTCAACTGGGTGGTGGTGATAACCGATTGGAATACCATCAGTAACCAGGTTCAGATGGGTGACGTGGTTTTGGTTCCCAGCACGATGCAGCAAGATCTTTCCGATGATGAAATAATCTCCGGTCTGAACAAATTGGCCGGTCTGGCAATATCTGCCGCCACCTTTTTTCAGCAGGTGACTAAAGACGTCGCCGAGGTGATCGAACAGCTCGAGCTACCGGTATTTATTTTGCCCGGTGATACCAATATGCGGACGACGCATCGCACCATCACCGCTCTGCTGCTCGATCGTCAAACTCGCCTGACGGAGCGCGGCATGCAGCTTTATCGCGATTTATCTGAAATGTCTCGCGAAGATCACGGTCTGCAGGCGATGACCGACATGATGTCGAAAGTAACCGGCAAAATTGTGGTCGTGCAGGATAAGCGGCTCGATATTCAGGCGATGAGTATTCCCTCCCACAACAAGCTTGAAATCAACATGGTCACCAATGCCCTTAATCAACGAGAGGAACTGCCTATCGTTTTGCGGAATCGCAAACAGGCCGCAAAAACCCGGCAGAGCTATTGGCAGCAGCTCCTCCCGGTTGAAAATATCGGCCGTCTGGTTTCCCCAATTGTTTCTGGCGATCGAGCCCGCGGATATTTATCGGTCATCGGCCCGGCCGACGATCTGGACATGATGGACCAGCTGACCACCGAACACGGCGCGGCCGCCTGTGCCCTGGAAATGGCCAAGGCCAAAGCGGTCAGCGAAGCGAAAAAAGAGCTGCGGGGAGATTTTCTGGAGGGAATTTTAGCCGGCACGGTACCCCGCGCTGAAATGGAGCGTCTGCGGGCCCGCCTTGATCACGATACCGATCAGCCTCACGCCGTAGTAACTTTTGCCTGGGAACGCGACAATGCCCCGGCCGTGCGCTACTTGGAAACGGCCGTGAACTGGATGTTGTCCAGCCACAACCGGCCGGCGCTGGTTCATATTTATGGCGGCAGCACCGTGTGCATGTTTCAAGCCCTGCGCAACACGGAAGACGATATCAACACCGCCAAAGAACTTGAAAAGCGGCTGCGAGATTACATCAAAGCCGAATACCCCGAAGCAAAGATGATTAGCGGACTGGCCGGTCCGGTTGAAGCGTTGTCCGAATGGCCCAACAGCTACCAGCAGGCGGTGCAGGCCATGAAGCTGGCCCAGCGGCTCGGTTTAAACGAACTTGTCGAGTACAACAGCCTGGGAGTTTATCAACTCCTCACCCAGCTGGACGACATCCCGACGGTCCAGCATTTTTGCGATCAGGTGATTGGCCCCCTGGCCAACTACGATCAGCGGCACCGCAGCAACCTCGTGGAGACGATCGAGGCGTATTTTGAACATCACGGCAATATCAGCCAAACGGCCGAATCGCTGTTTATTCATCGCAATACGCTGCTGTATCGTCTGGAACGGATAAAAGATTTAACCGGGCACGACCTGGGGCAGGCCGATATGCGTCTGTCTCTTCATCTGGCGTTGAAGCTGTGGAAATTACGGCCGAAGGGGTAATTGTGCAAAGTTGACAAGGATTACCCGGCAATTTTTTGACAAATTGCCGGTAGAAGTTGACGTATCAATAATCTATAATGATTTCAGAGTTTGCAAAGAGCGCGGCTCATGGGAAGTAGTGGGGTTTAGAGGCGAACAGTATTGTTCGCCTCTAGTTTTTTATAGGGTTAGCCTCTTATTTTTTTCCGAGTCAAGTCTACTTCAACTTCATATTCGCTTCCAATTAGGGTAAATGAAACCGGGTACGGCAGTCGTTCCAAAATACGCACCGCCCCCATATTGGCGCTGACGATCGTCGCGATCAACCGCACCACCCCATTCTCTTTGGCTTCTTCCGCCAGGAAGCGCAGCATGTGCGTACCGATCCCTTTTCCCTGCATATCATCGCGGATGGCCACAGAAACCTCGGCCGAGCGATGCTCATCTTCTCCTACAAAAATGTAGCGGCCGCCCCCAATAACCGTGTCTTTCCCTTCCGGTAAATCCGTCAGCAAAAGCCACGCCTCACCCACATCCGGGGGCACATCGGCTAAAATTTCAGCTCGCTCCCGAACAAATTCCTCACTGGGGTGATTCAGCGGGGTGTGAAAGCGGTTGTAGCGGCTTTCCGGCCCCATGTGGTCGAAGAGGTCAAGCAGTTCATCGACATCATCAGAATCGAGCGGTTTTAGTTTAATCACCAGGTCTGGCAAAATTTCAAATCGCTGATATTCATCTTTTGTCATTAGGTTACTCATAAAATCTTTTACGTCCTTGGCACCTAAGGTGCCGGAATATAACGCACTGCGTCACCAACAGCATAACAAAAACATGCAGCTTCAGGCAACCACCAATCAGTACTCTCGAATGATATTCTGATCTTGTTGAATAAGATATCCGCTGGCAAAATGAGGATAATCGCCTTTTTCTAATTCAGCTTACCCTCTCCTGGTAGGACCCTGATCCTATTGGTAATTGCTCTGATTCTCCTGTAAAATCCCTTTTTGTACGCTCAGACCAACTTTTTGTATAATTTGAACAATTAGTGGACGGATTCTTCTGTCAACATGTACATAGGCAAGGCATTAAAGCCGCCTTAAACTTACCTTCACCTTAGTAATTTAGTCAGCATTTTGCACTAAAGTATTCATGATTTCTGTGAACATTCTCATTCTTGTCGTTATCCTTATTAGCGTCCTTATTATCAATCATAAGGACGGGCGACTTGACGTGTAAGAATTTTGACAGAATGCACAATTAGCACAAAAACAAGCCGCCCGTGAGGGCGGTTTTTTGTTAGGTGCACACCGCACATGAGGAGAAGATCATGTCAAGAACTGTCTTTGGAGCCCAAATCATCTGGGAAGCGTTGATCGCTGAGGGGGTTGACGTTTGTTTTGGGATGCCTGGCGGGGCGATATTGCCCACGTATGATGCCCTGGCCAAATACGAATATCAAATTCATCACGTCCTCGTCACCCACGAGCAAGGGGCCTCTCACATGGCCGACGGGTACGCCAGGGCGACCGGCCGGGTGGGGGTTTGTATCGCCACCTCCGGTCCCGGGGCGATCAACTTGATGACCGGTTTAGCCACCGCCCAGATGGATTCAGTGCCCATCGTAGCCATCACCGGTCAGGTGCCGGTTTCCCTGTTGGGCAAAGATGGCTTCCAGGAAGCGGACATTCAGGGGGTTAGTTTACCCATCACCAAGCATAATTATCTCGTGACCAACATTGAAGAGTTGGGACCGGCGATTAAAGAAGCGTTTTATATCGCCCGCACCGGCCGGCCAGGGCCCGTTTTGGTTGACGTGACCAAAGACGTGCAGCAAACGCTGATGGAAGGGTTTGATTACGACGCGATTGAAGTGAATCTGCCGGGGTATATTTCCAACAAAATGGAGGCGGACCCCAAAGATATCGCCCGGGCGGCCCGCTTGATCAACGAATCAGAACGGCCGGTGATCGTCGCCGGACAGGGGGTTTCCATCGCCCACGCCGAAGCGGAGCTGCGCGTATTGGCCGAGAAGGCCAATATTCCCGTAGCCACCAGCCTGTTGGGCATCGGCACCTTTCCCACGACTCACCCACTCTCCATCAGCTGGGGAGGGATGCACGGGGAGGCTTACTGCAATCACGCCCTGCAGGAGTGTGATGTCTTAATCGCCGTTGGCGCGCGGCTCGACGACCGGCTGACCGGCAAATTTGATACGTTCGCCCCCAAGGCACGCATCGTTCACTTTGATATTGATCCGGCCGAGATGGGCAAAAATTTGACCATCGACACGCCGGTTGTGGGAGATGCCCTGCTCTCCCTGCGCTCGCTTCTTCCCCAAATCGAATCCACCAGTCATCCGGACTGGCTGGAGCAGATCGAAGAGTGGAAGCGGGACTCCAAAGAAATCGATATTCTCGAGCAGGAAACGGATGATTTGAACGCCCCCTTTATCGTGCGCAGCCTGTGGCACATGACCAACGGAGGGGACGCCACCATCGTCACCGACGTGGGGCAGCATCAAATGTGGGAGGCGCAGTACTTTAACCACACCAAAAAGCGCAGTTTGCTGACCTCCGGCGGTTTGGGCACGATGGGTTACGCCTTACCGGCCGCGATCGGAGCTCAAATGGGGCTAAAATCAGAAGAAGTTTGGGTCATGGCCGGTGATGGCGGCTTCCAAATGACGATGATTGAGTTAAAAACGGTCCGCGAGCAAAACGTACCGGTCAAAATCACCATTATCAACAACAGCTTCTTGGGCATGGTCCAGCAGTGGCAAGACGTTTTCTACGAAAAACGATATTCCGGCACCCCGCTAATGAACCCCGATTTTGTCAAAATCGCCGAAGCGTACGGCATTCCCGCCCGAATGGTTGATAAAAAAGAGGATGTCGAAGACGCGATTCGCGAAGCTCAGGAAACGGATGGCCCGTTTTTGATCGAATTTCGCGTGCCCACCGAACACGTTTATCCGATGGTGCCGGCCGGCAAGAGCAACAGCGAGATGATTCGCCGCAAACGCCCCTTGCTGCCAACCGATGAAGAATAATGAGAGGCAATGGCCATGAAATTTAACAGCAAACACACCATTATCGCCTGGATGGAAGACAAACCGGGCGTCCTCAACCGGGTGGCCGGTCTCTTCCGCCGCCGGAACTTTAACATTGAAAGTTTGACGGTCGGTCACAGCGAAACGCCAGGCATCAGTCGTATGACCTTTGTGGCCTCCGGCTCACAGCGAGAGCTGAGTCAAATTCAGACCCAGCTCGACAAATTGATCAATATCACCAGGATTCAGGATGTGACCGATGAACCGGCTCTGGTACGAGAATTGGCCCTCATCAAAGTGGAAGCCACCGGCGAAAACCGCCATGAGGTAGTCCAGATGGCCGAACTGCACCGGGCGGAAATTGTCGATGTCACCATTGATTCTCTGGTGGTTCAAATTGTCGGCCGGGAAGATCGGGTCAACGCCCTGGTAGAAAACCTGCGCCATTTCGGGATCATTGAGATGGTCCGTACCGGGGCGGTGGCGATGACCCGCAGCCGGCTCAAAACGGTGGAAGAATTTGGCTCAAACGGAACGAATCAATAGTCAACCGTCAATTGTCAATTGATTATTGGCTATTGACCATTCATATTGGAGGAAGATTTTGGCAAACATTTTTTACGACAAAGACACAAATGTCTCTCTTCTTGAAGGCAAGACGGTCGCCGTGATCGGCTATGGCAGCCAGGGCCACGCCCATGCGCTAAATCTGCACGATTCTGGGGTCAACGTGGTGGTAGGACTTTACGAGGGAAGCAAATCAAAGGCCAAAGCAGAAGGGGATGGTTTGACGGTCATGTCCACCGCGGAGGCAACCAAAGCGGCCGATTTTGTAATGATTCTCCTACCCGACACCAAGCAGGGCAAGGTCTATGCAGAAGAAATCAAACCCAACCTGCGTGCGGGACAAACCTTGATGTTCGCCCACGGGTTTAACATTCTCTACAGTCAGATTGTGCCTCCTGAATATGTCGATGTCAGCATGGTCGCTCCCAAAGCGCCCGGTCATCGGGTGCGCGAGCTGTATGTCGATGGAGTGGGAACGCCGGGGTTGATGGCCGTTCATCAAGACGCCAGCGGCCGCGCCAAAGACAACGCCCTGGCGTATGCCAATGCCGTCGGCTGCACAAGGGCCGGAGTCATTGAAACCACGTTCCGTGAAGAGACGGAAACCGATTTATTTGGCGAGCAGGCGGTGTTGTGCGGCGGGGCCAGCGCTCTGGTGCAAGCCGGGTTTGAAACCCTGGTCGATGCCGGCTATCAACCGGAAATCGCCTATTTTGAATGCCTGCACGAGCTCAAGCTCATCGTCGATCTGATGTACCAGGGTGGGTTGAGCTACATGCGCTACAGCGTCAGCGACACGGCCGAATTTGGCGATTATTCAGCCGGTCCACGGATCATTACGGAAGAAACGAAAAAAGCCATGAAAGATATTCTGGCGGACATTCAATCGGGCGCTTTTGCCGAAGATTGGATTGAAGAAAACGTGAACGGCCGGCCGCGCTTTAACCAAATGCGCGTCGACGGCCGCACATCCCGCATCGAAGAGGTTGGGAAATCTCTGCGCGGGATGATGACCTGGTTGAATCCCAAAACCGTAGAATAGACGACAGACTACAGACAACAGACCTCAGAAACGTGCTGCTGTCTGGAGTCTGAAGTCTGTTGTCTCCAAGGAGATCAAGATGAATCGTGATAGCGACGTCCATGTCGAAAAAGAAAAAGTGCTTGTTTTTGACACAACCCTCCGCGATGGCGAACAATCACCTGGCGCCACGCTTAACGTTGAGGAAAAGCTCGACATCGCCCGGCAGCTATCGCGACTTGGGGTTGACATCTGTGAAGCTGGCTTCCCCATCGCCTCTCCTGGTGACTTTGAGGCGGTGCGGCGCATCGCCGAAGAAGTTGGCCCCATGGTTGAAGGCCGGCCCAGCGGTGAACCGATGGTCATTGCTGGGCTGGCCCGAGCCAACAAAGAGGATATTCAGCACGCGTACGATGCCGTCAAGTCAGCCCCGCGCCATCGCATCCATACCTTTTTGGCCACCAGCGATATCCATTTGCAATATAAGCTGAAAATCGATCGGGAAGAGTGCATCGATCAGGTCATCGAGGCGGTCTCTTTTGCCAAAACGATGTGTGATGATGTCGAATTCTCACCTGAAGACGCCGGCCGCTCTGATCCGCAATTTCTGGTACAGGTGTTGGGTGAAGCGATCAAAGCGGGAGCCACCACCTTAAATATTCCCGACACCGTTGGCTATACGACGCCGGAGGAGTTCGGCTGGCTCATTCAATACCTGATTGAAAATACCCCCGGTGCGGATAACGTGGTCTGGTCGGTCCACTGCCACAACGATCTGGGAATGGCCACAGCCAACACGCTGGCGGCCGTTAAAAATGGGGCCCGTCAGGTTGAAGTCACCATAAACGGCATCGGGGAACGGGCCGGAAACACCTCCCTGGAAGAGGTCGTCATGGCCATTCACACCCGCCCCCAGGTGTTTGATATCACCACCAACATCGACACCTCCCAAATTATGTTGGCCAGCCAGATGGTCAGCTCTTTCACCGGGATGCTGGTCCAGCCAAACAAGGCGATTGTCGGGGCCAACGCCTTTGCCCATGAAGCGGGTATTCACCAGCACGGCATGCTGCAAAACGAACAAACTTATGAAATTATGCGGCCGGAAACGGTGGGATTGACCGCCTCAAAATTGGTTTTGGGCAAACATTCCGGCAAAGCGGCCTACAAAAAACGAATCGAGGAGTTGGGCTACACCGATTTGGATGGAGCCGATTTGCGCCAGGCGGTTAACCGGCTCAAACGGGTGGCCGACAAGAAAAAAGTGATTACCGATGCGGATATTCGAGCCATCGTGGCTGACGAAATTTACCAGCCGCCGGAAACGTGGAAGCTCAATCAAATACAGGTTTCGTGTGGTGACGTGGCGATGGCTACGGCCACGGTTAGTTTAACCGGCCCAGACGGAGAAGAAATACGGGATGCGGCTCTGGGAACCGGTCCGGTGGATGCCGCCTATCAGGCGATCAATCGCATCGTGGGCATCTCTCCCAAGCTGGTTGAATATGGCATCAACGCCGTCACCGAAGGGATGGATGCCCAGGCGGAAGCCTCCATTCGCATTGAAGCGGATAACGGCGGGGCAACTTACGCCCTCAATCCGCAAACCGGGGCCACATTCCAGCGCGCGTACAGCGGCCACGGGGCCAGCACCGATATCGTGGTGGCCAGCGCCCGCGCTTACGTCAGCGCCCTCAACAAACTTCTGGCCGATCGAGATGATGACGCTCACGCGGCCGTTGAACTATAATAAGTCGATGGACTATCGGGATCGTTCGGTCAGGCTGGCCTCATTAAGTGATGTGCCTCTCCTCACGGAGATGAACAAACTTCTCATCGAGGACGAACGATCCCCGAACACCCTGAATGACAAACAGCTCCAATATCGCATGCGCTCCTTTTTGGAGGGTCGGTATCAAGGGTGGATTTTGCTGGTTAATCGGGAAGCGGCCGGGTACTCGCTAACCATCGATCAAAATACCGAATTATACGTGCGTCATTTCTTTATCGGCCGCGCTTATCGCCGCCAGGGGTTGGGGCGCTGGTTCCTCGACTGGCTAAATGACAACCTCTTTTACCGGTATCAAAAAGTATCGGTTGATGTCCTCAGCCAAAACGGCCAGGCGGTCCGCTTCTGGCGGTCTGTGGGGTTTCTAGATCAGTACATTCACTTGGAGAAGAAGCTCTAAATGATACCGCCTGGACTTCAAACCTTTAATTAAGTGATATGCAATAATTGTTCAAAATTTATTTGTCCACAGATTACGCAGATTTTCGCAGATTAAAGAGAAAAATCTGCGGCCATCTGCGTAATCTGCGGATATTTTTCTCGTAAAACTTTTTGCTAACTTCTTAGCGATATGATTTATCAAAAAAAGCCACGGATAAATGCGGATATGAACCGACTTTCAATACAAAATTGTCATCCCCGCGAAAGCGGGGATCCATCGGTAGCAATCCAGTGGATTCCCGCTTTCGCGGGAATGACGCTGCTATAACGGTGTTTATTTTTCAATATTCATCGGCGGCAGCAGAAAGTAACCAGGAAGTTAAGAAACGTTCTTTTTCAGAGCGTTAATTCACAATAGTTTTTGTAATTAACTTATTAATATGTCCCAAGAAGAACAATTCCTTCAAGAAATACGCCGGCAGCGAATCGCCCAAATTCGGCAGCTGCCCGACCAGATTGAAACGCTGGTCAAAGATTTGACCGTAGAGCAGCTCACCACCCACTTCCTGGCCGATGAATGGACGGTGGCCCAAAACGTGCATCATCTGGTTGATTCCCACATGAACAGCTACATTCGGTGTAAATTAATGGCCACCGAAGATCAACCGCCGTTAAAGCCGTATGACCAGGACGCCTGGGCGATGCACGCCGACGCCACCACGGCCGATATTCAAAATTCTCTGATCATGCTCCGCGCCCTGCATGAGCGCTGGGCCCAGTTCTGGGAATCACTGCCGGATTCGGCGTGGGCCCGCACCGGGATGCGCCCCACCGCCGGACCCATTTCCCTGAATGATCAACTCGGCCTGTACGTGGAACATGGGCTGGCCCATATCGATCAAATTGAAAGAACGCTGGAAGCGCAATAAAGATACGAAGTACGAAATACGAGATAGTTGAATTATGAAAACGCCAATCAATTTGAGTGACGCGGAGGATAACCTTTCGTATTTCATACATCGTATTTCGTATGTCGAGAAGAGAGGTTATGAATGAGTAAACCAAGAACTTTGTTTGAAAAGATCTGGGATCAGCATGTGGTCGTGGACGAGCCTGGAAACCCGGCCGTCCTGTATATCGATCTGCATTTGGTTCATGAGGTGACGTCGCCACAGGCTTTTCAGGGGCTGCGAGACAAAGGGCTAACCGTCCGCCGGCCGGATAAAACCCTGGCCACCATGGATCACAGCATCCCCACCACACCGCTTGATGTGCCCATCGCCGATGCCATCGCCGCGGCTCAAATCCGCAAAATGGAGCAAAACTGCCGCGAGTTTGGGATTCGACTCTTTGGGATGGACAGCCCCAATCGCGGGATTGTGCACGTGATCGGACCGGAACACGGGCTTACTCAACCCGGCATGACCATCGTTTGCGGAGACAGCCACACCTCAACCCACGGAGCCTTTGGGGCCCTGGCGTTTGGGATTGGCACCAGCGAGGTGGAACACGTTCTGGCTTCTCAAACGCTCCTGCAGCGCAAACCAAAAACGTTTGAAATTCGGGTCAACGGCCGGCTCAGGCCCGGCGTTTCTTCCAAAGACATCATCCTGGCGGTGATCGCCAAAAATGGGGTTGGTGGCGGCACCGGGTATGTTTTTGAATACACCGGTGAAGCGATCCGCTCTCTATCGATGGAAGAGAGAATGACCATTTGCAACATGAGCATTGAAGGGGGTGCGAGGGCCGGTATGATCGCCCCGGATGAGACCACCTTCGCTTATATCAAGGGGAAACCACACGCCCCACAGGGTCAGGCCTGGGAAGAAGCGGTGGCCCTTTGGCGGACGCTTCCGACAGATGAGGGAGCGGTTTATGACCGGGTGATGGAACTCGACGCCAACGAACTGACCCCGATGATTACCTATGGGACCAACCCCGGTATGGGGATGGCGATCAACGCTGAAATACCGGACCCGATGCGGGTAACGGTTAGCGAGCGGCCGACCCTCGAAAAAGCGTTGACGTATATGGGTCTGGAAGGCGGCAAACCGCTGCTGGGCCATAAAGTAGACGTGGTTTTCCTCGGCAGCTGCACCAACTCGCGTATTTCTGATCTGCGGCTGGCCGCCGGTCTGATTGAAGGGAAGCGGGTCGCCGACGGGGTGCGCATGATGGTTGTTCCCGGGTCCCAACAGGTTAAGAAACAGGCGGAGCAGGAAGGGCTCGACCGGATATTTCGAGACGCCGGGGCCGACTGGCGCGAGGCCGGCTGCAGCATGTGTATCGCCATGAACGGGGATCAGCTTTCTCCTGGAGAATACGCCATCAGCACCAGCAACCGCAACTTTGAAGGGCGGCAGGGGAAAGGCGGCCGGACATTTTTGGCCAGCCCCCTGACGGCCGCTGCTTCGGCCCTGACCGGCCGGGTCACGGATGTGCGAACGATAATGGAATAGCCGATAATCAATTATCAATAACCAATGGTCAATTATCAAACGCATCTCGACAGCATTACGGCCGACCGGCTGCAGGGATTTTTTGTTGGGTGGCCAAACCCACCCCGGCCGGAAACCCACCTGCAAATTTTGCAGGGAAGCAGTCATGTGGTCCTGGCGATTGATCGGGAGAAACCAGAGCGGCCGGTGGTGGGCTTTATTAGCGCCATCAGCGATGGGATACTCACCGCCCATATTCCCCTGCTGGAAGTGCTGCCGCTTTATCAAGGCCGGGGCATCGGCCGGTCGCTGACCCGCAAAATGCTGACCTTGCTCACCGACTTTTACGCCGTCGATTTGATGTGTGATGATGAGCTCATTCCTTTTTATGAGCGGTTTGCCATGCAGCCCGCCGGAGGGATGATAGTGCGGAATTATCAAAACCAGTCAGGAGACCACAGACAACAGACCACAGACTTCAGAACCAATTCTGAAGTCTGAAGTCCGATGTCTGTGGTCTTCTGGGAGGATTTATGGAACCATTCACCACCTTAACCAGCCGGGTTGTCGCTATTGAAACCACCGATATCGATACCGACCAAATTATCCCGGCCCGTTTTTTAAAAACGACCACCAAGATCGGACTGGGTAAGAATTTATTTGCCGACTGGCGTTATGAAGAAGATGGCACGCCCAAAAGTGACTTTGTGCTCAATCAGCCGGAAGTCCAGGGGGTCCAAATTTTAATTGCCGGGGATAATTTTGGCTGCGGATCAAGCCGTGAACACGCCCCCTGGGCGCTGATGGATTACGGCTTTCAGGCGATTGTCAGCACCTCCTTTGCCGACATTTTTCGCAATAATTCATTAAAAAACGGCCTCCTCCCGGTTATCGTTGACGAAGACACGCACCAGCAGATCATGAGCCTGGCTGAGGAAGATCCCAACTTGGAGCTGTCGATTGATTTGGCCAGTCAAACGCTGACCCTACCCGACGGCCGGCAGATTGAATTCCCTATCGACACCTTTAGCAAAACATGCATGCTGGAAGGGCTTGACCAATTGGGCTATTTGCAAAAACAGATGGACCAAATATTGAAATTTGAAGAATCGTATGGAGATCGGGTCAACACCCTTTCCCCATCATCAGGAGACGAGAGACGAGAGACCAGAGACTAGAGAAGTTCTCTGGTCTCTGGTCTCTGGACTGATAAATCATGAGTAATCAGGTTTTCATATACGACACCACCCTTCGCGACGGTACTCAGCGTGAAGGAATCTCTTATTCACTTGAGGATAAGATCAAAATCGCCCAAAAACTCGATGAGTTTGGGGTCCACTATATCGAGGGGGGCTGGCCTGGCTCAAACCCCAAGGACGTTGATTTTTTCCGTCGCGCCCAAACTCTCAAACTCAAAACCGCTAAAATAACGGCGTTTGGCAGCACGCGACGAAAAAACACCGATCCGGCCGAAGACGCCAATATCAAAGCGCTGCTCGATGCCCAAACGCCGGTGGTGACAATTTTTGGCAAAAGCTGGGATCTCCACGTCCTCGACGTCCTGGAAACCACGATGGATGAAAACCTGGCCATGATTGGCGAAAGCGTGGCTTACTGCAAGCAGCAGGGTCGTGAAGTGATCTACGACGCGGAGCACTTCTTTGATGGCTATAAAGCCAATCCGGAATACGCCCTGGCCACTGTTCAAACTGCGGCGATCAACGGTGCCAGTTCTGTCGTCTTGTGCGACACCAACGGCGGCAATATGCCCTGGGAAATCGAAGAGATTGTGCGCGAGGTCAAGGGGCAAATGGGTGACACGCCGCTAGGTATCCATACCCATGACGATAGCGGATGTGGGGTGGCCAATACGCTGGCGGCCGTCAAAGCTGGAGCCAACCAAGTTCAGGGCACGATAAACGGCTATGGGGAACGAGTAGCCAACGCCAATTTGTGCAGCGTCATTCCCGATTTGCAGCTCAAAATGGGGTTTCGCTGCGTCAGTGATGAAAATTTAGCCAAGCTGCGCGATCTTTCGCGCTACATTTCTGAAATCGCCAATCTCGATCACGACGAGCATCTGCCATACGTTGGGGCCAGCGCCTTTGCTCACAAGGGTGGGGTTCACGTGGCGGCGATGCTGCGCAACGAAAACAGTTATCAGCATATTAATCCCGAACTGGTGGGCAACGAGCGGCGTTCCGTTGTCTCTGAACTCTCCGGCCGCGGCAATCTGGTCGAAAAATCAGAGCAAATGGGGCTCAATATTTCTAAAGAGCGCTTGACTGAGGTCCTGCAGCAAATTAAAGAGCTGGAAAATCGCGGCTTTACCTTTGAGGGGGCCGAGGCCTCTGTCGAGCTTATGTTGCGCCGGGCGCAGCCCTCTTATGTGCCGATCTTTGAATTAAAGGACATGATGGTGGTGATGCTGCGTCGGAAAGACGGCCGCATTACGGCTGAAGCGACGGTCAAAGTGCGGGTCGGTCACAAAACGATGCACACGGCCGCGTCCGGTAACGGGCCGGTGAACGCGCTGGACAAGGCGCTGCGCAAGGCGCTGGTTGACGTCTATCCCAGATTAAAAGCGGTAAAGCTGGTTGATTACAAAGTCCGGATCTTGGACAGCGAAAATGCCACGGCGGCGACTACCCGCGTGCTCATTGACTCCCGTATGGGTGACAAATCATGGAGTACGGTTGGCGCCAGTCCAAATATTATCGATGCCAGCTGGCAGGCATTGTCCGACAGCATGGAGTATGCCCTGCTCATCTAGCTGAAATTCTATCATTCATATGCACCCATCAACCCAACGCGTCATCGAGGCCGCCCAAACCCTGGGCTTAAACATTGAGGTCACGGTCCACGACCGGTCGACCCGCACGGCCCAAGAGGCCGCTGATGCGGTTGGGTGCGACGTTGGCCAAATTGTAAAAAGCCTGTGTTTTACGGTAAACGGTCAGCCGGTTATCGCTCTGGTTTCCGGCCGTAATCAGCTGGATGAGAGAAAGCTGGCCGGCTATTTTGCCGTCGGCCGAAAAAAAGTGAGGCGGGCGGATGCGGAAACCGTCAAACGTTCCACCGGTTATTCAATTGGTGGGGTGGCTCCTATGGGGCATCCGGTC
This sequence comes from Ardenticatenaceae bacterium, assembly GCA_030065875.1. Lineage (GTDB taxonomy): Bacteria > Chloroflexota > Anaerolineae > Promineifilales > Promineifilaceae > WTJY01. The sequence goes on along the minus strand of JASJCR010000120.1, from coordinate 2,395 downwards.
GAGCTGCCTATCTTGATTGATGAAGATTTGCTCCACTATGGGGAAGTTTGGGCGGCCGCGGGAACCCCGTTTGCCGTCTTTCCGGTTGATCCCAATAGGTTACTGGCGGCCATCGGCGGTAACCCGTTAAACCTCAAAAAAGAGCGCGGTTGAACGCTCAGGGTGTTACCTCAATCGCCCCCAAAATTGTGCGATCCCCGACAATGCTGCCATTTTCATCATGGATGTGCAGACGCCGGCCGCTGATCATCTCGTATAAACCGACTTCAATTAAATAGGTGCCGGGGGCCAGATCTGACGGTATTTCCATTCGATACGGATCGATCAGCCGCTGATCCGGCAACCATTTGGGGAACCACAGATGCGTTGGTACCGCGCCACCTAGAGGGGTGTAATCAAGAGCGACGTACAGCTGGTTTGCTGGATCAATCAAATGCACAAAAATGGTGTAGCTTTCCTCAGCATAATCAAGCACTTCCCAATGCAGTTGGGTAATGACGACCTCACCTGGGGCTGTCGCCAGCGGTGTCTCCCATGGGGCGGTGCGGAATTCAAGCCCGTTTCGGCTGACGGCCGTCTGCAGACCCACTCGCTGCCGGTAATTGGCCAGTAAATGTGCCGTTTGGGGGATGTGATCGGCCGCTTCAACGGTCAAAATCTCCGTAGGCAACCCTTCTGTTAAGTCAACCTGCTGACTTAAATTGCGCAAGCGGACCGTCACCGGGTATTCCCCCGGCGGCAGGCCGTGTGGTAAAGCGAAATCGAATCGCTCAACGATCACTTCACCGGGCTGCCAGTCGGGAGAAATCAAGTGGGTGTCGGTGGTAAATTCAAACTGAATCGTTCCAACCTGCACCACAGGCACATAAAAATCGCTCGTCGGCTCGGTTACCCGCATTGCCAGGGTGAAGGGCACAAAATCCCCGGCCTGCACCGTCGATTGCGGCAGCTCATAGGCCAGCAGCTGGGCCACACTGTTGAGCGGTTCTTCCGGGTTAATCAGCGGGGTTAATTCGGGCGGAATCCCCTTTTCTCCTGGCTCAACCACCTGGTAAAAATCACCTCGCGGCCGGAGCCTAAATCCGGCGTCGACAATTTCCCGCCGGTAGCCGTGAAGGTAAACCGGGCCGCCAGGCAAATAATTAAAAACGCTGGGCAGCCACGGTTCGGCCGCCGAGACAAACTCCGGCCGAACATCTTTTGGATCAGGCCAACGCCTTTCTACAAATTTTGTATACCAGAGGGGGGTCATCAATTCCCAATTGTTCAGGAGAACGACGCTTTCTCCCCGGCCGGCGAAGTAGGCAAACACTTCATCTACATACTTATCTCCCTCGTCGTACTGCTGCAGCGAGATTCGAGGGGCGTTAAATAAAAAGTTCCAGCCGGGGCCAATCAGCAGCACGGCCAACAGCGTCACGCCCCGCCACCGGCCGGGCAGTTGTTCAAGCGTGTACGCAAAACCAACGCCCATGATGATCATGATCACCACCAGCGGCCCTAGAATATAGGCCATGATGTCCTGCTGTTTCAAAGTAATCACAAAAGCGTAGTTGACCAGAAAAGCCAATAGCAGAAGCGCGGCAAGTGGGTGATGGGTGGTGGGTGGTGGGTGGTGGGTGGTGGGTGATAGGTGATGGGTGATAGGTGATGGGTGGTGGGTGATGGGTGATGGGTGATGGGTGTTAGGTGATGGGTGTTGGGTGTTATTCTCGTCTCTGGTCTCTCGTCTCTGGTCTCTACTCTGTGGTCTCTTCATCCACGATAAAACAGCCGCCAGGACAAACAAAACCAGCGGCCAGGCAAACTGCAGCCGCAGGATCGACCAAAAGACTACCAGACGCTGCGGCTGATCGACCCACCCATAATAAGGCAAACTTTCAGTTAAGCCACGAGCCAGCACGTGGGCCATAAACCCCTCAAGCGTCATCATCGTGTGAGGGCCAAACACCGGTTGGGTCGCACTAATGATCGGATAATACAATAGGGGAATTAACCCCAACAAAGCAAATCCAATCATGGGCAGCAGCTTGCGCCAGTCGAACAGAAGCCGCGGCCGGGTCCACACGATAAAAGCCGCATAAGCGGGAAAGGTGAAGACGGTTAGCGGATGATGGGTCACCCCTAAACCGGCCGAAAAACAAAACAGCCACAGCCATTTCCAGCGGGCCGGTCCAGGCAAAATCGCCCAGCGGGTCAGCAAAAAAAGGTTGACGGCCAAAAACATGGCGGTCATGATGTGCGGATTGGCGTGAATGCTGTGCTGCCAAATGTTGGCGGCCGTGCCGGTCAGCAGGGCCGCCAACGCGGCCGTCTGAACCCGCCAGCGATTGTTCTTGCCGATCACCTGTAGAATCGTCCCATAAACAGCCATAACGATCACAGAGCCACTGAC
>JASJCR010000119.1 GCA_030065875.1 Ardenticatenaceae bacterium | reverse complement strand
GCGGGAGCAGAATGCCGGTGGGCTTGAATCGGCCTTTTGGACTGAGAGTGGAGATGCGCAGCTGGACATCAATCTGACCCAACCGGCCGGGGCTTTGCTGGAAGTTAAAATTCGAATCGAATCAGCCGGAGGGACGCTAACCAAAACTATACCGTTTACGCCCGGTCAAAATCAGGGTTCGGTTACCGTGTCAAATCCGCAGCCCAATCCGGAAGAAAGCGTCAAGCTGTCGGTATTTATCGGGTTTGCCGGAGCGGCATCGGAAGATTTTAATCAAACCGACGTGCTCAATCTGGTATTTGTCGATGATGTACAGGGCATGCCGGACTGCATTTTATGCTACATGGAGTGGCTGCTGCGCTTTTTCGGCTTTAATCCTTCATTTGGTTCGCTGCACCACGTTGATTACGGTGACCGGCCGCAGAGCGCCCAGTGGGCGTATTACACCAGCCTCTTTGATATTCACTCATCGGACTTAGCCATGATCGTGGCCACCCATCCCATAATCCTGCTTGATGGGTATGAGGCGCTTGAATCGTGGACCCCTGCCCTAGAGAGCTTTAACAGCGGGGGAGGAACAGCGGTTACTCAGAAGATGACGGATGATTTAAACGTTGTGCTGGATCGGATCGAGGCCGAAGCGGATGGTGAATTGGCTACTTTGATCGCTCATGAAAGGGCCGCGCTGGCGATCGACGATTGGCCCGATCTAACCGCCGCGGAATGGTGGGATGACGTGGTGGCCAAACGGCCGATTACGTCAATGTACCTGCCAATTGTTGCCCAACAATAACGGGTGTTGATAAAAGGAAAAAAATCGTCCACACAGATCTGTTGGAGATGTGTGGACGATTCAAAATTTCATATTTCCAATCTCGTATTTCTAATTTTGATCTTCATTCAGCGGCCGCAGGGTATCGACGATTTGGTCGATCAATGCCTGATCCCCCAGACCACCCAAAACGATCATGCGCTCGTTGACGACGATCACAACCTCAGTGACCAGGCCACCCATCGCTGAATCGATACGCCAGCGCACGGCCGGCAGCCCACTTGGTAGGTTAAGTAACTCTTCAGACAGGATTTCGACATCAAATTCAGACTGCTCGTAGGCGGTTCGTCGCTGGGCAACAGCTCCTTCGAAAGTAATTGGCGCACTGCCGTTATCGATATACAAATCAAATTTGGTGGAGCCAACCGGAATCCCCTCAGATCCCCCCACCATGGCATTGGGATCAAACGAATTAAACGTGGCCGCATACCCCCCGCTTTCTGCCTTTATCTCTTCCGGCACATCCAAAACGGTCCAGCTGGCCGGGTAATTAAGGGCGACCCCAGCGTGGGGATCTTCATAAACTTCTTCGAGAGATATCGTCGAAAGATCGGGATTAAACCACCCGACCATTGCTGCGCTTTCCGGCAAATCGAGAGCGGTTGATGACGAATTTACCAGATCAAAGAGGTCGATCCCGTCTGCTTGGCCATCAACAAGCTGCTGGGCCACAAACACGCTGCTGTCCAGCCAGACCGGGTTTCGATAGCCGGGGCCAATTTCCATCAGTTCGCTGCCGTCACTGTTGACCACGATGAAGCGGTTGGTTGAGGGGTCGTTAGTCAGCAGCTGGATAGCCAGCCGCTCGCCGGTGGGATTCCAAACCGCGGCCGGAAAAAAGCCGCCAAAACCCAGGGGTTCAAATGAGGCTACTTCGACAGCGCTCCCGTTCACCAGGTCAAAGACGACGTAACGGGCCGGGGAACCCCCAAAGACAACGGCGATTTTTTGTCCGTCGGGTGAAAATGCCGGGCTGCCTACCCCCTGAGCGGGCAAAAACGCGCCGTTCTCGTAACCGGCAAAATCAAACGGGGTAGATGCCCCATCCTGCCAAAGCATCATTTCATTGTTGCCGGTATCGTAGGCGATTTTCCGCCCGTCAGCGGAGGCGGCCGGTGGGGAAAAGGTATATTTTTCAATTTGCAGCACGTCAACCTGACCGGTATGGGCGTCTACCCGGGCCAGGTGACCAAGATTAGGTGTATCTTCTTCATAGGGGTAGCGAATGCTGCACAGCAGCACGCCGTCATTTTGCCAGCCATAGCAGCCCGCCAGCCGCATATCGCTGGGAATATTTTGGTTGATGGCGGACCCGTCATTCAGGTCGACCACCCTGATCGTTTGCGCCCCGCGGGGGGGCTCGGCCGAGGCAAAATCCACGGCCGCACCGTAAACGAGATTCGGGGAAGGGAGCAGTTCGTCATCTCCCAGGCGCGTGGCTTCTCCCTGATCATTGATGCGGTAGAGGCCGTCGTCAAAGAGGCGATAGACCAGCCCGGCGAGCACTTGGGATGGGTCAGCAGCAGCCGGTTCCGTCGGTGGAGGTGCTGGTTCCGTCGGCGGGGGAGCTGGTTCTGTCGGTGAGGGAACGGCCGTCACCTCAGGTGGGCTGGCGATGGTGGCGGCCGGGGAAGGGATAACCACATCCGGTGTGGAGACCGGTTCCGTCACCGCACAGGCGGCCAGTAGGACGGTGGCCATAATGAACAATTTAATAAACACCTTGGAAAACATGGTGGTTTCTCCTGATCATATACACTGCGGAGCTTTTTTAAGTGAATCACAATATGTTTTATTTAAAAACAGCCACGGATTTCACAGATTGACTCTGATTTTTCTCCTGTAATCTGCGAAAATCTGCGAACCTGCGGTTCTGCGCTGCGCGCTCTGTGGATAAATAATTTTTGAAGAGTTTTTGTAAACCACTTAAGCTTTGATAAATAAGCACACATATCGCGTCGTCATTCCCGCGAAAGCGGAAATCCATTGGATGGCCACCGATGTATCCCCGCCGTAGTTTCCCACGTGAAGACGGGGCCAGGATGACGCGCTTGTTTTGGAAAACGGTTCATCTTCGTATATTTTGTAAATCTTCAACTAAGCTCTTAAAAGTTCCCCATATTGTAAGCAAACCGCAGCCTGCAATCCAGATAAGATTGATACGGTTCTCGGGCGATTTGCCTTCCTATAAGGAAATGATTGACAGCATTATGATTTTGCGTATAATGAATGAGTATTCATTCAAATGAATGATCATTCATTTCTGATGCAAAATCATGGCTATACCCATTTATTCAAACCAAAAAACCGCCGGTCGCTCACCCGGAATTCGGCCGATTTCAGTTCCGGTAACCCTGGCCTTATTTGGTGGGCCGGGAATTTTGATTTACCTGGCCGTTCACTTCGCGGTGCCCAGATGGGTAGCCGCTGGCCTCCCCCTGGTTTTTGCCTGGACGATCGCCGTTGTTGGGCCAACCGTTTTAAACGCCCTTCTGGTTTTGGCAGCTTATTTTGTCACCGAACGCCCGACTTACCGGGGTTTTCTCGAGCGCTTTCGCCTTCAGCGCCCGGATAAAAAAATCCTGTGGCTGGTTCCTTTAACAGCCGTAGGGATTGTTTTGTTGAATGAGCTTCTCGCCTGGACGGTCCCACTGCTGAGCCAGATAACCATTCTCGCTCCACCCGCCCTGGTGCCGGAAATTTTTGCCAACGTGTACGAATCGCTCGATCTGGGGCTGGCCAACACGACGTTTATGGGCGAACCGATTATCCTGGAAAACGCCTGGCTTATTCCTTTTTGGCTCTTTTTCTGGGTGTTCCTGGCGGCCGTGGGTGAAGAAATTGTTTGGCGCGGCTATATCTTGCCTGCACACGAAGCGCAGGTCGGCCGCTGGGCGTGGGTGATCAACGCCCTCCTGTGGAATATCCCGTTTCATCTATACACGATGCATAACTTCTTTTCCGATATGCCGCTTTATTTCTTGCTGCCGCTGCTGGTATTCCGCCAGAAAAATACCTGGTACGGCATCGCCGTGCACTCGCTGCTCATTTCATTGGCCTTGGTCATTGTGATACCCGGCCTTATGCGGTAAGCAATTTGAGAAATTAAATGAATACAAACCTGTGTCTGTCATTCCGAGCGATGACATGGAGTCCGCAGACCCCGCAGGGGTGAACCAAAGGTTCGCAGATAGCCGCAGATTTTTCCAGTAATCCTTCGGCTGCGCTCAAGACAGGTTCTGCGCTGGGCGCTCTGCGAACCTATGGTTCACCCCTACGGGGTCTGCGGATAGTTAATTTTTGAAAAATTCTCGCAATTTACCTAAAAGGAAAATGTCTATGGCCGAATCGATTCAGGATCAAATTGCCCAGCTCCGCCGCGAGCATATTCTCACCGCCGCTATCGACGTCATTGCCGAGCGGGGGTTTCAAAAAACCACCGTCAAACAAATCGCTCAAAGGGCGGGCGTGGCCGACGGCACCATCTACAACTACTTTAAAAATAAAGACGACATCCTGCTGGCGATCATTGCGCAATTAACCGAAGCGGAAGCGCGCGAAATGCATTTTGCGGAAGCGCGCCAGGTTGACTTTACCAACTTCCTTCAGGAATACATCGCCCACCGCATGAACGAGATCGACGAGAATTTTCGGGCGCTTAAAGTGGTTTTATCAGAGACATTTGTCAACGCTGAACTCGGCCGGCAGGTGTTCGAGCAAATTTATGACCCGACATTTGCCATTGCCGAAAAATACTTTGAAGCGTTAAAAGCGGATGGCGCGCTCCCGGCCGATACCGATTCCAAAATCGCTGTGCGTCTCTTTGCCAGCCCGCTGCTGGGGCTCATGCTGCTGCGCTTGATGGGAGATCCGCACGTTGATGCAAATTGGGACGCGTATACCGCGGCCATGGTGGCATTTATGAAACAAATTTATGAGCAATAAAATATTGAGATGAGAGAAAAGAGATGAGAGCAGAGAGAAGATGACCACCCAAACAAGTTACTCATCTGAGGTCTGTGGTCTGCTGTCTGTAGTCTCCAGGATGTAATCATGACAACTCTAAAACACCCTTATTTGATGTCTTCGGCTGAATTTAACAACAACATTCACCATTATTTTCGCTGGATGCGGCGGGAAGCGCCGGTGTATGAGGCCCGCGTAAGCCGCTTTCAAAAAGCGTTTCTCATCACTCGCTATGATGACGTCACCGCCGCCCTGCGTGACCCACGGCTGATCAAAAATCAGCGCCACGCCAAAACCGAATCGGGCAGGCAGGGGGGGATTTGGCTGCCCAAAAGCTTCCGGCCGCTGATGCACAACATGCTCAACACCGATGAACCGGATCACCGCCGCCTGCGCAATTTGGTTCACAAGGGGTTTACCCCGCGAATGATCGCCAACCTGGCTCCCCGGATCGAAGCGATCGCGGCCGAATTTCTTGAAAAGGCCCGCAAACAGGGGACGTTTGACCTCATCGAAGGGTTCGCCCTCCCTCTGCCGGTAACGGTCATTGCTGAGATGATCGGCATCCCCAAAGAAGATCATCCCCTCTTCAGGGAGTGGTCAAACAAAATTGTGGTTTCCCCCACGCCGTTTAACCTATTACGGGCGGTGCCGGCCGTGCGCCGCTTTATGAAATATCTGCGCCGTCTGACCGACCAGCGCCGGGTTGACCCCCAGGATGACCTTCTGTCCGCCCTGGCCCTGGCAGAGGAAGAAGGGGACCGACTCACCGAAGATGAACTGTTGGGAACAGTGTTTCTGCTGTTTGTGGCCGGGCATGAAACGACGGTTAATCTCATTGCCAACGGCATGCTGGCCCTCTTTAATCACCCGGATCAGCTGGATTTGCTTAAAGAAAACCCGGATTTAATCGAATCGGCCATCGAAGAAATGCTGCGTTTTGACGGCCCCCTGCAAACCACGGAAATGAGTTTTGCCAAAGAGACGTTTGAGCTGCATGGCGTCACGATTCCGCAGGGTACGACCGTGCTGCCGGCGCTCCTCTCGGCCAATCGGGATGAGGCGGTGTTTCCCAACCCGGACACCTTTGATATTACCCGCTCTCCCAATAAGCATTTGGCCTTTGGACAGGGGATTCACTACTGTCTGGGGGCGCCGCTGGCCCGACTCGAGGCCAAAATCGCCTTTTGCACCCTGCTGCAGCAAATGCCCGACCTACGGCTGGCGGTTTCACCGGAAAAGCTGCACTATCGCAGCATGCTGCTCCTTCGCCGGCTCGACTCGCTGCCGGTTAGTGGGTGATGGGTAATAGGTGGTGGATGATAGGTATTGGATTGTTCATTGGGGGTTGACTGTTGTTCATTAAGAAGGTTTCTACCGCGGCCGCCACATCGCGCGCTTCCGCAAACCCCACGGTTGTATAATTTTGATTGGAGCCGCCGCTGCCGCGGAAGTCAACCATCATCACGGTATACCCCAATTGGTTAAATGCGGCGGCTTCCTCAAGCAGAGTATCTTTGGCAACCGCGTATCCGTGAAACACCAACACCATCCCATCAGAAGCGTGATGCGGGATTATCCACGCTTCCAGCTCAACCCCGGCTTCGGCCGCAAAACGCACGGTGGCAAATTCAAGCCCAACATCGGCCGGGGTCTGGCTGTTTTGCGGTTTGGGCACCGTAATACCGGTCAATAAAACGCCTATCTTTTCGGCAGTGGTCAGCTCTTCCGGTTTGACCGTGCGCTCCCCCTCATCGACAAAGCGCATCATGGCCGCCGCCTGCCGGTAGGCCAAGATATTAAACAGGATCAGCCAGGTCGCGGTTGCAAGCAAGGTATATTTAAGCAGGTGAGAAATGCGAAATTGGAAAGTAACTATACAGGTGCTCTGGCCGGTCTCTGACCGTGCCGGCTGGTGGCTCGGTGAGGACACCAGCCACAGCCTTTAAAGTAGGTTGACGATCTGAATAGTTACATTGGAAATACGAAATACGCTTCTTACACTCCATTCCGAGGTTTGAGGTCTGTTGTCTGTCGTCTGTGGTCTGTGACCTGTTGCCTGGCCCTGTACCCGGCCTGTCCGATCCGTGAGGCTGCTCGATCAACCCCCACCACCGTTTTCTTTTTGACCGCTTCGGTGACGCCGCGGGCGGCATGGACGGTCACTTTCATGTGCTGCAGCGCCTCTCGACTCAATTTCGGGTCTTGATCGGGGTGACCGACCAGCACCCCGAGACACAGCTGTTCGATGGCGTCAAAAAGCGAGACAAAGCGAATGATGCCGTTGAAATCGGTGCGTAGGGCGTCAAGAGAGAATTGTTCCAAGAGCAAAATCACCTGACTTTCAGGATTGAGGGCAGCCTGTGGTCCCAGGGCTAATTTGTACGCCGTTTGAAAAAAGTCAACCCACTGGCTTTCCAGAAAAGGGGCCTGCACGGCCGTTTTAAAATCAGCCAAAATGATGGCCATTTCGTCGACCTGAGTGGTTTGATAGGGGAGTGGTCCATAGGCTGCCGCCGGCCGCTGTGCCGTTTGATCAAACAATTTCCTGGCCGGATCAGACCCGGTGACCACCGCATCATCCGGATCTCCCACGCGCATGTCGACTCCCTCAAAGAAAAAGATGTGGGCTGGAATTTGCTCGCTTTCAAGCTGCTTGAATTCAGTTTGGTTTGAGGTGCCAACCACAAGCAGGCCATGGCGGGCCAGTTCCGGAATGGTGGGCGAATAGCCGGTCATCTCCACTTCATCAGCCAGGATTAGACGCATCGGCCGCAGGGTCTGGGCGATAAAAGACTCCTGGTCGGCCGCATCAAAGCGATGCCGCTCGATATCCCAGGCGAAAAAGTGCAGCAGTTCCGCCCAGCGCCGCACCGACAGCAGGCTGATCGGCCGGCCGAGAAAGTGTCGTTTGGGGACGGTGTGGATGCGACCCCCTTTTTTACTCATCTGCGGATTGATTAAATCCGGCAGCGCAAACATCCGTCGAAATACGGTGTCAAGTACGTAAAGAAAGGTGGTTTTGCCGGTGCCGGGTACGCCGCAGATAATGATCGGCCGTACCGCGGCCGGGGACGTGGTTTCTGATTCGGCCGGATAGCGGCGGAGCGGATTAAACCCGTTCAGCCAGGCACTCCAGCTTCTTTCGGAAGGGGTTGTTGGAGAGTTTGTGTTGAGCAAGGACTCAACCATTAAATCCACCACTTCCCGATGGACCGGCCCAAATTTCTCCGGATCTAAACCGGCTTTTACGGCCGTTTGGTTGATGTCATCCCAAAGATGAGTCTTGACGCTGTCGATTTGAGTCACGATTGGCGAGATTTGAAATACGAATTACGAGATGAGATTTGCGATGATCTCTACATTCTTTTCTCTCTTCTGCCTTCTGTTGGGTCACACCCAAACATCATTCTCCGCCTGCAGTTCTCCACCGGCATCACCGGTGTTGACGACCCCGCGCGGCTCGATCAGCATGACGTGGCATTCCTCAATGGCAAATGGTTTGTGTTCAACCCCTTTGGGCACGATAAACATTTCGCCTTCCGATAGATCAACCCGGCCGTCGCGAAAATCAATTGACATCTCGCCTTTTAAAACGATAAAGACCTCATCGGTTTCCGGATGATCGTGCCAGACAAATTCACCCTTAAATTTGGCCAGCTTGAGCTGATAATCGTTTAACTCACCAACTACCCTGGGTGCCCACAGATCAGAAAATTTCGAAAATTTTTGGGAAAAATTAATTGCATCATACATGAGCGTAATTATCGGTTAGGGGGATAGTTTTTTCAATCTTTGTTTATGGGGGTATAAGTTTATTGGTATATTGGTTATTGGTGTACTAAGGGTTGGTTGAGGCCCAAATGAATTGAGTCGTTCTGTTGCTCGCAAACAGCAAACTATCACGAGCGCATGCTCACCCCATGTTGATCTCATTGGCGTTTGGCAGAAACAGGTGTGTAGGAAATGCTGCATCCTCCTATCTCCGAACAAACGGCAGATACGTTGTTTCAACCGGCGGCGAGAGTAGCACAACCCAATCCTCATTGGCGCTGTCCGGCGGTGGCCCTAGGGGAACGGCGCCGGGGCCGGTTATAGCCGTTGGCGTCCCCGCAAACTCACCCGTTCGTGGATTGTACCAGCGCAGTTCTACGGTTTGCCCTGGGGCCAGAGCACTTAGGTCGAGCGTCCCGCTGGGCGAGGCGTCTGGTAGATAGACGGCATAAACGCTGCCCGCCTTGGCAAACACCTGGCCGCCGCCGTAAAGATCGTCCTCTCCGCTGAGTAAATCGTCTGCCGGCGTCATTTCCCAGAACGGTAAATACAGCTGCATAAAACGGCGCGCGTACCACATGTACTGCCACATCTCCTCGCGCGTGCGGAAATCCTCCATGCGCATGTCGCCGCCCAGCGGCAGGTCGTGATAGCCACCGTACCATTCGACGTGGCCGCCACTAAAGTAGATGTCGTACAGGGCCTGCTTGCGCAAATCGGCGGCGTTGCTGTCCGTCAGGCCGGAGCCGGCCGGGTTGTTCTCATCCATGTCCACCACCCACGGCCGCCCCGCCGCTGCCGAACTGGCCCGCCACCCCTCCACATGGTCATTGGCCAGATCCACCCGATACTGAATCGATGTCGTCGAAAAGCGATCGTCGCCCACAATCTGGTTGTAGTCGCTGAAGTTGTTAGGCTTGGTGTGCACGGTGATGGGATGGCCGGCCGAGTCCAGCGCCTGAATGTAGTCGGCAAACGCCCGCAGATTAGCCACTGAAAAGTCATTCTCCTCGCTCAAATTCCACTTCAGGGCCAGGAAATGGCCAAAGCGAGCCACGAGCTCCCGGTAGTAGAGCTTGCGCTCCACGCCCAGAGCGTCGCCGTCAAACCAATTCTCGTTGCCAGACTCAGTTTCCGCCAGAACCACGTGCAGTGCTATGCCGTTTTCCTGCGCGTGGTTGAGCACAATATGCCACTGATGCAGCTTGCTAATGTCGTAGTGGGTCTTGTTAAAGGTGGTGTTGTTCGCCGCCACAAACGGGTACGTTTCACGGCCGTCGCCGCCCAGATTCATGGGCAAAAAGTAAATCGAGTTGACGTGCTGGTCAGATAGATAGTTCAGTGCGCCGATTATGCCTTTGCCATCCACGCCGCTGTCGGCGCTGACAAAGTTGGGGTCACCCGGCTGCCAATCAGCCACGTGGGGGGCGTATTCATGCAGGAAGTTCGGTGCGGCGCCGCCGACTTGGTCAACCGTATTGTCAAAACCGCGATAGCCGAGAAAATTCTCCGGGCTGTCGGTTCCGCCCTTGATCCAGTATGGGCCGTCCGCGAATTTGAGATAGTGGCCATCCACATAACTGAGCCGGCCCCATTTCAGAAAGCCGGGGGCGTTGGGGTCCAGCGGGGATACGATAAACGTGCCCGACGCACCATCAAAAGCCGTGGGCGTGCCGGCCGCTGGGTTTAAATCAACCGCCACGTCCGCGCCAGTGCGAAAAGAAGCGGTGTAGGTCCATTCTCCCGCCTCGTCTGGCGAAAACCGTACCTGCCAGATCGAACCACGACCACCGCCCAGCCCGTCACCGGCAAAAAAGCCGGGCACATCATACTGCTGTCCGTTTGGGCCGGTAAACACGACCTGCAGACGATAATCGAGAAAGGGATTGGAGGCATCGTCCATTTCGCCGGCGGTAGGACCTACAAAGCTGAGGGTCAGCGGCTGCCACTGCCTGAGCGTGCCGGACACCTTTTCCACCCCGGCCGCCCATTCGATGCCACCCAGCAAATGCTGCAAAAAATCTGGTTCGCTAAATGTGGCAGCGGTATGGCCCAGCCCGGTGTACCAGGAACGGCCGCCGTCGTAGAAGTGGTACCAGGCGATGGGATGGCTGCTGCCCATTGTGCCGCCGCTGTAGCTGCTCTCGTCCAGCGACAGGAGGACGTTGACGTTGGAACTGGGGTCGCTCTGGAAATTGTACCATTCATCCGTACGCGTCCACGTCGTTGACAGATGGGCTGTAGACGGATGGGTGCTATTGGCGACGATCATATCCGCTTCCTGAACAGCCGGATGACTGTCAAAGTAAGCCCCAACCAGTCCACCGTACCAGGCCCAGCCGTATTCGGCATCAGCGGCGGCGTGGATGCCGACAAAGCCGTTGCCGGCCTGCACATACCGCTCCAGCGCGCCTTGCTGCGTGTCGTTGAGGAAATCACCGGTGGTATGAAGAAAGATGACGGCCGCATAGTTGGCCAGATTGGCGTCGTTGATATCGGCGGCATTCTCGCTGAGATCGACGGCGAAATTGTTGTCCGCAGCCAGCGTCTGCACGGCCGCTTGCCCGTCGGTAATCGAGCCGTGGCGAAATCCGGCCGTCTTGCTGAACAGCAGCACGGAGAAACGGGCGGGCCCCGCCGCCGTGCCGGCTGTTACCGCCGGCTTCTCACTGCTGTTAACCAGGAACAGCCCGCAAATGACCAGACTCATCGTCAGGGCCAGTCCCAATTTATTTTTTATCACGGCAACCTCCAAATCCTATTGCCCTTGATAGACGTTCTCGCACTATCCTGAACGATGACTCGGCCGGTTTGACCATCGATCGTTCAGATTTGGGGTTCTTCAGGCACAACGTAGAGGTACTAGAGGTACGGGGGTGAGAACTTTTGTGTTTGCGGTTGCTTCATTCAACGTCACAAACCCATTCTGGGAGAACCATAACTGCATTCGATCTCAATCTTACCAGCTGCTCCCAACGATTGTCTGTTCATTCAATAACATCTGACCATCGCACAGCCTTCTCTAAACCAGGTTACCGAAATTCATTCCCGAGTAGAGGGCAGGCACGACACCTTTATATACCGTTGCCTAAATAGGCAGAAGAGTCCCAAACCAGCAGATCAGCGTCAGGATTTGTTAGCCAACATTAACCTAATTATCTTAACTCAAGTTGCTACCCTAACCCCTGTCATTGCTCAGAATGAGCAGCGAAGCGAGGAATCTCGTCAAGTTGCATTCAGGCCTAGATGGCTGAAAATGGAAACGCTTCTCTTCTAGATAAAAGGCTACTTTCACTGGAAATTGACGGGATCCTTCGCTGCGCTCAGGATGACAGGAGGGCCGTGGGCGATGGAAACACGCAATGAATCTATGTACCAGTTATTTTGTAAACCTTCATAATTCATCGGGAAAGTATGGTAGCAACTTGAGTTAATTTTCTTAAGGAAATAAATCCATACCGGTTTTATTCCATGTGCTGATATTTATACAAACGACAAATTATGCTGGGCTACACTCAAAGATGAGCCCCAAAGGTTTGTTCTTCATGGCGCCTAACCCTGGTTTTTCATCCAGGACCTGGTTTGTGGGATAAACTTCCAGAATCTCCCATTCCCAACCGGTTTTGGTCAATAGGCGTTCATAATCGGCAATCTGTCTGTTTGTTTATGATTTTGATGGGCTCGTTCTAGGCCGACGCTCCGGAATAGTTTCGCAGCCCCCACAGCCAAACCCCGCGCGAGGCCCCAAAAAACAAAGCGGTAACGCCAACCGCCAAAAACAATCCGCCTGTCGACAGCCGATTGGTAAACGCCTCGGCCGGTACGGTTACGGCCACGCCCAGCGGCACAACAAAGGTCAAAATGGTGCGCAGCCAGACCGGGTAAATCCCCACCGGCCAGCGCCCGGCCTGAAAAAGCGACTGAAAAATCGTCACGATTTCAGAAATGCGGATAAACCAGAAGGCGGTCGACGCGACCAGAAGCCAAAAGCTGTAAAATATCAAAAATCCCAGCCCCAGCATGAGTAGAAACAGAAGCACCTGAGCGAGAGTGACCGGGGATGCCAGACGCTGCATCCCCCACCCCACGATGGCCAAGCCCACGGCCACGTCAACAATTGACCAGAAGCGCAATTCTCGCACGCTGACGAGCACCTGTGAATCCTCCGGCTTGGTCAACATATAGTCGAGCGTGCCTTCCTGAATTTCCCGCATAAGCCGCAGCATGTTTGGCTGAATAATGACTTGAATCAACCCGCCCATCAGCGTGTGTACCCCCATGACGATTAGCAGCTCCGGCTGGCTCCACGAATTGAGGCTCTCAGTATAGCTAAAAACCAGTGCCAGCACGATCAGACCGGTAGCCAGGGCGATAGCCGACTGCAGCAGCTGGACAAAAAAATTGACCCGATATTGGGCTTCGTTCATGATGCCCACACGCAAGAATATCCACAAAACGCGCAGCGAATTCATCTCTATCAAGCTCCAACGGCCGAGTAGCGCTTAACGCCTCGCCGCCATAGAAACATCACCAAAATCCACCCGCCAACAATCCAGCACAGCTGGATCCCGATACCGGTCACCGCCTGTGACCACGTCTGCCGGCCGATTGCCACCTCAATCGGGAAACCAAAAGACCATTGGTACGGCAGAAAGTTGGCCAGACGCTGCGCCCAGTCGGGCAGCAAATCAAGCGGTACGATGCGGCCGGACAAAAGCAGCTCGATGGCAAAATAAAGGTCAAAGATGGCCTGTACCCGGACCACCCAAAAGGTGGTTAGACCCAACGCCCACTGCCATACCGTGCGCACCAGAAACCCCAGCAGACAGGCGATGATAAAAAGAAGGATTTGCCATCCGGTGGGGTTGAGATCCGGCCGAAAAAAGAGCCCGAGCAAAATCAAAATCGGAATCAGAATGACAAAATCAAGCGCCTTGTTCCCAATCAAAAACGCGATATCGTCATGGATCGGATGGAGCGGCCGCAGCAGCAGATGGGACCAGCGGCCGTTGCGCACCCGCCATTCAAACGCACCGGGATGAAGACCGATGTTGACCACGCGCAAAATCATCCACACCAGGTAATAGGCGGTAAAATCGGCCAGGGTGTAACCCCCAATGATCCCACCCTGTTCCCTGGCTACGGTGCTCCAGATCACCAGATAAATGACCGGCTCAACGATCAATCCCACAACCCACAAAAAGGTGGCCAGCCGGTATTGAAAGACCAGCAGGGCGGCGTATTTTACGCGCAGGGAGTAAAAAGCCGTCAAAAATTTGATTTCGTTAAACCTGGATCGCATACGCTTACCTGTCATCGAGCCAAAGGATCTCTTTCGTCAGAGGCACCCATTCCCGCACCGGCAAATAGATCCTCAATCACATCTTCAATGGCTGGATCTTCAATCAGCAAATCGATTTCCGGCATATCGTGCAGCATCCGCGAAGTGACGTTAGCCGCGTCGGCGCGGGGCACGTTGAGCACCACCCGGCCGCTGCCGCTTTCCACAACCACCCCGTATCGCGAAAAATCAGCGGCCACAGCTGGGCCGGTGACCACGAGACGGCGATTGGCAGAATAGCGCTTGACGAGGTCCGCCAGGGCCCCGTCAAACAAAATTTGGCCGTTGTGAATGACGATGACCCGCCGGCAAAGCGCTTCGATATCGGCCATGTAATGGCTGGTGAGCATGACGGTGGCCTGATACCGTTCGTTATACGTTTTGACAAACTCCCGGATGCGCCGCTGCATGGCCACGTCGAGCCCGATGGTGGGTTCATCGAGAAAAAGGATTTTCGGCCGATGGAGGAGGGCCGCTACAATTTCGACCTTCATGCGCTCTCCCAACGATAAGTTGCGCACCGGCTTGGTCACAATTTCCTGCAGATCGAGTAGGTCGATAAACTCATCGCGCGTTTGCAGGTATTCATCATGTGGGATGCGGTAAATGGCACGGTTGAGCTCAAAGGAGTCGAGGGCCGGAATATCCCAAATGAGCTGGTGACGGTTCCCCATAATAAGCGTCATCTGCCGCAGGTATTCTTTATCCCGGCCGGTTGGGGTGAACCCCATGACCTCTACCTCACCCGCGGTAGGGTGGAGCAAACCGGAGAGCATTTTGAGCGTGGTTGTTTTGCCTGCGCCATTAGGCCCCAGAAAGCCGACCATCTCCCCCGGTTCAAGGGAAAAAGAGACATTTTGCACGGCCAAAACTTCGCGGTGTTCCCGCTTAAACAGGCTGCGGAAGGAGGCCCTCAAGCCTGCCTCTCGAATCGGCACAAAAAATGATTTTGACAAATTATCGACGGAAATGGCGTACATGTGCGGTCCTGAAAAGCTGTGCAGTTAATGATTCATCAAGCCAATTCTAGCCCAGGTTAAGAGAAGTTCAACATCGAGAACCATTAATCAATAATCAATGGTCAATAACCAATAAACCAATAACCAATACACCAATATACCAATAAACAGCTAAATACCCCTTGACATCCCATACGCCTATTAATACAATATATCCGGTAGCGTATCTGCAAAGGAGTATTTATGAGTGCCTACGAATTAGCGCGAGTGATCGAAAAATGGGATCGGGAAGAGTTAACCACCGAGCAGGCTGTGGGTCAGCTGCTGCTGCTGGTTGAGTCCCTCAATCGTCGAGTGGGGGGGATTGAGCGGCGATTGGAGCGACTCAGACATCAAGAGAAGAGAGAAGAGAAAAAAGAGTAGAGAGGCTCAAAATCAAGTAAGCCAGCGATAAAAATTGACGGCCGTAGCTCGATACGGGGTGGCCAGGGCGGCCAGATAATCCGCTGAAGGGCGAAAATCAAACAGATGCCAGTCAGATAAAGAGGATGAAGGGCGGGTTACATCTTCAAGGGAGACGGTGAAGTTTTGCAGCGGAACCATCAATCCTTTACCGATCCCTTTTAAATACGCTTCTTTGCGGGTCCAGCCCCTCAAAAAGGTGTCGTGCTGGTTTTCCTCTGGCGTTTGTTTGAGGACCTGTTGTTCTGTATCTGAAAATACCGTTTCCGCTAAATCCAGCACGTCCGGTATGCGGCGGTGTCGATATTCCAGGTCAACCCCAACCGGGCCGTGTTGGCCAACTGCCAGCAGGGCAAGTTCGTGACTGTTGGACAAATTAAAGTGCAGCGGATTCGAGTTGGCCAATATCGGTTTGCGGTGCTCGGTGTAGGTAATGGGGATTTCCTGAGGGGAGGTTGCTAAGTAACGACCCAGGATATGGCGCATCGCCCCCCGGCCGATGATGTAGCGCAGCCGATCCCGCTCAAAGCGAAAACGGCTGGACCGCTCTACTTCATCGGCCGCCAGCCACGGCCGAACGGCGCTTACAACCTGCCCGCTTGGCTGTAAATTGATGCGCCAAATATCAACCCGGCCATCCAGTAACAAATTAGATGGGGATAGCTGCCAGACAATTTCCATGCAGCCATTGTACCTGCCTAGGCGTCAGATAACACGGTGAGCAGCCGCTCGATCAAAATTGGAAGGTTCGGTTCGCGAATCACGGTATTGTGGTCGCCAGGGACGGGGTGAATTTCCAAATCTGAGATTTGCCCGTCCCAGCCAAGAGAGGGACCGGCATAAGCATACATCGGCCAAATCTCACTGGCTGCGAGCAAAATGACCGGCCGGTTGATCGGTTTCAGCCGGTAGGCGTCAGACATGGCGACAAAATGATCGGTTAAAAATTTGTCGCGCAGTTCAATCGGAATCGGCTTTGAATGGTTTGCCACCTTTAATCTCAACCCTTCAATTTGCCTTGGCAGCTTGTCGATGATCCTTTCTTCTACCTTTTGTTTTACAAAGTCAACTGGATTTTGCAGAAAATCTTCAATGTGATCGGCCAGGGCGGTTCGCTGGCCCCGCACGGCCGGATGAAGGGTGTCGATCATCACAATTTTGTCGACCGCTTCCCCGGCCTGAAGCAGCTGGCTGGCTATTTCCAGGGCCACAACACCCCCGCCCGAATACCCGCCAATTTGATATGGGCCGTGAGGCTGTATCTGGCGTATTTCTTCGATATAAGCCGCCGCCATTTCCTCAAAGGAGCGGTGTGGCTCTGATAAGCCGTCAATTCCCTTCATCTGAAACCCGAAAAGCGGCTGATCGGCCAGGTATTTGACCCACTCACGCATAAATAAGATGTTTCCCCCACCGCCGTGAACGCAGAAAAATGGGAGATTATCCCCCGAGCCCTGATGGATGGGCATCAAATAGCGCATCTTTTCTAACCGGGTAGAAGGGGTTGATGGCTCTCGATGCGAGACCTGCTCCACAAAAGCGGCCAGTGAAGCAATGGTTGAAGTTTCGAACAAAACCGGAAGGTCTAATTCCACATCGAGCTGTTCGCGGATTTGACGGAACATTTGCACGGCCAAAATTGACTGGCCGCCCAGATCAAAAAAGTCATCGTAGACGCTTATTTCCGAGACGTTGAGCAGTGCTTGCCAAATATTGGCCAACCGCTTTTCTAATGCCGTTCGCGGTCTGACCATTTCACCACCAGCATCTGGTTGGGGATATGGTAAGGCGCGGCGGTTAATTTTGCCGTTGGGAGTCAGGGGAAATTGATCGAGCGGCATCAAATAGTTGGGGACCATGGCGGCCGGGAGCCGGGTGTGCAAATATTGTCGTAAATCAACCGAGCTTGGCGCTGGAACACCAGGAACCAGCTTCCAATAAGCAGCCAGCAGCTTATTTTCCGCCTCTTTCTCAACGACGGTGACGATCGCCTGGGCAACGGCCGGATGGGTTTCTAGTGCAGCCTCGATTTCGCTTAATTCGATGCGAATTCCTCGAATTTTTACCTGGTTGTCCACACGGCCGAGATATTCGATCCATCCCTCAGAATTCAGGCGGGCGATATCACCGGTGCGATAAATGCGGGCGTGCGGCTCTTTGGAAAAAGGGTTGGGAATAAAGCGCTCGGCCGTCAAATCATCTCGACTGACATAACCATGCGCTAAACCTACCCCACCAACATACAGCTCACCCGATTGACCATCCGCCACTGGGTGAAGCCCTTCATCGAGGATGTAAACCTGCATGTTGTGAATCGGCCGGCCGATCGACACCGACTGGTCAACCAAATCGGAGCGCACCTCAAAGCAGGTGGCATCGGCCGCCACTTCCGATGATCCGTAAATGTTGAGCAATGTCGCCTCGGGAAACGCCTGCCGAAATCGCTGGTAAAGCGTGACCGATAACGCCTCTCCACTCGTGGTCCAGATTGTTAACTCTGGCAGCTGCTGACCCAGGTTTGGCACCCGATCCAGCATCGTTTGCAGCAGCGATGGCACCAGGACCAGCCGCGTCACGTTGTATTCACCTAACAATTTAACCAGCGTATGCATATCGGAGAACGATTCCTCCGATACGAGGAGAAGCGGTACACCCTGCAGCAGGGGACCCCAAATTTCCCACACCGCATCGACAAAGTTTAGCGTTGTTTTCTGACAGCATATCTCATCAGGTGAGAATGGATACTGCTCCCACATCCAGTTAAAGCGATTAACGGCCCCTCGGTGATGGCCAAGCACCCCTTTTGGCACGCCGGTGGAACCGGAGGTGTAAACGATGTAGAAACCGCTGTCCGGATTGAGCTGATTGTGGGGGTTGGTATCTGGTTGACCGGCAATCTCCCCGTCGATCTCATCGAGGGTCAAGACGGCTGTATTTTTGGATAAACTTCCATCAAATTGTTTGAGGATCGATTGACGCGTGATTAATTGGACAATCTGCGCATTTTCAGCCATGAAGGCCAGCCGGTCGGCCGGGTAATTGGGATCAAGGGGAACGTACACCCCCCCAGCTTTGATGATGGCCAGCAAGGAGACGATCATTTCCGGAGAACGCGGTAGAGAAATCCCGACGCGATCCTCCGCTTTTAGCCCGGCCCCAATCAAATAGTGAGCGAGCTGATTGGCTTGCTGATTGAGTTGACGAAAGGTTAAGGTGAGATCCTGAAAAATTAGGGCGATCTTATCCGGCACGGCCGCTGCTTGGCGCTCAAAGAGTTCATGGACGGTGTAATGATCTGGATATGGATGATCAGTTTGGTTGATGGTGGCCATTATTTCAGACAGGCTGTCTGGAATTAGAAGCGAGTTTACCGGCAGGGGGGCATCTGCAATTTGAGATTCAACTGATTGTTCCATGAAGGGCCTCACCTTTTTTGTTTTTGAGGGAATTTGATCACGCTTTACACTTTGACCTGAAGGCGGTTAGCTGTTGAGCGAACGTGTAAGGTCCAACTTATTTTAAACCTGCAAATACCCAGGCGTCTGGTCGCGCACGCTCAATCACAAAAGAGTAAATCTTGATCTGGCTATCTTAGATGATCGGCAGATTGAAGACGATTGTTGAAATAGGATAATAGTACTAAACACGCTGGAGGATTAAGAAAAATTTACGTTAATTTGCCACTCTGCGGCCGATGATTTGACGCTGCGCCAGGTGCCGTCTATGCGAGTGTAGATGCCTAAAATATCTTCCGCATGGGAGTCAATTTCAAACGCCGCAAACCGGGCTTCTTTTTCCCCTTGCAGCACAACCTGACCGGCTACGACATGCATGCCTTTGTTGCGAGGGAGGTGATACCCGTCAAGTGGAGGCTGTACCACCCCATCACCCTGCATAACCCACTGGGGATTTAATTCAACAAAGTTAAACCGTTTCTCCTGATCGGTGGCCGGCCGTTTGGTTTCTTTTTTGGCGCGCCATTCAGCTTCGGAAGGCACGCTGTTTGCCCATTCAGCTCGCCACCACGCCTGGATGTCGGGCACCGCAGCCGCAATTTGATCGTGCTGGACCCACCCTTTGACAATCATGCTGCTGATGGCGAACCGGCCGTTGGCCAAATGATCCAGAGACATTGCGGCAATAAAGCGAATCTCCTCGTTTTCATGATCCAGCCACTCGACAAAATGGGGCATGGCCGGCGGATAATGGTGATCGGCCAGAACCATAATCAGCAGCTCCTGAAGGCGACGGTTGCGGGGTTGATTCGCCTCTTGCAGCACATCCGGCAAAATGTCTAATCCCAACCCCAAAAACAAATCGCGCAGGGACTCAAATTCCGTCCCCAGCATTTCGTCTGGCCAGTGACGGATGTGATTGAGAATCATGATGAGCTGATCCCGCGCCAGCAGGCGGCCGGGCAGAGGCTTGTTTTGAGAGATCATGGTTTCCGCCAAACCGTTAAGGGGGATCGGCTGCAGCGCCGCCCGGTCCTGCCAATTTTGCCGCCCGCGCATCGTGACGTGCATATGCTGATCGTCAAAACGGACCGCTTCATATTCCCAGCTGGTGCGATCGCGCAGGCGGTAAATTTGATCGGTGGCCAAATCAAAGAGGGTTAAGATCAGCGGGTCAAAAATCGCTAGATAGCGCTGATCAGGGCTAAAGGTCGCCTGACCATTAATCGTTTGTAAGCGGTTGATGTTGTGGATCGGCCGGTTAAAGACAAAGTGAATTTTTTCCGCACCCATTTGCTGTTCCCCATAATTGAGGGTAGTGAGTTCGAAGTTGTAAATTTCTACCGGATCGATCTTTGAAAATTGTGGCGTTCCCCAAGGGTCAGCCGGCGGCCGATGTGGATTGGCAACCGCCTCTTTTACATTCTTTTCTTTAGAGTTATTTTTTTCAGCTTGAAAGTAATGTTGGCGCAGGGTTGTGCTTAATTCGGTTAGAAATTTCCGGTCGCTTTGCGGGGCAAATCCGTTGGCTACCCCGTTTTCAGTGGGTTCAAATTTGAAGCTCCGGCCGTCGGCAAACTCAAACTGCAAGAACCACGCTTCGCGCGAGATACCGCGATACGTTCTAATTTCATGATCGACGGCCATTTTATTGAGCAGGGCGATGGGAAACATCTGGGCTTTAAAGAAATTGCGGACGCGAAGATGCTCCCGATCAAACTGTACCGACCACACAAAATCAGATAAAAACATCCAGCTCATCAATGCCGATATGCCGATGGCCATCACGCCAAAAATAAGGGCGCCAATCATCTGGCTGTCCTCTCTCGTGAGCGCGTCATAAATCGCCCACACTCCCAACGACAAAAAGCCTGGACCCATAAATAGGAAGAAAAAGCTGTTGGTGGCTTTGGCCGAAAAACGCGGTGACCAGAAAATGGGCAGCGGCCGGTTGAGCCGCTCCTTTTTGGCGCTGATTAATGCCGGAACCCGCGCCTCCAGGGCGCTAAACAGCGAATTTTGCCCATCTCGCATGGGAAAGTAAACAGAATAACGTTTTTGATGGGTTTCAAAGAGCAGGCGCTCTCGATGTTCGGCCGATTTGATCGCCTGATAGGGGAACTCGATTTGCGTACCGAGCCAGCGCCACACGAAAAACCGGTCATAAAAAGTAAACGATTGAAAGGTGGAAACCGCCAGATAAAGCGTACCCAAAGAAATCACCAGGAGGATGCCTTCGCTCCAGATGATCCATGGCATAAGCCCCTCTTCAAAAAATGCCCCAACCCAGATGAGCTGCATGACGAACATCATGACCAGGCAAAATCCAATTAGCCATTTGAGCCAGCGAGGGCTGGTGATGATCAAATCCGGTTCATCGCCCGAAGATTTTTCGTGCATCCTTCAATAATAGCGGAAAAATCTGCGGGGTGATGGTGAATTATTCCCACTGGTCGGCGGAATTTGATCGAGAACAGGGTTTAAGAAAGGGATGCAGTGAGATTCTTGTGCGGCCGTGAATGGGCGGCAGTGGTTGACAAAAAGGTAGAACAGAAATGGACGGCGGTTGGTTAATATTTATGATCGGGTACGCAACACTGGTTATTGGGTTTTTGGCCTTGGTAACCGGCTTGTTTGTTTATTGGTATTTAAATTTGTTTGGCGGCGAATGCGATTTAGGGCCATTTTTGCGGCTGGCCAGATCGCTAACCAAAAGAGAAATATGAAATACGAGATACGAAATACGAAATACGAAATACGATGGGTTGATTTTTTGTATTTTAGTTTTTTAGAGATGTAATTCTCTCCCATTTCGTAATTCGTATTTCCCATTTCGTAATTCGAAAATCGGAGCAATCTCATGTCCCAACACACAAACACTCAAACCCACATCCGCGGGAACAAGCGGTGGGGCGACTCCCAAATGAAAGCCACCCTACCGGCTTACCCTATTCAAGACCATAAACAGCGGTTTCCGGGTGAAAATCCTTCCAGCCGAACCAGAATACCGTTGTGCTTTTCTGGCGGGTCAATAATTCTCCCGCCAAAGGCCCAGAGACAGCCTCGCCGCTAAGCCCATCCCAAACGGTGCCGGTTTCGCTGTCGACCAGCTCAAACGGCTTGGGTCCGGCCGAAAACGTCAGGGTTTGATCTCCAACCTGACGGCCGTAAACCGCTCCGGCCGCGCCATCGGCATCAAATACCACCACAACCGGTGTGTCGGCAATTGTATCGTTGACCACCGGTTCGTCATTTAAGACGCTAAATGGATAAGCCACGGCCGCATCCCCAACATTGACCCCGATGACAAACTCTTTCACATAGAGTCGATCATCCCTAAACGTTTCGCCGATCACCCCTGCACTAGGGCTGTTGTAATATCCGCGAGCATAGGGGTCGCGCGCGCCGCGATACCCTTTTTCCAGAGCGATCGTTTCCGGATGCAGGGTCACCCACTCTTCCCAGGTCATCATCCAGGATGGCAAAAACTCAAGTTTGGTGCCGATTAATTCCCCTTCAACCGCTTCTCCGAGCAGCTGGCTCCAATAAGAGCGGGTCTGCCGATCGTACATTACCAACACGTTGCGAATGAGCTTGCCTGAAACGCCAAAATCATATTCTTGTCCGTCAATTTCTCGAGCATACACGATGCCCGTAAAGCAAAGCGGTCACCAGGTGACGGCGATCTTAACGCCGCCAACCGTGTCATTGACAATTTCGTGACTGCTGAGATGGGGAATTGAGTAAGCCCGGGCATCCCCGTTAAACTCAACCCCGATCACCAATTCGTCAGGGTCGTAAAAATCCCACGCTTCTTCCGCGCCTAAAAATTGGGGATTATCGATGGCCGGAATGCCGTCGGGGGGAAGGAGGGTGATAATTTCGTATTCTTCGTATCGTGAAAGATCAACCGTATTGGGATCTACGCCCACGACCGTTGTCGGGGTTGGCTCAAGTGGTTTGTTGGTCGAAGCGGCCGACGAAGGGTTTGACCCGGCCGTTTCTGAGCTTTCATCAACGACGGCCGTTTCGGCTTGGGGATTCTCTATTGCGCTGTTGGGTGACAGGGCGCCACCGGTACAAGCGGCTAACAAAATCCCAAACCCTGCAAGCCACAAACCGCGGCCCACTTTTGTTGTCCAGGCCATATGCACCTCCTTACTAAATGATGCTGAATTGCCTTTTATCCTGATGGGTTGACAACTGAATTTTTTACCCGAGCTTCCCGTTTTGTGTGATTTCAGGCGTTGTTTTTAACCTGCACCACCAAATCGTAGGGCCGCAGTATGCTGCGGCCGATCCATCTTTCCCGACATGGTAGTTGGCAGTTAATAATTAAATCATTCATTATGCGCCATGTGGCAGAAGGGTATGGAAGGCGACCCCACGGCCGCAGCATGCTGCGGCCAATCCATCTTTCCCGACAGAGTAGTTGGCAGATATAAATTAAATCATTGTGGCGGAAAAGCACTCCCTGAACTGACATTAGACAATGGGATTTTCAGTTAGATTGGATAGCCCTTGAGACCGACACGGGGGTGGGGGAGGAGTAAGTAGACCGTCAAAAGACCCACCCCTTAGCCCCCTCCCGACACGGGAGGGGGGAATTTTCCGGGCTGAAAAGCACATTTTCTCATTCATCAAGCTACCTGTCTGCACTTGAACCCGACGCGAGGGGGAATTTGATTTCCCGAATCATGTCGCAAAAGTAAAAATTGAGCTTTGACTCGCCTAAACAAATCCCCCATGACAGGTTAAAATAACTTACTCAGGCAAAATCCATACCCAAGAGAAAAAAGTTATGAAAATATCAGTTGGCGCAGACGATCGGTCTCATTTAACAGATCAGGTGATTGCTGACCTGCGGTCGCGGGGGCATGAATTGACTTTGTTCGGCCACTTAACCGAGGCGGGGGGTGATTGGCCGCGCATCGCTCAGGAGGTTGCGGAAGCGGTGGCCAATGGAGAATGTGACGAAGGAATTCTTTTTTGCTGGACCGGGACCGGAGTTTCTATTGCGGCCAACAAAGTGCCTGGAATCCGAGCGGCGCTGTGTGACGAAGCGGAAACCGCCCGCGGGGCCCGCCTGTGGAACAACGCCAACGTGCTGTGCCTTTCGCTTCGAAGACTCTCAGAAGTCAAATCAAAAGAGGTCCTTGATGCCTGGTTTGAGCACGCCTATGAGCCAAATGAAAGCGACGATGCCTGCCTGGCCCAAATTGAGAGCCTGGAACAAAAATACAAAAAGCCGGTGTAAAACCGGCTTAAACGAAAATATTTTTTGACTGATTTTAGGGTAGTAAGAAGAAGAATTATTTAAAACCAGCCGCGGATTTTACGGATTATCCCTGATTTGTCGCTTTAATTTCCTGACTGTTTTCCTCGTGTTGAAAGCCCAAACGGCATGTACAGCGGGCACGTTCCAATCAGGCTGGTGGCGATAAAAATAATGGCCAGAATTCCCAAAATCAGGGCCACGATGCCGCTGATAAAGCCACCAAAATAAAGTACTCCCACCAAGATGGCAAAAGCCACGCGAATGCCTCGATCCAATCCGCCCATATTTTTTGGTAAGTTCATGATTTTCCTCCAATGGTGTTTGATTATCCTGCTAAAAATTGTACAAACAGGGCAATCAGCGTTGCTGCTGCAATACACAGGAGGCAAACGGCTAAAAATTTGACGATCTGATTTTTGCTACCGTTCATAAGCTTGATTTCCTGTTCGTTTTCTTTGGACGGATTAATGTTGAAAAGGTTACATTTTTTCCGAATTTAAAAATGTTTGTTCCAAATCCTCAAAAAGCCGCTGCCGACGGCCGGCGGGAATCGAGCGCCGGATGGTTTCACCCATCAAATCGATGGTTTTTTGCGTCGTGTTGAGAACCACTTTGCAGTTTTGACAGGTAGCCAGGTGATAAAGCGCAGGTTCAGCCAGCGCT
This sequence comes from Ardenticatenaceae bacterium, assembly GCA_030065875.1. Classification (GTDB taxonomy): domain Bacteria; phylum Chloroflexota; class Anaerolineae; order Promineifilales; family Promineifilaceae; genus WTJY01. The sequence continues at coordinate 770 of JASJCR010000119.1, read as the reverse complement.
TCATCAAGTTGATTGTCGATAAAATCGGATAGATACTGGAGCAGTTCTTCGCAAGTCAGTTCTTTCATCGGGTTTTTCCCTCAGGTTTCAGCGTATCTGCCATGATTAGCGACAATTTTTCGCGCAGCTGCAGCCGAGCTCGATGAAGGCGAACTTTGGCCGAGCTTTCACTGATGTTTAAGGCCGCGGCACATTCAGCTGTAGACACCCCTTCGACATCGCGCAGCAGCAAGACGGCGCGCAATTTTAACGGCAAGGAGTGAATCAAATCAACCAGAATTGCCTGGATTTCCTGTTCATCGACAAGCAGGTCGGGAGTGTTGGTCCAGTCGATAAAGATGGCGGGAATGACGCTCTCTCCGTCTCCATTGTCCGGCTGATTTGATGCCAGCCAATGGGCATCCCGCTGCCGCACGCGCAAGCGGTCATAGCAAAGATTATGAGCGACGCGATACAGCCAGGTGCCAATTTTGGAGCGTCCTTCAAAACGATCGAGGTGTTCGATCAGCTTGACAAAGGTGTCCTGCACGACCCCATCAGCCTCCGTTTCATTTTCCAGTAGGCTGAGCGCCAGGCGATAAATTTTGTCGGCGTACGCCTCAAACAGCCAGCGAAAAGCGGCCGGGTCTCTCTTACGTAAATCAGCCAGCAGTTGATCGTTGTCGTGATAAGACATGTGGTTTAGACGGGGAATTAGCGGGAAAGTTACATCGAAATACGAAATTTGAGATACGAGATTCGTATTTCGTATCTCGTATCTCGTAATTCGT
>JASJCR010000021.1 GCA_030065875.1 Ardenticatenaceae bacterium | reverse complement strand
CCAACACCCAACACCCAACACCCAACACCCAACACCCAACACCCAACACCCAACACCCAACACCCAACACCCAACACCCAACACCCAACACCCAACACCCAACACCCAACACCCAACACCCTATCTAACCACCAGCGGCACAAACACCCGCTGCACCCGGTCCAGAGCGATGACGTTGATGTCGGCGGGTTTATAGTCACTGAAGGTGGCGTCATTGCTGACGGCCGGTCCAGCGGTGACCTTGCAGCCCCGATCCCCGTCCCCAGGGGTATCAGACACAGCTGAAATCACCACAGATTGAACGGTTTCGCCGCTCGCAAACTGAAGCGAGCTGGGAGAAACCTGACACTGAGCATTTAATGCACTCAGGGAAATCGTCACCGTGGCCGTTGGCGCTGATTTTAAGGTCAGCGTCACCATTTTACCCGGATCACCCTCTTTTACGATGACTTCGGTCGAAGACCAGAATGACCTTACGATTTCGAAGGCCCCCAGGTCAACCACGCCGTTGTCAATGCGCGCTTCTCCCTTGATGTCAAACAGACCCTGAGAGACCAGTGTTGACCCGACAAACGTGCCGTTGATATCGGCCGAGTTGTCGCCCGCATCAGCCGCTGGTGATCCTAAATCTAGCTCATAGAGACCCGCTTCGGTGGGCGCATTGGTCGGGCTGGCCTCGGAAATGAATTCCGGATCGGCATCTAAATTATTCCCGCCATCGGTTCCCAGAGAAGAATCCCAGCTGCCGCCCGATCCGTTTGACCCCTGCACGATGCTGTAGCGGGCGGTTGAATCTGCGTTGGAAATAAACACCGTGTCCTGAGTAATCGACGACCCGGCCGTGCCGGTGCCGCTGCTGTCGGCATTGTTCCAGATGATGGTGTTCTGAATCAACGTATCAGTCGAAGCGTTGTAGAGGCCACCCCCGGCATCAAGGGCCGTATTGCCGCTAATCGTCAAATTGGTCAGCGCATTGTAATCTTGGGTAAATATCCCGCCGCCAAGATCCGCCCGGTTGCCGGTCACCACGACATTCATTAACTGGCTGCCTGCGGCATAAATGCCGCCGCCCAGGCTGCCGCCCGGGGCATCATTTCCTCTCACCTGAGCATTTTGAATCGTTCCCCCAACCGCGAAAATTCCCCCGCCGTTGCGGGCGCGGTTGGCCAATACTTGGCTCTCTTCAAAGATAATTTTGCCCACGATGTCGATCCCACCCCCGCGGGAGCCGCCATCGTTCCCGATCAGCAGCACCTGCCGCACAATGATTCCGGGGACATTTGAAAAGGAGCCTGAATTCCACGCCCGTATGCCCCCGCCAGCTCCAGAGGGGTCATCCTGACCGCCGGTGACGATAAACCCGTCTAGAAGCGTGTCCCGGTTGGTGTCAATAGCCCAAACGACGTTGCGGCTGTTTGGCCCGACGATATTGGCTGTGTCGGTTACCACACCGCTAAACGTGGTGTCGTTTTGAGTAATATCGCCGCTTAAAACGGTCAAATTGGTTTGCCAGGCGCGGTCATCACGATCCGTTTCGCCACCGGCAAACCCGCCGTATAGCTGCACGTTGCCGGTCATGACAAAAGAAGCGGTCACGTCGTTATCGACCTCACCACCACCCTCATCCGGGTAGTAAATCCCGTCGGCCACCCAAATTTCAACGATGTCACCATCGGCCGGCCCTCCGGCTGCGGCCAGGCCATCCTGCAGCGAAGGATACGCTTGGGTCCAACTGCTGCCATCCGGGCTGAAGGCCGTGGAGCTGGCGTCGACGTAAACAATTGAAACGGCCGCCTGAGCCGGGATTGACGTCATTAATCCTAGCAACCCCCAAAGAGCGATTAACCCGACGGCCGCCGTGGAAAGAAGTGGAATAGATTTTAAGCGAAACATAAAGGAACCTCCGCAAGTTGAACCGCGAACAAGAGTGCGCTGCAGATTTGAGTGACCGCTGATTCATGTTTGGAACAGGTTTCAAAATCTTTCTGCGCTATCGCGGTGATTAAATTTGCAAACCACCCCATGGTGATTTCTGGTGCTATAATGGCCGAGCCTGTTTGGCAAAACTGCGGTATTTCTGCGGATTTCCCGATCAAATGTCGATGTTCACCGGTACTCAAGTCACCCTCAATCGTCGCATTGTGCGCAGCGCCCTCAAGCGGTGGGGAAAAACCCAGCGTTTAGGGGATCACGCCCTGGCGCAGCTGACCTGCATCAAGGTGCGGCGATTGCGTGCGGGATATGGGGATACGCCCAACGGCCGGGGGTTGGCCGTGCGCGAACTGCTAAAAGAGGGTCTGGCCCAGGTCAAGCCGGCTGAGGAGGTGCCGCAGCTCAACCAGCGCCGCTGGCGACCATACTTCATTTTGACCGAGCAGTATCTCCACGGCCGCTCTCCAGCCTGGATTCGGGCGCAGCTTAACGTGTCGGAACGGACTTTTTTTGAAGAGCAGGCTCGCGGCCTCGATCAACTGCTCGATTATTTGCTTGTGCAGGAAGAAGAGGCTCGCTCGACCGTCCCGCTGCCCTCAACGTCACTATCCCAAACCGCGCCTCTTTCTCCGGAAATCGTCATCGGCCGAGATGGTTTGCTCGAAGAACTGGTACAGCAGATCAAGCCGGGAGCCCCAGTGGCCGCTTTATACGGTATGCCAGGTGTGGGTAAAACCACGTTGGCAGCTGTTCTAGCCGGTCATGACAAAATTTTAGATCGATTTCCCGACGGTGTTTTATGGGTGGGGTTAGGGCCCAATCCCGATCAGTCGGCTCTCCTCCGCCGGTGGGTGGCTGCTCTCAAACTCTATATTCCCGACGAACTACCCCCTAGCGAGGTGGCCCGTCGTATTCACGAGGCGATCGGGGGCAGGCAGATGCTGCTGATCATTGATGATGGTTGGTCGATAGAAGAAATTTTAATGTTTAAGCTGGGCGGGGCGAATTCAACCCATCTCTTAACCACTCGCTTTCCGCCGCTGGCCCATGAATTTGCCGCCTCTCGCGTGTGGCCGGTGAGGGAATTAAACTTAATGGAGGGGTTGACCCTCATGGGAAAAATGGCGCCTGAGGCGGTTGAAGCAGAATCGGAACTCGTGGCCGGGGTGGTCCAGGCCACGGCCGGGCTGCCGCTGGCCCTGGTTTTAATTGGCAAGCAGCTGCACAAAATCAGCCACATCGGTCACGGACGCCGCCTGCGCAACCTGTTAACCTCTCTGACGCAGGCAGATGAGCGTTTAAAATTGCAGCTGAACCTGGCGCCGCCGGCCCGTCATCCCAGCCTGGAGCCGGATCAGCCGCTTTCTCTGGCGGCGATTATCGCGTTGAGCACCGAACGATTATCGCCATCCGCTCAGGAGGCGCTGCGCGCCCTGGTCATCTTCTCGGCCAAACCAAACCATTTTTCTGAAACGGCCGCGCGAACAGTTAGCGACTCCTCTCTCGAGACGCTGGATGAATTGGTCGACGCCGGTCTGGTTGAGCCAATCGGGGATGACCGCTATGCCCTTCATCAGGCGATCGTTGATTTTGCCCGCCGCCAACCGCCTCCAGCTGAGGCTGAAACCCGCCTGATACAATTTTTTACGGCGTTTGCGGTTGAAAATGGGCGGAAGTTTGGGCAAATCGACATCGAATACCCGCAGGTGCGGCTGGCTCTAGAATTTGCGCAGACCGGCCAACACTTCGAGTCATTTTGGTTGCTGCATCAACATCTATTTGAATACCACTTAACGCGAGGGCTGGTGGCGCAAATTGAGCCGGTCATAAAAGCTCAGGAATCTCCTGCTGATCCCGTGCTTGAGAGCCGGCGGCAGCTCCTTCTCGGCCGGATTGCCGTGACCCACAAAGAGTGGGAAGCGGCCGAAGCCCATCTTAAGCGCGGTTTGGCCCACCTGGATGATGGTGCGGAGGTTTCTTTACGGGTGATGCTTTATCACGCGTTAACGCTCATGCATCATCGTCGTGATACGCTGCCGGAGGCGGCCGAATGGATTGAGCAGGGGGTGCAGCTGAGCCGCGTTGGAGGAGATTTGCATGGGGAGCTGGCGTTTGAGGTTATTTTGGGATTGTTGGCCGTGCGGCAGGGCGAGCTGGCCCAGGGGGCAGCCCATTATCAAAAAGCCGCGCAGCGGGCGGCTGAATTAGGGGAAGCGGCTCTGGCCATGTCGGCCGAGTACAATTTGGGGGTGATCTTCAGCCGCCAAAATGATTATCCGACCGCTCGTTATCATTACGAGCGGGCCGGTCACTTTATTCGCGAATTAAATCACGCGGCCGCTTATGCTTCTCTTCTCAATAATTTGGGAGTGGTGGCCAAAGATGAAGGGGATTGGGAGCGAGCGCAGGAGCTTTATACGCAGGCCCTGCGCATAAGCCGCCAAAATAACCACGTCAACGGCGAGATTTTGGCCAGCGGAAATTTGGGCACGCTAAACATGATGATGGGGCATTATGAGGCTGCCGGGCGATATGCAGCTCTGGTAGTGGAGATGAGTGAGGCGCACGATCGGCCGTTGATTGCCGGTTTGGGTCAAACGGTTTTGGTGCGGGTGGCCCTGTGTCAGGATCAGCTGGCCCAAGCGGAGCAGGCGTGCTCGGCCGCGCAAACGCTTGGCCAGAAAGTGGAAGATACTTACCTTCTGGCGATGATTTCGCGGCGGGAGGGGGAAGTGCGCTGGTATCGCGGCGATTGGCCTGGAGCAAAAGCGTCATTTGAGACCGCCTGTGAATTGATGGGCAAACTGGGTCGGCGAATGATGCTGGCTGAGATGCAACTGGCCCTGGGCCGAACCCATTTGATGCTTGAAGAGTGGAAGGCGCTGCGGCCGCTGACGGAAGAAGCGCTGGCTGTTTTGCAAGATGAAACGGCCGGTTTGGAAGATCCGGTGCAGGCGTTTCTCAATGCGCATGAGCTTCTAAATGCTCTGGGCGAGCAAGAGTTGGCGCAGGAGATGCTGAGTAAGGGGGAGATATATCTTGCCCATCAGGCGGCTCAGATTTCCGATCAAAAGATGCGCCAACGGTTTTTGACAGGGCCTCAAGCGCATCAACAGCTGGAAAAATTGTCAATAGGCAATAGTTAATTGTCAATTACCAAGTCCGAGATACGATTGATCCGCCGTGATTTTGGATTTGCAATTGACGAATGCCCCCTGAGTAACTTACCCAATACACGAATATACCAATATTTAATGACCAACTTTTCAGCGATGAAGCAATTGCGTCAGGATCTCTTCTAGCGTTTGGTAGGAAAAATGTTTTTGAGCGAGTTGGTAGTTGTGTTCAACGATTAGATCTGTTTGGGTAGGGTTGTGCAGAACCTCTGAAACGGCCGTTACCACATCATCTGTCACTTCCCCGTCCAATTCTACAAACTTAAACCCAAGTGGACCAATATCATCAGCATAAACCGCATAACGATTCACAAACGCCGGTTTGCGGAAGTAAATCGTCTCAATGAGGGCATTGCCAAACCCCTCGTAAAGGCTGGGATAAGCGATCAAATCGGCATGTGGGTAGGTGTCCCAGAGAGAGTAAATTTTGCGGCCGATTTTATCTTCCCCCCGTGCGTCATCCACCTGATCCGCCACATAGCGCAAATCAACACCGTGCTGTTTGGCCATTTGCTGCAGCGTGTGCAAATAATCCAGCCCTTCGTCCCCCGCATGATGGGTGATGACCAGCTTGGCTCGTGAATCGTTTAGCTTGGCCAATAACTCTATCGATAGCTGAATACCTTTGCGCGGGATGACCCGCGTGGGCTGCAAAATGAGCCAATCTTCATCGCCTACGCCAATCGCCTGTCGGAAATCGGCATTGTAATCGTCAATGCCGGGTGCGGGCGTGGCAAAATCGAATACATTCGGAATCATGACGCTGTCGATCCCGCGTCGGGCTTTCAAATCGCCCTGTGCGGCGGAATTAATAACCGCATGGCGCAAATTAGGCAGGTCAGGTGGAAAGAAGGTGTCGAGAAAATCGGGGATACAGCTGGTTCTAAACCGTTCTCGCTCCCAGTAAAAGTCATGATTGTGGGCCAACGCAGAGATGCCGGTTTCGGCCAATAGTTCTGTAACCGCTTGGGCCAGCGGCAGCTGCATCGGAATCGCAAATACATTTTGAACGACCAGGTACTCAATTTGATACGTCGCGATAAATGAGTGGATTAAGGGTTTTAGCTCCCGCGCACGATTATTGATCTCCGGCAGCAGTGTTTTATCTTCATTTTCCTGAAAAGCCCGTTCTCCAAAAGAGAATGCGACCGGATCGGTAAAGTGCATCTCCGGAATGAGGGAACCGGGAATATCACCATCCAGTTCTCCAGCGCAATAAAAAACCCGGTGACCCATTTGGCGGTAAACGGCCGCTAACTTGGCGGTTTCCAATGAGACCCCATCTGTCCCTGCTAATCGTGTAGAAATAAATCCAATATTCACAAGGTTGTTTCCTTTTCCGCAGCTACCGACTGCCCGGTCCGGATACCCTCAATTGTGCTGGGTGCACTCTTTACCCAACTTAAAAAAATCCCTGTCCTACAGATTGTCCCCAATCACGATGAGTACATCATCAGCAAAAATCGTTTCGTCAGGCGCCGGTGTATACACAAATTTCCCATTGCGGCGAATGGCAATCACCAACTGCGACCATTTATGACGCAATTCATCCGTCGTCCAGCCCACAATTTCAGGATAGTCACGCACATGCATATCACCAAACCGTATTTGTTGATCTTGTTGAAAAAGCATATGGTCCCAAAATTCGGCCGCATCGTGGTCGAGCATATTTGAGGCGACCGTGAAGCCGCCCATGATATTGGGCGAAATAACCCGGTCTGCGCCAGCCAAATAGAGCGTATGCATATTGGTTTCATTCCCGGCACTGCCAACAATGCGCAATTTGGGATTGTTTAATCGATTCGCCATATCTCGGGCACTGAGTATGATCGTCGTGTTGTCGCGATCATCTTCCATCGCTGTGACAACGCCATAAGCCCGGTTAACACCAGCCGCTCGAAGCTGCTGTTCATCGGTGGGATCTTCCAGCATGTAAAGAACCCCGGTTTCTTGAGCCAGCTCATCAATGCTCATTCGCTCCTCGATACTCCAATCGACTTCTTCTAAACTCGCATAGTGGCGCATGCGTTTGTCGATATAGGAGTCATGCATCCAAAGCAAGGCGCGTTTGAGATTGGCTTCATGGGGTTCGATGATGACAAATGGAAATCCACGGCGCTTAAATTCACCGGCTGCGCGATTTCCGATGATGCCGCCTCCACAAACAATAATGTGATTTGACAATTGGGCGATTTGGTTCATACGTTTCTCAAAAATTCTTTTTTCGCGATTTCTCTGCTGACTTTCAAAGAGAACGGCCGCCGCGCTTGAGATCGCATACCCGGCCAATCCGATGGCGACCAAAGTAAAGAAAATGGCAAAGATACGGCCGCTTCGTGTTTGGGGAGAAAGATCTCCATACCCGACCGTTGTGATCGTAATAATGGTGGCATAGAGCGAATCAAATAATGTCCAATCTTCAAGGATGGCATAAACAACGGTCCCAACTGCAATTAAGAAAAGAAATGGGATCAATAAAGGCAACAAGCTTGAACGATTTAGTCGTTTTATGTCGCCCACGATTGAACTGATTGAGGAAACAATCCATACAAGCATGTTAGGAGTTTATCAAAAGTTAAAAGGGAAGGCCGCATCAACTAGCAAAACAAGCGCTGCGACAAACCCGGTTTCCATTTAGAAACGCCTTCAATCAATGAGTATATGCCCGGCATGGAAATGATCTACTTCCTGGTCATTCTCATTTTTTTGGAGAAGCCGCTCAAAAGATTGGGGAGAGTAAAGACCAATTTGCACTTGATACGGACCGGCCGCTGCCTCATTTGATAACGGTATGGAAATTGGTTGCAGGATAATATCGCCGCTTTCGAGGCCCCTCAGCGCGGTGTCCCAGCCGTCAAATTGACCAATCCTCACATAAGGATCCTGCTGCACAACATGAACAAACGCATTGAGCGGATTGGCGATAGAAGGTGCAGGTGTAGGCATCGGTTGATCCCCTACGCGCCACACCAGGGTAAATGAGATAGTTTGCCCGGCCGCAGCGGATTCCGGTAAGTCGAGGACATCAATCAGCGACAGGACGCCGCCAAAATCAGCCAGCGGCGGACCGGTATAAAATTCGTTTTCACGGCGAGGCACAATTTGCGTATCAGGAGAGGCGTGCCATTTTAGGGTGGCGGATGACATATCAATTGAATCTGCATTCTCCCAGGCAAATAAATAACCCGGCTGCCCAGTTACCACAACGGGACGGGGGTTTGGCACCGAATCCTTGATTTCATAAAGATAAATTGAATATCCGGCCCGTTCAACCGGCTCCATCTCTCGAAAAACCGCGTAAAGATCTTCCGTCTCCGGAGTTAATAATCCCAACTGGAGGGATGTGGCACTGATGGCGTACCAGCCCGGTGTGGGTGCAAGTGGATTATACGCCTGAATTTCATAGCCACTCCCGAAGCGGATATAGCCAGGTAAAGGGGCGTACTTAACATCGTAATGCTCAGGTGATGCCGTACCAAAATAAGCGAGATTCACCTGATCGATGTGGTTCGTCGCCATCGATCTTTTCAAATAAATGAGATCCTGCCCCCAGTCGAGATTGGAATCCACCAAAACGTTACCCCAATTTTGCCAGCGGCCGGCCAACAGATTAAAAAATGCCTCTTGATGAGGCCAAATCCTGCCGATTTCGACGATTTGAAGGATGACCAGTCCCAACAATATCCATGGTCCATGCCTTAATTTATAAATCTGTTGAGCGCCTTTCCCGGCAATCAAACATAAAAAAGGCACGGCTGGGAGCATATGCCTAAAACCGATCGTTAGCACCCCGGTCAGCCCTAACAGGAGGAATACAGCAGCAGGCAGCCAGAGGGCCACATAGTCGCGCCAGTCATGACGCCCAAAATGCCAAATGCCACCGGCCGTCAAGATCAAAAAAGCAAGGGGCATTTTGACCAGAAACGCGATCGGGAAGTAATACCAAACCCCACCGGGAAAAGAACTGCCCAGCAAAAAAGACAATTTTTGCGCTGATTCCTGAGGCAGTTTCACAAAGGTGTTCCAGAGTTGAGTCCAATAAAAGGGCGCAGGTAAAGATATTTGAAGGTTACCAAATGAGGCCGGTCCAAAATCGAAGAGATAGACAATCCATAAAATCAGCAAACCGCTCCCCAGCATAACAAGGAAATATCTGAATTTTTCGACGAGTTGTCGGACATTCCCCGGAATGGGAAATAAAAAGAGAAGAAGAAATAAGATCGGCCACACAATTAACCCGGTGTACTTGGTGGTCATGGTCAACCCCGCCAGGACCCCCACTAAAATCGCGTTTGGGGAGGTGGGATGAGTTCGGTACCGGCTTTGGTAGGCGAAAATTGTAAAGAAGAGGAAGGCGGTCAACCCCAGGTCGGTTGTCACGAGACGGCTGTTGGCCTGCAAATTGGGATCAGTCAAAACAATGACCCACACAGCTACCCAGGGCGTAAGAGGAACCGTATGGTCTCGTAGCCAAACCCCTAAAACAATTAAGAGAGACCCACCCAACAAGATGATTGACCATCGTGCCGTCACCAATAATCTGTGGGCATCATTGCCGCTGCGCCACAACCACTGATCGCTAAATACAAATCGATCTCCGTTTTGCCATCCGGATTGTTCTAGCGGCAGCTGGATCGTTGGATCATTGCGCAGGCGCCAGGCGGCCAATAAGCCGATGAGGGGTGGATGGGTGGAGGCGATGCGAAAATCCCCTGTTTTGAGATAGCTGTAACCTGCTGCCAGGTGGAATTGTTCATCAAAGGCGGCCGCTTTTTGTGGTGAAACCCAGGCGGCTGTGACCACAAAAACAGTGGCGCCCAACAAAATGAGACACCAAATCCAGACCGATTCTTTTGAGGGTGTCATTTTTCAAAATCTCCAATGAGATACCGATTGTCGGGCAGGGGAACACCGTTTTCTTCAGCCGGCAGCTGGCTTTGATCTCGCCAATCGTACCAGCCAACCCCTAGTTCGGCCTGGGCGCAATCTTGAACCCCCTCAAAAGCAAAATGATCCACAACCACTTCCCCAACCGGCCACCCTGTTGTCGGAAAATACCCGTTCCATGGCATACGATCTTGCTGTTGGTTTAATCGATCATCTTGCAGCAGGTGCACAAACGTTGTCCAGTCGACTGACGTTTGCTCATTCAGCTGCCATTCAAATTCAACCGATAAAAACCCATCATGACACGAGGCGCGATACCGTTCGAGGTGGATAGGCCCAAAATTAACTCCGGCCGTTCGCCAAGCCTGATCTTCGTCCGTCAAAGGAGGAGAAAATAAGCTAATCTGCCACCGGCCGATTTGTTGACTGGTCACGCTTGCCCAGCCATTTTCCCAAAGTGCCGCTTCATACCAATTGAGTGGTGAACCTGGGGGCAGTGTCCCCATTATCCATACCCGTCCGGCTGTTGAAAGGCCATTGGCAAACAAACGATTGGCCAGCGGATCGGAGGATGAAATATTGATGGGCAATCCATAAACTGGAAAAACATCGCTTTGTTCATACATTTCTTGCCCTTCAGAGGATCCTAAATGAAGCACAGTGTCACCCTCTCGCCACTTCTCTTCCAACAGCTGCGTCAGCGGTGATAAGTCTTCCCGAATGGCGTTTCCCCTCCATTGAATCTGCCCTTCATTGATCAACCGCCAATGCCAGAAAATAGGTGATTCCCACCAGTTAAAAACGAGCTTTGGATCGTGATGGTAGAGCAGCGGTCGTGCCGCAGGACCAGGGCCTGGATAACGGCCGGCCAAAAGGGATTCAACCTCGTTAAAATTGACCAGGACTCCACCGACCTGGACAAGGCCGGAGAGCACGATGATCAAACCAGCCGCGATGAACCGCCAATTTGAGAGCCCCCAGGGTGAGGGATGTTGCAGCCATTTTTCTAAAAAGGGGAGAGAAAGGAAGATAAAAATGGGCACCAAGGGTAACAGGAACCTTGGCCCCCAACCGAAACCGCCCCACCACTGCCACCATAAGGCAAACACGGAAGATACCCCTATAACGATCCCCAAAAATAGCCAGCTCAGCCACCGGGTATGAGGCGATCGATGAAATTCAGGCCATCCCAGGAGCCCTAAGAAGACCAGTGGATTATAGAAGATAAACCCTCGGGCTGGACTAATCCACAGCCCTGCCAAACCCCACCAAAGCGGATTGGTAAATCCTTCCTGACCGGACGAGAGCTGATACCCGCTTTCAAAGACAGAGCCGAAGCGCCACACATTATAGAAAGCAAGCAACCCCAATGTTAACGCCAGCGGAGTAACCAAGGCGGCCGTAGGGCCATATGGAAGCCTAAATTTTTGAGCCTTTTGCCGATGGTGACCCAATAGAATCAGAAAAAAAATAGGGACCGCGATTCCAAACGCAACATTGCAGCCAATGGCGATGGATAGGCCCAGCCCGGCTAATAAAGCTCCTTTTGTAGATGACAACCGAAAGGCTGCAGCGCCCCAAACAAGCAGAGTGAAGGCAAACATTGCCAGCACTTCCCCAAAAATCGTCTGACTATATGGCAGTGCCATTGAAAAAATGGTGAAGAGAAAGGCGGCCGCGACTCCGGTTCTACGGTGGTACCCCAACCGGTGAGCGATATCAACAACAAGCGCAGCTGTGCTGGCTAACATCAGCGGACCAAAGAGCAGCGCAGAATGAGTAAAAGAGAATGTCGGCCACAATTGACCTATTTTTAAAAGAGGAAATAAGGCCCAGATCATGGCCGGGCTCTTTTTTGTGTAGAGCTCGCCATCACCGTTGAGTAGAACGACCGCTTCACCCGGCCGCAACCCCCAAAGTGCAAATCCAAGCTGAGGGATTTGAAGCTCACCGTGCTGGACCAAATTTGTGGATGATTGGTAAATCGCTACTTCATCGATCGAGTGAAATTGCTCTGTGCGAATGGCCAGCCCTATGGCCAACACAGGCAAAAAAATCAAAAGGGGCAAGAAATTTGATGAAACATCTCTTTTGATTGGTCGACCGGGTGTGAATTGATTGAACAGCCTTCCCATTTCCTAGGTCACGATTGCTCCAAATTGCAGCGTCATTGTACTGGAGTTTAGATAAATGGTAAACATCGCCACCAGGTATTTAGAATTTTCATGAGGTGGTTTCTGGCAAGAGATGGAACTTCAAAACCTCGGCCTGGTAAATCCCCCGAGCCAGCGGTGTACAGATTGAAAGTCATGGACAGATTCGGTAAGATGTGGCTGGAAAACGAGATTTTTGCCAAAAGCTTAGTAAAGTCTCATCTGGGTGCCTTGCTGAGATATTTGTACGTATAATTGTCAGCTTTTATGGGTGGTTGGGAGCAATGCCAATGCCTGCCGATGAGGAAGTATTCATTGCTCATGCTAATGGTTTACCAAGTTGCAGAGGCGAATTAATATTGAATCTTAAGAATAGACACGTTCAAATTTATTGGGTGATCTTCGCTTTATCAACAGCTTTACTCATTGCAATCACGTTTGATTTTAGCCCATGGTTAAGAGGCGACAACGATTGGCGTTCAGAATACTCACCTTGGATGTATCAAAATGAAATACTGCTTGGGCTTGGAGCAATCATATTTTATTTAACGGGGTCATTTTTTCTGTGGCGACAACACAAGATAAATTGGACCTTCGTTGTCATGTGGTCATTTATTGGGGCGACATTACTGCCAATTACGGTACAGTGGCTGGAGGCTTCGGATCCAATCGAGCAGATTTTGATCAGGACCAGTGATCCATTTATTGGAGGATACCAATCTGTCGCGATCGAATCTGAAAGCGCCTGGCAGTTTTTGAGCGAATTTACTGAAAATGCACCAAATTGGAATCCGCACCCTCAAAGACATCCCCCTGGTATTCCATTAACATTTATCTGGGTAAAAAATTTTTTGAGTGGGAAGCCTCAACTAACCAGCTGGATTGCAAATCTTTTCCAGCAAAATCGATGTGATTATTGGCTATTGTTGTTCACTTCTGATGCAGAATTTGGAACGATAGTTTGGGGATTTGCCCCGCAGTTATTGGGTGCACTGACTGTATTTCCCCTCCTAAAATTGTCAAGGATTTATTACTCTGACCGTGGAGTATTTATCACTTTGATCGCGTACCCATTAATACCGGCTGTGATGGTTTTTGGTGGGATGTGGGATTTACCACTTACTCTAATTACAATATCATCCCTCCTGTTTTTTCACCGCGGTTTTTCAGAATCAAAACCGATACAAATGCTTATCTCTGGTTTAATTCTGTCAATCGGCCTGTTCATTTCACATGCGGCATTGGTCACCATCGGTTTTGTAGGCTTATACGGGATATTGTTAAGCTGGTCAGAAATAGGATCACGTTGGTCAGAATGGATTCGGACCATTCAATACGGCCTGATTTGCCTGGTCGGCATTATACTTCCCTGGCTCGTCTACTATTTTATGATCGGTGATACATATTTTGATATTTACAGGGTAAACACGCTGCCCCATTTTGAAATGGAGGCAAATTATTGGCTACGATTATTTTACAACCCATACGAATTCTTTTTATACGCTGGGTTTATTCTTGGTGGGATAGGGTTAATTAGCTTCTACTTGGCCCTTAAAGCTTCTCAGTTCGGCCGAAAATCATTGCGCTATGATCAAGCGTTAACCATTGCATTTTGGGGAGTATTCCTCGCCCTAGTAATCAGCGGAGTTTCGAGAGCAGAAGTAGGACGAGTGTGGATTTTTATGATGCCGCTCCTGCTTTTATGTGGGGTATCTTTCTTTGATCGAAATACGTTAGGAAGACCAATTAAAGAGTTGGCTTTCCTCTTGCTCCTTGCTTTCCAAACGATCATCATTCAAGTCAACTTAACACCACAAGATCCATTTCCTCACCAGTTCGACCCTCCAAATATAATGATCCAAACGCAGGAAACGTTGGGGAATAAAATTATGCTCGCTGGGTGGGAAATACATCAGAGTAAATTTTATCCAGGTGAGGAAATTCAATTACGCCTTATTTGGCAAGCGCTAGAAAAACCAGATCGTTCTTACACCAGGTTTTTGCACGTTTACTCGGAAAATCAGGGCCTTATCGCACAAAATGATAGCCAACCGGTTGATGGCCGTTATCCGACACAATGTTGGATTTCAGGTGAGTATATTCGCGAGGACATTTCTATTACGCTTAGCGAGGATTCCCAACCTGGTAGATACCAACTATTGCTCGGCATGTATGACCCGGAAAATAATTTTGAACGCTTGCCAACCACAGGGTCTGGTCAAAGGGAGTCAGTCGTTATGTTATCCGATTTGATTTTGATTGAAAGTGAATAATTTAGCGTTGAAAATATGGGAGAAACAGCTAGCCAAGGCATATACATCGACCGGATGACATCATATTGACAAATCAATATCTACCGTTTTAGGATTAGGTTGATGAGCTTGAAATTCTAAGGGAGCCTACCAAAGGCACTTATCCAAAGCGTTTTGGTGCCTGTTTTCATTCAACATATAGCCTCATAATCTGAAAGGAGCAGATGACATGACAGATAAAGTAGCAGATCTAGCTGGACCAGGTATTGGTGATTACGGCGAAGTAGAGAAGATCCTGCCGGAGGATTATCAATCTGCCTTAACCCCGATGGAGACCATGAAGGCCGTTTTCGCGGTCAAGAGTTATATTGAGGAAAACCTCTGCAAAGAATTAAACTTGCAGATGGTCCAGGTGCCGCTAATTGTCGATCGGGATAGCGGCGTGAACGATATGCTGGACAGGGATGGCTCTCGGACACCGGTCGAATTCCCCTGTGGGCTGGGTCTCGACAAACCGATCCAGGCCCAGGTGGTACAGGCCGCGACCAAGTGGAAGCGGGTGGCGCTCAAGCAGTTTGATTGCCAGGTTGGCGAGGGCATCTGCACCGACATGAAGGCGATTCGCAAAGATTATTTTCTCGACCATGACCACAGCGCCTACGTCGATCAGTGGGATTGGGAGAAAGTGATCCTTGAGGAACAGCGCACCCTTGATTTTCTCAGGGACACTGTACAACGAATTTGGAAGGTCATCCGCGGAGCCGGTCTCCTGGCCGAGGAAATGTTCCCACAGCTCAAAAATGACAATTACCCTGACTTTCCCCAAGAGCTGACCTTTTTGCACGCCGAAGAAATCCTTGACATGTATCCTGACCTGCCGCGGAAAGAACGGGAAACCAGGATTCTGCAGGAGTACCCGGCGGTGTTTATTATCGGCGTTGGTTGGCCCCTCAAGGATGGCTACCCGCACGAGATGCGCGCGGCCGATTATGACGACTGGATTACAGAGACCGTCTCTGAGAGCGGCCAGCCGATGCACGGGCTGAATGGGGACATCCTCGTCTGGAACCCGGTTACCAAGCGGCGTCACGAGCTTACGTCGATGGGTGTTCGCGTCACCAAGGAAACGCTCGTCGCCCAGATGAAGATGGCCGGGCTGGAGCGGGACCTCGAGCTGCCATATCATCAGGCGATTCTCAACGACGAGATTCCCCTCTCAATAGGGGGCGGGATCGGCCAGTCTCGAACCTATATGTACCTGCTGCGTAAGGCCCACATTGGCGAGGTAAGCGTCACCGTTTGGCCCAAAATCCTCAGCGAAATGTGCGCTAAAAAGAACATCCATGTTCTAACGTAGATTGGACAGGCCCCCGGTGCATGATCACCGGTTATTGAAATGCCGGGAGGATGTAGCTGGTCAGGATCTTAAAGCCGGTTGGCGCGGAGGTGTAGTTGCCTCCCGTAAAAACAACCACGGCGTTTTGCTCTGGGAAGACGATGATATACTGTCCGCCCCATCCACCAGCCCAATATCCCGGCATTTCTTCACCTGATTCTGTGAATTGATGGGTCCACCACGAATACGAGTAGCCGCGCTGCCCCCAGACGCTGTTGCCGGGCGGAATCGGCCGCAGGAAGCTGTTAAACCAGCTGTTACCCGGACCGGCGTAAGGGGTGGCGCTGTGCTCAACCCACTGGGACGAAACGATCTGCTGTCCATCCCAAACCCCCTGATTGAGGTACGTCACCCCAAATTTCAGCATCTCTCTGGAGGTCATTTTTTGGTCCCCACCGGCGTAGAGCACATCATCATTGATCCAGGACCATTCAACCGGTTCAATTCCCATCGGCTTAAATAAATAGTCGGCCGAAAAGGCTTCAATGTCCATGCCGGTAGCATTTTTGATAATCTCACCTAAAACGATCATGTTGCCGCCGCTGTAAGTGAAACTGGTTCCCGGTTCGCTGACCAGCGGTTTTTCCAAAATACAGGCAATTGGATCGTCGCAGTCAACCCATAAGGCGACCACGTCATTTTCTTCACTGGCGTATGACGTGCCCCACTCATCCCATTCCAGGCCGGAGGACATGGTGAGCAGGTGTTCGATGGTGATTTGATCTTTCCCGGCGACATTGAGATGTTGGTGATCGGGCAGGTAGTCAAAAATCGACTGATCCACGCTTTCGATAAATCCCTCATCAATGGCAATCCCGATACAGGCTGAGGTGACGCTTTTCCCAGCGGAATGGATAATATGCTTCGCGTCTCGATCCCAATTGATCACGGCGCCGTGGAAGTTCGGACCATCCCACTGGTAATCGTGACCCGAAAAGTATTCTTCAGCCACGAGCTTGCCGTCTTTATAGATGAGGAGGGAATGAACTTCCCCATACCGGCCGCCCTCGATCCCCTCAGCCGCTTCCGCTATCAGGAACGCATCAATATTCACCTCGTCCAGCGTGCCCACAGTGAGCCCATCATCCACGCTTTCAGGCATGGTTAAATTGTACTGGGACGCTCCGTTAGAGCTGCAGCCAACAACCAATAGTGAAAGCAAGGCCGCCATGAGAATGATTGATCGCAAACCTTTACCATTTGGCCGGACTTCCTGCGATTTATTTCCATCTTTGATGGCCATTTTCTGCCTCCTTTTTGCTGCTTCAAAATGTTGAAACCCTGTATGATCAGGATACGTCTAAGCGGGTATTATTGTCATACCCCGAAGGTGTAATTGAGAGAAGTAATCGCCTGTTCAGGATCGGTGGCTGGGACCTTCCCCAATGTTTGTGCCGGTATTTATGCCGGTTGATTATGTTGTTGCTGAAAAATGTGGAAGCAAGAACTCAGCGATTTCAGGAGGAACGCAAAAGTCTCGGCTCATCTCGGCATCCAGGAACGAAACAGCCCCTGCATTTCGGGTGGCAGATAAAAGTAGAGCACAGCTAAAGCCCCTGTGAGGAAGAGCACGCCCAAAACCACTGTCCCCACAGCACGCCGCTGCACCCCACGTCCAACTTGCAGGAGACCAAGTGTGAGCAACATGGGGCCAAGGACCGACCACCAAAGCAGCTGACCGACGGGGAGCGAATCATCTAGCAGCCAGAGATAGGCTCCCATCGAAACGGCCAGGATCACAAACCCGCCGAAGCATCCCCAGCCTCCGATGTCATACGTTTCGGACCCAGGCAGTGTTGGAAATTCCAGGTTTTCCCACGACCGATCGTCCACGACCGCCGCACGCGATGTCCCCCCAAGCTGTAGCAAATCGACGATGGCCAAAATCTGCCCCAACTGATCCCGCACCCTGGTAGCATCCTGAGTGAAGTTGGTTTCCTGACGATGGGACATTTCAAAAAAGTCTTCTTTGTGATCGATCAACATCACCAGGCGATCGGCATGGAAACTGGCAAAGAGCTGCTGTGCTTCAAACCGGGCCGAGACCTGAGCCAGTCGTTCCAGAAAGGGGGCGTCGGCCAGCGAGGCTCCAGGGGCGTCGCTGGTGGCAAAGATCTCAAAACCAAACCCTCCCCCCGCAGTGCTCAACGCCGCGTCCAGACGAAACCGCTTGTTCATGTCGCTTCCCTCGCTGCGGATCAGGGTGACACCGGGGAAATCCTGGGTAAGCTTGAAACTGATCAGCACTCCTTTGAAGGCCACCCCGGTGGAAGTGCGGCCGTCAGTGCCTGAGCGGTACTGATAGTTCAGCCTCACTTCAGCCAGCTTGAGCGGTATGCCCCGATAGCTGCCTTCGATCTGATCCTCTGCGTAAGTTTTGTTGAAATCGGGCAGCACCATCCAATCACGGTAGTGCCCAGGCTTCAGATCGGGCTCAGATTGGTAACGCAAGTCGCCGAAGAAGGGCACGATTCGCGGCAGCACCTGCTCCTGCAGGCGCAGCTCATGAGCGCCTGCGGGTAACCAGACCCACAGGCCCAGCCCTATCGCGGACGCAAGGCCAAAAAAGGCCACAAAAGGCCATAACTCGCCCAGGGGCTGGGCCAGGAAGCTGATACCCCCGAGAGCCGCCAGCCAGGCGACCACCGCGGCGCTGAGGCGCAGGTTGCGCTCCCGCACCGCTTTTTGTCGTCGGGATTCGAACTGCTCCTCTAGAGGGGCAAGATGGCGGGCGTAATAGCGGCGAAAGCGGGCGTCGGTGTCAGCCAATGAGGATGGCTTTCCTTGATTCATAAACACCTCTCCTTTACCGGCTGGATCTTGCGGGCGCAAATCAAACAGCCGGATCAACGGCCGTCGAGAAGAAGTATAACATAAGAGGTATCTCCTTAAATTGAACTCCCCACTCGTCATACCAAACAAAACATCATCGTGGTATCCTCCATGATTTACTAAGGGATGAAGAGAGGGGGTAGTTGCCGATGGGGCGGTGAGGTCCCGCAAAGATAGCTATAGGGATGTAGCCTGCCTGGTTGCGCAATTTGATGATGTACTCAAGCTTTGATACCCGAAACCTTTACACCTTCTACAATATAGCGCTGAACAAAGAAAAATATGACGACCACCGGCAAAATGCCTAGCGCTGCGCCCATGAACAACGCCGGCAAATTAATCGTTTGCGCCGTTAGTAAAGGGTGGACAGGTATCCAATCTAGCTGAAAAACCCATCGCATCGTGGCCGTCCAGGTGCGACTTTTGCTTCAAAAAGGATCAATAGATGCGGCGTCTCGTCTACACATCTTTGGCAGTTCACACTTGCCCATACTTATGCTATTATTTCATTACAAAACCAGTTGAAATCCGTGTCAAGGGGACCTTCACAAACAACTACGCACAAGATACTGCTTGTAAGGGATTTGTCTGGCATCATACTAGCAGTTTGTTGCCGGGTGAGTTCAACGAGCAGACAGGCAAAACAGTGCCTATCTATGGGCGGCCGGTGCGGGCAATAGAAGTTTAATTAATTGAGAACAGGAGTGAGATTGATGAGCTCCAATAGCCCACAGGCGATTGACAATCCAGTCAGTTTGAATAATGAATTGATCGTTGAAGCATTGGGAGTGCATAAGGTTTATCACACCGGCCAGGTCAGCGTACCGGCCCTCCGCGGTGTGGATCTGAGCGTCTGGCGCGGCGAGATGGTGGCCATTATGGGGCCATCCGGCAGCGGCAAAACCACGTTACTCAACTGCCTCTCGGGTTTGGATACCGCAGACCAAGGCCATATCGCGATCGAGGGGGTGTCACTCTCTGAGATGACCGATCAGGAACGCACCGCCTATCGCGCCCGGAGAATGGGGTTTATATTCCAATTTTATAACCTGCTGCCGGTTCTGAGTGCGGTCGAGAATGTCGAGCTGCCGCTTCTGGTCTCCGGCGTGCGGCCGGGGGAGGCGCGTAAACAGGCGCTGGAGTCGCTGGCGGTCGTCGGGCTGGCGCCGCGCGCCCACCACCGGCCGGCGGAGCTCTCAGGCGGAGAGCGGCAGCGGACGACGATTGCCCGCGCCCTGGTGAACCGCCCGGTTTTGGTGTGGGCCGACGAGCCAACCGGGGATCTCGACTCAGAGACGGCAAACGAGATCATGGATGTGCTGCTGAATCTGAACCGAGAGCAGCGGCTGACGTTTATCCTGGTCACGCATGATCAGGCCGTTGGCGACCGCTGCCAGCGCATCGTTCGCATGCGGGACGGTCTCGTGGAATCGGAACAACCGGTAACGGTTCAGGAGCGCTAGCGATGGAAAAACTCTTCGGCCTGGAGATGGCTACAATAGCGGGGGTCTTAAGCGCCATTCTTATTCTGGTGGTTGTTAGCCTGGCTCTGCTGGCCTGGCGTCACCCGGTATTCTTTAAACTGGGATTACGCCCAATTCCCCGTCGCCGGGCGCAATCTACACTGATAGTTCTCGGTCTGATGCTGGCGACGCTAATCATCACCACCGCCTTTGTCACCGGCGACACCCTGTCCCACTCAATTCGCTCGGTCACAATCGAGGGTATGGGGGAGATCGACGAGGTGGTAGAAGCCAGTGGGGGGAACGTCAATTCATCTTACTTCAGAATCGATCGCTATGAGTCGCTTGCGGAAAAGCTGGCTGGATATCCTCTGATAGATCATCTCATACCCGCCATCAGCGAGTCCGCCCCGGTTGTGAATGTAACCCGCCGCAGCAGCCTGCGCAGCATCGGGATTTATGGGTTGCGCCCGGAGGATATCGAGGTGCTGCCACTGGGGGAAATCACGGATGCCTCCGGCCGGCCGCTCCTATTGGAGGACCTGGAACCGACAGAAATCTACCTCAACGCCGCGGCCGCTGAAGCCCTAAGTGCGGAATCCGGCGACAAGCTGGAGCTGTACATCGGCGCTCATCCCAAGGACTTAACCATCCGCGCCATCGCCGGCGAGGGGGAGGAGCCACGCATCCTCCTCAACTTGCGCCAGGCCCAGAGGCTGTTTAGCCAGAACGGCAAAATCAACCTGATTGTGATCTCGAACCTGGGAGATGAGCTGAGCGGTGTAGTCCACAGTCAGGAGGTAACCGCTCACGTCCGCGGCCTGTTGAGCGACCCCAATGCCGCTGAACAGCTCTATACTTTTCTGGCCCGCGATCCTGCTGTGTCTGAGGCACTGCGGGCCGCGGCCGAGCGCGAAGAAGGAAATACGCAGGCAGATCTGCTGGCCCTGGCGGATGGCCTGGAAGCCGGCGTCTTAACGGCCGAGACGGGTAGCCTGCTGGCCGATGAGGACCTGGCAAACCTGGTGCAGTCGATTCTGGCCAACGCTGAATGGGGCAGTGAGCCATTGCGCGATCGGCTGTCGCGCTTGTTTGGCGATTTATCGGAGCTGGCCGTCGATGATATCAAGCGCGACACCCTGGATTTTGGAGAGCTCGCCGCCAGCGCCTTCACCACGATTTTTATCGTTTCCGGCCTTTTCGGAATCACCGCCGGGCTGGTTCTGATTTTCCTGATCTTCGTCATGCTGGCTGCCGAGCGCAAACCAGAGATGGGGATGGCCCGCGCCGTTGGCGCACAGCGCGGCCGTCTCGTGGAAATGTTCGTTTTTGAAGGCACGGCCTACGACCTGATAGCGGCCGCCGTGGGGGTGGCTTTGGGGGTGGCTACCGGGTTGATCGTCGCCCTAACGTTGGGACGGGCGTTCGCGGGTGTGGAGCTGGACATCATTCCAAGGGTTAGCTCCCGCAGCCTGCTGGTGTCTTATTCACTTGGCATGTTGGTCACGTTTGCCACCGTGCTTTTCTCAGCCAACCGCGTCAGCCGTCTAAACATCGTGTCTGCGATCCGCGATCTGCCGGAGCCACCGCGACCGCCGAGCTACCTGAGGGATCGCCTGCTGGCTCCATTCCGGACCGTGGCCGATGGGTTCCGGGCCCTCTTTCGCCTGCGCCTGTTTCGGGCGCTGCGCCACTGGCTGATCGGCTTGCCGGGCAGCCTGCTGCGGCTCGTCTGGCTGGGGTTTACAAGTGGACCGTTCACGCTGCTGCTGGGGCTGATTTTGACGCAGACCGGTCTCCAGCTTACCAACGGCGCGGCCTTTAGCATGGGGGTCTCCTTTATCATCATCGGTGGTGTGCTTGTCCTGCGAGGCTTGGTGGGCCCGATTTTCAGGCGAATCGCCCGCGGCCGGACCTGGAACACGGAAGATCTCATCGATCGAACCACGTATTCGCTGATGGGCTTGGTGCTGACGGTCTTTTGGTCTGTGCCTTTTAGCTACCTGCAAGATACGTTCGGGATTCCGGACCTGAGCACCGGCCCAGAGATGCTCTTCATCTCCGGAATTATGCTCGTCTCCGGCGCTGTCCTGGTCATCATGTACAACACCGATCTGCTGCTGCGCCTGATCCTGCTGATCATGGGGCGCTCAAAGCGCCTCGCACCCGTGCTGCGTATGGCCATCGCCTACCCGCTTTCCAATCGCTTCCGAACCGGAATGACAATCGGTATCTTTGCCGTCGTTGTGTTCAGCGTGATTTTTATGGCCACGCTGTTTAAGGTGAATGACATTATTCTGTCCGACACGGAACAGTTTACCGGTGGCTTTGATCTGCGGGTGGACCACAGCCGCAACAACCCGGTGGAAGACCTCCCACGCGCTATTTCCAGACAGCCGGAACTGCATCAGGAAGATTACGCCGTCATTGCCTCTCTAATCAACATGCCCGTGGAGCTCAAACAGGAAGAGGACGGCCGCTGGGAAGGTTACTTAATCCAGGCTGCAGATGAAGCTTATCTGGAAAACATCGATTATGGCATTGGTATCATGGCGGAAGGGTATACGTCAGCGGACGAAATCTGGGAGGCGGTGCGCGACCGGCCCGGATACGCGGTAGTAGACCGGCTGGCGGTTCCCTCGCGCACGACGACAAACGTTGTCATCGGCGGGCCGGAGTTCAGTATGGAGGGGGTTTATCTCGAGGATGAGAGTATGCAGCCGGTCCGGCTGGAAGTGCGCGATCCAAACAGTGAAGCGACTTTCGAAGTAACCGTAATTGGCGTCCTCGAACAGACGGCGATTACGGGTTTTGGGGTCATTACCTCACAAGAGACGGTGGAAAAGGGGCTGAACATCGAGCTCCCGCCACCCACCTACTTCGTTCGTCTGGCCGAGGGGGTTGACCCGACCTCGACCAGCACGGCGCTGGAGAGCGCATTTCTGAAGAACGGGCTGGAAAGCGTTGATCTCATTCAGGAGTTACGTGATTCTCTGGCAATCCAGTACGTATTTCAGCAGCTTCTATTGGGATTTTTGACGGTTGGGCTGGTGGTTGGCGTGGCCGCCCTGGGCGTCATCAGTACGCGAGCCGTGGTGGAGCGTCGCCAGCAGATTGGCATGCTGCGTGCCCTGGGATTCCAGCGTGAAATGGTGAGTTGGGTCTTCCTGATCGAGTCGTCTTTTGTGGCTCTCCTGGGCATTGTCCTGGGGGTGGGTTTGGCGTTGATCCCGGCCTCGCAGGTCATCACCGATATGGCTGTCGACATACCAGGCCTGACGTTCCAGGTTCCGTGGACGGAAATCATCGTCGTGTCCGGGCTAGCCTACGGCATGACCCTGCTGACCACCTGGCTGCCGGCCGTGCAGGCGTCGCGGGTCAGACCGGCCGAGGCCCTGCGCTATGAATAAGCGCCGCCCTTTGCACTCGTTTTAGTCAGTTAGAGCCAAACGGTTGACAGCGCAGGGAATTCCTATTAGACTGTGAATACGTATGCATGTATACGTATTCACAGTCGTTTTAAAATACGCCACATCCACCCCAACAGCAGCGAACCATGACCGAAAAAAGCGTTACGTCCATCGACGTTGCCCAGCTGGCTGGCGTATCCCAGCCCACCGTCTCTCGAGCCTTTGACCCCAACGGCCGAATTGCCCCGGAGACGCGTGAGCGCGTCATGGCGGCCGCCCGCGCCCTGGGCTACCAGCCCAATGTGATCGCCCGCGGTCTAAGCACCCAGCGCACCGACATCGTGGGCATCGTCATGGGCAACCTCACGCGGAGCTTTTTTTACCCCAAGGTGCTTGAAAATCTGACCCAGCAGCTGCAAGCTCTGGGCAAACAGGTGCTCCTCTTCAACGCACCGGCCGACCGGCCGGTGGACGAACTGCTGCCGCGTGTCCTGGGGTATCAGGTTGATGCCCTGGTGATTGCCTCGACCACACCCGGCCGCGAAATCATCGACCACTGCGCCCGCAAGGGAACGCCGGTCGTTCTATTTAATCGCCAGGTACCCGATTCACCTGCCTATGCGGTTTGCTGTGATAATGAAGACGGTGGCCGACGCGCCGCCGATGCCCTCATTGATGCCGGATACACGCGCCTGGCTTTACTGTCGGGCATCCAAAGTACGGCCACCAACACCCTGCGGGAAAAAGGGTTTGTGGAGCAGGTCCTGGCGCGGGGGTTACCCGAGCCGCTGCGCGAACGAGGGGACTTCTCTTATGAGTCCGGGCGCACGGCCGCCCGTCGCCTGCTCGAACGTCACGATCGACCGGATGGCGTCTTTTGTGCGGCCGACGCCATGGCCCTGGGGTTGATGGACGCCGCTCGCTTTGAGCTGGCTATGCAGATCCCGGCAGATTTAGGGATTGTTGGTTTTGATGATATCCCAGCGGCCGCCTGGCCTGCCTACAGCCTGACCACCATTCGTCAACCGGTTGAAATGATGGTGAATCAGGTGGTTGAGCTGATCGTGCCCGATCCAGACCCAGACGAGGAAGAGGACACCGTTGAGCAACCTACCGGCCGGCTGGCGCTGCTTCCCTGTCAACTGATGCAGCGCGGATCGGTGCGGCCGGTGCCCAAAGGACAATCCAATGAGTGAGACTCAATTATTCGTAAAACCACCCCTGCTAAAAACCTTTCTACAGGCGCTCTTTCAGCAGACCGGCATGCCCGTTGATGATGCGGCCTACAGCGCCCAGGCGCTGGTCACCACAAACCTGTGGGGGATCGATTCACACGGTGTCTTGCGCACCCCGATTTATGTGCAGCGGTTGCGCACCGGTGCCGTAAATCCCAGGCCTAACATGCGGATTACGGGTAACGACCGGGCGCTGCAGCTGATGGATGGAGACAACGGGCTTGGCTTTGTCGTCGGCCGGGCGGCCATGGAGCAGGCGATCAATTTGGCTCGCCGTTTCTCTATCGGTGCGGTTGGCGTGGTGGACAGCAACCACTTTGGCGCGGCCGGTTTATATGCCCGCCTGGCGGCCGACCAGGAGATGATCGGCATCGTGCTGACCAACGTGCGGCCGAACATGGTTGCCCCCGGTGGCAGCCGGCCGATTAGCGGCAATAATCCGCTGGCCATCGGGGCACCGACCTATGGGGAGTTCCCCTTTGTGCTCGATATTTCGATGTCCAACGCGGCCGGAGGCAAGATCCTGCTCGCCAGACAAAAAGGGGAAAAGATCCCCTTTGACTGGGCTACAGATCGCCACGGCCGCCCAACGGACGATCCCCACGAAGGGTTTGCGGGCTTTCTGCTGCCGGTTGGGGGGCATAAGGGATTGGGATTGTCTTACGCAATCGATCTCCTCTGTGGCCTGCTGACGGGCGGCGCTTTCCAGCACGACCTGCGCAGCATGTACGCCCAGCCGGACGACCCCAGCCTGACCGGGCATTTTATGCTCGTCATCAATCCTCAAGCCTTTTTATCCAAAGAGGCGTTGCGGCAGCGCCTGAGCGATTTTTACGGCACGATTCACGCGTCACCGATGTGGGATCGTGACCAGAAAATGATGATCCCGGGCGAGCTGGAGCACCAAACCGCCGTGGAGCGCGGCCGGTCCGGTATTCCCCTCTCGCAAAGTTTGGTGGCCGAACTGCGCACGCTCGGGCAGGATGTTGGCATTGAGGCACCCTTTTAATTTTGTTTGGTGTGAATACGTATGCATAATAGTAATTTATAAATCAAAAGGAGAAATCCCATGTCCGAGGAAAAAGCATATTGGTGGCAAGAAATGACGGCCGAGGCCATTATGGCCCACGCCAAAGAGGACGACATTGCCATT
The DNA here is from genome assembly GCA_030065875.1 of Ardenticatenaceae bacterium. Classification (GTDB taxonomy): domain Bacteria; phylum Chloroflexota; class Anaerolineae; order Promineifilales; family Promineifilaceae; genus WTJY01. The sequence continues at coordinate 75,641 of JASJCR010000021.1, read as the reverse complement.
TTGCCAATTGGGGCGATTGAACAACACGGCCCCCACTGCCCCTGTGGTGATGACAGCTACAACGCCATCGGCATGGCCGAGCATATCTCTCGCAAAACGGGGGTGATGCTGCTGCCCTGCCCGATGTACGGTTCCCATCCTTATCATCACTGGGGGATGCCGGGTAACATTCCCCTCACCTATGAAACCCATATCGGCCTGGTTACCGACATTGTTCGGGGGGCGACCGTGGCCGGCTTCAACAAATTTATCATCCTTTCCGCGCACGGCCAGGTTTCGTCCACCATTGTGGCCGTGCACAAATTAGGGCTTGAAGGCATCTTCACCCTGTCACTGCACTGGTATGACTTTTTGCGGGACGACAGGGATTTGCTGGATACGTGGATGTGGCATGCCGATGAAGCCGAGACCTCTGTGGCTCTTTATCTGTTCCCCGAGTTTGTTGATATGAGCAAGGCGAGTAAGGGTGGTGGTGAACCCCTCGTCGACCGCAAATTTATCATTGCTCCGGGCATGCGGCCGCAGCCGGGCACGATGTATCACTTTGAAGGCACCTTTGCCCGGCCGGAATACCGCGAGCTGGAAAATGGCATTATTGGTGATGCCACGCTGGCCACGCGTGAGAAAGGGGAGCAGATCGTGACCCGCCTCACCAATCACGTTGCGGAGCTGATTGAGGATATTCGTCAGCGCTACCCGGCCGGAGTAAAGCCACTGGAATCGTAACGAGAAAGAAGAAACGAGAGGATGACCAATAAAACCAGCCACGGATTCACACCGATTATCACAGATTTCTTTCGATAATCCTTAGGCTGCGCTCAAGACAGGTTTTGCGAAAATCTGCAGACAACTTTTTATGGAGGAAACCATGAGATTTCAGGACAAGGTGGTCGTGGTTACCGGCTCAACCAAAGGGATTGGGGTAGCCTGTGCTCACGAATTTGCCAACGAGGGGGCACGCGTGATGGTCACCGGCCGCACGGCCGCGCTGGGGGAACAGGTGGCGGCCGATATCCGTCAGGCTGGTGGCGATGCATTTTTTGTGCCCTGTGACGTCAGCAAAAAAGCTCAGATTGATAACCTGATTGCAGCCACTGTCGCGCACTACGGCACCATTGACGTGGTGGTTAATAATGCCGGGGTTAACCACAGTGCAGATTTCTTTGACATCAGCGAGGACGACTGGGACTGGGTGATGGGGGTCGATCTCAAGGGGACGTTTCTTGTGAGCCAGGCGGCCGCGCGGATCATGGTCGATCAGGAAAAACCCGGCGTTATCGTCAACGTGTCGTCGGTGATGGCCCAGCTTGCCCTGGCCGATCAGGTGCCTTATTGTGCGGCCAAAGGAGGGGTCAACCAGCTGACCAAGGCGATGGCCCTTTCCCTGATTGATAAAGGCATTCGCGTCAACGCCTGCGCCCCCGGCCCGGTTATGACGGAGTTGATGGAGCGCGTGGTTGACAACCCCCAAAAACATCGGCAGTTGATGGACCGTCTACCCATCGGCTATATCGCATCTTGTGAAGAGATCGCCCGGACCATTTTGTTCCTTGCCAGTGATGATGCCAGCTATTTTATTGGCCAGACGATTTACGCGGACGGCGGCCGGTCAATTCAGGCCTTCCCGCGCCATATGGAGAAGTAGGCGGTGGCGGCGGTTCGACCGCCAAAGCAGTGCTGAAAGCCGCAGGCTGACGGCGAATCAGAGGAAATGACCATGACGCAACCCAAAATAGGTCTGATCACCTTTGGCGATCATCGTGACCATGAATGGCACCACGTTTTTGAGGCCATGACTGTGCCTCGACATCAGGAGGCGCGTGATTTTTTGGCCACCCTGCCGGTGGAGCTGACTGCGGCCGAAAAAGTGGCTCGCACCCGGCCGGAAATCAACACCCAGGTAGACCAGCTTAGGTTGGCCGGCGTGGAGCTGCTAATCGCCCACATTCCCTGCTGGACCTCACCCAATTTGGTCATTCACGGAGTCCAGCGGCTCGGATTACCCACCGTGCTGCTGGGCAATAAACATCCGGGCACCCACAGCACCGTCGGTTTGCTCGGTGCTGGCGGCGGATTAACCCAGATCGGATACCCTCACCTCCGTCTGCGCGAGGATTTTGGGGAGCAGCTGGCAGAACGCCTGCTGGTCTATGCCCGAGCAGCGGCCGTACCCGCCCGATTGCGCGGGAGGGTATTTGGTCTGTTTGGCGGCCGGTCACTGGGCATCGATACCGGATCTTTTGATCCCTTGCAGTGGAAGAAGCTGTTTGGCATCGATACGGAGCACATCGACCAGCTGGAGATCATTCGCCGCGCTGATCTGGTGCCGGAAGAGGCCGTCAACAGGATGATGGGCTGGCTAACCGCGATTGTCGGGCGGGTGGATTACAACGACGGTTCATTTACGCCGGAAAAGCTGGCCTTTCAGGTGCGCTGTTACCTGGCCACGATGGAAATCATCCGCGAGATGGCGCTCGATTTTGTGGCCATCAAATGCATGCCCGACCTGACCACACATTACGTGCCGCAGTGCATCTCGGCCGCTTTGCTACCCGGACCTTACGATGCTGATGGTCCGCGCGAGCCGATCATGATGGCCTGTGAAGCGGATGGCGATGCGGCGCTGACGATGGAGATTTTGAAGGAAATCTCCGGCGGTAAACCGGTTCTTTTTATGGACGTCAGCTACATCGATGAGAAGCAGGTATTTTACCTGCCCAACTGTGGGGCGTTTTGCAGCTGGTACGCCAACCGTGCGGCCGATCCGGCCGAGAACATGCGGCGGGTTGAACTGCGTCCGGCCAACCGGCCGGGTGGGGGGGCGATTACCTACTTCACCACGTCCCCTGGCCCGCTGACCTTTGCCCGTCTTTATCGGGTCGATGGCACCTACCGGATGGCCATCATTGAAGGGGAAACGATCGAGATTTCCGAGCAGGATTACGATACCTTTGTGGCCGCACGAGGCAGCCATCAGCTGCCGACCGCCTTTGCCCGGCTAAAAGCGGGCAGCGAGCAGCTCATCAGCCGGTTTGGTTCCAATCATATCCTGGCCGTGGATGGGCGTTATGCGGCCGAGCTGGCCCATTTATGTACGATGTTAGGCATTGAAGCGGTGACGTTCTCGCCTGATTTAGAGGACGCAGTGCCCTAACCGGCTGAAGGAGGCACACCCACAAATGAACAGACGCGAGCGCTTTCGGCGCATCACCACTTTTCAAGAGGCGGACCGGGTGCCGGTTGATATGGGCAGCCACGTGGCCTCCATTCACCGCCTCTGCTATCAAAAATTAAGGGCCTATTTGCAGGATGAGGAACTGCAAAACCAGGACAAAATCCTCGATCGCATGGTGCAGAACGTGGTCCCAGATGAAAAGCTGCTGCAGCGGTATCACGTTGACTTCCGCTGGATTGCTCCCAACTGGATTGATGTGACCGACGTGAGCCAGGATATTTATCGGGATATGTGGGGGATTGAGTGGCAGTATATGCTGGACGCCTACAGCGTCTACTCATCCCCCCTGAGTCACGCTCGGACAACGGCCGATATCGACAATCACCCCTGGCCTGATCCCGAGCACCCTGATTTGGTGCGTGGGGTAGGGGAGCACGCCAAACGTCTCTATGAAAACACCGATTATGTGCTGGTTGCAGATTCGATAAAAGGGGGGCTTTTGACCAAGGCGCTGCAGATTCGAGGGTACCAGCAAATGTTTGCTGATTTGGTCAACAACGTTCCCCTGGCTGAGGCGCTGTTGGATAAGCTGCTCGATCTGTACAAGTTGTTTTGGACTCAATTCCTTCGTCGTGTTGGACCGTACGTGCAAATGGTTTACTTCACGGACGATATCGGCGGGCAGCAGTCGATGATGATTTCGCCGGACACCTTTCGGCAGCTGATTAAGCCCCGTTTGGCCAACCTGATCGATCATATCAAGAGCCAGGCGGATGTGAAGTTTATGTATCACACTGATGGAACAGTCACGCCGGTGATCGAGGACATCATCGAGATGGGGGTTGATGTTTTGAACCCGATTCAGACCTCGGCACTGGGGATGAACACGGCCGTTTTGAAGGAGCTTTATCACGGCCGACTCTGTTTCCATGGGGCGATCGACGTGCAGCAGATGCTGCCTTTTTCTACACCTGAAGAGGTCCGTTACGACGTGGCCAAGCGGCTGTATGATCTGGCCAGAGGGGGCGGCTATATTCTGGCCCCCTGCCACAACATCGGGTCTGACGTGCCGCCGGCCAATGTGGAAGCGTTGTATGCGGCCGCGCATGAGTTGGGTGGCTACCCGATTGCGGTAGACCATATTTTGCGTGAAGAAGATCGGCGGCCACCAACGGCCGTGGATATCGCCAGGCAGGCTGCCCCACAAAAACGGGTTCGCCGGCCTCGCCCGCGTCGTCGTGAATAAGCGACTGGAGGAAAGATGAACCGCCAAGAAGAACTGTTGGATGAACTGTATGACGTCACGATTGATGGGGACCGGGAGGCCGTTGTGGCGTTAACAAACGAGGGATTAGCGCTCGGCATGAAGCCGCTGGATCTGCTGTTTGATGCTTTGATTCCAGCGTTGGAAGAGGTAGGGCTGCTGTTTGAAGCAGGGACTTTTTTCGTGCCGGAGATGCTGGTTGCGGCCGGGGCGATGCAGGGGGCGATGGATGTGCTGCGGCCGCTGCTCGCTCAAACCGGGGCCAAACCGGTGGGCACATTTGTCATGGGCACCGTCAAAGGGGACATTCACGACATTGGGAAGAACCTGTGCAACATCATGTTGGAAGGCGCCGGTTTTGAGGTATTTGACTTAGGAGTAAATGTGCCGGAGCAGGTGTTTGTCGAGGCGATTCGGGAACACCGGCCCCAGGCCGTGGGCATGAGCGCCTTTTTAACCACGACGATTCCGATGTTTACGCCAACCATCGAAGCGATTCAACAGGCCGGTTTGCGGGAGGAGGTGCTGATTTATGTCGGTGGTGCTCCGGTGACACAGGCGTATTGTGACAGCATAGGCGCGGATGGGTACGCCCCAAATGCCAGTGCCCTGGTGCGTGATTTGAAGACGCGGCTGGGCATTGGCAGTTAGGTCTGAACGCCTCCACACTCAAACATCATTTCTCCATACTTTATCCACAACTTCGTGGCATATTCTCTCCAGAAAACCGGTTAAGACGCGAAAGGCGGACCGGTTTCGCTAATCTGGAGGTATATGGAGAATGAGTGTTCTGAGAAAAAAGCGCAATATTAGCAAGACGAAAATTAACTTCTGGCAAGATTTATTGACCTTTTGCCTGCTGCTCGCCGCCATCCTGACCGCTTTTACCGATACGCGCTTGCACACATGGCTCGGCCTTGGCATGGCAGTCGCGGTGTTCATTCACCTGATACTGCACTGGCGCTGGCTCTTGAGTATGAGTGGGCGGTTCATGAAAAAGATGGGGCATCAGATCAGGTTTAAAGTGATCCTCGACCTGGCGCTGCTGATAGTTTTCCTGCTGCTCATGGGCAGCGGCATCATCGTTGCCTTGATTTATGCGCCAAACGTAACCGCTTTTCACAATCTCTGCTTCTACCTGTTTGCCGTTTTGACCACCTTGCATCTCACTCTGAACTGGAAATGGATCTTGCATCACGGCCGACGCGTCTTAAATATCCCCTCACTTCTTGACACGATCTCCACAATTTCTCGACAAATCAAACCGACAATACCGGAAAGTTAAACAGCACAGGAGATCGAACAAATGAAACAAACAAAAGTTTTGACCAGGCGGCAATTTTTGATAGGAGCTGCTGGCAGCACGATAGTTGTCGGCAGCGGTCTGGCTTATCTGGCCACGCGCCAACCAGAGATTGAGTTTGCCGCAGAAAGCTGCACTGCTGCCGGTGATGGTGGCAAGGTGTTGGTGGCCTATGCCAGCCAATACGGCTCTACCAGCGAGGTGGCCGCCGCGATTGGCGATCTGTTTTGCGAGCGCGGTGCGGCCGTTGATGTCGCGTCGATAGCCGATATCAATGACCTTGCCCCTTATCAGGCCGTCATCATTGGCAGCCCCATTCATTCGGAAGTGTGGACGCCGGAAGCCGTGGCCTTTGTGGAGACGCATCAGGCTGTATTGAGTCAAATCCCGGTGGCTTACTTCCTGACCTGCATGACGCTGGGGCTGGCTCCCGACACGCCCGAAATTCGCGATAGAGTGGCCGGATATTTAGATCCGGTCCGCAGCCAAATTCCGGCCGTCCAGCCGGTGGATATTGGGCTTTTTGCCGGCGCGCTGGATTACAGCAAGATGTCATACGCCATGCAGCTGCTGTATCGGGGCTTCGCTGAAGATGATACCGATGGTGATTACCGGGACTGGGATGCGATTCGCGCCTGGGCCGCTGAAGTCCAGCCCAAATTGCTTGGCGTGTGAGGCTTTAAGAGAATGACTGAGAAGAGAAAAAGGATAGTAATTAAATGACCAGCAAGATAAACATCACCTATCTGGAAAATGGCGCTTTGGCCCTGGCGATTCTTGTATTGGGCTATATGGCTGGATTTTTCTGGACCTACACATTCAACGTCAATCTGGCTATGCAGCAGGTTGATGGTGAAATCTATGCCACAATGCAATCGTTATTTAATGAAAATGTCCGCCATATTCCATTCTTCTTACTTTTCTTTGGCGGAGGTTTTGTTCCGGTTCTGGCTATTCTTCTCAATTTGAGGAATTGGAGGCAACTCTCTTTCTGGCTAATCGTTATCGCCGCAATCGTGTATATTTTGGGTATTATTTTTTATACGCGGGTTGTTAACTTGCCCTTGAACTACTACACGGAATCATGGAACCCGCAAAACTTGCCGCTGGATTGGGCGGTTACGCGGGATAGCTGGAACGAGGCCAATGCTTTTCGGGTAGGCACATCAGCCACTTCATTTGTATTGAGCGTTGGGGCGCTGATGAGCAGGACCTTCAAGCCAGGCCGCGTTTGAGATCGGGTGTGAAAGTTAACCATGAACGAAAAAATATTGGTTGTCGATGACCAACCGGAAATTGTGACCATCTGCCGCGATTATCTGGAAGCGGCCGGGTTTACGGTGCTTGCGGCCAACACCGGCCCCGATGGTCTAGCCGCTGCCCGCCGTCACCGGCCGGATCTGATCGTCCTCGACCTGCTGCTGCCGGGAATGGACGGGTTGGATGTGTGCCGCACGCTGCGGCGTGAGAGCGACACCCCCATCATCATGCTAACCGCTCGCGTTGAGGAGAGCGATAAGCTGATCGGACTGGAATTGGGGGCCGACGATTACATCACCAAGCCATTTAGCGCCCGCGAGCTGGTGGCGCGGGTCCGGGCTGTTTTACGCCGGGCTGTGGGTGGATAAGCCACGGCCGAAATGATCCACGCCGGTGATCTCACGCTGGATCGCGCCCGCTACATCGTAATTTTGCCCGACCGTGAATTGCAGTTGACCCCCTCAGAGTTTGACATTTTAGCAACGCTGGCCAGCCAGCCGGGGCGCATTTTTTCGCGGGCGCAGTTGTTAACGGCCGTTCACGGCGTCACCTTTGCCAGCTACGAGCGAGCGATTGATTCTCACATCCGTAACCTGCGGCGCAAACTCAGATCACCAAATAGCGAGAGGCAATACGTCGTCACCGTCCACGGCGTCGGCTACAAATTCGCAGAGCAAACTGGAAATGAGTAAATCAACTATCAATCACCAGCGATCGATTACCGATAACCGTTCTGCGGATCCCGCAACCCGTAATTCCCAGGCCACATTCATCCGTCGCCGCCTGTTCTGGCTGTTATTCAAGGTATTTGGCGTGGTGGTCCTGATCACAATGGTTCTGCTCCTGGGATTAATCGCGGTGGCGTTAAGTGGCCCCCGCACCGACGAAGCGCGATTTCCACCGTCACAACTCGCAATTTTGGAAACGTATTACCTGGGGCGAGGAAGCTGGGAGGGCGTGGGTACGCTATGGGCAGCCCCTCCGGATGATAATCCAGAGGAGTGGGAGCGGTTTTTGTTGCTGGATGAAGGGGATCGGGTGATTGCCGGTTTGTCTGACAATTTTCCGCCGGGTGAACTCTATCCGGCCGCTGCCGACCGGGTTTCATTTGTGGTGATGCACGAAGGGCGATCGGTGGGGCAGATGGTCTTCACCAGCCCCTTTGTCTCGCCACCGTTTATTGTCGCGCTGGGTGTACTGCCGCTGGTGGTGATTGCAGGGATAACGGCCGTCGTCACCCTGATCATCGGTTTACTGCTCGTGCGCCGTATCGTCACCCCCCTGGCGGATGTGATCGCCGCCGCTCAGGAAGTGACGGCCGGTGATCTTGCGGCGCGGGCGTCCGTGAGCGGTCCGGATGATTTTCGGGCGCTTGGTGATGCGTTTAACCAGATGGTGAACACCCTGGAGCAGAACGAGCAGCAGCGGCGCAATCTGCTGGCCGATGTCGCCCACGAACTGCGTACCCCGCTGACCGTTTTGCGAGGGCGGCTGGAGGGCATTTTAGACGGCATTTACACCCCTGATGAGGAACACATTGCGCCCGCATTGGTTCAGACTCACCTGCTGCAGAAACTGGTGGACGATCTGCGCCTGCTAACCCTGGCGGAAACGGGACAGCTTCCATTTGAACGGCAGCCGGTTCATCTGGGTGACCTGGCTGAGCAAACCGCCAGCTTGTTTGAGGCCGAGGCGATGGCCAGGGATGTGACCTTGGCGGTACGAACAGCACCGGAAATGCCGCCGGTAACGGCCGATCCACAGCGCACCAATCAGGTCATCACCAATCTCATACACAACGCCCTGCGTCATGTTCCTGACGGAGGGCATATCGATGTGACCGTTAAACAAGTCGCAGAGGGGGTGTCCCTGTCCGTGTCTGACAATGGACCCGGGGTTCCAGATGCGGATTTGCCCCATCTTTTTGATCGCTTCTGGCGCGGTGAGAAGTCGCGCAGCCGGTCGTCCGGGGGAGCCGGTTTGGGGCTGGCGATTGCCAAACAGCTGGTGGAGGGGCAGGACGGCCGACTCTATGCCCAAAACCAACCTGGCAGCGGGTTGCGGGTCACATTTATCTTGATCGCTGAGTGAACGGCCGTTTTGGGCCTCTGTTAAACGTCTGCTTGCTGATCAGCCACAGCGTTGATCCAGTCGACCTCGAGCTTAAATTCGCCCTGCTGTTTGTCGGTTATCATCAGGCCAAAGGATCGAATCATCTCTGGATTTAGAGGCCCTGCCCGATTGACGACGAATCCCCTGTACAACGGCACCATATCGGAAAATTCGATAGTTACTTCTGTCCACGTGTCCGCCTCAGTTTCAAAAATCGCCGTGTAGGCGATGTCACGGCCGGTTTCTTCAGAATAAACCCTAAGGCGATAGGCCTGGCCGTCACCGCGCACCCGCAGGGCGATGCCGTCAAACGATCCCAAATCATAGATCATTGGCTGTGAACGCGCCGACGCAAATCCGCCGTTGTTCTCCAGCGAAACCGTGCCCGCAAAGGTGAGCAGACCGGAGTCGGCATCCACCTGCACCTCACTCTGTGAAATACCGCCCATGACGTTATCATCAACGGTAATCCAGGCCGGCTCACGGCCGGCGAAATCAAAAAGCGTAGCCTCAGCTCTTGTTATCTGTGGCTCAATTGAGTCTGAAGCAACCGGTTCACCCTGTGTTTGTGGTGCTTTAACGACATCCTTCGCAGAGCTGACGATGACGTCTGTTTGGGTTACGGGTACAACAGGGGGAGGAGGGGGGATATTCATTGAGGATTCTCCCACAGCGTCGAGCTGTTGGGTAACGATGGATTGGCCTATATTGCGGCCGTAGGCGACGAATAAGATGATGCCGAAGATGGCGGCGAGCCAGAGAGTTTTTATCATGATGTTTGTTTGTCAAAATTAGAGCGTAGTGGTTTACAAAAACTCTTCAAAAATTAATTGTCCACAGATTGCGCAGATTTTCGCAGATTAGAGGGAAAATCTGTGGCCATCTGCGAACCTCTGGTTCTGCGCTCCGCGCTCTGCGGATATTTTTTTTCGTAAAACTTATTGTGATCCACTGTATTTATGTGGTTTACAAAAAGAATTGTTAAAAAAAGCCACGGATTAATACGAATTTTCACAGATTTCTCTCTGTAATCTGCGAAAATCTGCGAACCTACGGTTCTGCGCTACGCGCTCTGCGGACACCTCCATCAGAAAGCTTTTTGTAACTTACCTAATAACTCGCTGAATACGATGCCTGAGCTTGTCGAAGGCTGAGTCGGATCGAATCGCCAGCCATTTTGATGGCGCCGCTTTGGCTTCGACAAGCTCAGCCAGCGCTCTTGCTTTTTGAGCGTGAATCAACGTGTGGATACGCTTATTTGCTCTGCAGGAGCAAGGGTTAAGTGCGATTAATGGGTCACACTGTTGCGCGCCATACCGCCACAGCGTACGCACAAACTCATCATCTGTCAATATATTGCACATGTATTTTTTACGTTTGTCTAGTATTCGCACAGCGTTGAGCCGTGGCTCCGCGTCTGCCGCTTCGACTTCTCGACCGGGCGCAAACCAAACTGATTGAAGGAGAAGCGTTTGGCTATTTTATTAAGAATTCTCTCAGGTTTTTGTTGTATGATAAAGATGTGATTGGTGAGGGGATATTGCCCAAACCAAACGGCAGCTTCGAACGCATTCGAGCTTTTGGTGAATGGGTTCGATCGGACAAAGAGGTAAAAAACATGGACATCGTTATACCAGGGTTTCTCATTTTGCTCGTTGTAATTTTTGTATCGGGCATTCGAATCATTCGCCCGGTCGAAGAAGGGATCGTTGAATTTCTCGGCCGATATGCCAGAACCGCCAATGCAGGCTTTCAATGGATTATTCCGGTTTTGCATCGAATGTACAGAATCAACATCACTGAACGGCGCGTCGATATTGACCCCCAATCGATTATCACCAAAGACAAATTAAACGCGGAAGTGGACGGGGTGGTTTATTATCGGGTCGTTGATACCAAAAACGCGCTTTATAACGTCAACGATTTTGAGGCGTCTGTCCCGTCACTGGCCAAAACAACGTTGAGAGCGGTGATTGGCAAAATGACCTTGACAGAGGCGAATGAAAACCGAGACAAAATCAACGATGAAGTGGAAAAAATATTGGATTTAGAAGTGTCCAAGTGGGGAATCAACGTGGTGAGAGTGGAGCTGCAGCGCATCGAACCGCCCTCAGATGTTCAAGCGGCGATGAACAATGTGGTCAAAGCGGAAAACGAAAAGATAGCCGCTCTTGACCTGGCTACAGCCATCGAAACAAAAGCAGATGGAGAGCGGCGCGCGGAGATTAAAAAAGCGGAAGGGGTTGCGGCCGCCATCAAGCTAAAGGCGGAAGCGGATGGAGAGGCGATTAAGGTTGTAAACGAAGCGGCCGAACGATACTTTGTGGGGAATGCCCAGCTGCTCAAGAAGCTGGAAACCGTTAGTGAAGCGTTGCGAGAAAATTCCAAGATTATCGTTCCCTCCGATAGTGATTTGGTGAACGTGATTGGTGATCTGGCGGGCACCACGATTCCACTGCCGAATAAGGAGAGGGCTTAGGCCGTCTTCACGATTTTTAGTAACTGTTCAGGTGCTCCGGCCGGTCTCTGACCGTGCCGGCTGGTGGCTCGGTGTGGACACCGGCCACAATCTTTAAAGAGGCTAGCGACCTGAATGGTTACTATTTTTGTACAATTGATTCATCAGAAAATCTGGCGACTAAACTGAAAATTTTCGAAGTTGCTCCCTGGTTTGTTCTTACGTTCGTCATCAATGAATAACCGATAAAGTCGTTATCGGCCACAATATCTTGAACGACTTTGAATAAATCAGTGATTTCTTCAATCCCTTCATTTAACTCAAAATTTAAATGAGATACAAAACTCATTTGGAATCCAGGCGTCTCCTTAGCAACGCTGTAGGCTTTCCAATGTTTGGTTGAGAATGCCGGTAGATCTGACAAATCGTCAGGTGTAGGTTCTTCGGTTGCCAACGCGTTGCCCTGAATATCATGACCGGACCCGATGTGAAAATGCAGTTGGGGCACGTCCTGGTACGCGCCACCGTTCACCAAAATTGTAAAGTTTGATAATCCAGCAATAGATGCGGTATCCACTGCCCCTGAAAAAATCTGTTGAACGATCAATTTGTCTTCTTCTTGCGCTAAATCTAAAGCGGTAAAATCGGGGACCCTTTTTTTCGGAACGATCAGTAAATGTTCATCCCAATATTTTCTTGGATGGTAAAAGGACAGGATCTTTTTTTCGTTTTTTACCTTCTTAACCGGTATGGCAAACGATAAGTAAGCAAAAATGAAGCCGATAAAATAGGTCGAATAGCTGCTTCTTGCAAGGTTGAATAATTGCCTATTTACTTTAGAAAACATGCAGTCCTCAATGCCAAATAGTGTCAAGCGATTGCTTTAGTATAACACCCAACCACCAGTCCCATTGCCCGCCGATCCCTTTTCATCGCTCTGAATGAGTATCGTGTGAAAAATCAAGCGATTTCCGTCGCTTGGTATCGGTCAAACGGTGACCCACTCTCCAAGACGCCGTGGCAAAGAGGCCACACCTCGCGCATCGCCACAATGTCGACCGTCCTTGCCGCGTTCAAGCTGTGGACAAGGAGTAGAGGTGGCCAGATTGAAACTGGTGTGGGGGCTTGGCGAGCCAAGCCCCTACTAGCCAAGCCCCAACCAATGTGGATGGGTTAAATCACCCTCGGATCACCTTTCCCTTTGACATACAAGGATCTCGTCAGGCGGCACCGGGAAATAATGTATAATGCTTCTAGATGCCTTAGGCATTGTTGATTTGACCCCTCACACACCTCTCGTTTAATTCTTTTGTGATCAAACGGGACAAAAAGGAGAACACCATGAGCGAAAATGTCTACAAAGTTATTGAACTGGTTGGCACCAGCACAGAATCGTGGGAAAGAGCCGCCACTGTGGCCGTTGAAAGAGCCGCTCAAAGCTTGCGTGACCTGCGGGTGGCTGAGGTGACGACGCTGGATATGCACCTGGAAGATGGCAAGGTGCTTGCCTATCGCGCCAAGGTAAAGGTTTCCTTCAAATATGAGGGCAGCGACTGAGTTTCCAATTTGGAAAGCTATTTTATTGAGAATGGCTGTTAGCTTCAAAGCTAACGGCCATTTTGTTTGCCTCTGTTTTTACGATCCGGGCGCTATGGCACATTCTTGCGCTCGCCGGCCGTGACTTGGTTAAAATTATTGCTTTACTTTTAGCTAAAGCCGCTGGATTGCGTGTTGAGCTTAATCTTTCTGTTGTTCCTTGATCGGCAGCGGGCAAATAATGTCAACCCGGATGCCTACAGGATCATCAACACATGAAAAACGCATTTTTTCATACATTTCAACATCTTTTGGTTCCCAAAATGGCTTGGCTCCGGCGTCTACCATAGCGTTAAAAAGAATGTCCACCTGCTCGGGTGAGCCAACCTGTACGGCAAATTCCCCATTGCGTGGATTGCTATCAGGGAATACCCCACCATCAGCACTTGGGAAAAGCGTCAGCCAGGTGTTGCCTAAATACCACCCTTTTATCCGTTCCTGATTTACCTGCGGCACTCCAAAAACATTTGTGTAAAAGGCCACAGCTGTATCAAATTCCTTCACATAAAAACTAGGATACACAACTCCCACAATTTCAACTTTTTTATTCATGTCCTCTCCGTGCATTTTCTTTAAGCCAGCCTGCCATCTAACTCTAAGTGATTTACAAAATCTTTTCAAAAAATTTTTCCGCCTTCAAGATTGGCCCAGTCTATCGGCGATAACAGCTTCGCACATTTAATCCTTTTCGATGGGAGTGAATTCCCTCACACCTCGTCTATACAGATCGATTGAGATTGTAGTAAAATGAATGATCTTTGGCGTTTCTGATTCGAATTATCTTTTAGGAATACCGGATGCCAGCACTACCGGAACCTCTTTTTAATGAAATAGCCGAAATTTTCCGACCGCAATTTGAGGATCTAAAGGCTCGGCGAGAAATCCTGGAATCTGCTTTAGGTCAAAGCGGGATTGAGCAAATAGGGCTCGATCTGGCCGGCTCCTCTATAGAATTTTCAACCCACCTGATTACCCATCTTGATCTAGCTCAACTCAAGACCGTACTGCTTGCTGTGCTGGCTATGAGCGGCCGCATCGCCCAAGTTGCTGATCTTCATCGGCGGCTTGACGAATTTCAATCGACGGCCGAGGGGCAAGCGATCAAGGGAGAGAGTCAGTCAGAAACAAACCTCCCGGCGGGAACCACGATCAACACCGGAGGGGGAAGGGCGTTTACCGGCAATATCGCCATCAGGGACAGGGGGACGTTTATCGGCCGGGATCAAAACATCACCATTGTGAATCAAAACCTGGAAGAAAATCGGGATGAGGAGCACCTCAACCGCTACCTGGAGTGGGTCATCCGCCGCACGCGCCGGCTGCAGCTGGGGCCCCTCGATGAAGCCGGATCGAGTGCCGACCAGCAGGCGATCTCGCTCGATCAAATCTACATTAGTTTGACCCTCAGCAGCCCACTTCTGATTGAATCTGAGGAAATTGAGTCAGAAGCCGGCCTGTATCGCCTGGAGGAAACCGATGCTGCGGTAGCGCTCCTTCGCTATCTTAAGCACGCGGTCATCCTGGGTGATCCGGGGTCGGGAAAGTCGACCTTTTTGCGCTACATCGCCGGCCGGCTAGCTAGCGGTCTTCGCTATCCTGAGCCGCCCCTGAAGATCACCTGGACCAATAAGAGTTATCAAGCCCGCGTGAGTCCATACGACAGCGAAGTTGACGATGATGATCAGAAAGAAATCATCTGGGACGGCGGGAAATTGATCCCGATCATGATCAACATGCGTGATTTTGCCCGCGTGCAGCACGAGGAACCCGGCGGTCTGGCGATTTGGGCTTATGTGGCTTCGATATTGGATGCCGAAAAACAGGGTGAAGTCGTTCCGATTCTGGAAAAAAAGATTGACAAAGGGCAGATCCTGCTTCTGCTCGACGGGGTAGACGAAGTCCCGGCCGAGCAGCGGGCCGAAGTCTGGTCGCGCATAGATGATCTGTCTAACACCATCTACGGCAACTGTCGCTGGATCGCCACCTGTCGGGTGTTATCGTATGTGCCTGAAGAAGCCCCGGCCGGGGTGAAACCGGTCACCCTGGCCGACTTTAACGAGTCGCAGATTGATCGCTTTGTTGATCGCTGGTACGAGGCGTTGATTGAAGTTGGTGAACTGGACCGGCCGCAGGCTGAAGCGTTCAAAATGATGCTGCAGCAGGCCGCACGACGAAAGCGACTCTTCCTGCTGGCCCAAAACCCGATGCTGTTGACGATCATGGCCCTGGTGCAGACCTATCGGGGAACCCTGCCGGATGAGCGGGCGATGCTATATCAGGCGTGTGTGGAGACGATGCTTCTGCGCTGGCAGCAGCACAAAGAGGTGGTCGACGGGCGGGAGCTGCCGGGCGTGCTGGATCGGTTGGGAATCAGCCGGGCAGAGCTTGAGCAGCTGCTGTGGGAGATCGCCTGGGAGGCGCACAGTCAGGCTCCGGAGCGGGAAGATCGGGCTGACATCCCAGAGGGAGAGATCATTCGCATTGCTCGCAAATATGTGAGGAGCTACGCTAACGCCGAGGCGTTTCTCCACTACACCGAGGAGCGGGCGCATCTGCTCATCGGCCGCGGTGGGGCAGATGAAAGGGTATACGCCTTTCCTCATCGGACCTTTCAGGAATATCTGGCCGCCTGCCATCTCTCAGCGCAGCGTCGTTTTGGCCGGGAGGCGACCCGACTGGCAGAACAGGGGGATACATGGCGGGAGGTGCTCAACCTGGCGGCCGGCAATCTGGTGCACAATCTCAAAAACTGGCAGACGCCGCTCGATGCGGTGGATTATATGATTGGGGATGGGGTGCCCAAGAACCCTGAGCCGTCTGATTGGAGCCGCATCTGGCTGGCGGGGGAGATGGCGGTGGTGATCGGCCTGGCCCAAATCGAACGGGATGAAGAAGTGGGGGTGAAGCTGCTGCCCAAACTGCGTCAAGCCCTGGTGGATTTGCTGGAAGCGGGAGCGCTCTCTCCCCTGCGGCGGGTACACTCCGGTGATGCCCTGGCTTTATTGGGTGATCCCCGGCCGGGAGTATGCACCAGAGAGCCATTGATGATTTCCATTCGTGGGGGACCGTTTTTGTATGGGGAAGACAAAGAAGAAATCACACTAGGGCCGTTTGAGATCGCCCGCTATCCGGTGACCAATGCCCAGTTTCGCTATTTTGTTGAGGCTGGCGGGTATAAGACTGAGGCACATTGGTCTGATGACGGGTGGCGGTGGAAAACAAGAGAAGGATGGACTCAGCCTGAGTTTTGGGGACAGCTTGAAAATGAAGATTTTATTCATGACAACCAGCCGGTGGTGGGGGTGAGTTGGTATGAAGCAGAAGCGTATGTGAATTGGCTGTCTGAAGAGACCGGAGAACCGTATCAACTCCCGACTGAGGAGGAATGGGAGCGAGCTGCGCGCCACACAGACCGGCGAGAATACCCGTGGGGTAACGAGTGGCGGGATGGGTTGACCAACAGCTCAGAAAGCGGGCTGCCGCGCACCGGTGCGGTGGGCGCGTTTCCAATGGGACGAGCAGAATGTGGTGCAGATGGTATGAGCGGCGACGTATGGGAATGGACGCAAAGCAGGTACGATGACGACGAAAATGCGCGGATGTTGCGCGGCGGGTCGTGGTTTGATAATCAGTACAGAGTGCGCGCCGCCGACTACGACGACTTCCATCCGACCTTCCGCAATAACGCTTTCGGTTTTCGGTTGGTTCGTCGTCACCCATCTCACCATCACTGATCACGTTCCCAGATTGGACCAATCTTCAAGATTGGTCCAATCTATACCCTATTCTGGATCAAACCAAACCAGCGATTCTGTTTCAATCTTTTTATGGGCAGCGACAAATTGCTCCACCCCGCCAAACCACTCTAGGACCTCGTCCCGCTCGATTTTGGTGGGTGCTGATGAAAGATACGCTTCATAAGATGACCACGGCCAGTCACGAAAATCGTCAACCAGGCCGTGTGTTTCCGCGTTGCGGTGGATATATGTGATTAAATTTTGGGCATGAGCATTTGATTCAACCGGTTTGCGGTGAAACGGCCGTTCAAAAAGAGCTCCGGTGCGGCCGGTCGCGTTGTTGAAGGCCCGCGCGTAGGCGATAAACATGTTGTTAAACGCGCGACTCGGCTGCGTAATTGAGATTGGTCCATTCTCCGAGAATGGACCAATCTGCTCAAGTTGCTCCTCCTCACTGCGCGTGCGGATAAAAAAGTGAAAGTGGTTTGGCAGAAGGCTGTAAGCAAATGTTTGCGCCACGGGCACGATATATTTGGTGTATAGATTGATAAAATAAGGGTAGTTGCGCTGCTGGACGAACAGGTTTTCGCCGTTGTTGCCGCGATTATAGATATGGTAAAAGCGACTAAATTGCAGGGGTTTGTTAGACATGATCATATTTGATTGGACCAATCTTCAAGATTGGTCCAATCTGTTTACAGCTAATTTTTACTGGTGCGTGAGCGCAGATTCTATCTGATTTTATTACAAGGGCTTCAATTCCCCTGGTCACCCATCGCTTTTCCTATTTCCGCCGAAATTTCCTCGGCCGTGAACAGGTGCCCTTGCTTGGCTGCTTCGGTCAACAGCCAGGCCGTTGCGATATCAATTTCCGCAGGAAATCCCATGGCTTCTGAGTGATCCGCCAGGGCGGTGGACCCTCTAATTTCTTCCAAAAAGGCCACAGCCCGCGTGGCCAGCTCAGGCAGCTGCCCCCCACCAGCTAATGCAGCTCCGCCAAGCTGCAGCATCTGCAGAAGCTCGGCGCGTACCCACGTTATGGCCTCTTCGCGTGAGATTACCGCTCCCTCACGTGCGTACTGAGCGACAACCCAGTCGGCCGCAAGACCGGCCATATAAGCGAGCCGTTCTTCACTTGGACCACCTTCAATTAGGCCATTTTCGTCGAGCTTCTGAATCAATGAAGCTCCTCTGCGGGCCAAATCGGCCAGCGTATCGACCATGTGGACTTCCCCCATGCGCTTTTGAAACTCAGCGCTGATCCACTGCCGAGCTTCCTCGTCCGACATCGAAATCCCCATTCGTTTCAGCTCACTTTCCATCCATTGGCCGGCCAGCTGAAGCTTTTGCCCCCCCTTGGAAAGACGCTCGGTGGGATTAATCTGGCCGCGCTTGTCTAAGTTTTCTGCATAGTCGATGGCCGTATTTGACAGTCGTACAATTGCTCCGAGCTTGCGCTCAAGAGCGGTGCCGCGCACATAGGTGCGCACAAACCACGTTAAGATCAAGGGAATTACAACCAAAAACCCCTGAATAATAAAATCCAGCAGCTCGCGGTATCTCCCAAAAAACTCTTCCATCATTCATTCTCCAAACGGATCAAATCATTATCTCGCTCACTTCAATCATGCAGCCGGGAGCCAGAGCCGCTTGTCCCCCGGGAAAGCGGCTCATGTGCAGCACAAAACCGTTTTCCTGAAAGCGGACAAGTTCGACGGCGTGGATGCGGTTCAGTGAGGTGGGATGATCGTGAAAGGTGAGCGCCTTGACAATATAGTGATTTTTGCGTGCCGATTCGTATCCGGGAAAGGTTAGCGTGACTCGGCCGTTCACCGCATCCTGATCAACGATTTCCAAGTTGCCCGCTGTTCCACTAGAGTCGTTGCCATTAAGATCGGTCTGAAAAACAACGCGGCCGGCCGCCCGCGGCACCAGCCAGGTCAGGGGCTCGAGGTCATGGTGAGTTGCAAACGGATTGCTAGCTGATGGATGATGAGCCGCATCAACAGCTGCTTCCTGATCGGCCGAGAGCTGTGGTGGGGGAATAACCGGCGGCGCAGGCAAGGCGCTTTGGGTAATAAAAGGGTTGCCGCCGCTGGGAGCCTGGGCCGCGCTGATCGCCGCTTTTTGATCGGGATTGAGTTCATCCTCCGGTGGAGCTGGCAAAGCACTTTGAGTGATAAAGGGATTGTTAGCGCTGGGATTGTCGGCCGCATCAACCGCCGCTTCCTGATCGGCTGAGAGCTGCGGTGGAGGAATAACCGGCAGCGGTGGCAGGGCGCTTTGGGTGACAAAGGGATTGTTGCCGCTAGGAGCCTGGGCCGCACTGATCGCCGCTTTCTGATCGGGGTTGAGTTCATCCTCAGGCGGAGTTGGTAAAGCACTTTGAGTGATAAATGGATTGTTGCCGCTGGGAGCCTGAGCGGCGCTGATGGCCGCTTTTTGATCGGGGTTGAGTTCATCCTCGGGTGGGGCTGGAAGAGCGCTTTGAGTAATAAAGGGATTGTTGCCGCTGGGATTGTCGGCCGCATCAACCGCCGCTTCCTGATCGGCCGAGAGCTGCGGCGGAGGGATGACTGGGAGCGTCGGCAAGGCGCTTTGAGTAATAAAAGGATTTCCGCCGCTGGGAGCCTGGGCCGCGCCGATCGCTGCTTTCTGATCGGGGTTGAGTTCATCCTCAGGCGGAGTTGGCAAAGCACTTTGAGTGATAAAGGGATTGTTAACGCTGGGATTATCGGCCGCATCAACCGCTGCTTCCTGATCGGCCGAGAGCTGCGGCGGAGGAATGACCGGGAGCGTCGGCAGGGCGCTTTGGGTAATAAGGGGATTGTCGCCACTGGGTCCTTCGGCTGCGTCAAAGGCTGCCTTTTGATTTTCATCGAGCAGCCCGTCATCAATATCTTGGATGATCTGTGCCAGATCGCCGGCCCATCGCTCTCGGCCGGTGAACCCCAACGGCTCACCAGTGGCTGGTAGGCAATATGACCGGTTTGGCGTCACCGCCCAAACGATCAGCCGCGAACGTTCCTGAGATTTATTTCTCATCGTCGTCAGCTGGATGACAAAGGCGCCCACATCGTTGACCATCAAGGTAGCCTGGGGCTGATCAGCGCCAGCTAGCTTATAACTGCATTCAGGCGGCGTGCAAAAGACCGTCCACTGATAGCTGTCCGCCCCTATGTCTGCGGCTTCTAATAAAACTTTGGTGCCTACCGCTACCTTAAGATCGTCCATTTGATCGTTGATTTTAAAATCTGCACTGAAGGTATCTTTCGTTGATTGTGCAATTGTCATGCCAATTCTCCTGCTTTTCGCTGCGCTGCGTCTAACTCCTCGATGCTCCGTTAAGATCTACATCGTTTTCAGCTGCAAGCTGCCGGTAAAATTCGATGTCTTCACCCATCAGCGCTTCAATTTCCCCGAGCGGATACGGATGCCAAAGATTGCTTCGGGTGTCCTTTGGAGCGGTGTTGCCACCGTGAATGATGTCGATTGAAAAAGCGGTCGACCGGTTGGTAACAACCTGGACATTCTGACCGCGGCGGGCAAATTCAATTTCATCCCCCAGGCTGATATTCGGGAAAGGAGATTTGTTCCAATAACTGCGGGCAAATGCCAGGGTACTGCCCAAAATCCACGGCCGCCGGTCACCAGGCCGCCGGCTGATCCAAGCCTGATCGCTTAATAAACTGTAATGAAGGTAGTGGTCGGGACCGCAGATTTCGGCCCGATGTGTGAGCATCGCAGCCATCTGATAGGCCACGCGCCACTCTGCCATCCAGACGTCATCTTCCCAGCGAATCAGCCAATCCCCGGTTGCTGCATCACAGCCAATATTCATCTTTGCGCCGATGGTTAACCGCTCACCGGTATGTATATAGCGGATGCGGTCATCTCTGGGGATAAGGGATTCGACCGGTTCGATACCGTCATCGACGATAATGAGTTCCAGGTGTGGATAAGTTTGTCGGTTGAAGTAGTGCAATGCCTGAGGTATGAAGTGGGGGCGGTTGAAGGTCGGCATAATGCATGAGACCAGAGGGGCCTGTCGCCGTTCCGCAATTGTCAACAGATCGCGGGCACTGTTGATGATTTCATCAGCCTTGTCAATGGAAATCCCGCGCATGCCGGCGGCCAGCACTGTGGGGCCACATGCGGCCAGTCGATCGATGGTCGGAAATCCAATTTTTGCCAGCTCGGACGCTCGGGCCGGGCCGACATGATGAACCTCAGTGAGCGGCGGCAGGTCGAGTTCGCCAGAGGTGCCGGCCAGTTCCGCCCAGCCGGCCGCTGAAAGGGTGAGCAGTGGTTCAAGAGCCGCCTCAACCGGTAAAATAGTTGGTGGTTCGACAGCCCCTCCCCTGGTTTCTGCAAGTGTTCCTTCAACCCGCCGGGGAACCGGGCGAGCCACGCGCCGCCCTACCGGCCGTGCATTTACGATCCGCTCCGGTTGCCGCTCAAGGCGGCCGCCAGGAATGAGTAACGAGGTGCCACAATTGGTACACCGTCCTTCGATCGCCGGTCGGCCGGCTCGGGTCTGTGTCGGTTCCGGATTGCTCAGTGGATGATTCCCACCGCAGCAGGGACAGTGACAGCAATCGTCATCACCGGATGAGGTTGGTTGACATAAACCATCAGCCGGTAGGGGGGAAACCGCTTCTGTGGAGACCATTTCATAAGCCACATTAAAATCAGTGATAGATAATTCCCCCGGCGCCTGCGCGATAAAGTTAATGGGAATTTCCACCAACTCGACCGGTCGGAACGAGATGTGAACGATGCGCACCGCGCTGTTTCCTGGAAAGATCAGGCGCAGCTGAGCTTCGGTCGCCTCTTCTGGCACCATCCCATTTTGCCCCTGCTGATCCGGTCCTGCCGGATCAAGAGACAAAACGGCCGGTGTGCCCGCTGGTTCGCCATTTTTAGTGCGCCATTGCAGCTCAATTTGAGGGTGCGAATTACCGGAAGCCGCCTCGACCTGACCGCTGAACGTGAGAATATAGGGATTGCCGCCGGTGACCGCCAGGATTTGGGCTAGCACAATCTCTGTCGGGTTGCCATTGTTGATCAAAACACCCGCGCCGCTATCGTCAATAGTTGGGGAAGCGGCCGCTGCAGGCGACAGCGTCCAGCCGGCAAGCTGATTGTCGGGTCGCAGCTGGAAGTCGCTGTTTTCGAGCCCCTCAAGCGACCCTTTAAATGATACTAAATCGATAGCCGCCCCTTCATTAGGTGGCGTAGTAAAGCGGATTTCGGCCTGGGTCGCGCCGGTCGGGGCGATGGCGCGTAGTCGATGAAGAATCAACTCCAATTCGGATTCCTCCCCATCTCCATCTGTTTCTTCAGGTTCCTCAAACAGGGCAAATTCGATCTGGTCGACACGATCAGCCGTGCAACCATCACCTCGCCAGATGATTTCGGCGATGGCGCTTCTGTTGGTTGCTATACCCCAAAAGGAAAAATCATAAGGGCATTCAGGGGTGACCGGCACAACCTGAGACAATGAGGAGGTTGCCAGGCTAAAATCTTGGGTATGGGTAGAAAACCCTAGGATCGCCACCCGTTTGTAGGGATCTGAAAGGCATTCGTAGCTTAATAAACCGGACGTCAACGTCCATTCTTCCGGCATAGGGTTTCCCAGTTGGATTTGAACCAAAAAAGTAAAGCCCTCAAAATTTGTTACCGGCACCGAAACAATATCTCCCTCAAAATTGATGGCGATATCGCTAGGGTCAGTCTGGAGCGAGAACGAATGTGTCAGCTGTGCTGATAAAAGGTCGATGACAAATACATTATCGGGATTTTGGTCGATGACAAACGCCCGTTGCCCGTTGGGGGTAGTAACCACACCAACCGGCGCGACAAAAGGAGAATAGGGTGAGCCATCCGTAACAACGACCGTCTCTCCCTGTCGATAATCGACGATAAAAACATTACCCAATTGATAAGGACCGCGTTCGCAGACAACGGCCCGGTTCGTACCCGAAATCAAGCTCAACGCTTCAGGGAACCGACACCCGTCGATCGAGATCACTTCTCTAAAATCAAGATTGGAATTTAATAAAACGAGAGCACCTTGGTCGGCGTTTTGTTGCCGCACAGAGAGCACCAGCTGGGCATTGTCTTCGGTGTATTTTGCATCGCTGATGAAGTTATCAGGAGCTAAATTAAGCGATGGAATTGCTTCTGATCCAATTGAAGACGGATTGTTGAGGATCGTATCGACGGGAATCGCTTGGATTCGACCCCTCGTAGAAGTGTTTCCAAATATGGCCAAATCGCGACCGTCCGGGCTGATTGCGATGCCGTTTACGTCATCATCTAGCTCGATCGTTGCCCCAACCGGCCGTCGAGTGGCCGTATCGATGACGAGCAGGGAGCGCGATGAATCCTCCCCAAAAATGCCTGTGAGCAAAAAAACGTATTTTCCATTGGGATGAACGGCGATATCCAAAGATTGTCCACTTTGCAGGGCAAAGGAATCGAATTCCCTGCTGCATGAACCATCCAGTATGCGAAATCGATTGAGGCCGCCAATATAAATGTGTTGATCATCTACCGCATAGGCGATAGTCAGCGGGGTTCCGTCCATATCAATGGGCCTCGGCTGACCGACGTTATCTCCCAGGGTCGTCCATCGATCAAATGCCCCGTTGGCCAAATGCTCCCCTTCTGGGCAGATCGGTGACGGTTCGTTTTCCAAAAAGGCGTTAATTTTTTGAGTAAATTCATCAAAATTGAGATGAAAGTCGACCCGACCCATTGGAGCAAACCGATCCAAAAACACCCGCTCGGCTGCTTCTCCGCTGCCGATCTCAACCTCGATGGGCATTTGGAATCGGGGCGGCACATGACGCAGGCGGAAGAACGCTGCCAGCGGGAGATTGACCACTGGTACTGCCGTCGGCCGCCAAGATAGACCGCCGTTGTCCGTTTGATAAACGCCCATTCCCTCACCGGCCGTGATGCTCCAGCACGTTTTCCCGCTGCGCGCCTGGACCACCAGCCACACCCGCGTTCCTTTTTTGAACTGGAATTCCTGGTCGAGCGCCACGCTGATCCAGGTCGGCTGGGCGGCGATATCCCGATCGATGGTAAAAGAGCGTGGTTCTGCCAGCAAGGGGGTCAGCCCCGGCTGCCCGTCGGTATCCTGCAGCAGGAGCAGATCGAGCTCGGCCGATCGGCTATCGGCCTGCAGGAGCAGATCGATGGCCGTGGCTGCAGTGTCTTCTTCTAATAAGATTGGCTGTGCTTGGGAGAGACCGGCCTCCACAGGCACAGCACCGTCAGGAGTGACCGATCCTGTCGGGCCATGCACGATGCGGCTGGGGTCAAACGAGCCGATCACCCGGCCGGTTGTCTGGCCGGGCACCACCCGTGCCCCAACCGGCAGCTGCACTGATAGCAAATTATCCTGGGTGATGGCGATGCCGTCATGTTTAAACGGCAGAACCGTTTCGCGGACGCCGGCCGGCAGTACGCTCTGAGCCACGGTGAAGTCGATTTCGACCGCCAGATCAAAGGTGGCGATCGTATCGGAGTGGACCACCAGCGGCACGACATAATTGCCGTTTTTGACCTGGGCCGTTGTCAGAAAATCCTGCAGCGGGGTGGTCAGATCGGGTGAACGTTCAACCTGGGTCAATTCCCCAGCCCTGGCCCAAATGGGAGGGCCGTCGCCGAGGCTGACGGTCAGGTTGCTGGGGTTGGAGATGATAGAGATATTGTCAATGGCAATGTCCGGTATGTTGGGTGGTGGTGTTTGATTTGTCTCTGAAATAAACTGCAGCTTGAAGCGCCGGGCTAGCAATGGCGGGAGTTGAAAGGATTGAGGATTCCTCTCTAGGTCAAAACCCGTTGACGGTCCTTCGCCAGCATGAACATTCCCGTCATCGCCGATCTGGACCCATAAACCACCCATATCAACCTGAAGGCGAACGTTGACGGATAAATCTACGGCTCTGGCCACAAAAGCGATAATCTTCCGCTGAGTGTGTAAATCGACGGTTGTCCAGGGAGTCGGTTCGCTCCCGCTTTCCCGAGTCGCCCCCCAATCCCCTATGTCTCCGTTAAACCGGACGGTTGTTTTATATGGCCGGGGAGTGATGACCAGGCGGGCACTGGTGATTTGCGCCCCTTCCGGCAGGGTGCGCAGAGACAGCGTACGCTCTCCCTCAAACGGGGATTGGAAACCAGGAAAGCGGGTGTTCAGGTTCATGAGATGACATCTCCATCAAATGATATAAGCAGACGCAAATGGCGTATTGGGAACGGATAGTTCTGTGCCGCTCATGGTTTTCGCGTCTGAGGTTTGTGCACAATCAAACTTAAACCTTGAGCAGAAGCATGATCTTTAATTCGCTGAGAATTTGTTCGCGCCGATCCTCGGCGATTCCACCAGGGCCGTCTGGGTTGTTTGGAGGGGCAAACAGTTCTGGTGGGTATACGGCCGGTCGCAGCAGCATCAAACCAAGATGGTTGAGATCAAAATGAGTAACCTCAATTTGGGTAGGAGCCGGCATGACCGGTATACCGTCGTTTATGTTTTCTGCAGCGATTGGTGCTTCCGGTTGCCCATAATTATCCACGGGGGTATTGTTAGCAGGATCAATTGGATTGCCACCCAGGTAGGGATAGTTGACCGTTTTGCGCGGCCGCATCTGGAACCAGATATCGTCCCAATTACGCTTCCTCTTGATCTCGCTGACGCTCATATTTTCTCGGCAGCAGCGGTCAAACCAAGGAGAATGAGCGTATTGATCATCGTCAAATTCGTCGTTGGGAGCGGCAAAAAACGCCTTCCAGAATTCGGTTTCAAGATCGTTTAAGCTGCTGTCGTCACTATAATCAACGCTGTACATCTCCAGCATGTCCTTAAACGGGATGCGATAGGCATGACCATCTTGCGGTTCGATATCAACCGTTCTCAGAGGTGAATCCGGCAGGTTTTCATCACGAAAACGAAGGCGTTTTTCTCCCGATTGATAAAGATAGAAGTTGACCCATGTCTCAAATTGATAGCCGTCTTCAGATGCGCCTACTCGAAAATAGTCGAGCTGATAAAGGTCGACCAGCGGGCAAGTTTTTAAATCGTGGTGGACGACCTTTTCCTCGTGAAGTTTGAGCTTTAAAAAGAGGCGACGATAGCCGGTCCGCTTTGGAATCTCGGCTAAAATCTCATTTTTTAGCTCGTCCTTGATCTGCTGGAGTGTATGGTCCTCCAGGTGGGCGGCGTTGTCAGCCGATTCAACGTGGGTAATACTCTCGGCCGCCTCTTTGGCCTGTTTGGCTATATCCTCGCGGATCATTACCTGCAGGTCGTTGGAATTATCGGCTGTGATGAGATCACCAGCGTGATGTTTAATGTACGGATCAAATGTCTGTTCCATGATTTTGTCTCCTGTTTGTTTTCGCAAAATGCGGCCGGTCAATCGACCCGCTCGCGAGTTACTGTGGCCCACACACCGGCCGCTTTGGCCTGTAAAACCCCTACCGGGCTGGCCTGTTTCATCTCCTGTACAAGGGGTGGAGCCGGTTCGCCTTCAACCGCCTGCCGGGCACTTTCAAATCGGCCCCCTTCATAGATGACGCAAACGTCGTACAGAGCCGGCCCGGCCGGGCGGACCGACACGGCGAGGTCATTTCCCCAACCCCCTGGCTCCCGTGCCCGAATTTCGATAAAACCCTCCAACCCTTCGGCGCTCAGATACAGACGGGCGTTCTGCTCAGCACGACCCAGGGTTAAAAAATGGGGCTGACGGAACGGGATTTCAAACGATTCCCAACCCAAGGGCACCAGGTTAACTATGCTTGCTTCAACCAGAGATCGATCTCGGGCCTGAATTTGCACGACCAGGTGATTGGCATCGCCCGGCGGTGAAGCCACCACCCCTTTGTAGACTTCAGGATTGTTGGGATTGATTCCAAACCGGCTTTTATCAAATCGACCTCCAAATCGAGCTGGCAGATCGTGAGGCAGGTTGACCTCAAAGGCGGCCGGCTGATGCTCTCGCCAGGTAAATCGAACGGTTGTCTCTGGTGACGGGTTTGCATTTGTATCGGCAAAAACCGTTTGGATCGGATTTTCTACCCCTTCTCCGGCAAAACAGCTGGCGTCAAAAATGCCCGGTTCAAAACAAATCCCGTTGGCAAAGTGGTCCCGGTCAAAATAAGCGGCGTCAAACCGAGCTACCGGACACTCTAAAAACATCCAGTCAGATCGGCCGCGCGGCAGCCGCAAAATATTGGCTCTCGCTAAAAAATCAGCGGCTTTGCCCGAGGTGTCGCAACTCCCGACGATTACTTTTTCGGCGGGGATCGAGCGCGGGGCCAAATCACCTGTCGATTGCACCGTCGCCCTGAGTAATTCAAAGTCATCGGCCCACAGATTAATGATGTCACCGGGGGAAAACGACTGCTGCAGGCGGACCTGAACATTCAAAGCGCGGTTCACCAGGGCCGGTCCGGCGACGCCGCGGTTAGCAATCAGGGTGATCTCGACGAAGCTGTCCGCCGCGCCGCTGTTGATCACCGACCAACTGTGGCCGTGGGTAGCCTGCTCCTCGATTTTTTTCTCTTTCCCTGGGGGGTACTCGACGAGTTCGAGATAGCGCAACGGCTGAACAGCCAAATAGCTGTCACTCCCGGCCGTAGGCGAACTGAGCTGCAGCCGGTCGTCTGCGGTGGCGCGGGCCAGACCGGGAACAACATCGTTCAAGGCTGTCACCATTTCATCTACAAATGTTGCTGCTGGGTCGAGACCTGCGAGGTAAATGTCGAGAGGGGGGCGCTGATCAATTTTTAACCGCAGGATCGAGCGCTCCGACAAATCTATCCCCGCTAAGAGATCGACTTCGCCGGTGATCGATGCCGGAAGGGCATCCTCACCCAACGTTTCATCTGGGACCTCTCCAAACAGCCGCTGACGAGCGTCCCCAGCAAAATGGTCTTCGATAACAACACTGCCGGCCGAGCCTCTGGTCAGCGAAGATAATACCAGCCGGCCACCGTTGTCTGAAGCCACAGTGCCGGCCAAACGAGTGTTGATCGCCCCGATGATGCTGGCCAGTGAGACGGACGCTGGATCGGCCGCCATAGTCGCACAGTCGACTACGGTGACCGGGCCGCCGTTAAGGCCAATGGCTAAAAATCTCCTAGTGGTCATATCGACCGGCTGATCCAGCACGACTTGGCCCTCGATGAGGGCCGGTAACGGGTCACTGCCCAGGTAAGTTCGCGGAGGGTCAAAGCCCAGCAAGGCAGCGGTAACATCCTCATTAGGAGCGGCTTCAATAATAAGCCGACTGTTTTTTCCGCTGGTAGGAGATCGCAAAATCAAGCGGGTGCCGTCGGTGGTGGCCAAGGTTATCCCCAGGGTGATGTTGATCACGTTGACGACTTGATTGAGAGACAGCTGTGCGGCTGTTTCGGTCAGGACGATTGTGGCGGGATCGGCATCGTCAACCCCTAACCGCAGGGCTGCCCCGGCCGGCAGTTCAATGCCCTCGCTGAGATCAACAGTACCTATCAGCCGAACACCTGTAGCGTTACGGCCGGTAGCTGAGTCAGCGGTCTGCCCCAGTAAAAGATCCCAAGCGTTGGTGGCTTGTGGGGGGGCAAAAGCGATGCGGCTGGCGCTGCTTTGATTTGCAGAGGTGAGCGTAAGGAATTTTTCATCGGTAGAAGCGATATCGCTTCCAAGTGCCTGATTGATTGCGGTCACGAGGTCCCCCAGCGTCGTGGCGTGCGGCCGGACCCCAGCACAATCAATATCGACAAAATCGGGGCCGTCAACGGCAATGCGCAAATAGCGCCCTTCGCGCAGATCAACCCCGCGGCTCAAATCTTTTTGACCTACCACCCGAGCCGCCTTGCCATCACTGCCGGTTGCCTCTCGAGACACAAATCCCAGCACCGCCGTGGCCGCTTCATCGGTGATCGGCGTCCGCGTCACAAAACGGCGGTGGATCTGCTCTTCTAGAGGACGGACGGCCAGCCGACTCTCGTCTCCGACGGTGACAGAGATGAGAGTCACCGTTTGACCGTCATGTTGGGCGATGGGCATGCCAACTTGATCGTTGATCGCCTGTACAATTTCACCCAGGGTCGCGGCCGTGCGATCGGCCGGGCCGTGGTGCAGATCGATCTCGACCGCCGGCCGATCATCAGCAGAGATGAGCAATCGGTGCTGCGTGATCAAATTGAGCGGCTCGTCATGCACGGCCGTCCCTTTGATTAGAGCGGCCGTCCCGTCCTTCCCCGCTGCGGTGCGCGGGGTCAGACCCATGATCAGATCTGAGGCGTCATTTTCCGCCGCGATGTCAAATTCAACAATCCCGGCCGGTCCTACGGTTGGGGATGAAACGGTCACAAAGCGGCCGTTGTGCAGGGCGACCGTGTCGCCAATCACTTGATTGATCGTCGCTGTGATTTCGCTCAGGCGGGTGTTTGCCGGGTCGCTGCCGGCACAGTTGATTGTCACCGCCGGCGCCCCATCCAGCGCCAGGGCGATATTGGCCCGCTGGCTGAGATCAACGCCACGGCTCAGATCAGCGAGACCCTGGAAGCGGGCCGGCTGGGCATCCTGTCCCAAATGAAATAGATCGACGTCCCCAAAAAGTAGAAAGGTGGCGTCTTGCGCGGCCGGAGGCTCGAGGCTGAGACTGCTGTTAAAGCCGGTGGTTGTCGAGGTGAGCGTTAAAAATTGCCCGTCGTGTGTGGTGATTGTCTGCCCCACAATGGTGTTGATCCCATCGGTAATTTGATCGAGCGTGACCTCGGCTCCGGCCGGGAGCTCAATTTCGTAGATGGCGGTCCGGTCAACGACCAGACGAATAAAATGGTGCTCAGAAAGATCGATTCCGCCGCTCAAATCGATCCGACCGGTTACGGTGGCGGGGGAGGCCGCGCGGCCGGTGACGTGGCGCGGTGCGATGCCCAGCAAGGCCGGTGCGGCATCCTGGGACCCTCCCAAAATTTTTAGTCTGGCGGCCGTTCCGCTGACAATCGAGGTGAGCCTTAAAAATCCATCGTGATCGTGGGCAACCTGCGATGACCCCACGGCGTTGTTTATGACCGTCGTGATCCAGCTCAACGGAACCACGGGATCGGAACGCCCTTCTAAAAAATCGATCTCCACTGCCGGCTGTTCATCAACCTGCAGGCGCAAGATTGGGGTGTCACTGAGGTCGACACCGCGGCTGAGATCGGCGGAACCTTGAATATTGGCCCGGGTGGCCGCACGACCAACGGCCGTTGCGGCGGCAAAGCCCAACAGCCGGCCGGCGATATCGTCGCCGCGGGGTCGCCAGGTGATCAGCTGATCGGTGGATCGCCGCCACCAGGGGTCCATGTCGTCATATGCGTCGGCGATACGCACCCCCAAATTTTCGGCCGCGATGCGTAAAATCCCCTGAACCGTCACGGTGCCGTCCAAAAAGGTGCGCACATACCGTTTGAGGTGTTCACGAAATTCTTCAACCGTTTCGTCACAGCGCGGCGGCGGAGCGCACAGCAATGGCGGGTCTGGCGGGGTCTCGCAGCGGGGAGCCAGCCCGTAGAGGGCGGCGATGCGGGCCAGATCGTTGATGACGTCGGACCCGCGATCAGCATGATCGACCCAGTGGGCCTGCATAATCGCGGCCAGGCTGTTTTCCCCATCGAGCAGTTCCCGACCAAACGCATCAACCACGGCCATGAGAGCCGAGAGGCGAGCCTGTCGTTTAAACGTGCCGGGCAAATAGCTTAAAATGCGGTCGCTTTTTGTTGGCATCAGCCCGCTTCCTCCAATTTAATATCGGCCGGCTCCATATCGAGCACCAGGAACCACGGATCTTCGCCGATCTTGGCCAGGATGGTAAAAGTGCCGCTGGCCAACTCTTCTGGCGTGGCCCGCGCTCCTGATTCGCCGACCACCAGATCCCGGTTGGGATCGCGGCTGCCGGATGGGAGCAGGGTGGGGGTTTCGAGGGTGACCAAATCGGTCAATTTCTTTTTGATTATCTTCTGCTCGGGGTCATCGGCCGGGGCCAGAGCCACGGCATTAAGAATTTCGTCGACCAGCGATTCGGTGCCGGGCTGGCCTAAATTCGACTGCCAGGTGATGAGATCGGCAAATTGAACCTCGTCAATGTTGTCTTCAGCCGCTTCTTTGATAGTTTTCAGAAGCGCTTCCCCGGTGGCTGAGTCGCCCCCGCTCAGGCTGTCGGTGTACGCCTGCAGAGCAGCGATAATTTCTTCTTTCAACTTCTCTTTACCCGTGCCGGTTTGTATGTTTTTATAGGACACGATGAGCCGCGGTTTATAAAAGATATAGCGGGCCACCACTGTCGCCTGAATCCCGGCGGCGCGGGTTTCCTGAACCACCGCATTGAGGCTTTCAAATCGTTCCGGTTCCGTTTCAACCAGGAGAACCACCTCACCGACATCTGACCGCTTGGCTGGCGGACCGTTAGGATCCCAAATTTCGATAAGGGTTTCCCGAGCCTCAAAAATGGCGTTGTCCAGCGCCGCAATGGTCCCTTTGCCCAATCCCCGCAGGGCCGCTTTGGCCCGGGCCCGCAGCTCGCTGTCGCTTTCATCTTCGGCCGCCAATATGGTAGGGTCGAAGTTGGTGATTCGACTGATGCCGGCCAGCGGCCGAGCCATTTCGGTGATGGCTCCGCCGGCGACAATGCCCGCCTCCCCGCCAAATTCATCGGCCGCGCGGATAGGCACATCGATACGCGTCTGTCCCTGTTGGAGGGTGCGGAGCTGGGTTGTTTGAAAGAGGGCTTCACCTTTGGTCGTCGCCAGCAGCACCCCCTCAGGGATGTTGATGTTGCCGGGAACGGCAGGATCGCGAAAAAAGGTCACTTGGCCGGTGGCAAAATCCTTGGTGAAGCGTTTCAGCCCTAAGATGGCCACCACGAGATCTAGAGATTTATCGGTGGCCGTATCGACAAATCCGGCCCGATACGCCTGGTTAATTTGCTCGTAGACGGTTGCGATTTCGCGGCCGATCGCCTCTCCCAACGTGCGGGCTACGCTGCCGACGTTGATATCGGTCAGCGGGGAACGACTGGTCCCCTCCGGCCGAAAATAGTCGACGTAGAAGATCGATTCATCTTCGGGCAGGGTCACGCCTTGCCAGATCACTTCGTTGGTATCGTCGTCAAAGACAAAATCGATCTCTTTTTGAAAAGTATGATCAACTACAGCGCCATTCTGACGAACCTTGCCGGTGATGCCGCGGATTTCGCTGCCGGGTTCCGACAAGGGATAATGATCGAGTTTTAGGTCAAAAATGATCGGCTCGTTGACCACGCCGCCGACCATTGAGACGAGAATATCGTCGACGATTTGCAGATAAGGGCGGTTGATTAAAGTTGCAGTTTTTTCATCCATCGCTATGCTCCGTCCAAGAAGAAGGGAAACACCAGGTTAAGGGGGGTGCTTTCTTGAATGACACGCAGAGAAACATCGATATTGATTTGGTTGCGATTGGACCTGGCTGTCGTCACGGTCACGCTCAAAACTTCAGCTACACGCGGTTCCTGGCCCAGCGCCAGCAGAGTAAACATCTTGGCCCGATTGCGAGTGGTTTCGGTATTGGGCTGGCCGATAAGTTCGGAGAGCCGAGAGCCATAATTAGGGTGACCCAAGACCGCCATTTCACCGACCGGCGTCAGAAAACGCAGCATGAGGGCCTGTTTTAAGTTATTGACCCTCGTCAACGTTTCTAGATCAGTCCGACCAGTGCGTTCGTTTTCCACGACGGACAGATCGCGGCCGCGGTTGCGATCAAACTGACGATCTAGATTGATTAAGAGGCGTAAATCTGTGCCCCACTGTTCTTGAGCCATCTTAAACTCCTTGCTTAGCCACCAATTAACACCTGTGGAAACCCGGCCACGATCGTGCCGCCGTGGGCGGTCTGGTCACCAAGACGCGCGGCCGGCAGCCCGTTGATCAATACCGAGGAGGACCCCATCGCTATCATATCTGGGGGGCCAACACAGGTGAGCATGTCGGTTAACCTCGCGGCCGGCAGCCCGCCGATTAACACATTGGGTGACCCCAGCACAATCGGCCCTCCAACGTGGGGGACCAACACGGTAACGAGCGGGCACACGTGCATATCAGTTAAGCGAGCGGCCGGTTTTCCCATCAGAAATTCTCCTTAATTTATCTTGACCAGGCCTCCGGAAATTTCGGTCAAGGCACTGCCTTTGAGAGCGGCCGATGACGTGCCTTCCAGCTTGAGCATCATGCCCGACAATTCCGCGTTTGAATTGGCCGTAATAGACACCTTGCTATTCGCCTTGATGTCGATATTAAACGCCTCTAAAGACAGATCCTGGGCCGCCTTGATCGTCATCGAACCGGCCGCGTCGATGGTGATGTCCCCATCCTGATCCATGATGATCTTGGTGTTTCCCGCCAGGACGGTAACTTTCCCGCCCGTTTCATTGGTCTGATCAAGGGTCATCTCGGTCTTGCCGGCCAGGGCATGAACGGTTCCGTCATTGATTTGCAGCGTGATTTTGGGCGGCATGCGCAGCAGCATTTCACGCGGCGGGTTGTTGTCGGGCAGGTTGCGAATATCAGCTAAAATCGTTTTGTCATCCGCTTCGGCCAAAGGCAGCCGAAAGATCACCTCGTTGGGGTTGTTAAGGGGTGGCCGGTCTTCATCGTTGTAGAGTCGGCCGATGACGATCGGCTGATCGATATCTCCCTGATCAAACGTGACCAGGACCAGATCACCAACGTTGGGGATCGCCACGGTGCCGATGTGGCCGGTAGCGATGGGGACCCGCTTGAGCAGCAGCTCGCTGTCTTTTAGGCGCACGTCGCAGCCGTAGTTGTCGCTGTCGCCGTCGGCGCTGTGGGGGTAGACCGCTTCAACCAGGCCGAGTTCAGCCACGCGCATCGTGCGCATTTCGTGGCGAATGATTTGTTGGATCGTGCTGACGATTGTTGTTGACATAAATTTTTCCGTTTGGTTGGTCACTGTGACAGTTTGTGAGCCTGCTCAGTAACCTTTGTGATGGGTTAAGCTGTTCCTTGAAACGTCAGAGTTGTCGTGAAACCGCACCTCTTGCTGAGGCGGTGGGTGACCGAGCGCACCTGAAAATCACCGTTGAGCGATTCCTCTGGAATTTCGGTCAGACGGACCGCATCACCCAGCTTGATTTGCGGTCGACCGGCTATTTTTAACCGGCCGCGGACCGTACGCTGGCTGCTGCGGTGGGACACCGACTCGGCGGCTGTTTGGGCGGCCTCGGCGGTACGCAAGACCGGTCGTTCCAGCAGGCGGGGCGGGTTTCCGGTGCCGGCCCGGCCTTTGTTGCCCGAAAAATCTTTGGTTAACCACGCCCACGCTTCGGCCGCCTGGCCACCGGCGGGGCTTTCGCCAAAGGCGACCACTTCTCCGGCTTGCGGATCGATCTGTACCTGGTCCACAGCGATGATGTGCTCGGCATATTTGAGGACGTGGATGGTGTTGCCGCTTGTAAATTTTTCCATGACCAGCTCACCTTCCGGATTAAAGTAAAGTTCGAGCCCCGACAGGTCGGCGAGATTTTGCAGGTGGCGGTAGAGATCGCGCCGGCCGTCGATGACGTAGGCCGGAAACGTAATGCCGGTGTCGGTTTTGGCCACCGACACGCCGGCCCCATCACACAGCTCACGTACGATTTGGGCGGCCGTTTTGTTTTCAAACGTCTGATTATCGACCGCCAGCAAGAGTCGCCGGCAGGCGCTGTGGCCGATGATGCGGCTGGTGCTCAGACCGGATTCGACGCTGACGATCCCCCCTTTCATCACCTGTGTGAGTTCATCCTCATCGGTATACCCCAGCGCCACCGTGATTTCTTCATCCCGCTGCGGGCGGAACGAGCCGACCTGACCGAGAATCAGCGTAAAGCTGTCGGCCGGGGAATCGAGATCGAGACAGACGGTCAGCTCGGTGATGATGCTGGCCTGCGGTTCGCTGGTTGTATCGATCACCTTGCCACCCGTCGCGCCCGAGAGCGCGCCGCTAACCGCGCCGGCCAGACCGCCTGATGGTTCGGCTTCGCGGCCGAAGGTGAGTTTGTAAGCGGGGGTTAACATGATTAATCGTTACGAATCCACCTCGACTTCGTCGAGGAGTTCAAGCGAGCCAATGCTCATTTCCGTCCGCAAAAAACCGTCGGGACCGCTGCGAACAAACGCCTCGGTTCCGGTCTCCGCTCTTCTTTGACGAGCGTCGATCGGCCGCACGATTTTTGTCGACACGAAGCGATCACCGCTGGTTCGCCGCAGGGTGACAGTGATACGATGGACAAAATCTCGATCGGGCACAGATGACCGCGCCCCCTTAACCGCCTCAAAAGCGTTGACCCGACCGTAGCCATACCACTGACTGTGCCCGTTGGGCTGGTATTGAGCAACCGGATTCGTGTTCGCGCTGTCGATTTTTTCGGCAGTAGCCTCAAGAATGTAGCGAACTTGTTCCCATGTTAAGTCGGGGTTAGTTGCTAACATCAGGGCAGAGATACCGGCCGCCAGCGGGCTGGAAGACGAGGTGCCCCCAAACGTGCCGGTATAGTTACTGTTGCTGATAGGATCGCTGCCACTGGAAGGGGGGTTATAGCCTTGGCTGCCCATACGATCGGTTGTTACAATCCCTCGATGACCAGGCGCCGTATCATTGCTGGGGGCACAAATATTTACTTCGGGGCCAAAATCACTGTAAGCGGAACGGACTTCTGTATCGTTTGAGGCCGCCACGGCGATGACCCGGTTATAGCTAGCGTACCCATCGAGCGTGGCCGGCGCCGAAATATGCTCATTTCCGTTGCCGGCCGCAAAAAATATGACGCAGCCCAACCCGCCCCGACCGTTGTCGGTAGCGTGATTGATCGCCGCGCGTACAAGGGCCGGCAGAGGAAATGCACCCGCTCCATCTGGCGGACCCCAGCTGTTGTTAATCACAGATGCGCCGTGATTCGCCGCAAAACGAAAGGCGTTGGCGTCTCGGGTGGCGCTGTTGGTCCCATCTAGCCGAATGGCCATCAGTCGACAATTCGGGGCGACCCCGGTCACACCGATACTATTGTTGCCATCGGCTGTGGCTACGCCAGCTACGGCGGTGCCGTGGTCATCATTGGATAACGCTGGCCGGGGATCGTTGTCGCTGCTGATAAAATCGAATAAATCGGCCGTTGGCACTATTTTTCCGGGACTGGCAAAATCTTCATGATCTAAATCTACGCCGTCGTCAATGATGGCGATCACAACCGATCGATCTCCACGAGTGATGTCCCAAGCCTCCGGCGCATCGACCATTGGTAGATGCCACTGCTGAGAAAACAGAGCGTCGTTGGGATTAAAAGCGAATTTGAGTTCTTTGATATAAATCAGGTTGGGCTCAGAGAATTTGACTGTCTCGAGAGCGTAATAAGCCCGAACGATGTCTAGAATTTCAGCTTGATTATCCCTGGGCACCCGCAGCAGAAACGTGTTGGGTGAAAAATCAAACGCTTCGAGAATTTCGATGCCACGTGCCTGATTGAGGGCATCAATTTCAGATTGGGGGACGTCGGGTTTAAAGCCGACGACAAATTCATCCGTGATCAGGACCGGGTGCTGATTCAAAAAATAGACCGGCATCGCGTACGCGATTTGATCGCTTTCACTTAGGCGGGCGATAAACTCCGACAGGGTCGTACGTGCGGCCGTACTGCGTTTGTAAACTAGCATGCCCCGCTGGCGCAGTTCTGAACTTACGACAAACTCGGCCAGCCTATCATCGCCCCGAATGAGCTTTTCTAAATCCTTGGGCGGGACCTCAGCCTGATATTTGATGGCCACCGCATCTGAGGATGGGGTCAAATCGACCCGATCTCCAAATTCAGTGTAATAAAACGTTTCTGTCAACATTTAATTTCCTATGATCGCTAGCGTCGAAGTAAATAACTCGTAATTTCGATGGTGATCTCATCACGGGTTTCACCCGGCAGATCGGCGCGCACCCTTAGCGCATCGAGCCAGTTAACCGGGTCGATCTCGTCATCAAAGGGAGCGGCATCTCGCACAAACGCCAAGTCATACACTCGGATGTCAAACGTTTGGGTTCGGCCGGCAAACGTCACTCTGACTTCGGTTTGACCCGGTTCACCTTTAGGCACAGTTCGCTGTAGGGGATTGCCCGGAACCGGGTCGCCACCAGACCACTGGACAAAATCCTGCGGAACGCAGCGCGGTATATCTGCGGCCGGGGTGATATTCGCTGTCAAAGTAATGACCTCGCCATCCGCCTGCTGAGTCACAAAAATATTGCTGCCGGAAGCGCCGGCCCGATCCGCACCCTCGACATCGACCGTCAACTCAAAGACAGCGATAATAGTTGTTGTTTGGTACGTGTGCATGACGGTGCCGGCCGCGGTTGTCACCGGCATGGTAAAAGTGGTGACCACCTCGGTGCGGCCGGTGGCGTTGCGTACGACATTGCGCCGTAGCGGGAATCCCGGGACCTCTGTCCCACCGGTCATCGTGGCGGTGCCGGTGGCCAGTTGAGCCGGCGGAATCTGTGCCTCGACGGTGATCGGTCCGGACGCGTCATCGCGCAGGACCACAAAGGTTGAGCCCTGTGTTCCACCGAGCTGGGTCGCGCCACCGGTAACACTGATGGTGATGGGATTGTATTCAAGGAAAGACGCCTCCGAAGCTCGGGCTGTATCGACTTCCGCATCCGAAATGACGGTGCCTGAGCGGACCAGTCCCGCGTGCATGAGCCGGTCGAGGGTGCTGGGATCGGTCAGCAGTGGTAGTTCGAGAAAGTTGCCCAACGCCTGTGCCATAAACTCGGTTGAGAGCTGGTCAGTGGCCAAATCCTCGATGGCGATACCCGGAACGGCCGCGCCGCTGTTTGGTGCCGCTACAAAATAAGCGGTTGGATCTTCGATATCCTGCACAAAAAAGATGTTGATGACGTTTTGCGCGGCACAATTGGCCAAAATAAAGAAAAACTCCGCCTGGTTGACAAACGATTGGGCTGGTGGTGGCGGTTGATAAGTTGCCTCAATGAAATCTTTAACCTCAAACCGGATGCGGGCCTGCTCCCAAATTTGATTAACCCGATTGATGAGCTGTTCTATGTCGTTTTTGTCGCGCGTTGTTTGATGGAGAACGACATTTCCGTCGTGAGCCGTCATTAGATGTGCAACAACCGGCAGGGTGATTTCCCGTAGAGGGGGGGCGGCCAAAATGACAACGTTGAGATTGACCTGGGCTGAGCGAATATCCTTGCAGACTACGTTGCCGCGGACGTTTTCGGCCGTCTCTTCTTCAAGGCGAACCAAAACAGACCCTGACGCCGGGATGACCTCGAGCGAAAACACACCCGGAGGCATGTCGTCAAACGTAAACGCTCCATTGCCGTCGGTCCGGGCAGGATTGGGTTCGCCATTGGATCGTTCGCTTTGTTTAAACTCACCATCCGGGGCTGTTAACACAAACTTTTGCTGTGGGGCCGGGTCGAGGCGGATTGTG
This sequence comes from Ardenticatenaceae bacterium, assembly GCA_030065875.1. Lineage (GTDB taxonomy): Bacteria > Chloroflexota > Anaerolineae > Promineifilales > Promineifilaceae > WTJY01. The sequence goes on along the minus strand of JASJCR010000021.1, from coordinate 37,220 downwards.
CCGTCGGGCAAACGCACTTCTTTTTTGATGGTGCCATTTAGGGTGAAGCGCGGCGGCCGAGGAGGGCGGCACCATTTGTTTTGCCCATTTTGCGGGCAGGGATCCTGGTCCTGCGCCGGCACGATGAAGCAGCAGCGAGTAGTGGCCCCGCCATTATCAAGACACCAATTTTGCCCGGCTGCCCCGGTGTTTGGGCTTGGCAGAAGCAGCGTGTCTGGCACCGGTATCTCGCACGGGAGCGAAGCGGCCGAAACAATCACCATCTCAGTCCGCCGGTTGGGCCGCCACGCCGCCTGCGTATTTCGGACCGGATCTTTTTCGCCGCAGCCGATCCACTTGAGCGGCTCGTTGGTGCAGTTGGGAAGCAGCTGTCCGAGATTGAGCTTAAGTGGCTCTAACCCGAGGTAGGCACGAATCAATGCCTCCCATACAGGGTCGTCAACGGCCGTTCCGGGTGGTAGCCCGCGATGCCGGCGAAATGCCTCAACGGCATCGTCAGTCATACGGCCGTGATCTCCATCCACCCGTCCGGGATAAAATGCCAGCGTTTGGAGCATATGCTGGTATTCACGAATTCCCCAGGTGTCGCGTTCACTTGTCGTTTGACCAGGGGTGCGACGCTGCCGAAGACTGTTCCATTCGGCCACGGCCGCGTCCGCTTCGGCATCGCTGTTTCCAAACGTCAGGTAGGCGAATGCGCTTCGGGCTCGCCGTTCAGAAAGCGACTGATTATACGCATCGGGTCCGGTTAAGTCGGTATGACCGATAACCAGGAGTTTTTGAGCACCGTTTGCCGCAGCAAAATCAGCTGCCTGTTTCATAACCAGCCGCAAACACGGTTCAATAAACGATTTGTCAAAACGAAAATGGATACCAAAAATAGTGGCCACGAGCGAGCCGGCTGCCAGGCGAATGGTCACCTGGGCCTGCTGTCCGGCCTGAACAGCGGTGGTAGCCGAGCCGGACATCGGTGGGGGACCGGTTACGATCGCAGAGACGGTATACTCACCCTCGCTGGCCGGGACGTCTTCTTCAGTCCAGATGTTGTCGTTGCGATTGCTCAGCGTCCGGGAAAATGGCGAGTTTTCCTGCGTTGTACCCTGTGCGGTGACCGTGACCTGAGTAAAGTCAAAATCGGGTTGACCATCGACAATAACCTCAACGATCAACGTCCCGAGATTATCATCAATATCGTCATCAGGGGGCTCAGGTGGATCCGGATCGGGTGGTGGATCTTCGGTAGGGATCTCTTCGGGCGGCCGGTATTCGCGCAGCGTAAAGGCATATTCAAACCGCTCCGGTTTACCGGCCAGCTCACGCAGACCCATTTTTTCAATTAAGACCTGGTCAACCTGCGTGGCCGTGGCGATATCGGCTACAAAAGAGACCGGCTCGGCCGCCTTAAATTTTTCCCGCAGTTCTTTGAGCCCTTCACCCGCTTCCGGGCCGGTCAAAATACCGTTGAGGAAGAAGCGACCGCCGTGACGGTTTTGCCGCTGCAAAAAATCACCTTCCAGCCCCGGAATCTCGTGCTGTACAAGACGCTGGTCGGTTTGGGCGGTTATTTCCTGCACGAGCTGCAGTTCGATATCGCCTAACATCGGTTTGGGCATAATATTGCCGAGCCTTTAAAATCTCACCATCTTTCAGATTAAGATTTGAGATTGTTCAAATGGGTGATGATGGCATCGATTAAACCGGTGATTTCACCTTTGATCTCGTCTATCGATGGCAAGCTGGTGACGATGTCGGCCACGCCAATCACGTCGTCGATCGTATCCGTTTCGTCCGGGAGCAAACTCTTAGAGGATTCCAAAAGCGTTTTGATGCTCTCCGTAAATGTCGTCACCTTGTCCAGTCCCGGAACGAGATTGGGGTCGAGTTTGTCGACCTCGGCCTTGAGCTTGTTGAGAAGGCTGATGAGCGAATCGATAAGCTCGGACACCCGGCCGCCGGTCAGCTGGTCTAGTGGGGCAATAGCCGGTTTGATTGTGCTGGCATTGTCATCCAAAAACTTTTTGAATTCGTCCAGTGCTTCTTTAATTTCTTCAAATAAATTTGGCGAAGCCATGAGATTTCTTCCTTATTTTGATATTGTTTGCAGGGTTCCGCGAGCGAGCGCTACTGGCCGTTGCCGCGGTTAAACGCCTCTAGTCGGGACAAAAAGTCGGTCAGCGGACTCACAAATCGTTCCAGTCCGGTGGCGAAATCTAGACCGATATCGAGACCATCTACGAGATCGTCAATTAAGCTTTGGGCATCGGCCAGGATGTCGCTGTCAAGCAGCGACAGGTCTTCTGGTTCAACCGGCTCGATATACTCCCGCAGGGTCATGATGTAGGCCTGCCGCTGCGGGTGACCGGCTATCTCCTGCCACCGTAAGGTCTCGATGATCATCTGATCGATCTCTGCATCAGCGGTGATATCGGCCGTAAACGGCAGTGGATCTCCACGCTTAAATTTGTCGTCGAGCTGTTCGACAAAATCGAGCTCTCCTGGGCCGGTGGCCACCCCCCAGATGAGCAGGTGGGCCGGGGCCCGCCCCATGTTTTGTAGATGGGTGCCCGGTAATCCTGGCGGGGAGTGCTCGGCCAGCGCCCGCTGGTCATAACTTCTGATTTCCTGCACCAGCGGCAGCTCGAGATCATCTAACATCGGCCGCATCACGCCTCCTAAACATCAATTCCAAAGCGACGTGCTTCTTCATCCAGAATCCGCTTGACGCTCTCCGCTAACTCAATCAAATCTTCTCCCGGTTCAGCCTGGTGATCGGGTGATTCTTTTTTCCGGTTGGTATGGGCTCTTCCATTCTCCGCTGGTTTCGGGGCTGGTAGAGCCGGCGATCCCAACCAGCTGGCGGCCGAAAAATCGTCCGGAGCGCTGCTGTGGGGGAGGAGCATTGCGGTCGTGTTGCCGGCCGCCGGGCCAACAACAGGTGCCCTGACCGCCCCGTTTTGCCTGATGGCAGGAGCCGGCTGCATTGAGTTGGAAGCCGTTTCAGTTTTGACTGACGGCTGACCAACGTTAGGGTTGGCGGTTGGTTCCTGCTTGATCGTTGAGAGGCTCGTGTCCAGTTCAGCCCCGGCCAAAACGGCCAGGAGCGTCCGCGGGACAGCTGGTCCGATTAGCGGCTTCCGCCACTGCCTGACCAGGGTCGTTTCGGTTAGGGTCATATTCGGACGCGGGTGGGCCGCTACCCGGCCACCTACTTCTTTGTTTCCTTGTGGATTGCTCGCCACAGCGGTTGCGCTAGTCGCGGTGTCCTGCTGAGCGATTATTTGCGTTGGCGATTGGTCAGTCAACTGAGCTATCAGACGCCGGCCGGTTTGCCGCGCCAGTAGGGTCGACCATGATTCGGCCGTCACAGGCAGCGGCTTGCTCCTTGGCAGCCGTGCCAAATCGAGTATTTTCCGGGTGGATGAGTGCCGGCCAACCGAGCGGCTGTTTGCGTTGTGCCCATTCTGCCCGGCCGGAACCCAACGATTTAAGAAGTCGCCGGTGACCGTTTTGGCAGCTGGTGATGGGCCGCCTTTTCTATGGACACGCTGGGTCAGTGGCGCAATTTGCGGTCGAGCGCTGGTCATTTGAGCCGGCGGTTGGGGGGCAGCAGCGGCGGTAGACGAACCATCTGAACCCCCAGCCAACGACCGCCGGTAAGGGGAGCCCATTGGTGCTTCTGGACCACCGCGCGTGCGCTTCCGAGAAGCTGACCGGCCGTCCTGATTAGGCTCGATTTCTGGGTCAGCTGCCTGGGTCAGTTCAGTCAGGGTGTTGCCCCAGATGGGGACCGGCAGTAGCGTCGGAGGTGGAGCCAAGACCAGGTCGGTCAGCCTGCGACTCAGTCGATCGAGATTCATCACCCAGGCCGAGCGGCGCTCAACAACGGCCAGCCAGTTTGCCGGGGCTCGGCCAGCTCGCATCAGGGCATTCAGGGTGTAGGATCGAGCGTCCATCATTAATTCAAGTGCTCCTGTGGAGGTGTGCCGTCGTTCGTTTGGCTCATTTCGAGATAGAGCAGAATCTGGCCAATCGTCATGCCGCTGACCTCTTCGGGAGTCCAGCCAAATTCTCGGGCCAAGATAAAGCAAGCTTTGGCCAGAGGGGCTTGAACCAGTTCGGCCAGCTCATCACGAGGGGTGTTGATCCCGCTGATGCGGTTGATATTATCAACCAAAAACGTCGCCAGACCGGCCGACAGCTGAGCCACCTGATCGATTTTAAGGGATGGATTAACCATCGCTTTTTGAATCATCAACAAGGCAGACAAATTGTTGTCACTGCGCGCCGCTTTGCTGATGCGTTGCAGATCACTGACCGTCAACGGTCGCAGATTGACGCGCAGCCCAACCGCTTCCGCTTGAGTGAGAAGCTCCGATGGCACCGTGATTTCATGGGTCAAGGTGCCGCCAGCGAGCAGCTGATCAGCTGTTAAAATACCCATCATTACCCTCCGGCGGCTTCCGTATCTTCAACGCTGATAAACAATCCTTTAAAGGTGACCGATTCCATTACAAAATCATCTTCTGGAAGGTTATATGCCCAATTTTCCAGTTTAACCCCGTGGACGGTGATGGTGCTGGTAGTGCCGGGTGTGGCCGGATCTTCAACCCGCAGCTGGATGTTGAACGAAGGCTGCGGATAAGGCTCAGCTACCCGTTCGGTCACAGCCCCCTGGCCCAACAGCAGGCGCAGCAGTGCCCCGTTGATATAGGCGCGTTCGATGCTGCCGCTGATGTTGATGTTGCCCGGCCGCAGCTGGGCCGGGTGGCGGCGGCCAATTTCATGATATGCTTCAAGATCGGTGGTTACAAAGACCTCGACGCCGGTAGCTCGCCCGACCGGACTAAGCTGATAAAACTCGATGACCTCGTTGGCCGCTGCTCCTTCCGGCTCGTCGGCGTTGCTGGGTGCCAGCGTTAAGGTGGCGTCTGATCCGCGAAAAACATTTGTATTAGCCATTTAATTTTCTCCCTTACTCCAAGAACATCGTCACGCGAATGAAGTCGATGCTAAACGTCGGCCGGACGATCATGGTCACCTGGGCGATCCCCCGGATTTCCTGTTCGCGCGTGGCCGAAACTTCCAGCTCATAGCTGATCAGCATTTCCCGATCAACCATATCGGCCAAAAATCCGTTGATGCTGCCCTTGAGAGCTTGACGCACCCGCTCGTTGTTGAGCTTGCCTATAAACGGGTTAGCGGCCGAACGGACGCCAAATTTGGCGAAGTCGACAATGCGGCGGGTTGTGACCTGAGACCAGGCGGTGTTGGTTGATGAGGTAATGCCGCGCACCACGCGGACCGATCCGTTGCGCTCCTCCAGGGCCATGACCCGATTGAGCAAAAGCTGTTCCAGCTCGGTACCGTTAAAGATGGTTTCAACCCCGATGGCCTTGATAATTTTGTTGGTGGGGCTAAAGTGTGGATCGAGCGACGACAGGAGACCGGCAACCGCCGCTGCGGCGTAGCTGGCCGGCAGAGCCACTTCTTTGCCGCTAACCGGGTCATCTGTTTTGAGTCCTGGACCGACATAGACGAGACGGCCGTTGAGGTTGTCTGGGGCTGACAAGAGGTCAGTCAGGTCATCGCTGTTCGTGCTGCCGGTCACCCCGATCCGCTCGCGCCGCATCAGATCACTCGAGGCATTGTCAACGTGGGTGGCCAGCGATACGGCCGCGTCAAATCCAGCCATAACGATGATGTGAACATCTTGGTTGGTTAAAGCAGCCAATCCATCCTCATAATTATTGCTGTCGGCGGCGGCTCCATTTGTTCCCAGCGTGCCGGGTGGTGGGTCAACCGTGCCGGCGGTGACATCGCCGGTGGCTCCAGCGACATCAAAAGTAAATAGGAGTGATCCTTCGCCGGTGCTGCTGTTGCGCCGATAGTTGTAGGTTGTGCTGTCTCCATTTAATACGCCGACAAAATCGGCTACCGCCTGCGGCACCTCACGATATGATTCAGTAAGGAATCCTGCTGAGATAGTGACATCGCGTAGCGTATTGTCATCGCTGTTTTCAGCGATTTCAAAAGTGAAGTCGTTGTAGCCATCGCCGATAGCCTCGGCCGTGGCGGTGACGTTGCCGGTTGAGGCCGGCAGGGAGTAAACGGCCGCGGTTTGCCCGTCTGCAGCCACGCGGACCGCAAAAACACGCTGCCCCCCGTTGGCATAAACGAGCTCGAGCGCCCGCACCAGGGTCAGTTCGCGGCCGGCTTCGATCGGATTGGCATAATCGTCGGCTTCACCAAAAATATCTCGCGCCTCACCGATGTTACTGGGGTTGTAAACCTGTCCCACTACCCCTCGACGGGCGGTCCCTACTATGCCAACATTGCCGATGGCGATCGGTCCGGCCGCAATCAGCTTCTCGGCCCGTACTTCAATATAGGTTCCGGGTAAAATCATTTCGGCCATATCACGTAAACCTCCTTAAAAGTTATTCTGGGGCGACTTTTTCGCCCCCAGATTTGAAGGCCGCATCACAAAGGCTGACTCATGAAGGGGTCAGCGTTTTGCCTGCGCATAAACGACTGCAGACGCATCAAAGATGTCTCCCTCGCAGATCAGGTCCAGGCGCTCGGCAACGTTAAACAGGTGCAGCGGTGGTGAAATTGCCACCAGATACGGTTGGTAAAGATCTGGGATCAGATCTTCATCCCAATCGCCCAGAGCGAGAGGGGAACCAATGGGTGTCAGGGCGTCAAGAAAATCGGTCACCGTCGCAAATACAATTTCGCCGTGGCGAACCGGATCGCCCGCTGCGGTTATCCCACTGAAAAAATCGGGCAGCGTGGCAAAGTTAATCGGGTCGCCGATGGCTCCATCAAACGTACGGCGCAGGGTGATGGTGTTGCCCGGCGTTGGGGCCGGGGTGAATGCCAGCACCGATAGGCGGCGAATCAACTGTGGTCCGCGGAGGGTCAGCGTAGGGGCTGTTTCATTATCCCAGCGAGTCATCTCATCAGTGACCAAAGTCAATTCATCTTCCTGATCGGTGTGGGCATGAATCGGAATACGAGCGATCAGGCTGTGGGCCCCTTCAGTATCCTGATGATGATATTCATACAGCAGGCGATAATCGGCTGTTTTGCGCCAGACATCGAGCGAAGGGACGTGTTCGGCTGGCGCACTTCCGACGGCATTGAGCCGCAGCACCCCGGCCCGCCACAGCTCGTCCGTTTGCTCAAGAAGGGCGGTCTGCAAAATTCCAGTTTGCGCATCGACTTCTCCCATATCTGAATGCCATAGCTGAAAACGAATCACGGCGTTGAGTCGGCCGCCAGTCAGAGCCACCGCGCTAAACGACGCCGGATTGTTGGTTCCGCGGCGATTGCCGATGGCCAGCGGCTGCGGATTAACCTCGATCGCGGCCACTGTCGGGGCCGGCCACGGATCACTGTCATCGTGATCGGGTAAAAAATGGCTCAAAATCTCAATGATGAGCGCCAGTGCCTCAGCCGGGGTAGAGGCGTTATTGGGCGGAAACTCGCTGCCGGCCGTGTGAAACTCCAGCTCACCAAGCGGCAGATCATCAGAATTGGATCCTTCCGGCAGATCCCCTTCGCTGCGTAAAAATGAGAACAAAGAAGCCACCTACCCTCCTGTTTGGTCTTCAAAATAGCCCCTGGTAAATTCAAACCAGGGATAACGGACGTTATGATCTGTCTTTCTCTATGAAAATACTTGCTGCTGTTGCCGCGCAGGTAAATGCCCGGCAGCCACCAGACGTTTGTAGCCCTCTTGCTCTAATTGGAAAGCCAGACCTGCTAAAGAGATGAATGCCAGTTTTCTTCAGGTGTTTCCCAAATGGGAGCCAACAATGAAAAAACCTGATTGATTGCCTGTTATTTTTGAGAGGTTCTAATGGTACTGTGTAGGTGATTCTTGAAGCGTTGCTTGGGCGTATCTTTCTGCGTTCAAATGTTACTCTTTAATTAAGAATTTAACCGCATCAATTTTCTGCTGAACCTGCTGCTGAATGTGCTCCAACTCATCATTTAATTGGTTTAGGCTGTCCAACAAATTATTCAGCTGTGCAGCCGACTGATTGATGGGTAGCTGGGCCGGCTGGCGAGGTAAGCTGGGGGTGACAAAATGATCTGCTTTGATTTGATTGTAGAGCAGAACAGTTTGTTTTGATGGTTGGACTCCTAATTCCTGTCTGAGAATATCTACACATCGCTCATATTGTCTGAGTGCATCAGTTCGATAACCGCCGGAGTAAAAAAGGCGCATTAGACGGCGATGTGTACGCTCGCGTGCTTGGTTATAGGCCAAAACCTGCATGCCATAAGAGAATCCTTCTTCGATTTCTCCGTGAGATTCGCAATAACCCATCAGCTTCTCTAAGAGGATGAGGTAGATATTTTGCAGCCGCTCTCGCTCATGGAGACACCACTCCAAATACCACCCTTCCAATAAATCGCCTCGATAAAGATCCGTTGCTTGACGAACCTGTTCCATGGTTAAGGAGTCGAGTTGATGGCCTTGAACCCCTTTGACGTGATTAAAGGCATTTTCTAAAATGGCCACATCGAGCCAGATGGGAGCGTCCTTATTAATTTGAATCCATTCAGGCTCGATTGACAGAAAGTCTGGATCATCTAGGATGGTTTGAAGCTGCCAAAGCGTTTTTCTCAGGTAGGTTTTAGATTTAGACGTTGACAGGTTGCTCCACAATAAATTAGCCAGCTTGTCCCGAGAATGGGGACGATCGCGATATACAAGAAGAAAGCAAAAAAACTCTGACAGCTTGCTGCTGTCAAAGCCATTGATAACATCCCCCCCAACTTCAATGAGTAATTTTCCAAAGAGAGAGATGTGTATTCTCTCCATGAGTTTTTCCTCGCGTTGGTTTGTAGGCATCCTAAGATAGAAATTTCTTAGGATAATTATGCAATTATGAATTAAACGCGAATGTTATTGAGATTTCGATAACAGCGGCAAAGAGGAGACCAGAGATCGATACTTTGGGAAAATTAACACCTGGATTTTGAAAATCACCAAGAGATAGAACGGTAAGCTTTTAAAGCAAAGGTGTTAAGAAAGATCAAATCCTGAGGATCATTTTTAATCATTGAGCGGCGCTGAATCGATCTTGCGTAAAAAACAATTAATTGAACTGACAACTGAGAGTAGAGTCATTATAAAATAGAAATTAAGGAAAAATCAAATCTATTTTCATCTGGGCGGTTGAGGTCATAGACGCACAAATCGCGAAGCATGCCCGAGAGCTGGCTAAGACGGTTTTAGGTATTGTGATGGCGGTGCTGATTGTATTAGCGACGGTGATGGGCTTGGCAAGCCGGTTTTTTATCCGCTGGATGCGCCGGCGCAAGGCGGTCTAAATTTCAAACGAACATCCCCTGGCAACACATTTAAAGGGGTCCAACCTTCAAGATTGGACCCTCTATTCAATTGATCGCCTCGCGGTAGAGGCCGACCATCTTCTCAACCTGTTTCGCCCAGGTGTAGTTGTCATACGCATACTTATTTGCGTATACGCCCTTCGTCTGCTTGGTATTGTTGGAAATTTCGTCTATGATGGCCCGCGCCAAGCTTTCCGGATCGTCAACAGGTACCAGGGCTCCAACCTCTTCATTGATGAAATCCGGTAACCCTCCCGCGTTGGTGGCGACGACCGGTGTACCGCAGGCCAGCGCCTCCACCGCAACCAAACCAAAGGGTTCGATGCGAGAAGGGACAATGGAAACGTCGGCGACGTTGTAGATGCGTGCCAGAATATCCTGTGTCTGATGGCCAAGAAAGTGGACCCGCTTGAGGCCTAGCTCCTCTCTGAGGGCGTGCATCTCGTCCCATAAACCGCCATGTCCGACAAGGACCGTTTGCACCCCGTCCAGTGCCTTCTCATAAATAGCTGCGGCTTTTAGCAGGACATCAATCCCTTTGAAGTCGGTAAACTTCCCAACAAAGCTCACCAGCGGCTGATTACCACCGTCTAAGCCAAATTCCCCAAGGACGTCACCCTTATTCACATCAAGCAGCTTAAAATGATCCGTACCAAACCCGTTACCTATTAGGGGGACCTTTTCTTGATCAATCTGATAGGTGCTGATGGCATCAGCCTGTACCTGATTGGAAATGGCAATCATGGCGTGTGTCTGCTGTGCTGCCCGGAGTGCATAATCCCGATAGCGCGGCCCCCGCTTGAAGCCCATCAAATCGGTGCCGTGACAGCTAATCACGAACGGTAATCCCATTTCAGCAGCCACATAAGGGGTGACCCACACGTGGTGGGCGTGAATCACGTCCGGATTAAACTCTGAAATCGCCTCGCTAATGTGCCGGCGCCAGGCGTCGAGATATGCCTGGATCTGACCCTCGCTTAACTCATAAAAGGTCGTTTCGCTTCGGGGATGGGTTGTAAAACAGGGGAAGTTGAAGTCAAGTTCCGCCCCGTCATTATTTCCGTCGCTAAAAATGATGTTGCGAGTTGGAAATGGGTTGTCCGTATCCGGCTGGTGGTCCGGCGTAATGACCAGTACTTCATGGCCGGCTCTGATCAGCTCGAGAGCGACGTTAAGTGTATAGATACCGCTGCCGGAACCCTGCAGTGGAAAGTGGTTGGGCATTAATACTTTCATAATTTTTCTCTATCCTCTGTTTGCTTTTGGACCGGAATCGTCTGTAATGATACTCGGTCCGGTTGAAAATACACAGCTCAACCCATACCTTCCAAACGGAAGCAACAAAATGATGCCTGCACAATCCTGAGTCGAGGACGCCATTACATCTGTAACCCTTATATTTATGACATATATCATGAATATTTCAGAGACATGGCACTTGATCTTCGCATAAACAAGCCGTTATCTTAAAGACAGGAAAATAGGATTTGCTTGATAAATTATCGGTTGATATGCTCCAATCAAATCAGGCGTAATAAAAGTTTAAACCCCTGGGATTACAAAAATCAAAGCGCCTGGGTCGGAAATTTCAGCCCCCAGCTGCGCCTCATTTCGATAAAATTGAACCGATATCTGGTTAAGGTAGCAGCCCTTCTGTTTTCGATTTTCAGTCATTGATAACCAATCTGTTCCACAAGTTTTTTACAAACGAATAAGCCAGATAGCTGTTTGCTATGAGGAATCCGTAAGGGCTTCAAAGAGGAGAGTGAAAGATGTTTCATGTTACTGATTTAGCTGCTTTAAATCAGATGCCCCCAACCTGGGCTCTGCTTGAGCCGAGTGAGGATCAAGCTTTTGCCAAACTACAGCGCCGATTAACCACCATGGTGGAGCGTATTTTCCCCAATCCATTGGCGCCACGAACTGTTGTTGTTTTGCCGAGCCTCAGCTTTGATCCGGATGAGCTCACCAAAATTACCGGTGTTCATCACTATGAAGAAAGGATGCTTTGTCTTTTAATGCTGCTGCAGCTTCCCAGAACTCGGGTGATTTACCTTTCGAGTCAGCCCATTCATGAAACGATTATCGATTACTACCTGCACCTGCTCCCCGGAATTCCCGGGAAACATGCGCGACAGCGGTTGACGATGTTAAGCTGTCACGACAGCTCCAACAAACCATTAACCCAGAAGGTTTTACAGCGCCCCATGATGCTGCAGCGTATCCGCGAAAAAATTGTGGGATGGGATGCATCCCACATTACCTGCTTCAACGCCACACCGCTGGAGAAGGAATTGGCTTTGGCTTTAGATATCCCGCTTTATGCCTGCGATCCAGCCCTGACACATTGGGGCTCAAAAAGCAGCGGCCGCGCCGTTTTTCGACAGGCTGGGGTTTCTCTTCCCGATGGGGTTGAGCATTTGCGGGATGAAATTGACATCATTGATGCCCTGACCGCCTTAAAACGTCGTCAACCCATGCTGCGCCGGGCGGTCGTTAAGCTTAATGAAGGATTTTCCGGTGAGGGTAACGCCATCTTCTCGTTTCGTGACTGCCCGAAAAACCGAGGAATACGGAAATGGGTAGCCGACCAGCTGTCCACCACACTTCAATTTGAAGCGGCCGGCGAAACGTGGAGCCAATATCGGGCCAAATTTGGGCAGATGGGAGGTATCGTAGAAAGCTGGATTGATGGTCAGAACAAGCGGTCCCCATCGGTGCAGTGCCGCATTACCCCAAAGGGGAAACTGGAAATTATCTCAACCCACGACCAGGTATTGGGCGGGCCATCGGGGCAAATCTTCCTGGGGTGCACTTTTCCAGCTGATGAAGCGTATCGTCTGGAGATTCAGGATGCCGGTTGGAAAATTGGGGAAATTTTACGGCGGGAAGGCGTCATCGGCCGCTTTGCCGTGGACTTCATTTCGGTCAAGGAACCAGATGGCTGGCATCATTACGCCATCGAAATTAACCTGCGCAAGGGCGGAACAACCCATCCGTTTTTGATGCTTCAATTTCTAACAAAAGGCCGCTACAATCTGGAAAACGGACTTTACTACACCCCGGCAAACGAACCTCGCTACTACTACGCTTCAGACAACATCCATGACGATGGTCACATCGGCCTCACCCCGGATGATTTAATCGACATGGCCGTTCTTGATAATCTCCATTTTCACGGGGCGACACAGCAGGGCGTGGTTTTTCACTTGATGGGTGCTTTGTCGGAATACGGTAAATTTGGGGCGGTTTGTATCGGCAATACGCCCCAAAAAGCGCAGGCGCTTTATAAGATGACCTGCTCAAGCCTGGCGATGGCGTCGGCTTGTATGGTTTGAGCAGGGCGGTTGACATGTCATTGCCAACGGGAAATCCTCCGGCCGGTGGGCACCGACCGACCGAGGCAGGGTACGTCACCCTTCACCGCCGGGGGGACCTAAAAGGGCGGGTTGAAGCTGCACTCATGGAGTTAGGCGATTGTCGCATTTGTCCACGTGATTGCGAGGTTGACCGGCTGCAGGATGAACGTGGTGTTTGTCACACCGGTCGGCTGGCAAAGGTGGCCAGCTATTTCCCTCACTTTGGTGAGGAAGATTGTTTGCGCGGCTGGAAAGGCAGCGGCACCATTTTCTTCGCCATGTGCAACCTCCGCTGCGTCTTTTGTCAAAATGCCGATATCAGCCACATGCGCGAGGTAGGTCAAGAAGTTACCCCGCTCCGCCTGGCGTCTATGATGCTTGAACTGCAGGAGATGGGGTGTCACAACATCAACTGGGTGACGCCGGAGCACGTGGTGCCGCAGGCTCTGGAGGCGCTGCTCGTCGCGGCCGAAGCGGGTTTGACCCTACCGATCGTCTACAACACGTCCGCTTATGATTCGCTGCGCAGTCTCGAACTGCTCGATGGCGTGGTCGACATCTATATGCCGGATTTCAAGATATGGGATGAGCAGTTGTCGTTTCGCTATCTCAAAGCGCGTGACTACCCGGCCGCAGCCCGCCGTTCGCTGAAGGAGATGTATCGCCAGGTTGGTTCGCTGCAGCTCGATCAAAACGGCCTGGCCCGTCGCGGCCTGCTGGTTCGGCATCTGGTGATGCCGGGTTTGGTGGCAGACAGCGGCCGCATTATGCGCTTTCTGGCCGAAGAAATCTCGCCGGATACCTACGTCAATATCATGGATCAATATTATCCGGCCGCCAAGGTCAGCGATCGTTACTACAGCGAGATCAACCGGCGAATTCACGGTCATGAATACCTCCAGGTCGTGCAGCACGCCCGCACGGCCGGGCTGCATCGGTTTGATACGCGAGGGTGATAATTTACGGTTCCACCCGCACGATCCGATCCCCGGCAAAGGTGCCGATCAGCAGCGAGCCATCGCTCACCATGAGGCCGACCGTGCCGCCACCGCCCGGCGTGCCGGGTCCACCTTCGTAAATGACATCACTTTCAAGCGTTTCCGGATCAACGGCGATGATGGCAAATGGCGCAGGGCAGCTGCCCACCTCCAAATTGGTGCACGCCATCCCCTCGAGCATGCTGCCGGTTGAACCGGCCACCAGCAAACGGCCGTCCGGGGTCCAGCTGGCGTTATCGAGAGGGGGTAAGTTCGAATTGCTGGCTTCGATCTCATCAGTGAGGCGGTTGATCCGGCGCACTTCTCCACCGGCGCTGTAGTTGACAAAAACCGTTACCCCATCAGCCGCGATCTCGATGCCATTAGGCACGGTACCCTCGCTGCTGACCAGCTGGCTGAATCCTTCATCCGGCCGCCAGGCCAGGACATAACCGCTTTTAACGCCCAGCATGCTGCTTTTCAGATATTCGGCAAACATGGCTGCCGTGCCGCCCTCGTTGGGCATCATGTGGGTCACGAGAAAGCCACCATCGGGGGTGCCTACGACATCGTTGATCATGCTGCCTTGCGGAGCGATGACACACCCCCGCCAGGCCAGGGTCCAGCGGTCGTCAGACGGTATGACCTCAAACATCTCCACCGATTCCCGGCCGGCGTGCTGCACCGCCAGCAGCTGCAGCTGCCCCTCGGCGCGTTGGCTGACGTGAATGCCGTGTGGGGAAAATTCTCCGTCAGCGGGTTCCTGGCAGTTGTCCTCTCCCCAGGGGCCAGATTGGGCATCAGACCCCCCGTTGTAGAGCAGGTGTCGCGTCTCTGTTTCCAGGTCAAGCAGGGCCAGCGTGCCCGGCCGGGCACCATTTTGATCGCCAAATTCACTGACAATCACGTGACGGCCGTCTGAGAGGGCCACCATATCTTCCGGGTTTTGCCAGTCGCACAGCGGCCGGGCGTCTCCAATCGGATCACATGACGTGATCGGCTCGATGGATGTGGTAGACCATATGCCAACGCCGAGGGCGGTAAAAATGATGAATAAAACGGGAATGATAAATTTCTTCTTCATAATTTTGCTCTTCTTTTTTTGCTTTATCTTTTTAAGAAAGTCAGTGGTTGCTTATTAACAGAGAGAGTTGTCTATAGTGATCAAATCCCCCTTCCCCGATGCGGATTCAGGGTCGGACCGATTAATGAGAAAATGCGCTTTTCAGTCCGACTAATCCCCACTCCCGATTCGGGAGGGGGTTAGGGGGTGGGTCTTTTGGCATTCAACTCACCCCTCCCCGACGCGGGGAGGGGAGCTTGTCGGACCGTGAGAGGACACAATTTTTAACCATCTGCTTTTGAACTTTAGGTGAGCTGGGGAGGGAAATTATTTTACAGTAATCACAACTTTCCCCCGAGCGTGCCCTTTTTCAAGATAGGCCACCGCCTCAGGAATTTGGCCAAAGGGATAACATCTGTCGATGACCGGCTTTACATGGCCTGCTTCAATCAACCCTTTCAGAAAACCCAAATCTTTTTGATTGATGTTGGCGTTCATCGGGGCGATTTTTTGACCGCCTCTCTTTGAAATCCAGGGTCCCAGAAGCATGATCTTGACCATATGCGTCAGCGTCGTAAATCCGGCGATCACACCGATTCCGGCCGGTTTTAGAGCACGCTGATAATCCCCAACGGAACGATTGCCAACGGCATCAAATATCAGGTCGTAGGTCTGGTTGGTAAAATCCTCTCTGGTGTAATCAACGACGTGATCCGCCCCAATTGAGCGCACCAGCTCCAGGTTTCGCGTGCTGCACACGCCGGTCACGATTGCGCCAAGCGATTTGGCAATCTGCACCGCAAAGGTACCTACCCCACCAGATGCACCGTTTATCAACACCGTTTGTCCCGGCTGAGTCTGCCCGTAATCGCGAATCCCCTGCAGGGCGGTGATGGCTGCTTTGGGCACGGCGGCCGCTTCCGCCAACGATAAATTGGTCGGTTTCAGCGCAAATTTTTCTTCGGGCGCACAGGCGTATTCGGCAAAGCCGCCCGCACCGATGTCGCCAAAGACTTCATCTCCCGGTTTGAACCGGGTGACGCCAGGGCCAACCGCCTCGACTCGCCCGGCGATGTCCGCTCCGAGAATTCCGAATTTGGGTTGAAACAGCCCGGTCTCCAGGCGAATAAAAAATGGATCGCCCCTCATGGTGCGCCAGTCGGCCGGATTTAGCGCGGCTGCCTGGGTTTTTACCAATACTTCACCCGCTCCGGCCACCGGCTTTTGGACCTCTTGTAACTCCAGTACATCGGAAGCGCCATATCTTTCATGTTTAAATGCTTTCATGTCCTGTCTCCTGTAAGGAAATGACCGTACTACAACACCTTCTGACTCATATGCTGGTCATCACGGTATTCTTTAAGAAGCTTACGTGACAGGTAGGAGTATGTCATACCTCTAAAGAACTATTCGAGGGACTAATACTTAACCCAAGCTGCTACCTTGCGATCCGGTGTAAGGGCTTGGCTAGCCAAGCCCCTACCAATGTGGATGGGTTAAATCGTCAACTGACATAAAGGTGTCGTTTGCCATCCAGGCGCTATCATCTCTTCAAATCAGCCATCCTGAACGCTCTTCACGCCGCTGCGCTCCCATTCTGAGCATATTTGCAACTGGCGGGCCATCGCCGCTTTGGTTCAGCTCTGTAGGCAGATTGATTTTTTATGAGAGCTGCTAATCAATCGGGCAGGATCCCCAACTCCCTGGATCGGGTTACGGCCTGGGTGCGGTTGCTCACGCCAAGTTTGCCGTAAATATTGCGCGCGTGGGCTTTGACGGTGTAGAGCGACAGATAGAGTTGATCGGCGATATCCTGATTGGTCAAACCCTGGGCGATGTGGTGGAGAATTTCAAGTTCGCGTTTGCTTAAGGGGTCGATGAGCGGGGGCTGGGCTTTGCTCTGGATGATTTGCTCTGATGGAAGAGCGGGGAGGTCGTCCAGCAGCCGCCGGGCGTATTCGGGCGAAATCTGCTGGGAAATGGCTTCGTGTAGCAAGTGGACCATGGAAACACCTTCATCGACAAAAAGGCGAACATAATCCTCCGGTTCGGCCAGTTTAAGCGCCTGCTGCAGCGGTTTGAGGGCGGCCGGAATGTCACCTTGAGCTTGATGCACAAGAGCCTGCAAGATCAGGATTTCGATCACGCTTCTCAGCCGCCCTCCACTTTTGGCCACCTGCCCTAGACGCTCAAGCAGCCCTGCCGCATCGTGGATGGCCTGCTTTGCCTGATCGGTCCGGTACCGACTGATGAGTACTCTCGCCAGCGTAATGTGCTCAAACTCCCGCAGGTAGGAAAGTACGTCGGCCGTGGATAAGTTTGCCTCGCGAACCCAGGCTAGAGCGTCAGACAGCCGCCCCTGCTTCACCCATAACCGCGCCTTTATTGCTGGTATGGGGCGCACATCAGGGGCGGGGTTCTCGAAATATACCCGCTGGGCCTCATCAAGCAGATCAAGAGCGCCCTCCAGATCACCCTGAGCTTCTTTAATACGGGCCATAGACATATACCAGCGATGGCGCGCTGCCTGCAGGGCGGCATGCTCGCCCAGGTCCTGACCTTTCACTAGATGTTGTGCGGCAATATCCAATTTATTCCGCTCGTGGTGCAGCTCGCTCAACACCGTGTACACATCGGCCGTGCCTTGGGGAACCGGCTGACCGTGATCGGCCGCAACTTTCAGCGCCTGTTGACCGATGCGGTGGGCCTGGCGCAGATGACCTTGCGCCCTTCTGATATCAGCCTGGATGTATAAGGCGCTGATTGCCGCACTGCTATCACCTGACTTCTGCATACTGGACAGGCCGTCAACAATCGATCGATGGGCTGATTCCAACTCTCCGCTGGACCAGTGCGCAAACGCAAGAAGAACTGCCGCCGACCCGCGATACAGGTACTCATTCTCAGGTAGGAGGTCGAGCGCCTGCTGCGCGTATTTAACGGTGTCTGCTCTATTGCCCAAAGCCCCGGCCTGGTAAGCACGGGCAAAGGCGATCATTCCCGGCAGAGAACGAAGCTCTTCTTTATTGAGGACGGCCGATTGGGCGGCGTTTGCTTCAGCTTGGCCGTTTGTTTCTAGCCACCGTTCTGCGTCTCGTAGATGGGTCTCGGCTGTGCCCGGCTTACCGGGGATTGAAGCGGTGGCATAATACACGTTGAGGATCGGCCGGCCGCGGAGCACGTCACCCGGCAGTGCCTTCACCCAATGCACGAGTGCAGCGTCGGGATAGCTCTGGCGCATCATCGGCCACGCCCGCTGAACCAGGCTCGCTGCCCGTTCGAAATCTTCGGCTTCAAAGGCGTGACGAATGGCGTCGGCCGGTAAATCGTGCTGCTCGTACCACTTACTTGCCCGCTGATGTAGGTCAGCAGCAAGATGGGGCTCTTCTTCCATTAAACGAGCGTGCAGCACATCGGCCAAAAGGTGATGATAGCGATACCATTGACGCTCGTCATCCAGCGGCACAATGAAGAGATTGCTGCGTTCCAGCGTTGCCAGCATCTCTTTCCCATTTTGCTGCCCGGTCACCGCATCACACAAAGCGCCGCACAGCCGTTTGAGAATAGCTGTCTGCAGCAAGAAACGGTGCACGGGTTCCGGTTGGTGCTCCAGAACCTCTTCAACCAGATAATCCAGAACAAAACGATGGCTTCCCGTAAACGCCTCGATAAAGTCGGCGGTATTCGTGCGCCCCTGTAAAGAAAGAGCCACCAGCTGTAGACCGGCAATCCACCCTTCGATACGGGTTTCCAGGGCGGCGATTTCTTCTGGTGCCAGGTCGAGCCCCATCGCCCGATTGAGAAATTCCGCCGCTTCGGTTGGGGTAAAGCGTAGATCAGCGGCGCGCAGCTCGCTCAGCTCACCCCGGCCGCGCAGGCGGGCTAGAGGCAGATCCGGATCAGAGCGGCTGTTAATGATGAGGTGCATCTGCGGTAGGGAATGATTGAGCAAAAAGGTCAGGATGTCGTCAACCGCTTTGGCCTTGACCAGGTGATAATCATCGAGCACGATGACAAAATCGTCTGAGACGGTCGTCATCTCGTTGAGCAGGGTCGTTAAAGTCGATTTGATTTGCGGCGGCTGAGGAGCGTACAAAAGGTTGAGCGCTTTTGCACCGACATCTGTCTCGATCTGTTGCAAAGCGGCGATAAAATATTTTAAAAAGCGGTCGGGGTCGCTGTCCTCCTCATCCAGCGACAGCCAAGACACCCGAAATACGAAAGACGAAGGACGATCTACGGCTGGATTCTTTTTACTCGTTTCTCGTATTTCGTATTTCCTATTTCGTAATTCTTTGATCCACTCGCTCACCAGCGTGGTTTTGCCAAATCCGGCCGGGGCGGAGATTAGCGTTACTCTGGAGGCCAGCCCTTCAGTGAGCCGTGTGAACAGACGCGGGCGGCTGACCAGCCTGGGCCGAGCAGGGGGAATATAAAGTTTTGTTTGTAGCAAGCTGCTAGACATGAAATATTCTCCCTACTGCCGATTGTGAAGCAGAAGAGATAATCCACCGCGGGGGCGCAGCGTCACGGCCGTTTCCAGCTCCGGAAACTCCCCATTTATCAGCTCCCAATCAAACGCCTGAGCCACTGACGCCAGAATTAGCTGCCCTTCCATTAGCGCGAAATGCTGCCCGATGCAGATGCGAGGACCGGCCCCAAAGGGCAGATAGGCAAAGCGGTGGCGAGCCTTGACTTTGGCCGGAGAAAAACGCTCCGGATCAAAACGTTCTGGGTCAGGCCAGAAGTCGGGATGACGGTGGGTGACATACTGGCTGAGCAAAACCGCCGTATCGGCCGGGACGGCCCAGCCAGCCACGATATCATCCTTGTTGGCCTGCCGCGGGATGATAACCGAGGGTGGGTAAAGACGCAGCGACTCATCGAGCACCATGCGCGTATACGGCAGCTGGGGCAGATCGTCGAGCGTGGGCAAACGGCCGTTCAGCACGTCATCCAGCTCGGCGCGCAGCTTTTCAGCTGCTGCGCGGTGCCGGGCCAGCAGCGCCAGCGACCAGGCCAGCCCGTGGGCCGTGGTTTCGTGACCGGCCAAAATAAACGTCATCACTTCATCGCGCAGCTGCTGGTCGTTCATGCCGATCCCGGTTTCGGCGTCCCGAGCCTCGAGCAGCATCGCCAGCAGGTCGTGATGCCCGTTCGGCCGGCTGCGCCGCGCGGCAATGATCTCATAGACGGCCGCATCCAGCTGCCGCACCGCCTGCTGATAGCGCCGGTTGCGCCGCGTAGGGACCCAGTCCGGGAGCGCAAAAGGATGCGTGCTGTGATAGTCGATATGGGAGAGGGCGATGGCGAACGCCTCGCGCCAGACAGAGGCCATATGCTGCGTGTCGGTCCCGAACAGGGCGTTTCCCACAATATCCAGGGTCAACTGGTTCATGTCCGGGGCGATGTTGTGAGGTTGGCCAGAAGCGGCCGCTGCCCGCCATCGATCGAGAACCGGCCGCACGGATTGCGACATCAGCTCAACCAGGCCGGCTAATCGCTGTTTGTGGAAGGCCGGCTGGGCCAGACGGCGCTGGCTCAGCCAGTAATCACCTTCACTGGTCAGCAGGCCGTTTCCCAGCAGCGGTTCAAGCGGCGCATTAAATACCCCTTTGCGATAGCTGCGGTAGTTGTCGCGCAAAATGTGCTGGACGTGATCGGGATGGCAAAGGAGCATGAGCTGCAGTCGCCCCAGATTTAGATAGATGGCATCACCATATTCCCGCTGCAGGGCCAGAAACGTGGGCAGCGGATCGCGCTGCAGCCGCCGGGCGCGGCGAAAAGTTTGGCGAAAGCCGGTGGGGCCGGGCACGGCCGTTGCTGTGGTTAAATCAGACGTCATTCCCGGGTGATTATAAGCGCAATTTGGTTAAAAAATCGAAAATCAATGAAATTTCATCACTCTGATACACTCCCCTCCCTACGATTTGAGATTGGACCAATCGTCAAGATTGGCCCAATCTAAGAGCATGCGGTTTGTTTTTAGCCACACGGCGGTTAAATTCTCATCCCGCCATCCACATCAATCGCTGCCCCGGTAATATAGCTGGCCTGCTCGCTGGCCAAAAATTGGACCACATCGGCAATTTCATTCGCTTGACCGTACCGCTTTAAGGCCGTCAGGCTGGACATCGTAGGTCCAAAATCCCCGTCGGCCGGGTTCATATCGGTGTCAATAGGTCCTGGCTGAATCGTATTTACCGTGATGCCCTGTTCGCCTAAATCGCGCGCCCACCCTTTGGTGAGCGCCTGCACGGCCGCTTTGCTCGTGCCATAAACGGCCATCCCTGGGAAGGGAAAGGTGTCCGCATTGACGCTGCCGATCGTAATGATCCGGCCGCCTGTGGGCATCGATTTAACCGCTTCGGACACGGCCGCAAATACCGCGCGCACGTTGACGTTCATCATGGCATCGTAATCTGCCAAAGTTGACTGCTGAATCGGCTTCATCCCAAAAACACCGGCGTTATTAACCAGGATATCAATTTTGCCAAATTGGTTGACGACTTCTCCCACGGATTCGATCACCCGTTCAGCACTGTTGGCGTCAGCCTGAATGGCCACCGCCTGGCCACCGGCCGCCTGAATATCGTTAACCACCTGTTCAGCCTGGTCCTGGGATCGATTATAGGTCAAGGCCACAGTAATATTCTCTTTGGCCAGCCGTTTGGCGATTGCCGCCCCAATTCCGCGACTGCCCCCGGTTACCAATGCCACTTTGTTTTGATCTGTCATAATTTTAATTCCTCGTGTATAATATGTTTGTGTTTTGTACTGATCGGTAAAGTATATCTATTTTGTACCGATCAGTAAAGTATGAGAAAGGTTAGAACCATGGCCGGCAGACCGCGCAAATTCAACATTGATACAGCATTAGACCAGGCAATTGGCGTTTTCTTTAAGAAGGGATACGAGAGTGCTTCGCTTGATGATTTAACCGGGGCGATGAATATTAACCGCCCCAGTCTCTACCAGGCGTTTGGCAATAAAGAGGCGTTGTTTCGTCAGGCGCTGCAAACTTATCACGAGCGCAACCTCAATCACCTCATAGACATGCTCAAAAGTGATCCCGATCCGATTAAAGGAGTCAATGCCGCTTTACTGGATACGGCCGAATATCACATTCAGACCGGGCAGGGATGCCTGGTGGCCAACAGCGGGACCGAGGCGCGTGACGACGAAGGGTATCAGGCGATTAAGGCGATGCTCAGCGACCTGCTGCAGCGAAACGAAGACGCGTTCTACGATCATTTTGAAGGGGCTAAAACGGCCGGATATCTGGCGGAGGATGCCGATTCTCGAGAGCTGGCTCAATTTTTTAATGGGGTGATGCAGGGGATGTCGGTGATCGGCCGCATGAACAACAGCCCTGAAGCTTTGTTTAGTATGGCAACGCAGGCGATGCGAGTGCTCCAGTAAGTAAAAAGTGAAAAGTATAAAAAGAGAAGAAGGGATGGATCTCTATGGAGCAGCCCTTTTTTAACTTTTCACTTTTAACTACCCTTCGGGCACAGGCTGCAAAACTTAATCCCTTCAGAATAAAAAATCTGCTTAAAGTTGACCTCTAATTTCATCAGGGCCGTCATTTGCCGCCAGCTTTCTTCGGCGAGTTTGGCGCTGCTCCACTCTTCAGCCAGATATTGGCGGCATTCAGCCACCGTATCAAAGTAAACAGAAAAGTCAACGGCCGTTTTCCGCTGCACGGTAAAAAGCCCCTCCTGCAAAACCGTGGCGATCGCTTTGTCCGCCTGGCGATATTTGGTAAATTTACTTTCCACGTCAATATCGCCCACCGGCCGGATCTCACGGCCGATCTGCACGTAAATCGGCATCACCTGATCCATGGGATGGATGTCAACGAGAAGCCCGTTTGGTTTGAGAAGCGTTTTAATTTTTCTTAGAGCATCGACCATGCTCTCTGCCGCGATTCATCACAAAGACCAGGAAAGAATGGCCACGTCGAACGGGAGAGGGTCGTGAAAGTCGATGATATCAGCGGCCAGAAAATGGACGTGGCTGGGCCTGTTTTGATTGGCGGCCGCAATTTGCTCTTGATCGGGATCAATCCCCACGACTTCCCTGGCCAGACTCGCGTATTGCCAGGTTAAGCGACCGTCGCCGCAGCCCACTTCAAGCACCCGTTTCACGGACAGCGACCCAGTGAACTTCAGAAGGGTGGTTAATTCGATGTTTTCCGGATCGATTTTAATCATTTTAAAAGCCAAAATAACTATCAGGTACTCGGTGGTTTCAACGGGCTCAGCCACCGCTAAATTGCGCAGTCTGAGCTTGTCGAAAGCAGGATTTTAACAGGACTTGAATTTTTACAAGTCAAATACGGTTTTTAGTAAAAAGTTTAAAGTCGTTCCCTGACAGTAAATCATCTTTCTTTAAGCTTTATACTTTTAACTTTTTACTCCTTAAAGCCACAGACCCTGCGCTCTTAGTGTTTTGATTAGCATCTCGCTAACTTCCCGATGGAGTTCCTTGGAGTACTTGAATTTTGACGTGTAGAAGTCGGTCACGCGGATTATCCCGGCTTCAGCCAAACGCTGCCGTAGTGACTCGAATGAATTATAGCGGGCCCACGCCTTTTCTTCCCGTTCAGCGTGCAGGCGACGAATTTCCTCATCCGTAAGCTGTTTGTACGTCTCTCGATGAACCAACAGCTCCAGCGGCAGCCGATCGCGCAGGGGAGGATCTTCAGCTGGATACCCCATTACCACGCTGGTGACCGGGAAAACCCCCTTGGGCAGTTCGAGCAGCTCGATCAGTTGATCGGCCGCCCACCAGGTGGTACCCATGTAGCAGATCCCCAGACCGACGGACTCGGCGGCTAGGCAAATGGTCTGGGCGGCAACCACGGCATCAACCGCGCCGGTCAAAAAGCCCAGCAAATCGTCAAAGCTCTGCTTTGATTCATTGATCCGAATCCACTCGCGCATGCGAAAGACGTCGGCACAAAAAGTCAATACAACCGGCGCTTCCAAGATCATGCCCTGCTTTCGATGGGCTTCATACAGCTGCCGTTTGCGGTCTGGGTCGCGGGTCACCACGACCGACCAGGTCTGCATGTTGCCGGAGCTGGAGCTGCGCAGCCCGGCCGTAAGCAGGTCGTTCAACAGGGAATCATCTATATTCTGAGAGGTATAAGATCGAATGGAACGGTGGGAATTAGCTAAATCAAGCATAGCGTCATTATACCTAGTATAGACAGGAAATGAGCGAATCATTTATAATGTTTTCAATTACCGCATCCATCAATTCGATGCACCCCTCTTCTGTTAATGGGTTCTAAACCTGCATTTTTTTTATTCAAATAATCTTCGTTTTTCTGGCACCCGGTTAACAGAAATTCCCTTTTATGGGAAAGGAGGGTTCCGATGTTAACTCGACGGGAATTTGATCCACGGCCGCTTGTTTTGATCCTCGCGGTGCTCCTCTTTGGCTGGATCGTTAATCGTTTTGTCGTGTCACCAGACGGCTTTACCCCGTTTACCGGTGGCACTCAGGAGACCGACCTCAGCGTCGCACAAGCATACTGGGCCGAAACGTATGGGAGTGATATTGAGCCGTTTGACATTCCGGCTCCCGCCGCTAATGCATCATTGATCTACTGGGCCGAAACATACAGCAGCGACATCGAACCATTCGAGATTGCCGCTCCAGTAAGCAGCTTATCATTGACAGATTGGGCCGCAACATATGGCAGCGACATTGAGTCGCTTGAGATTCCAGCTCCCACTTATCAACAGTCGCTGGTGTATTGGGGCGGAACGTATGCCAGCGATATCGCGCCGGTTGAACTTCCGGTTCCAAGCTATCAGCAATCACTTGAATATTGGGGTAGCACGTACGGGAGCGACATCGCACCTTAACGAGCCCAGACCTGCCCAACCCCCAAAAGTTTTGGTTCTTTTGGGGGTTGCCTATGCCCTTCCGTTAACAGTTCGCCACCAGTGCGTACAAAATTCGCGCTTCAATTTCG
This sequence comes from Ardenticatenaceae bacterium, assembly GCA_030065875.1. GTDB lineage: Bacteria > Chloroflexota > Anaerolineae > Promineifilales > Promineifilaceae > WTJY01. Next base: position 12,461 of record JASJCR010000021.1, on the reverse strand, counting down.
GCCTGACCGGCCGCTCGGGCTACCGAGACCCGGTGATGGCCGTCCCGCACATAAAAATGATCCCCAACCTGAATTAACTCAACCGGAGGCAATGGCGTGCCTGCGTGGCGGGCAGCGGCAATGCCGATCCAGCGCTCGCGGATGTGACCGGCCAGCGGGTTAAACGCGCCGTCAAAATCACCCGTCCGCCCCTCGCTGCCAATGATTTTTTCCAGAGGAACGTGCACTACCCCAGCCTGCCCGGCCGGCTGGCGCACCCGCCCTTCAATTTTTGACAGGGTTTGCAGCTGGTTCTCCCGACCGCGCAGCCGCTGCCACAAGGTCCGCCGTCGAGCCTGCCGCCGCGCTTGCAAAAAGAGCTGGCTTACTTTGCGCCGCATCTCCAGCGGCGTTTCCTTCTTTAATCCGAACTGGGTGATCGTTGAAGTTTCCAGGCCGTTAATCATCATCTTTCTCCGGTTTAATCAGATGATGACACTTTAGAACGAGGCCGTTTTCACGCCGTCACCGGTCCGTTAGCACCTGCTGCCCGCATCGTTATCACGCCTCTAACCGTGTATAATTTGGTTATGGCCAAGCTTGAAATGACATTCTTTGGCAACCTGCTCGTCACGCTGGACGATCGGCCGATCACTCACTTTCGCTCGGCCAATAATCAGGGACTGCTGGTTTATCTTGCGCTGCAAAATGACCGGCCCCACCCGCGCGAAGTGCTGGCCGCTCTTTTTTGGCCGGACGAACCGGAAAGCGTGGCCCGCAATAACCTGCGCCAGGCGCTTTACCAGCTGCGCCGGCTGCTGGGGGATCTCGGGGAGCCTGACCGGCCGTTTCTGCTGGTCAGCAGGCAAACGGTGCAGTTTAATCCCGACGGGAATTATCATCTGGATGTTTGCCGGTTTTTGGAGGCGGTTGAAACAGGTGACCTGGCCGCGGCCGCGGATCTTTATCAGGACGAACTTCTGCCGGGATTCACCTGCGACAGCCTGTCGTTTGAAGATTGGCTGCGGCGGGAGCGGGAGCAGCTTCATTATCTGGCTGTGGAGGCCATGTTTGAGCTGGGGGAGGATCACCTGCAGCGCGGCCGGTATGATCGGGCACAGATGATCGCTCGCCGCCAACTCCACCTTGAGCCGTGGCGGGAAACCGCCCATCAGCAGCTGATGCGAGCGTTGGCGCTGGGTGGCGATCGGGGCAGTGCCCTGCTTCAATTTGACGCGTGTCGTGCAGTGTTAGAAGAAGAACTCGGTGTCGTGCCGGCCCCGGAAACGGTTGCCCTGCGCGAAGAGATCGAGGCCGGGCGGCTGCGTCCAATCCCCGCGGCAGAACCGCAGCGGCCGCCGGTCAAAATTCGGCATAATCTACCGGTTGACACCACCCCGTTTATCGGCCGGGAACTCGAAGTGACCGAACTTAGCCGCCTGCTGACCCAGGAGCGCCAGCGGCTGGTGACGATCGTGGCCCCCGGCGGGATGGGCAAAACGCGCCTGGCTCTGGCCACCGGTAAGGTCCTCCTGGAGAGCTATCCGGATGGGGTTACCTTCGTTGACCTGGCTCCTCTGCACCAAGCAGAAGATATCAAGTCGGCCGTTGCCGCCGCCCTCGATTATTTTCCTCCAGATTCAGAACACCCGGTTTGGCCACAGTTGTTGGCCTGGCTTAGCCGTCGTCAGCTCCTGCTGATCCTCGATAACTTTGAACATCTGATAGATGGGGCAGCGCTGCTCAACGACCTGCTGCAGAACTGCCCTCACATCGATCTGCTGGTCACTTCTCGCCAGCGGCTCAGCCTGTCTAGCGAGAGCCGTTACGAGCTGGGCGGACTCGCTTTTCCGGCACGACCTTCCCCCACCGACGCGATCTCCTTTAACGCCGTCCGGCTGTTTGTCGACAGCGGTCAGCGCGCCCGTCAGGAATTTTCTTTAAACGAAGAGAACGTTGGGGATGTGATTCGCATCTGCCGGCTGGTTGAAGGGATGCCGTTGGGGTTGATATTGGCCGCCGCCTGGCTGACCTTGCTAACGCCGGCCGAGATCGCGGCCGAAATCGAAGCCGGCCTTGATTTTCTGGCGGCCGATCTAGCTGATCTGCCCCTCCGGCAGCGGAGCATGCAGGCGGTTTTTGCCGGAAGCTGGCAGGGCCTTTCACCGGCTGAACAGGCGGTTTTGTCCCGTCTGAGCGTTTTCCGCGGTGGTTTTACCCGAGAAGCGGCGGAAAGCGTGGCTGGGGCCAACCTGCGGATCCTGTTGACTCTATTGAATAAATCTCTGCTCCACCGCACTGCAGGTGGCCGCTACAACATACACGAACTGCTGCGCCAGTTTGCCGCACGCCGCCTCTACGAAGCGGGCGAAAGTGAACAGACCTGTCGTGCTCACGGCCGCTATTTCAGCCGTCTGGTGGAAGAGGAAGTCCGGAAATCCGGCTACCTATATCCAAGTTATGTTTCTGAGCGGATCGCGGCCGATGAGGACAATATCCGCTGGGCCTGGACCAATGCCATGAAGCAGGGCGGCGGCAGCGAACTGTCGAATTTGGCACCTGGTCTTGTGGCCCTGATATTTGACCAGGGTGGGCATCCACAACAGGTGCTGCAGGAGGCAATTCAGGTGGTGCGCGAGCACGCGGTGCAGGAACAGGAGTGGAGTCTGCTTTACCTGCGACTGCTTGAAACCTTTGTCCTATTCCACTTTGATAAGTTTGCATCCACAGGTCAATTGAACTCGCTCATATCTGATTTGGAAGCATATGGGGATCCCCGGCTGCTGTTCTGGGGTTACAATGTGATGTGGCTGGAATCCCGAATGAAATATTCTGAATCTGTGAAGTGGGCTCAAAAGCGGTATGAATCCGCTGTTGAAACCGGGGACGAGCAGTGGATCAAATTGTCTGAGGTCTACCTTCTGTCGATTGATGTCTTCTTTGATCGGGCAGACGAAACAACAGCAGGCAAATTAAAAGATTTGCTGATATATTTTGAACGTCGCTTGCCCGGAAGTGATCCGATCTTTACCCTTCTTTGGTCGCTGAGCTCAATTTACCGTACCTGTTCCGACTACGAACAGGCTGTTTATTACGGACAATGCTGTCTGAATATCGCCAAAAGCTGGAAAAATCTGTATCAGATCACCATCGCTGCCGATAAATTGGCCGAAATTTATATGGAAATCGGCCAGCAGGATCTTGCTTCAGGCCAGCAGTTCGATGCTCTCGAGTGGCATCTGGCTCTCGGTCAGGAATGGCAGACCCTTGGGTTTATTCATTCACGAGTGGCTGAACACCCGGAACTATTTGCCGATCAGGAAACGGCCGTATCGATTTTGTCGATGGTTTATCATCATCCGGAGTCAATCCCGCTCTTCACGCAGCATATCCAGCAGGTGCTTCCCGCCTTAGAAGCGGAAATGCCCCCCGATTTGTATCAGACCGCCTGGGAAAAAGGGAAAACGCTTGATTTTGAGACAGCCATAGCCCACCTGCGAACTGCGCTCGCGGAGCCCCACGAGTGGCGAGAATCGACTATCGACTAAAATTAGGCTATAATTAGTCGATAAATGCCATGTTCAATCCCCAATATCATATTAGCCCACTCCTTCTCGATACAATTAAGCGCGTCACGCTGCTAATTCATGAGCTAAATAAACAAGCCCTATCTGATCTTGCTTTTGCCCAACTCGAGCAAGAAGCCAATGCCCTTTCAACATTTGCATCCACGAGCATTGAAGGAAATCCATTACCTTTGACTGACGTTAAACGTCTTCTGAAGAGAAAGCCAGAGCATGTACGTCAAAGCGAGCTAGAAGTTCTGAATTACAATCAAGTTCTTTCAGCTCTGAGCGAAGATTTAAATCAGCCATTAACCCGCAAATTGCTGCTTGAAATTCATCAGGGGGTGACAAAGGACCTCCTGCCGGCCCATCAATGCGGCCGCTTTCGGCAAGAAACCGTTGTTGTTCATGACCCAAAAACAGGGGAGGTTGCGTATTTGCCACCGGATTACGGCGACGTTCCGCTTCTGGTTGATGATCTTCTGGCTTTTGTGTTAGCCAATCGAAAAAAACTCGATCCGCTCCTGCTAGCCGGGATTTTTCACAAACAGCTAATAGCAATTCACCCATTCGTTGATGGCAACGGCCGCACCACCAGGCTGGCTACAAAACTTCTGCTGGCTGGTCTAGGGATTAACACATTTAATCTTTTTAGTTTCGAGAATTACTACAATCAAAATGTCACGCGTTATTTTCAGCGGGTTGGTTTGTACGGCAATTACTACGATCTGGTTAAAGAATTGGATTTTACACCCTGGCTAGAATATTTTGCCGAAGGGATTCTTGATGAGCTGTTGCGGGTGCAAAAAATCATCGAAGGAAGTCAGGCCACGCCCGAAACCCGGCTTGAAGCGTATCATCAAAAAATTCTTGACTTCATTGATGAACACGGCTTCATTACCGATCGTGATTATGCCCGATTCACCGAGCGAGCCAAGGCCACGCGGACCCTGGATTTCAAAAAGCTGCTGGACATGGGCCTGATTAAACGAGAAGGTCGCGGGAGAGGAACGCATTATAAACGGATCTAAAAATGTCGCCTAAATAAACAGTCAGGTCACTAGATTGATCGACAGTGTGGGCCGCAGGAGCTATAGAAAAATCTGTGATAATCGGTGTTAATCTGTGGCTGGTTTTTGATAGTGATCCACTTAAGATGGGCAGGGCGCCGGGACAAATGAATCGGAAGTTTGCAGCGAATGGCCATACGGAAACAGCGGCCCCTCACATCCTTCACCGGGCATATTTGAAAAATCAAACGGGAGCTGATCCACCGATCGCGGCCAGGAAACCGGCAGGCTGCCCTGAAACGGTGCACTTCCAAACAGCAGATCGGCGAGCCCCTGCCCTTCGGTGCCGGGCAGCCATGCCGCAATCCAGGCATCGGCCGCGTCCAGGTGGTCGGTAATCATCACCGGCCGTCCGGACAAAATGATCACCACGACTTTTTGACTCCGCTCCCCGACGCGATCGATCAGTTCCAGGTCGTCGATTGATAGGTCCGCCGAGTCGCCCACTCCCTCGGCATATGGTGGTTCGGCCAGCACCACAACGCCGACATCAGCCACGGCCGGATTGCCTTCATCATCTTTGATGCGCGCAAAACGCCCCTGACTATCATAGTGAACCTGCTCATCAGAGCCAACTGCTGCTTCGATGCCCTCCAAAATCGTCGTGCCGAGGGTAATATCCCCCGCTCGCCCCTGCCATTCCATGGTCCAGCCGCCAGACTGCAAACCGATGTCATCGGCTCCCTCACCGGCTACAAAGATGAGCGGGGTGTCTATGGCAAGCGGCAGCACCTCGCCGTCGTGCGTAAGCAGCACGGCCGATTCCTGAACCGCCTGTCGGGCCAACGCTCGATGATCGTCCGTCCCGATCTGAGCGGCCAAATCCTCGGTGGGAAGGGGATTATCAAACAGCCCGATTTCCATTTTGACGCGCAAAATACGCCGCACCGCATCATCGATGCGTTCGATCTCGATATCCCCATTTTCGACTGCTTTGATCGCCGTTTGCGTGAACCCTTCATAATCATAAGGGACCATGATCATATCCAGACCGGCATTGATGCCCAGGACGACGGCGTCGTAATGATTGGGGGCGATCTCGCTCAGCGCGTCCCAATCGGACACCAGAAATCCGGCAAAATTGAGCTCCTCTTTTAACATCGTGGTGAGCAGCGCCGGATTGGCGTGATTTTTTACCCCGTTCCAGCTGCTAAACGACACCATGATTGATCTGGCTCCAGCGTCGATGGCTGCCTGATAAGGGGGCAAATGAACGGCTCTAAGCATTGCCTCATCAAATTGTGCGTCACCGCGGTCGAGCAAAAAATCGGTTTCCATGATGTTGGCCGTGGCTGTGCCGTAAGTGGTTCCCCCATCAGCCAAAAAATGTTTGGGTGTGCCCAACATCATCACCGCGCCACTCTGAAGCCCGCTTAGATAAGCGGTGCCCAGCTCCGTAACGAGGTCGGTGTTTTCGCCGTACGATTCATAGGTTCGTCCCCAGCGGATGTCGCGCACCACGGCAACCGTTGGGGCAAAATTCCAGTTGACGCCGGTGGCGGCCGCTTCGAGAGCAGTTACCCGGCCGATTTCACGCATCAGGTCAGCATTGCCCGTGGCTCCCAGGCCGATGTTGTGGGGAAAGATCGTGGCCCCTTCGAGATTGTTGTGGCCGTGGACCGCGTCGCTGCCGTATAAAATGGGGATGCCCAAGCGAGTGGCCAGCGCCGCTTCCTGAAAACCGCCGGTCATGGCCAACCATCCTTCGGGGGTGTTGACGTCAGGGGATCCCCCACCGCCGCTGAGCACACCGCCCAGATAAAAATCGGTCACGTCGGCCGGAGTCAGGCTGTCTTTTTCGATCAGGGTCATTTGCCCGATTTTTTCTTCCAGGGTCATCTGGGCCAGCAGGGCTTCGACCTCCGTTTCAACGGAGTCAACCGCTGGGGCGGCCGTCTGACAGCCGGCCACCAGCATCAGGATAGCGATCAAAAATGTAAAATTATTCATTGCAAAATTAGCAGCGTCATCGATTGAGCGGGCAGATTTACCGTCTGCTCCAGAGGCTCAAAGGGAATCGATTCGGCCATAGTTTGGGCATCAAAGCGGACCAGCTCGCGCAGCTGGCCGTCAAAGTTAGCGATCGTCAGCGGTGATTCAGCCGCTTCAGCCCCCAAATTGACGATCATGAGCGTCAAGGCACCGTCATCTCGCGTGGCGGCATAAATTTGAACGTCGTTTTCATCTGATGTGGAGAAGAGCAGTTCATCGCCAAACTGCCGGTACATCTGGTAGGTGTAGTAGGTAGGGCGCACCTCAAAGCGGGCTAAGAGCCCAAAACCACCCCCACTTTCGCGTGACTGCAGGCGAAAGTGAGCGACATAGTCAACTTCATTCTTGATTAGCCGGCCAAGAACGTCGCCCCACCAGATGGCGTTGTAAAATGAGTCGGGGGTAGCTTCACCACCGGTGACCCGAGACCAGTTGGAGTTAATTTCAGTTACGGCAAGCGGCAGATCCCGGCCGGTCTTGTCGATTACCAGCTGTCGTAGCGCGGGAATGAGCATGTCCCATTCGGCGCTGTTTTGGCGCAAATCATCGATCTTGACCTGATCGGTCATTGAAGAGGGGAACGGGTAGCGGTGAACGGCCACGATGTCGAGCAGGTCCCCGTTGGTTTCCAAAAATGATTCCAGATAATCGATCCCCTGATCGTCCTGCAAATCTTCTCGCGTTGCCGCGACATACTGGTGCGGTTCAGGGCCAAAGAGCTGAATATCCGGATCGACGGCCAGCATCGCCTCCGCATGTTCGCGCCATTCGGCGTTGAACTGGCCGGTTGAGTAATCATCATAAAGGGTGGGCTCGTTGCCAATCCCCCAATATTGGACGCTGTAACCTTTTTCGATGTTGGTGTAACGAACCAGCTCGGCTGACTGCTCAGGTGATCCACCCAGCAGGCGCACGTTGATGGATGGCTCCGCTCCCATTTTGCGGGCCAGATCGATATATTGATCAACCTGTCGTTCGGTCACGTTGTTGCTGTCTCCCCAATGGCCTCCGGGCCAGCGCAAAAAGGTAATCCCGGCGTTTTCGGCCTCATCAAACAAATCAGCCGTGACGACCATCCACGGTCCAAAATTGGTGCCATAAACATACGGGCTGATCTCTCCCAGAGATTGAGCCGCATCGACATATAAGCCGCTGGGAATTGGCTGTTCGACGATGGGTTCCTCGGTGCAGCTGGTAAGCATCAGCAGCAAAACCAGAGCGGCCGCCCACCCTCCTGACACGATGCGATTCATGTATTCCTCCAATTCTCCTGCTGTCTCGGAATTGGCTCATTTGAAAGAGATCCGCTGGAGAATGTAAACGCTTACAGTAAACGCTTACATTCTAATTGAATCGATTGCTGATTGTCAAGAATTCAGACAGGGATCGCTGAGGATTAAGATGGTGGATGAGGGATGATGATGACGCCCGTTTACCCGTGGCAGGCCAGCTTTATGCCGGATTTTTTCCCTTTGCTCCGGCAAAAAACGATTGAATAACCGGCAGGTCGGCCGTGAGGTCTCCCGTCGGATAAAACTCAGGCCCAATACACAATTCTTTCGCCCCATAATCAAAAATGACCATGAAAATGGGAACCTGGGCTTTGTAGGCGATGTAGTAAAAACCTGTTTTCCATCCGGGGACTTTTGAGCGGGTACCTTCCGGCATAATGGCCAGCAGGAATTGGTCACGGCGTTCAAATTCTGCCGCCATCTGCTCCACAAACCCCACGGTTTTTTGCCGGTTTAAGGGCACGCCGCCTAACCAGTCGAGAAGACCGGCAAACGGCCACTTGAACAGGGTATGTTTGACAACCCAAGAAAAGCGGACCCCGAGGGCAAACATGGCCATCATCGTCAATACAAAATCCCAGTTTGAGGTGTGCGGTGCTCCGATGAGAACCATTTTTGGTGTATTTGCTGCGTGGCCAGTGATGCGCCAACCAAACAGCCTGAATAGTCCCCGGCCGATCGCTTTGGTCAGCCGGCCGCCCCGTTTTGGTAAGGCCTCACCCATTGGAGGCCAATCTGTTTGTTTCATTTGATTTGATAGTAGTTTATCCATATTGATCGGTCAATTTTTCAAACCCACTGCCAATTATCTTTATCAAAATTCATTGTTAAATTGAAAGATAACTCAGCCCGACAAACTCCCCTCCCGACACGGGTGGGTCTTTTGGTGTCATTTCACCCCTCCCCAACGCGAGCTCAGGGGCTGTTTTTATTCTACATCGCCAATTGGTAGGGCCGCAGCATGCTGCGGCCGTGGGGTCGCCTGCCAAAACCTTCCGCTCCATGGCGAATGATCTAATTTTTAACCGCCAAATTCCATGTCGGGGCAGATGGATCGGCCGCAGCATGCTGCGGCCCTACGGCACAAGATTGATCCACCATGTCCTGTTTGATCGAACCTGTCAGCCCTTGAACCCGACGCGGGGGCGGGAGCTAGCTGAACGATTTACTCCTTTTGGGTAAAAGGCAGGAAAAGAGTAAGAAAATCAGTTGTGTTTTCATATGCCCCCGAATCACACGTCGGCTGGCTGCGAGGGACATTTCGCTGATCGACGCCGACCGCCTGACATACGGCCGGGTCTCCCATACCGACCGGCAGCCCCCCAAGAAGAAGCGCATGGGTTTCGGTTGAGCCGCCGTTGTTCATGAGCGGTCCCAACGCGGGATTTCCCTGCCGAAAACCAGGGCAGCTGTCGTCGTCAGCCAGATTGTGCTGATTGCCACCAACCCCCTGACAGTTGCCGCCCGTGGAGCCCAAGATGATGGTGTTTTTGATCGTGGCCGTGGCGGTTGATGTAATATCAGACGTTTGGTAGATGCCACCTCCGGCCGCGGCCGTGTTGCTGTACAGCGTGCCGTGAGTGACGGTTAGCATCAAGGTTGAGCTCATCGTGGCGGAACCGTAAATAGCCCCGCCGGCATCTTCAGCAACGTTTTGGGAAACGGTGCTGTTTTCAATTTTGATCGATGAAGTTACATACTCTAAATCAGTTTTCAGAAACAGACCCCCGCCGCTTGACGTGGCTGAATTATGAGCGATCGTGCTTTGGCTTACAGTGAGAGCCTGTGGGGTTGAACCCAGGATCCCGCCCCCACTGCCAGAAGCCTGATTGTAGGCTACCGTACTGTTTTGCAGCGCTAAATTATTGAACAGGTCAACATATATGCCGCCCCCACCAACATTGAAGTCTGGATCACCGCTGATTTCGGTGACGTTGCTGATAATTGATGAATTGACGATCGTCATTTGCCCACTGTTGCGCACGCCACCACCTTCAGATTTGGCGAAATTGTTGTGAACCAGGGAGTTGACGATATCCATCGTTCCTTCATTGTAAATTCCGCCCCCGCCATTGGCTCGACTGCCGTGGATTTCACTGTCCTGAATGGTGACCTGGCTGTCAAAGGAGGCATAAAGCGCCCCACCACACAGCGTATTGCAGCTGCCACTTCCAAACTGGCTGGTGCCGCTGATCAGGGTGAGGTGGGTGAGGGTGACGACGGCAGAGGACTCAATAAAAAATACGCGGTCGAGGTCGCCGCCGCTAATCTCAATTCCCCCGGCTAGGTTTGTCGCGTCGATTTCAACCGTTCCGCTGAGGGTGAGCGCTCCGCTGGTCAGGGAAATGGTTGACCCGTCGAGCCCCGGATCAAAGGTGATTTTATCGGGGCCGGGATTTGCTTCGGCCGCAGCCACGGCCGCTCGCAAAGAGCCGGCCCCGCCGTCGTTGGTATTGATCACGGTAATGGTGGCGGCCGTGGCGCGGTTGGGCCACAATTGCAGCATGCTCATCAAAGTTAATAGCGGAATGAGGATGATGAAAAAAAATCGTTTGATGCGGGAAGCCATTTTGTGTTTCTCCTGAGTGAAATGGGGCTGAATCAACCGGTCATTACCAGCAAGGAAACCCGAAAAGGCAGGTAAACGCAATAGGACAATAGGAGGAGAGGGATTTTGCACTTTGCCCTCCCCCACTGATTCAAGGCTGGACGGGAAAATTTCCATCATCGACAGATTGGTCCAATCCCCAAGATTGGACCAATCTAAAACTGGCTGCAGAATCCCCAATCACGGGGGGCATTTACTGTAACCGGAGTGGGTTGAATTTTACGCGAGCGCTTTTTCGGCCGGCGGCTGGGCCTGCATGGGCTGCAGCTTGCCATAGGTGAGTGAACGCCACACCCATTCAGCCGGACCAAAGCGATAGTAACGGAGCCAGATGGGCGAAACGATCAACTGTACGGCCCAGATCCCGAAAACGATGAGCAGCTGACCGGTGCGCTCGACCTGTCCAAAGAGACCCAGTCCATGCCCATAAAAGATAAAGGTCGCGGCCAGGGTTTGGAAGAGATAATTGGATAAGGCGGTGCGCCCAACGGCCGCAAACGGGCGGATAAACCGCGCCCCAGGGTTTGATTTGGCGATCAGCATGATTGCCGCGATATAGCCCAGACTGACCCCCACGCTGCCAACGTAGTTATACAAAGATCCGCTGAAGCGAGAGTATTCAAAGGCCCATCCGGCCGCGAAGTTGCGGCTGATGCCCAGCAGCACCAGCGGCACCCCCAGGGCAAAACCGGCAATCAGCAGGTTGCGGTAAAACGGCACCGAGCGTTTGGCGGTCAGAACACCAAGCTTGAACAGCGCCATGCCGATGAGCATTAATCCGCCGGCCCGCCAGAATGCCCAGAAGAGGAACGCCTGGGTTTGCATCGAGATCGAAGCCGGTACGCGATGGGCCATCTGCTCGAGCCAGCCGCCCTGATAAGCGTCCGTCTCCCAGGCGATTTCAGCAGCTGAGGGCTGCCATTCCGCCTGGAATTCGGCGATCATCTCCGGTGGCCAGTTGGGTATGCTGGCGGCCGTGGCGACCTGGAGCAAAGCGCCAATACCAAGGGTAATCGTCCCCAAAATCAGCAGCCAGCGAGGAGAGAGCTTGCGGAAGAAAAAGGCGACCGCCGCAATCAGGGCATAGGCCACCAAAATATCGCCAAACCAGAGCAGATAGGCGTGGGCCAGGCCGATCAGCAGCAGCCAGAAGGTACGCCGGTAATGCAATCCGGCTGAACCACGACCTTTATCCTCGAGCTTCTGGGTGATTAAAACAATCCCTGCTCCATAAAGAATTGAGAAGATGGTCATAAATTTGCTGTCGGCAAAAATGTGGCTGCCAATCCATACCAGGCGATTTAAGCCGGTTAGATCACCGTAGGCGGTGGGATTAAAGTAAGCTGCCTCTGGCATGGAGAAGCTTTGAATGTTTAGCAGAAGAATGCCCAGCAGCGCAAACCCGCGTAAAAAGTCGAGGGCGATGTTGCGTTCTTTTGGCTGAACAGGGGTGTTGTTTAATTGGGACATATGATTTACCTCTTCCTATTTATTTAGAAAAATGTAGAAAACTAGCCGCTGATTAACGCAGATTCCCACAGATTTTTCTCTTTAATCTGCGGATTATTCAATTTAAATTGCTTTGGAATCTACCGAATTCTTTGGGCCATTTGTAAAAACTCGTTGAAGACGATGCCTGAGACTATCGAAGGCTGAGTCGGGTCTAAGCGGCGAGTAAAATGTGGTGAGCTGCTTCGGCTTCGACAAGCTCAGCCAGCGCTTTTCTGGCGTCTTTGAACACGTTCTTAGCGTACCTTTTTTGCGATCCGGGCGGATGTGAAAGAGGTCATATTCGGGTCATATCTGGGTCATATTGTCGTAAATATTCTTGCTTCATCGGCCTGGTGGCTTGACCGTCACTTCGTCTGTTGCCATTCGCCCCTCTTCACAGATAAGAGCCACCGCGCCACCCTGCAAAACTCGATCGCGGTCTTCAAAATCAAAAAGGCGTTTG
>JASJCR010000022.1 GCA_030065875.1 Ardenticatenaceae bacterium | reverse complement strand
GTCGATGGTGTGAATGGAAAACATATAAATGGTCAATAATTAATGGTTAATAGTTAATTGTCAATGGGTAGCTTCCAATAGCTAATAGCTAGAAAATCGTCAATCGGGCTAATCATATTTCGTAATTCGTATTTCGTCTTTCTAATCTCGTATTTCTTGTTTTTGTAAATAGCGTTTATAGAAAAAAACGGCGTTTAAGGTCAGGGCATGGGTAATTTGCGCCCGATCGATCATGTCGTCAATTTCAGGCAGGGTATGGAGCGTAATTTCAATGTCCTCGGTGCCGTCAAATTGGGGTGTTCCGATCTGTTGGGTGCTGAGGGCCAAAAACGTGTGGCAGCGATTGGTAAAGAGGGCTGGATTAGGGGAGACCGATCCGATATGAACCACCTCATCGGCGGCATACCCGGTTTCTTCCCTTAATTCCCGCACGGCCGCGGCGAGCGGTTTTTCGCCGTCATCAACCATCCCTCCGGGCACTTCGAGGGTAATTTCCCGGTTTCCGTGGCGAAACTGGCGGATCATGACGATCTGACCATCCGCCGTAACCGGCACGATATTAATCCAGTCGCTGGTATCAATCACAAAGAAACGGTGGGCTCGACCGGTCTTGGGTGAAACATTGGTGTGAGCATGGAGCGTAAACACGCGGTAGTTGCCCAATTCTTCTTCGTTTTTTAGCGGCCAGGGCTGGATCATATCGACCTCAAGGTTGATGATTCATTTTTTCAGTATCTTTAGCCACGGATTAAGTGCCATGCAAGAACTACTCAAAAAAATATTGTCCACAGATTACGCAGATGGCCGCAGAATTTCACTGTTATCTGCGAAAATCTGCGAACCTACGGTTCTGCGCTACGCGCTCTGCGGATACATTATTTCAGAAAATATTTTGTAATTTACCTAACACCGATTATCACAGATTTTCCCCTGATATCCTTCTGCCGCGCCCAGGAAAGCTTTTGCGAAAATCTGTCGCTCATCAAAGATTGAATCACAAAAAACACGTATCGATCTTACCCTATACTGTTCACGACTTGTGGGGCTTGATAGATGCGCAAATCAAACTGTGGAGCAATGGCGATGATGTGGTCAAAAATATCGGCCAGGATCCCTTCGTAATGCACCCACTCTTTTTCCCGACTAAAGGCGTAAAGCTCTAGGGGAATACCGTGAGGTGTCGGATCAAGCTGGCGTACCATTAGGGTAAGATCGGTATTGATTTGAGGGTGGTTTGCCAATCGATCGGCGACATAGACGCGGAATGCACCGATGTTGGTGGGGTCTTCCGGGGTTTGTTCATCTTCGAGGTAAGCGTGAACGGCCGGGAAATCGCTTAACCGTTCTTTTAGAGGTGAATCTATAAATTGAACGGAGTGCAGATCGATGGTGATGGCGCGCTTGAGGCGCCGGCCGTCGCTTTGCTGCATCCCGCGCCAATTTTTGAACGATCCGGAGATGAGCGCGGCGGTGGGAACGGTAGTCACGGTAAAGTCGGCGTTTCTGATTTTAATGGTCGTTAAACCAATTTCCACAACGGTGCCGCTCGCGCCGTGAGCGGGGACTTCAACAAAGTCTCCTACCGCCAACAGCCCCATGCTGGTTAATTGAATGCCGGCCACCAGCCCTCGAAGGGCATCCTGATAAATAAACGAAAGAACGGCCGCGAACGCCCCCAACCCGCTTAGCAAAACCAGCGGATTTTCGCCGATGGCGGTGGCAATGAGCAGCACACCGGCAATTAAAACGAGCACAATTTTTAGCAGCTGGGAAAATCCGTTGAGGGGAATTTCACGAGCGAAATTATAGGTGCCGACAATTTCCATGGTGGCGTTGATAAAGCCAAATCCGGCCATGGAAAGCATAACCACCACGTAAATGCCGACGAGCTGGTTGATGATGGTTAACCAGGAGGCGAAAATCCCGTCAGCAAAAAAAATCGGGAAAAGCAGAGAGAAAACCCCGGCCGGAACCAGCCAGGCCAAACGCCGAATCACCCGATGCTTGATTAAAACATCATCCCAATTTGTGGCCGATTTTTCAGCCAAGGGAACCAGGAGACGGAGCAAAACTCGATAGGTCAAATAAAAAGCGATGACCGATACGAGCATCAGGAGTATGAGCATAATTGCCCGGGCCAGATAAACGCCGAGAAGCTCATCCAGCCCTAAACTCATCAAACCGTTTAGAATAAATTGATACATGTCAGGTGAACTTTCTAAATTAGGTTATTTGAAGTGGATGGTAATAAATTTTGCTAAAAGCCACTAAACCCCGGCCAGGCCGAGTTCCTCCGCTCGCTGCTGCATGGCCACCATCACATTATCGATGTGTTCCCACAGGTCAAGCCGGCCATCAAAACAAACGCGGCTAAAGTCGGCCGTTACCTCTTCCACGTGCGAGCGATCGACCCCAGCTGCAAAGCGACGATCCTTCCATTTTTTGCGAACCGATTTGAGCTTCATTTCCCGGATATCTTTGCTCGGCCGGACCAGGGAAGCGGCAACGAGAAGCCCGGTGACTTCATCGCAGGCCAGAAGGGCAAAATCGACCGGTTTGCTGCGCTCAACCCCCGTCCCTTCGGTGTAATGAGACAGCACGATGCGCACCGTTTCCTCATCTACTCCGCGATTGCGCAGAATGTCAGCCCCCTTGTTGGGGTGTTCCCCTAACTTAGGGTGAATTTCCCAGTCAAAATCGTGGACAATTCCAACCGCTTCCCAGTAGTCGCGGTTGGTTCCCAGTTTGTCGGCATAGGCGGCCATCGCTACCCCTACCGACTTCATGTGGCGCCGCAGGCCTGGATCTTGTACATGTTCCTGGACCAAATTCCAGGCGAAATCTTTTGTTAGGGTCATAAAACTTTGAGTTACTTATTTTGCTCCGCAGTCGCACCCGCCACCCTCGTGTTTTGAGCAGCCGCCCTTCGCTTTTTCTTCCAGGGCCTTTAATTCTTCGAGGGGCTCGAACTCCGCTTTAAACACTTCGACACGCTTGTTGTCCTCGTCGAGACGCACAACGACCGATTCACGCAAAACGCGCACGTCGACCACCACCCCTTCGCCGTGAGGGGTGCCAATGCGCTTCCCTTTTTTGGGAAGCTGTTTTTTGGCCTCAACATACTGCTCGTATTCATACACCAGGCAGCAGCGCAAACGGCCGCAGACACCGGTAATTTCGCTGGGGCTGAGGGAGATTCCCTGAGCCTTGGCCATTTTGATTGATACAGGACTAAATTCGGTAATAAACGTTGAGCAGCAGCGCGGCCCACCACAGGCGCCATACCCGCCAATAATTTTGGCCACGTCTCGCGGACCTATGAGCTGCGCATCGACATCGGTGCGCAAAATACGGCCGACGTTGCTGACCAGCGCTCCCAAATTGATCCCTTTGTTTTCGGTGGCGTACAAGATGGTCAGTGATGAACCATCAAAGTTGTATTCCGCTTTGACAAATTTGATGTCGCGCAGGCGCAGCTTGTGGGCCTGTTCGCGCACGGTGATCAGAGCGTTTAACTCTTTGTCATTCCAGACCTGCTGCAGGACAAGGTCCCTGGGGGTGGCCTTGCGTTCAATCGTGCGCATCGATTTGGGTCGAAACACATCTTCCGGTTTGATAAAGGTGATCACCTGACCCAACTGGACTCCCCGCCTGGTTTTGACGATGACGTGGTCGCCCGGGGCGACATTTTCATGATGGCCAACGCTGAAGTGGTACATTTTCCCTAATTTTTGAAAACGCACCCCAATCACAGTTGAAATGACTGTGGTCATAAAATTTTTTCCTTTTAGATAGGCCATCAATAAAAGATGCCTATAAATTCAGCTTACCGCAGAGAAAAAGAGAGCGCAAAGAATTTCCTCTGCAGGGTATTCTTAAGGTTTCTCGCGATGAATTCTGAGATTTGGCTGTTAATCAGATAGAGCAAAACCAATGTAACAATTAAGATGTAACCCCTATTTATAACGAAATTGTTAACATCAATCAATGTGATTCGCCAAGTAGCCAGGCAATTGCTATAATGTTTCGTTGATTTTTGACCAAAAAAACAAGGAAACAGTATGGCTCTTGACTTACAAGCATTTGCGCCCTGGCTGAGCGCAATCGAATTGATTTTATCGATCGTTTTGACCGTGTTGGTGGTTCTCCAGAGCCGAGGTAGCGATTTGAGCAGCTTCATGGGTGGAGACAGCGGTGGCTCATTCCGCACCAAGCGGGGAATCGAAGCGGTGATGCATCAGTGGACGATTTATTTGAGCATTGTCTTTTTTATCGTTACGCTGCTGACCTTTATTTCGCTGGGTCAGGCATCTTAACCTTTTAAACCATCACTCAGCAGGCAGACATTACCCGATTCGGGCTGATGTCTGCCTCTTGTTTTGTCTACAGTGATTACAAAATTCCGTTGGCAGCTGGTGCTGCTCATCTTGGGGTTAATCCTGTTGGGGATCGTTTATGCATTAGGGCGACAGGCGGAAGGAATATCTGCATCAGGTCAAACCTTTGATACCCCTTTGTTGGCCGCCGATCAAGCAAACGAGGCCGCATTAGCCGCAGACGGCCGCTGCCGCGATTTTATACCGGGTGGTGTGGCCATTCAGGGAATGGTCGGCCGCCCACAAATGATCAACCCCCTTCTGGCGGACGGCAATCCAGTTGATGAAGCGTTAACCGCTCTGCTTTTTGATGGTTTGACCACCATCGATCATCAGGGACGGGTGATTCCGGCTTTGGCGGCCGAATGGGAAGTTGGTGAAGATGGCCAAACGGTGCTTTTTACCTTAAAAGAGGGATTGACCTGGCATGATGGAGAACCGCTAACCACGGCCGATGTGGCCTTTACCTATCAACTCCTGCAGGACCCGACCCTCAATGAGCAGCTGCCGGATGGCGCGATCTGGCGGAATCTGACGGTTGAACCCCTCGATGATCGACGCATTCAAATCACTCTGGCGGCACCTTATTCTCCATTTTTGCAAGCGGCTGTGCGCGGTATTTTACCTGCTCATTTGCTGGAAGGTGTCAACGGTTCAAATCTCGAAGGCCATTCTTTTAACGAAAGGCCGGTGGGCAGCGGTCCGTTCCAGGTGGCCAACGATTGGTTGGCTGAAGGGTTTCTCCTGCTAACGCCTGCGGCCGGTCAATGGCCAACTCTCCCGATATTAGACGGCATCCAGGTGCGCTTTTACGCCGATGACTCGGCCCTCCAGAACGCCTTTGCCACCGGTGACATTCACTTCACCGCCCCCATCTCGCCTGTGGAAGTTCCGGCTTATTTGCAGATCGAGCAAACCGGTCTGTATACCGGATACCAAACGACGGTGACCCAACTCCTATTTAATGTTTCTGAGCAGGGCACGGCCGTCACCCGTGATGGTGCCGTTCGGCAAGGGTTGGCTGCGGCCATTAATCGCTCTGGTCTGCTGGAGGGCGCGTTAAACGGCCAGGGCGTGCCTCTGGTGGGGCCATTCTTAGCCAATTCCTGGGTCAATATTCCTCAACCAAACGTTGTTGACGCAGAGCAACAGCTCCTGGCGGCCGAAGAGATCTTAACCGCTGGTGGATGGCTCCCGCCTTCTGCTGAAAACGAGGTGCGGGCCTCTGGAGAAACCCTGCTGGAATTAACTTTGCTGGTTCCGGAGGAGACGCAGCTGATCGATTTGGGCGCAGAATTGGCTTCCCAATGGCAAGGGCTAAACGGCCGTTTTGAGATAGAAGTGGTTCCCTATGACGAATATCAAAGTCGTCTGGCCACCCGTGATTACGAAGCGGCCCTAATCAACATCGCCCTAACGTCCGGCCCCGACCTGTACGATTTTTGGAGTCAGGAGGCGATTGTGCGGGGGCAAAATATCGCCGGTTGGAACAATCGGCGAGCCAGTGAGGCGTTGGAAGCCGCGCGCCAGGTATGGTCGGAAGAGGAGCGCCGCCAATTTTATCAGGCGTTTTGGCAATTTTACGCCGCTGACCTGCCTGCCGTCACCATTTATCAACATATGACCAATTTTGCCATCAGCGATACAATCGAAGGAGCTGATGCGGGTCCTGTTTACAGCGAACGCGACCGATTTGCCACATTTGCCAACTGGACCCTGCCGCAAAATCGAGCGGCCGAGTCGTGTTTAGAAGAGTAAAGGGGAGAAAAATGGAAGCTTTAGACAATTTAGCGGTCAGTTTATTTGATATCGGCGCGGTGCGCTTCGGCCGTTTCAAGCTCCACAGCGGCAAAAGCTCTCCAATTTATATCGATTTGCGCGTGCTGGTTTCTTATCCAACGGTGTTAAAGCAGGTTGCGGAAGCATACGCTCACATTCTTTCCTCGCTGGAATTTGATATTTTGAGCGCCTATCCGTATGCGGGTTTGCCTTTGGGGGTGGCCGCCAGCCTGGAGATGAATAAGCCGCTGATTTACCCCCGCAAAGAAATTAAAACGTACGGCACGGGAAAACACGTTGAAGGAGTGTGGAAAGTCGGTCAGCGGGTGATCCTCATTGAGGATTTAATTACCTCTGGAAAAAGCATCATAGAGGCGTGCTCCTCGCTAAAAACGGCCGGTTTACGCGTTGAAGAAGCGGTCGTGCTGATTGATCGCCAGCAGGGTGGGGTCGAGACCCTGGCCATCCAGGGGGTCAAGGTTCACAGCATCATGACGCTGTCCCATTTGCTTGCCCTGCTTGAACGTCACGGCCGGATTGACGGCCGTCAGCGAAATGAAGTGGTTCGTGCCTTATCGATTATTTAAGTCGCGATAGTATATGACGGCTATATAATCTGGTTGAAAAAAGCGGCAAAATCGTTAGAATTTTCTCCAGCCCTCTTAAGAGAAGCGACCTCAAACTATACTGTTTGTTCAAATCAAAAACGATTCTCAAAAACACTTTCCATTTAACGCGCGTCACGATTTCCATACACAATTAATTGCTAGTCGCAATTGGCTAATTCGCTATTAGCCATTGGCAATTCGCAATTAGTTGATAGCAACTGTAGTTCAAGAAAAGGTGTAGGTCTCTGTGGCAAACCATCACACATCATCCAATCGATTGTGGATTTTGGGGCTAATTCCGCTGGCATTCGCCGCCTATTTTTTTTTGCAGCTTGAGGGTGTGGCCAGCGGGCAATTTCTGCAGTTTTCAATTCCCTGGGTTCCAGACCTAAACGTCAATTTCTCAATTTATATCGATGGCCTATCCCTGCTGATGTCCCTCCTGGTACTGGGTATTGGGGGACTGATCCTCATCTATGCCAGCGGCTACATGGCCGGGAATGCCAAAATCGGCCGCTTTTTTTTCATTTTAATATTTTTTATGATCGCCATGCTGGGCGTGGTGGTCTCAGACAACATCTTTTTGCTGTTTATCTTTTGGGAGCTGACCAGCATTTCTTCGTTTTTGCTGATCGGATTTTCCCACGAGAGTGAAAAGTCGCAGAAAAGCGCCCAGCAGGCGTTAATTGTCACCGGTTTAGGTGGATTGGCCTTGATGGCCGGCCTGATAATGCTCGGTTATATCGGCGGAAGTTGGGAGCTGTCAGAGCTTCTGGCTCAAGGTCAGTTCCTGGACGGCCATCCGGCGTTCCCGGCCGTGATTACCCTGATTTTCTTAGGGGCGTTTACCAAATCAGCCCAATTCCCCTTCCATTTTTGGCTGCCAAACGCCATGGCCGCTCCCACCCCGGTCAGCGCCTATCTTCATTCGGCGACGATGGTCAAAGCCGGGGTGTACCTTTTGGCCAGGCTATATCCGATTTTTGGCGGCAGTGACACGTGGTTTTTTACCCTGGTTATCATCGGCGGAATCACTGGGATGTTGGGCGGCTGGTTAGCGTGGCAGCAAAAAGATCTCAAACGCATCATGGCCTACACCACCATCAGCGCTCTGGGCATTCTTGTATTTTTACTCGGTGTTGGGCAAAAAATTGGCACCGAGGCAGCCGTTTTGTTTTTGTTTGTGCACTCCCTTTACAAAGGGGCGTTGTTTATGATTGCCGGCTCCGTCGATCATGAAACCGGCACGCGGGACGTGACGATTTTAGGCGGCCTGCGGGGGAAAATGCCCCTGACAATGGTCGCCGTTACCCTGGCGACTTTATCGATGGCCGGGGTGCCTCCTTTGGTTGGTTTTGTGGGTAAAGAGGTCATTTACGAAGCAACGGTTGAAAATGTCGATTATAGGGTATGGTTAACGGCCGTCGCCTTTGTGATGAACTTCTTTAACGTCGCTGCGGCCGCGGCAATTCTCTACATGCCGTTTATCCGCTCTCAACCGGCCGATACTCAGCTGGAGCTAGATCACACCCATGAAGCGCCGTGGACCATGTGGATCGGCCCGCTGAGTTTGGGGATATTGGCCACGCTATCCTTTTTCTTCGTGGGGTCGGAGTTGTTTAGCGGGCAGCTAATTCAGGGGGCTACAGAGGCGGTTTATGGCAAACCGGCCGAAATCAAGCTGTACGCGTTGCCGCCGGCACTAACAATCGTCCCCATCCTGAGCATTTTTACAATTGTCGGCGGGATTATTTTCTTTGCGGTGCAGGGACGATTAATCAAGGCCGCCCGAGCGGCTGACGCAGCCGTCTCTCGTTTTGGGCCGGAAAGCGGTTACTTTGCCGGTTTTGACGGGCTGCTGGCGGGGGCGGCCTCGATTACCCTTTTTGTCCAAAACGGCAAATTGCGTCGCTATGTTTTATATGTGGTTGTCTCGTTTATCCTTTTTGTGGGGCTGCCGCTGTTTCTTAACTTTGGAGCGCTTTCCTGGAGATTGTCACCTCCTCCCCTGCTCTACGAGCTAATCGTTTCCGCGGTGATCATTTTGGCGACCCTGATGGTCACTTTTGCTCGTTCAAGATTGGCGGCCGTGGCCGCTCTGGGGGTTGTGGGTTACGGTATCGCGATTCTCTTCCTTTATTTTAACGCCCCTGACCTGGCGATGACCCAATTTTCTGTCGAGACCTTTACCGTTATCTTGTTTGTTCTGGTGCTTTATCGGCTGCCGGCATTTAAGGCGATCACTTCCCCGGCCGGCCGTCTGCGCGACGTGATTATTGCCGTTTTGGCCGGTGGATTTATGGCCATGCTGGTTTTGCTGGTCACCGCGGTGCCGCAAAGTCAGCACGTCATCGATTATTACGCTCAAAGCAGCTATCCCCTGGCCAAAGGGCAAAACGTCGTCAACGTGATCCTGGTTGATTTTCGCGGATTTGATACGCTGGTGGAAATTTCTGTTTTGGGCGTCGCTGCTGTTGGGGTGTATGCTCTGATTCGCCGCGGCGTGATCCGAGGGCTTAGCCGCGGAGAGAGGGGAGAATCATGAATCGATCGTTGATTTTAATGACGGCGACCCGCTATTTGGTCCCTATTATCCTAATGCTTTCCGTCTTTATTTTGCTGCGCGGTCACAATGAACCGGGAGGCGGATTTGTAGGGGGGCTGCTGGCGGCATCAGCCTTTGCCCTGTACGTCTTTGCCTTTGGCATAAAAGAAGCGCAGCGGCTTTTGGGTGTACACCCCCTGGCCCTGATTGGCAGCGGATTATTCATATCTCTGGGCAGCGCCCTGATCGCTCCCATTTTTTTTGGTGAACCATTGATGACCGGGAAATGGATTGATACCTTTGAACTTCCCGGAATCGGCAAGTTGGGCACACCACTCTTTTTCGACATTGGGGTGATGCTGGTCGTTGTGGGCGTGACTTTGCTAATCGTCTTCGCCCTGGCGGGTGAAGATGAGCAGTTGGGAGGGGGAAGTTAACCGATGAATTTACTTTTGGCTGTTGTGGTTGGTACGCTGTATGGAGCCGGGATTTTTATGGTCCTGCGCCGCAGTATTGTCAAGCTGATTCTTGGATTGGGGCTGCTTGGTCACGCCACGAACCTGCTTATTTTTTCAACGTCGGAAGTTGTGCGCGATGCCCCTCCGTTGATAAAAACCGGCGAAACCTCATTAGAAGGTGTTTTTGCCAGTCCGCTGCCGCAGGCGCTGGTTTTAACGGCGATCGTCATTGGATTGGCGTCCACCGCCTTTGCCATTGTGCTCATGAAGCGCGCTTATGCCATCATGGGAACGGATGATGTCGACGTGATGGTGACAACGGAGGGATCATAAACGGCTGTGAATGAGATGATAATTTCCTGGCCGATTTTGGCCCAATTTTTTACGGCCCTCTTCTGTTTGTTTTTCTGGGCCCGAAGAGATATACAGCGGATTTTGAGCCTGGTGGGCTCCTTTGCGGCGCTGGCCAGTGCCATCGGCTTGCTCCTTCAGGTTCAGGAAGCCGGCATTCAGGTGATGCAGCTTGGCAACTGGCCTTCGTTTGCCGGTATTGTATTAGTGGCCGACTTATTTAGCGCCATCATGGTCCTTATTACCGCCTTTATGGGGCTGATGATTGCCTTGTACGCGATTTCCGACATAGAGTCCGGACAGGAAGCATTCGGGTATCATGCCCTTTATCACTTTATGCTTCTGGGGGTAACCGGATCATTTTTAACCGGAGATTTATTTAACCTTTTTGTGTGGTTTGAGATCATGTTGGTTTCTTCGTTTGTCCTGCTGTCCTTGCAGGGGAATCGGCCGCAGATTGAAGGGGGGATGAAATACGTCATCCTCAACATGCTGGCTTCGCTCACTTTTTTGAGCGCCATTGGTCTCCTGTTTTCGGTAACCGGAACGGTCAATATGGCCGACATAGCCCGGCAGCTGGAGGTGGTGGCCCCGCAATATCCGACATTAATAATCGCTCTGGCGATGATGTTTACCCTGGCGTTTGGCATGAAATCGGCCGTTTTCCCCCTATTTGGCTGGCTGCCGGCATCGTATCACACCCCGCCAACGGCCGTGACCACAATTTTTGGGGCTCTGCTGACCAAGGTAGGGGTTTACGCCATGATTCGCGTGTATACCCTAATTTTTAATCAGCTGGACACGCTCAACTACACGTTGACCGCCCTCCTCCTCATTTCCGCTTTTACCATGGTCGTCGGCGTGTTTGGGGCGGTTTCTCAATTCGGGTTCCGCCGCCTGCTTTCATTTCACATCATCAGCCAGATCGGTTATTTGATTATGGGATTGGCGGTGTTTACCGTGGCTTCGATTGCGGGGACCATTTTCTTTATGGTTCACGTAATTTTGGCCAAGGCGGCCCTTTTCTTGGTGAGCGGCATCGTCAAACAGCTGACCGGCACTAATGATTTGAAGCAGTTGGGCGGTTTTTATAACAACAACATGGCCCTGTCGATGCTGTTTTTTATACCGGCTATGGCCCTGGCGGGCATTCCACCTTTGTCCGGATTTTGGGCCAAGTTTGCGATCATAAAAGCGGCTCTGGAAAGCGGGTCGTACTGGATTGTAGGGGTCGGTCTGTTTGTCAGCATGTTAACGCTTTACTCCATGGTCAAAATTTGGACGTATGTGTTTATGCGCGCCCGGCCGGAGGCGTACGACAAGCCGCTGGAACCGATGGCGGTCAATGATCGCTGGCTGCGCTGGACCCCCACAATTCTTATTGGCGGTTTGACCGTATTGATGGGCATTTATGCCGGTCCATTGATGGCATTGAGCACGGAGGCCGCCGAGCAGCTGATGGCCCCAGCTCAATATATTGGCGTTGTCCTGGGAGGTGCTGGATGAGTCTTCTGATTTTGCTCATCGTGATCTGGATCGCCATCAGCGGGGAAATCAGCCTGGAAAATATAGGGGTTGGCCTCGTCCTGGGATTAATTTTGTTGTGGGCCGGCGGCCGAGCCATGCAGGTGCAGTATTTTACTCCTCCGACCCAAAGATGGCCGATCCGTTTCTGGCGCATATTCAAATTTAGCATTTACTTCTTAAAAGAGTTGATTGCGGCCGGTTTGTCGGTTTTTGTATCGATCTTGGACCCCTCAAGGCTGCGGCCTGGCGTGGTGGCGGTCCCCCTTGATTTGACTTCCGGTGCGGAAATCACTCTTTTGGCCAATTTGATTACCCTAACCCCCGGAACCTTGACGTTAGAAGTGGCTCAAGATCGCAAAACGATTTTTGTGCACACGATTTATCTCGACGATCCGGATAGTTTTCGAGCCAACATTAAAGATGGCTTTGAGCGACGAATTCAGGAGTTGTCTCAATTATGATAGCTTTTGGCATGGATCTTTTTGACTTTTTCATGGTGTGGGTCATTGTGCCGGCGCTCAGTATTACCGTCGTGTTTTGCTTTATTCGCCTGGTGCGCGGCCCCAGCTTGCCCGATCGTATCGTGGCCGTTGACAAATTGTCCGGTGTCGCGGTTGGCATGATGGCTGCGTATGCTGTCGCCACAGACAACAGCGTTTTTCTTGATGTAGCCCTGGTTGTGGCCCTCATTACTTTTTTAGGGACGATTGGGTTTGCTTATTATATTGATCGCCGAAGTTAGGTAAGTTACAAAAAGTTTTCTGAAGAATGTGTCCGCAGAGCGCACAGCGCAGAACCGTAGGTTCGCCGACTTTCGCAGAGCTCAACACGAGCAAGAGAGAAATCTGTGAAAATCCGTGTTAATCCGTGGCTTTTTTTAACAAATCTTTTTGTAACCTAATTAGGATTGGTAAATATGGCTGTATTTTTAAATGTATTGAGTTTCTTTTTTCTCGTTTTTGGGGCTGTTTTTATTTTTGTAGGCGGAATTGGAATGCTCCGTATGCCCGATCTTTTTTTGCGCATGTCGGCGACGACCAAGACGGCCACGTTGGGCGTGGCGGGGATGCTTTTGGGAACGGCCATTTTTTTTGGCGAGTTAGGGGTTGTCAGCCGCGCTTTTGCCATCTTTATTTTTATCCTGGCTACCGCGCCGGTGTCGGCCCATATGATCGGTCGGGCAGCTTACTCCAATGGTGTACCCCTGTATGAAAAAACGGTGATTGATGAGTTGCGGGAGCATATCGACGAAGCCAAGCTCAATAATCCGGTTGAAGATTAAGCCGCTTCAATTTCCAGTACTTGCCGATAGAGTTCCTGATTGACCGGAACTTTCACCCCATATTTCTGCCCCAGGCGCACGATTACCCCGGTAATTGATTCAATTTCCGTCTTAACCCCCCGTCTTACATCCTGCACCATGGATGATAGGTTTCCGGCCGTTTGACGAGCAACCTCTAAAACCGCCTTGGCTGGGTTATCAGAATCATCATAGGTGAGAGAAATACCTACCGCGGCCGCGACCTGAGCCGCTTCCCGGGCGGCTTGCATCATCGTGACCCGGGCTTCCGGATTTTCCGCCAGGAAGCCGTTGGGCTGGTTTAGGATGGCCGACAAAGGGTTGATACCCGCATTGACAATTAATTTTTTCCAGATAATCGCTTCGACGTTTGGGTCGATCTCAACCGGGATCCCGGCCAGATCAAACAAGGATGCCCAATCTGCGGCCGCCGGTGGTAAGTACGTTTTGCCGTTTCCAGCGTGACGGACAATTCCCGGAGCAACCACCGTTGCCCCCTGGGCGGTTGTGCCGGCCTGTACATCCGCCGTGGGCAGATTTTGTTTTAAAATTTCGCGGTTTCCCAAGCCATTTTGTAACGTTAATACCTGCCCTCCGGCCGGAAGAATCCGAGCGATATCCTCGGCGGCCGCTGCCGTTTGAGGGCCTTTAACCAGGACGAGAACCCGATCGATCGGCCGATCTTTTAACTGATGAAATTGCCGGGAAACCGGAATAGGATGATGTGAGGATTGCCCGTCAAGCTCAATGAGTTCAAGCCCGTGATGCTCAATCTGCTGCAGATGGTCGATCCAGTGGCCGATCATCAAAACGGGGGTAACCGCCACCAGGCGAGCGGCGAATAAAGATCCTAAAGCCCCAACACCCACAATCGCGGTAATCAAACGGGTGCCCCCAACTCCGCCAGGGCCGCTTTAATGCGCTGCTGATCAAGCGGCCGGCAGCGGGCGGCGAGCGCCTGTTCGCAGCTGCGAACGAGCTCGCGCTGCACCATCGGATTGGGCATTAATTTGGCCAATTCTAAATAGATAAGAGGCAAATAATCCGGATTTCCACCGGCTTTTACAGCGCGTACGCCCCGCTCGAGCAGGGTGTTGGCTCGCGACAGACGGCCAAGCTCGATTTGAACTCGAGCCAGAAAATAGTGGGTGGTCGACTGCCACCAGCGCAAGTTGTTTTCAACGGCGATCTCCTGGGCATGATTGATGTAGCTTAACGCTCGTTCGAGATTGCCGGCCACCAGATCCACTTCGGCAAAGCCGATCATCAGCCGAATGAGGTTTTCGATACTGTATTCACCCGTCAGAGAAACCAGTTTCTGGGCCTGGCGATATTTAGCGCGCGCTTTCTCCCACTGACCGCTTTGGCTAAAATATTCAGAGCCAAGCAGCAGCAGCACGCGAACCCTGCCCACCGGATCTTCCATTTGCGAGAACGCCTTGTCCAGGCTCTCCAGCTGATTGCGTGCCGTTTCAAACTCGCCCTGCCGTAAATAGCCGGCGGCGATGTTTAATTCTGCATGGGCGAGCTGCTGAATGGAAACGGTTTCACCCATTTCATGCGTTACTTTCCGGCCGTAGGATAGGGTGCGGTCAAAATCGGCCTGGCGATGGGCGATACGACCGAGCAGATTATATATTTTGGCCAGCGTCTCCCCATCCTGGAAGCGGTGAGCCAGAGAGAGGGCATTTTCCGCATTGCGGCCCGCTTCTTCGTAACGTTCCAAGATCCAGGCCAGCTCCGCCCGGGCCAGGTAAAGGGTAAGCGCCTCCTGCCAGCGGGTTTCCACCCCCAACGCCTCCAAATGCGGTTCGCTCAATGAGTACAGCTGTAAGGCGGTTCCGGGTGTGGTTTGACGGGCCCCATCGCCGGCCAGAAGCGAATAGTAAATGGCCCTTTCGTGAAAATCGGTTTGACTGTAGTGATAAGCGATCAGCGGATAGAGCATCGGCTGCGTACTGACCCGCTGGGTCAACCACTCGGCAATTTCCGCATGCCAGCGCTGCCGGCGGCCGTAAGGCACGCTTTCGTAGGCCACTTTGCGGATCATTTCATCGACAAAGAGGAGCTTGTTGTCGGTCGGTAGACGATAGAGCATTTCCGCCTGGATTAATTCGGGCAAAACAACATCGATGTTGATCGAATCGAGGGACAAAATGGTGGCGTCCAAGGTTTCCAGGGTAAACTCACGGCCGATAACCGCTGCTGCCTGTAGGAGATGACGCCCCTGGGGCGAGAGCCGGTCGAGTTTGGCTAGCAGCAGGCTCGACATGTCGTGACTGGCGGGCAAATTGGACAGCTCTTCCCGGTTTAAGGCCAGCCGGCCGTCGCTGTCTTTGTGCTGCAGCGTTTCGGTCTGAATTAGGCGCTTGATTTTTTCTTCTAAAACGGCCGGATTAACCGATTCCTGCTCATTATCCAGCCCGAGATGTTCGTAGAGGCCGGTGGGGATCGTGTGATCGTTCAACATTTTCTGCACCAGCCGCCGCCCTTCCCTAATCGATATGTCGGCCAGGTGAATATGGGTCATCTGCGGCAGGGCGGTCGCTGCGAAGTCAGGCTGATCCCCGGCGGTGATGAGGATAAAAAGAGACAGATCGGCCGCCTGGGCGATCAGGTGGTGCAGCAGTGAAAGCCCGGCGGTATCGGCCCACTGCACATTTTCCAGGATAAGCATTAGCGGCTGCTGTTCCGCGTGATAGCTCAAAATATGGCGCAGCATTTCAAACAGGCGAGTTTGCTGTTCGGCTAGACCTAGACCGATCATCGATTTTCTGGTGAACGGCAGCGGAATCCCCAAAATTGGCTCCAGGAGGGGGATATCGCGCACGTGTTGAGGAGATGCTTTTTGCAGCAGATCTTCAATGTGGTGAGCCTGGTTTTCGAGATCTTCCGACTCATCGAGCTGAAAAAGATCGCGCCACATATTTTGCCAGATGCCGTAGGGAACATCCCGCAGCGCCCTGGCCCCCAGGCCGATGTATGATTGCCCGTGGGCTTTATGCCATTGGGCGATACCGGCGGCAACCAGGCGCATGCGCTCCCGGCCGGTTGAGCCATCGATGAGCAGGGCTCCGCCCAATCCTTCACGCGCCTGCGTCAGACGCTGGAGGAGCAGATGTTCCTCCTGACGGCGGCCGACCACCACCTCGCTGGCCGGTCGGATCTGGGTGGCTAATGAGCCGGTTGAGGAGCGGGATCCGCGGATTTCATAAAGAGGGACCGGGATAGAAAATCCCTTAAAAGGGACCGGCGGCAGCCGATCGTAGCGGATGGTGTCCTGGACCCGCTGGATGGTGTGCTCATCGGTTAAAATTTGCAGGTTTTCGCAGCGGGCCATCAGGCGGGCTGACAGGTTAACCACGTCTCCAACCACGGTGTATTCGCGCCGATTTTGAGACCCAACGGCACAGGCAAATGCCTGACCGGCCGCTACCCCAATTTGCTGGTTGGTGACAAAAGACGGCCGGTGCTGCTGCAGTTCCAGAGCGCACAGCAGCGCCTGTTCCGGTGCATCGGGGGCCACCGGAGCACCAAAGATGATGTGTAAAACGCTCCCTTTGTCGCCGGTTAAAACCCGATTAATGTGGCAGTTGCCGCTGCCGTGTCGAGTGACAACCCGGCTGGCCCACAGATAATATTCCTGCAGTTTTTGGGCCGCATCATCCGCGCCGTAATCGATCCCGGCAAAATTTACAAACATCGAAACGATCGGCCGATGTTCGGCGATAAACGCAGTGGAATCATCGATGATTCGTTCCCACAGGGGGCGGGGTATAAAACGGCTGGCGATTGTGGCCATTTCCCAAAGCTGGTCGCTGTTGTACGCATCCCAATGGATGGTATTTTGGGTAAAAGGGACCGGGAAGATATCGGTAAACGGCTCAAAAGGTTGGCTGCTGTGGAGACCGGCTTTTTTGAGGGTTTCGGCACTGGCAATTACCTGACCGGCCGTGGCCAGGCTTTCAGCGACGACGGCGTCGTCAATCGCCTGTCCGGCCAGGACATATTCCAGAGTCGTATGTGGATCTCCAACGACGATTTCCAGGCAGCGGCCGTAGCCAACCCCCACTTTCATGGTTAAATCAAAATAGGTGGTCGTGTTGTTCGGTCGCTGGGCGGCAACCCGGCTGTAAGCGCCGGACATCAAGCTCTGCATAAACTGGGCACAGGCCAGGGCCCGGTTCGCCGCCTGATGGTCATCATTGAGAAAGCAGACCATCAACCCATCACCGTGAAAATGGCTGACATAGCCCCCGGCATTGTGAATGGCGTTGATCATGGCCGTGAGGGTCATCAGCAGAAGCCGGTTTAGCTCCTCGGCCCCGCGCGGCCCATCGGCCGCGAGCTCATTGGTCATGGTCGAGAAACCGGAAATATCGCAGAAGAGGGCAGCGGCTTCGACCTGTCGCCCCTGACCAGGCTCCAGCTGCTCACGATGAAGCAGCCGATCGGTTAGAGATCGAGGAATAAAGGCCGCAACGCGTCGTGCGATGCGGCTGGCCTTGTGCGTGCCTCCGATTCTGCGTAAAGTCATATCAGGAAAGAAATCCCCGCTTGCGGTATTTGGGTTGGTTGATGTGCAAAATTACAACCACCGCGTTGGGCAACCTGTTTGGGGTTGATCTGTCAATTATAACCCAAGGTGCTCCCTTTGACCGGGGAACTTTTGCTGTGGGTGATTCCTTCATTTGCAGCCTGGTCTGTTTGCTCAATTTGGCTCAGCAGCTGCTCAACGGCCGCACTCAGCTGCGGGTCATCAAGCGGGCTTATTATTGGTTCAGCAGGCAGCTCGACCACAATATCTGGCAGCAGACCGGTTTCATGGACCCAGGTGCCTGCCGGTGTTAACCAGCGGGCCACGGTGATGCGTACACCGCCGCCGTTGCGCAAATTGCTCCAGCTTTGGACGGTTCCTTTGCCAAAGGTTGTGGTGCCGACCAGCAGCGCCCGTTCTTGATCGCGCAGTGATCCGGCCAGCACTTCGGCGGCGCTGGCACTTCCTTCATCGACCAGAACAATCATGGGGATGTCGAGAGCCAGTCCATCTTCTGTGGCCTCAATTTGGTCTACCCGGCCGCTGGCATACTCTTCAGTGATGATGGTCCCCCCAGCCAAAAATTGATCCGCAACATCCACGACTGTGGTTAAACTGCCGCCGGGATTGCGCCGCAAATCGAGCACCAGGCCGCGAATCGGCTCAGTTTCGAGCGGCTGAAGCGCTTCCTCGAGTTCCGCGGCCGTGCGCTCTCCAAACTGGCTGAGTCGGATGAGCAAAAGACCGTTTTCCAGCTCTTGGGTGCGTACCGAAGCGATATCGATCACGCCGCGGGTGACCACGATCGTAAATGACTCTCCATCCCGTTCGATGGTTAATGACACATCGGTCCCGGCCGGTCCGCGCACCAAATTAGCGGCATCCAGGATGTCAAACCCGGTGATGTCAACCCCATCGACCAGGCGAATGATATCCTGGGGCAATAAACCTGCCTCGGCAGCCGGGGACCCATCATAAGGGGAAATAATCGTGATATCCCCGTTGATATTTTGCACTTCGGCGCCGATTCCTTCTATTTGACCTTCAAAGGATGCCTCGGCCGCTTCCTGCGATGAGGGTGGCAGATAGTTTGTATACGGGTCCTCCAGGGTGGCCAACATGCCGTTGATCGCTCCCTCAGCCAGGACCTCCTGATCGAGCGGTTGGTTTAAGTGGTTGTTATTCACCAGCTGCCAAACCTCCCAGAAAGGGGCAAATGCTTCCCGCGCTTCAGCGGGAGTATCGGCCGCTGGGCCAATAAAATTTAAAGGAGCCAAGCGAGATTGGCCGAGCATGTATCCCAGCCCAAAGAAGACCAGGGCCATTAGCAGGGATGAAACGATGTCAAAAAAGCGGAATTTCGTCCACATTGAGTTGGGTTCGGAATTGTTCATTGGGTTTTAATGGGTGGAAAGATTAAAGAGTATATTGGTATATTAGGTTATTGGTGTATTGGTTATTAGTTACTGGTGTATCGGTGGATTGGCGTGGTGACGCATTCAGTTTTAAATGTATTTTGATAAGCCAGTAAACTAATATACCAATATATCAGTAAACGAATCGTTCATTTTGAGCAGGTTTAGGACACAAGCGCCCTTCCAATTTCTGTGCTAAAATTTTCGGCCGCTTCCCAAATCTTTTGGAATTGATTATGGACCGAAAAAGCGGTCAAAACCTGAATTCATAGGAACCATTTATGTCGGTTGATCTTGCCGTCGTCATTGTTAGCTTCAACGTTTGTGACCTGTTGGCGCGCTGCCTTGAAACGGTGCTGGCCAGCACCGGTAATGTCACTTACGAAGTGATCGTGGTTGACAACGTGTCGCAAGACGATACGGTGCAAATGGTGCGGGAGCGGTTCCCAACGGTTAAGGTAATTGCCAACAGCGATAATTTGGGTTACCCGGCTGGGAACAATCAGGGGTTACGCGAACTGGGGGTGCAAAGCAGCGATCCGCCGCGTTATTGTTTGCTGCTCAATCCGGATACGGAAGTTCCCCCAGATTGTTTTGACCGGTTTGTGCGCTATATGGATGAAAATCCACAGATTGGTGTTTTGGGTCCTCGTCTGGTTTTGCCGGACGGCCATCTGGATTTGGCGTGCCGGCGAGCTTTTCCGACGCCGGAGGTCTCGATTTATCGCATGTTGGGTTTAAGTCGTCTGTATCCAAACTCCCCCCGATTCGGCCGCTACAACATGACTTTTCTCGATGAACGCAAAATTGCCGAAGTAGATTCTGTTGTTGGGGCGTTTATGATGGTGCGCACAGCAGCGATCCAACAAGTTGGCCTCCTGGATGAAACCTTTTTTATGTATGGGGAAGATCTCGATTGGGCCAAGCGGATAAAGGACGCTGGCTGGCAGGTGATTTATAATCCGGAGGTCACCGTTTTACACGTCAAACGGGCATCAAGCCGACAAAACCCTCGGGCGCAATTTGAATTTTATCGAGCGATGCCCATTTTTTATTACAAACATTATCGGGCTGATACCCCGTTTTGGCTTCACTGGCTGATCATGCTGGGTTTGGCTTTTAAAGGAGGACCCAGGCTGTGGCCTGAATTGAGGCAGATCGCCCAATCGTATCAGACCCCTTAATTTTCGATATGGAAAACGTCAAACTCAAGCTTAAAACTCAAGATTTAAGGAATATCTACGCTTTTACGCTGGTTCTTTTGGATGCGGCCCTGGTCGGTCTCTCTTTTTCGCTGGCTTTTATCATCCGCTCGCGCGTCCCTTTCCCCGAACCGCTGGTTGAAGGCGCATCCTTTGAAAGCTATCTTGGGTTAATGATCATTGGGATGATCACCGTATTGGCCACGTTATTTACCTTTCGCCTCTACTATATTCCGCGGGCGACATCCCGGGTTGATCAATTTTATGCCCTATTTCCGGCGGTGACATTAGGGACAATGCTTTCTGTCGCCATTTCGATCTTTGTATTTTCGCCGGATTTTGAATTTCCTCGAGCGATGGTTATTTATGCCTGGATGTTGATGATCATCCTGCTAATGACCGGCCGGGTAGCGCATCAGGAGACGCGCGTTTTTCTGCAAAGAAGGGGATGGGGAAAGGACCGCACGCTAATTGTCGGATCTGATGAAATGGCGCGCATTGTGCTGCAGCGCATTATTTGGTCTCCTCGGTTGGGATATGATGTGGTTGGCCTGGTGGCCGAGACCGCGAACGAGGTAGACGATGAGGAAGAGATGGAGGCGATTGCCGGCATTCCCATCGTCGGCCGAATTCCGGATTTACCCGATCTTATCGATGATCTGCAAATTGATGAGGTAATTATTGCCATGCCGGAGAGAGGTCATCGCGAAACCGTCAAAGTCATCGCTATGTGTGAGCGGGGGCAGGTTTCGATCAAAATTTTCCCTGATATCTTCCAGTTTGTGGCCACCCAACCCTCAATTGATGATTTAGGTGGTTTACCGCTTCTTTCCGTGCGCGATTTTGCCATGCGCGGTTATCTGCTGATTTTTAAGCGACTGTTTGATATTTTGGGTTCCCTTTTTGGCCTTATTTTTCTTTCTCCTTTACTGGTTCTGGTGGCGGTTGCCATTCGTCTGGAATCCCCTGGTTCGGTCTTTTTTGTTCAGGATCGCATGGGGTTGGACGGCAAACCGTTCAGGATTTTGAAATTTCGTTCGATGCGTTCCGATGCGGAGAAATACGGTCCTGGCTGGACGGTTGATGACGATCCCCGCCAAACGCGCTTGGGCCGATTTTTGCGCAAGGTGGATATCGATGAACTGCCGCAATTTATCAACGTGCTGCTAGGGGAAATGAGCCTGGTTGGCCCCCGGCCGGAGCAGCCGTATTACGTTGACCAATTCCGAGAAAGCGTGCCCCGCTATATGGATCGCCATCAAACAAAAGCCGGGATGACCGGCTGGGCCCAGGTAAACGGCCTGCGTGGAGACACGTCAATCGCCGAAAGAACCAAGTTCGATCTCTGGTATATTGAAAATTGGTCGCTTTTGCTCGATATCAAGATTCTGGTGCGCACGGTTTGGCAAACCCTTGTGGGCAAAAATGGAGAATAAGGGGAGATAGGAAATACGAGATACGAGATACGAAATATGAAATACGAGATACGAGATACGAAATGAGTTGATTAGCGATTGACCATTTTTGCTTTACGATTGAGTGAGCCTACTCAGCACTCAGCACTCAGACCTCAGGACTTTTTATTCCTGGTAGGCGATGCGATAAATATATCCACCTTTATCATCGCTGACGTATAAAGCACCATCAGCCCCAACCGTGACTCCAACCGGCCGCCCGGCCGCTTCTCCGGATTCTTCATTGAGCCATCCCGTGGCAAAATCGACCACTTCTGAACCCGGCTGACCGTCTTCAAACGGCAGGCGCACAACTTTATAACCGGTGGGGATTGAGCGATTCCAAGATCCATGAAAGGCGATGAAGAGGTCGCCCTGGTATTCGGCCGGAAAGGCATCGCCATCATAAAATGTTAACCCCAGAGGGGCTGAGTGAGCCTGCATGTCCACTACCGGAGGCAAAACGTTATCGCAGGCGCCGGGAAATCCCATATCGGGATCGACAATTTCAGCGCTGTGGCACACCGGCCATCCGTAAAATCCGTTTTCTTCAACCTCGAAAATCGTTTCCGGTGGGGTATCGTCCCCCATGAGGTCCCGGCCGTTGTTGGTGGCCCATAAGGCGCCGCCGGCCGGTTCCACATCAAGCCCCACCGCATTGCGTAAACCGGTGGCAAAAAGGGTTTCACCACCGCCGTTGGGGCCATCATAAACGACAATAGCCGCGCGACGGGGATCATCTTCATCGCACACGTTGCAGCTGGACCCGACCGAGACCACCATGCGGCCGTCCGGTAAAAATTCGACGGTGCGGGTGGTGTGCGAGCCGCTGGTAGGCAGGTTATCGATCACCGTTTCGCGACGATCAGAGACGCCATCCCCGTCCTCATCCCAGAAGCGTATCACGCCGCTGGGGATACCGGCATACCAGGCCCCTTCATGAAAAATTATGCTGTGGACGGCACCAACGTTGGCGGCAAAAACCCGAATTTCATCCGCTTGACCGTCATTATTTTGATCGGGCAGCGCCACGATACGACCATTTCTTCGATCAGCAACATACAGTTGATTGTCGGGCCCCACAGCCATAAAGCGCGGTCCATCAAGCCCCTCGGCAAAAACGGTGGCTGAAAAGCCGGGTGGCAGCTCGACATCGGCTACCCCTGCCTCGGCCAGAAACGGCCTCAAACTGACCTGTTGACTGGCCCACCACACCACCGCACCACACAATAAGAGCACCAGAAGCGCCAGTCCGCCCACCCAGCGGAGCCATTTTCTGTTTTTCATCTCTCTTCTCCAAAGTCAATCGATTGACGATTGATGATTAACGATTTACGAAAGCACAAACCTTATCGTAAATCGAAAATCAAAAATCGTAAATTTTCATCGCGTTAGATTAAAGAGGAAAGACAAACGGTAAAATAATAATGGTTACAATCCAGGTGATAATCAGCAGCGGCAGTCCTACTTTTACGTAATCTCCGAAGCTGTACGACCCGGGCGTCATGACCAGGGTGTTGACCGGGGAGGCGACCGGGGTTACAAACGCCATCGACGCTCCAATGGCGACGGCCATTAGAAACGGCCGAGCGTCAACCCCCAGCGTCACGGCGGCGGCCAGGGCGATGGGGGCGATAATGACGGTGGTGGTCGTATTGGACAACACCTGGGAGAAGAGGGCGGTGGCGAGAAAGAGAGCGGAGATAATCGCTCGCGGATTTAACTCACCGAGCAGCGTAACCAGCGAGGCAGCGGCGGCATCTACCAGTCCGGTCTGAGAAAGGGCCGCGCTCATGGGGAGCATACCGGCTACCAGAAAAATGCTTTTCCAATCGATCGATCGATACGCTTCATCCATGGTCAGACAGCCGGAAATCACCATCAAAATAGCGGCCGTTAAGCCGGCCGTGGTGACGTCCAGCCAGCCGCCGACCATGACCACGATCATGCCGATGACAATCGCCAGGGCGACCGGGGCCCGTTTTTGATGGGGTGGACCGATCATCGCCTCCGGTTCACCGGTCACAATAAAGGTTCGCGGCCGTTTTTTCAGATCGGCGATATGGCGCCATAATCCCTGAACGAGCAGCGTATCGCCAAAAGCCAGTTCGGTTGTTTCGATATCGAGAGGCTCCTTAAACCCGGGTCGCAGGATGGCCAGAACGTTGAGGTTGTATTGCGATCCAAAGCGGGCTTCCGTTAATGTTTGGCCGATGAGCCGGGATCGCTGCGGTAAAAGAACTTCAGCCACGCCCAGCTCATCACCGAGAAGAAACGCCTCGTCAACCGATTCCGGGGCTTGAACGCTGAGCTTCAAGGCCACCGATACCCGATTGAGATCCTTGGTTTCTCCTTCTACGATTAAGACGTCATCTAAATTGATAATCATATCACCCGAGGGAGATAAGATTTCAGTTTGAGGCTTTCCATTTCGTCGGCGATCGCCAAGATTAACCAGGGAAAACTCCGGTCTTTCTCCAACCTCACGAATGACATTTAAAATAGTGATGTCATACTGGTAGCGCAGATCGGCCGCTTTTAGAGTGAGACCGATCAGGGGAGATCCCCGACGCACCCGCAGCCGCCACATGTGTTCGTCGAGCTGATGGGCTTTTATGAGCTCTCGCGCCAGCATTAGCGGCTGGTCGCCCACATCCGGCCGGTGATCGGGCAGCAAGTGGCGGGCCACTGTCACCATATAAATGGTGCCCACAGCCAGCAAAACGAGACCGATAAGGGTAAAACTAAAGAAACCAAACGGCTCCAGCCCCGCCTCAGCCATCGCTTCGGAAGCGACGATATTGGGGGGGGTACCAATTAAAGTTAACGCGCCACCTAAGAGTGAGCCATAGGCCAGCGGCATCATCAGCTTGGCCGGGCTAATTTTGGCGCTGCGGGCCACGATCAGGACCGATGGCAGCAGCACGGCAACCGTTCCGGTGGAGCTCATGAAGCCGGAAAGAAGGCCAACAGCCGCCATCAAGACCACCATCAGCCGTTTTTCTTCACGGCCGGCGATCGCCAATACCCGACGACCAATTTGATCAGCCAAGCCGGTTTGCATGATGCCGCCCCCGACGATAAAGAGGGCGGTGATGGTGGCCACTGTGGTGCTGGCAAAACCGGCCAATGCCTCGGCTGGAGTCAGTAAATTGGTGACCATCAAGGACACTACGACTCCTAAGGCAACCACATCGACACGCAGCCACTCAGTAACAAAAAAAATGATTGATACGGTTAATATTCCGAGGACCATCCAACCTTCAACACTCATTTAATCATTCTCCTGGCGCGTTGGAATGGGAAGCCGGTAAATTAATAGAGAGTGAGGCGTTTACGAACCTAAGATTACTCTCAATTACTGCACCTGATTAGTGACAGATGTCACTAATCAGAGAAGGTGTTTCTCTCGATTATAGTACGCAGGTTGGAAGAACGGAAGGTAGAGAAAAAGTAGAGGACCAGCGATTACATTAAGTGTTCAACCGCTGGGGGATTTGTTGCTTTAAGCCGTTGGCGAATGCACAGGCGGAACACGGTTCCCTGTCCAAGCTCGCTTTCAACTTCGATTGTTCCACCCAAGATTTCGCTGAGGCGTTTGCTAATGGTTAACCCCAAGCCGGTGCCGTCAAATGAGCGGGACATAGAGTTATCCACCTGACGAAACGATTCAAAGATATTTTTCACGGCAGCTGGTGGAATACCGATACCGGTATCGCGCACCTCAAAGCAAACCCGGTTGTTGTGGACGTTGTAAGTTGATATGGAAATCAACCCATTTTCGGTGAATTTGGCCGCGTTGCTCAGCAAGTTTAGCAGGATCTGCTGAATTTTTTGCGGATCAGATATCATTTCATCATTTTCGGTGAGGAGATTAATTTCGATCTTGTTGTTTTGGCGATTGGACATCGGCCGTACGGTTTCAACGACGCTGCTCACCAAAGATTTAATCGAGAAGTCGACCACATCCAGAGTCATCTGGTTGGCTTCAATTTTTGAAAGATCGAGAATATCATTGATGATGCGCAGGAGGTGTTGACCGGCCTGACGCACCCGACTAATGTCATTGATGTAGATTTCTTCCAAGTTATTTTCGATCTCGGCTTCTTCGAGCATGACCTCACTGTAACCGATAATGGCGTTGAGCGGCGTTCTAAGCTCATGACTCATATTGGCCAAAAATTCATCTTTGATGCGAGCCATGCGGCGCAATTCTTCATTGGTTGAACGAATTTCAGCGGTCCGTTCTTCCACTCGCTCAGTCAGCAGGCTTCTTTCAATTTCTAGCGCTTTTTGGGCTTGCTTTCTTTCGGCGATTTCCCCTTCCAGGTGTAAATTAGTTTTGCGCAATTCTCGAGTGCGCAGGGCTACCCGCTTGTCCAATTCCAGGTTGGCAACTTGAATATCGTCTACGACCCTTTCCAAATGTCGCGTTGTTAGGTAAGAAATTAATGCGGCCGCGATATAACCAAAAATACCAAAGATATTGGCGTCGACGGAGGGGGTGAGAAGGGCCGCAACAATCGAAAGCGTGCCGATCCCAAACGCCACATAAAAACTGAAGATCGGGCGCAAAATTAAGCCGGCCAGCAGAATTGGAATAACCAGCATGAGCATATTCCGGCCGCGGACGCTCTCCTCAACCGTATCCCCATAGAATAAGGCGAAGGTCAAGAAAACGATAAATAGAGCAGCAGCCCAGTCGACCGAACGATATTTGCTGATCCAAAAAATTACAACGATGCCGACAATAATAAACGAGGCAATGAAGTAGGTGAAGATGACATCTTCGTTTTCGTATATCTCAATCGCCTGCCCAATCAAATTGGCAACCATGGCCAATAGAGCAATGCCCACAAACCACAACAAAATGGTATTTAACATTTTGCCGCGTCGCCGTTGGCTAGGGTCGGTTGAATTGACGTCCGTTACCTTTTGTAACCAACGTAACCTCTTTTTTGCTAATGCGTTGACTTTGCCAATAATGTCCATGATGAGTCAGATTGAAAAAGGCACTTCGATATCAAGAGAATCTTAAAGAATCTTGGCCTACTTGGCAATAGATAGATGGTTCAATAACGATTTTTGCTTTTTTACATTGTCTTCAACCATCATTAAAGCACTTAAAATTGCAGATCGAACAACTAAAATTGGGCTATACAAGCATTTACCGATCCACAGCGGTGGATAAGGTTGAGATGCATTTTCCTTTAACCATTTTGCGCCTCTAAGCAAAACATCATCGGAAACCTTGTGACCTTTTCTGCGCCAAAAGGTGAGGGCCTGAAGGCTATAGGCTGTTTCTTCGGCCGTGGGGAAGTAATATCCCCAACTGCCGTTCCTATTTTGGGTTTCCAAGATCCATTCTATCGCATTTTGGGCCATTCCATGATGATAGTTTGCCAGAGACATAACGGCGTGCGATGTAGTGTAATAGGGTGAAGAATGCCATTTATCAATCCAGAATCGACCTTCAATTTTATTTTTGCCTAAAAACTTAAGGATTTTTTTTACCGATGGATGATTAGATGATAAACCAGCTTTATCCAAAGCACCCAGCACGTGAATGTTGGTGCTAAGCGAGACGTTTGATTCGAGATCAAAACAGCGGAAATACTCTTCTTCTTCAAATTTTAGCAGATCATCAATCGGGACAGACCGCCCAAACATTTTTAGCACTTCATAGACGATTGCTGTCTCATCCCCATCTTTGGGGGTATAAAGCGCGCTAAAGCCGATTCCCTTACCCACCTGCCACGTTTTTCGCAAAAATTCCACGTGAGGTTCAAAAAAGTGGCGATATTCAGATTTATAATGGAGATTGGCCAGAGAAAAGTTCCACAATACCCAGGATCTTTCAAAAACATCAAATGGGGCAACGTTTGGGGCACCACCGTTGGTTAGAATATTATTTAAATAGTTAAGCGCTTGAGGATCTCCAGGCTTTACCTTGAGTAAGAAATATGCGGTTGCTGAAGGGCTGTTGCCAACCGACCCGTTACTTTCCTGAAGGCTGTTCACGTTGAGAATTTTTACCCCATCGTCACCGGCCATTTCGGCCGAGAAAGCCATCGTCACGTGCCGGCCGATTAAACCATTGGGAGTCATGCTCAACTTGGCTTCTCTGGTTCTGGTCATCGATCCCAAGCGGCCGGTTTCACGGCGGGAAAGAATACCCAAAGAAGCCGCTTCTTTAAGCAAAGTGGGTACAACGAGTTCAAACCCGATCGTCTCCCCGGCCGGATCCATGTCAAGAAGAGAGAGATGGTTCTCGAGGGCCGGCAGCGCATTTTGAATTAGCGCATTATCGGATTCGTTGCCAAATCGCCTCAAAGCAATAATCGCGGCCAGGGTACAGATGACGCGGTCATGATGATAAACAAATTCTGAGGCGCCCCAACTGCCATCTTTAAGCTGGTTTTGACGCAACCAGAGAAGTGCCTTGTTCCCTACATCCGGTAGCATTTCAGCCAGCTGGGCGACCCAGGCCGTATCATAGGCGGTGGTCATCATGTGACCTGGTCCGACCTCTTCAAGCAGTTGCTTTGACTCGATTAAAAAATTCATTGATCCTATCCTCTACCCAAAAATGATTTTGAGAGTTTTTCTGACATGTGTGTATGCATGACATCAGGCTGCCAGAAGCCCCAATTTTTATTTATTTTTCCTACACCAACGATGTTATCTTTGTTGGCCCGATAAAAATCTCGCAAGCTGTTTGAATCCACTGCTACATCGATGTCGTGGTGTCCTGAACGGTTGTAGAGGTGGTCGTGCAGAATTTTTCGAAAACCATCTTGAGTTAAATAAGGTGAAGGGGTTACAGTGAAGTAGAGATTTTCCCGGCCGGATGAAATCAGCGGCATATCAAAAGCGCGAGGTTTTCCCGAACTGATGAACAAATCTACATCAGAAACCGGTTCTCCATAATACATTTTGATCAGCTCTGATTTACTTGGTACCCGACCATGATCCTGAAAATATTTAACGGCCAGCGTGGCGACAGATTCGGTCGCATCATGGCCGCACACTCCCCAAAAAAGGCGATTTTTTTGGTGAGATGATGTTTCAGCGGAAACTTGTAAAAATTGACGAGCAATATGATCGTTCGTGGCCGCGTCTCCAATTGCTTCAAAATCCCCATAAAAGCCAACACGAACCTCATAATTGTCATAAAATTGACGGTACTCGTCTCCGTAAGTGAGCTTGCCCAGCGATTGAATAACCAGCTGTGTGTATTCAGGCCCGCGTTCTTTTAGTAAGTAGGGGGATATAATCGGCATCACGAGGGTAGTGATCCCATGATCGTAAATCATCTTACACAATTCAATCAGCTGTTTGGTGACTTCTTCAAAATATTGGCGGCCGTCAAATGTGGAATTTTGCTGTTTTTCCAACATATACCAGCGTCGTGTACCGTTCAACGCAAAAACGCAGACCCTAGGGCCCTGCTTTTTTACAATTGACGCAATATCACTCGTCAATTTATGCTGAAATGTCTCTAAATCCATAGGTCGTCACCATGCGCTGGTTTTTCAGCGTGGCCGGAGCGATTTTATTTATGGGTCTCCATGGTGATTTCAGAGAAATGAAAAAGATTTCTCCCCCATCAAGAACAATCTTAACCCTTTCAAGAAGAGGTAGAAATAGGAATCTTGGTCCAGCCAAGAGGTTGTTGCTAGCCATCCTGTACTAACCCTTCACGCAGCTTTAACGCGGAGTCAGAAGATGGCTTGCGCAAGAACATGGCTACAGCCATTGCCGGCAGCAAAATAACCGCAGCCCCCCACCAAACAGCCTGGGGACTAATCTGTTGAAAAACGATTCCGGCCCAGAGTGGCCCCAATAAGTCGGAAACGCTCAAAACAGATTGATATAGTCCGAATGATTCCCCTTGCTTTTCTTTTGGACCGGTTTGCGCCAACAAAGCCTGCAGATTTGGCTCCAGAATTGCATAAAATATAACAAAAGGAACCAGTAAACCAAGAAAGAGATAAGGTGAACGAGCGATTGGGATCAGCAAAAATGAGAAGATCATGCCAATTTGGCTGATTTGGACCAATCTTTGTTCCCCCACTATTGTAACCAATGGTTTGATGAATGCAATCTGAGTTATGGCGAGGGTTAAACCAACAATTGTGTACAAGAATCCAACGAAGCGGCTGACTTCGGCCGGGTCTACATTACCCGGAAAAATCACCTCGTTCACATATAAGACAAACGTAGGAGACAGGGCCGCAAAGCAAAGCGTGCTTAGCAAACCGATAATTAAAATCTTTGCAAACGTCGGTTGCCGGACAACCGTTTTAAAACTATTCCAAAAGGGCAGGGTGTTTTTGTTGAAGGTTTTATCATCAACCGGCCGGGTCTCACTAAGCAGCAGCCACGCCAATATCAGGGCCACGGCTGAAACGGCCGCCCCGGCATAAAAAGGAGATAGTAACCCCCAGCTTGATGCCAGCAAGCCACCAACGGCCGGACCAATCACAAAGCCGATTCCCAACGTGGCCGACAGCCAACCAAACGCCTGGGCGTGATCTTCCTGCGCGGTCACATCGGTGATGTACGCCTTGGCGACGGTGGTGTTGCCTCCGGTTGCCCCATCGAACATGCGGGCCAGGTACAGCATCAACAGCCCCCCGTTGATAAATGAATAGGGGAGCGCTTGCTCAATAAGCTGACCAATTGGCAAAGCGGCAATAAATAGTAGAAATGAAAAAAACGTACCGGCCTGACTCAGTATTAAAATCGGCCGCCGGCCGTATTGATCGGACAGGCGACCCAATATCGGCGCGGCCAGAAGTTTGGCTCCATAATAAGAGCTCTCCAGCAAGATCGCCTGCAGCACGGTCGCCCCAAAACTCTCCAGCGCCAGCAGCGGTAAAATCGGGATCACCAAAGTCGCGCCAAGCGCATTGGTAAATAAGATAACGATAGCGGGTAGTGATCGTTTTAGCGACATGCCTGCTCTGAATACAAAATTTGGATGAACATAAATGCGACTGGTACTGCTGGCCCGGCCCCCTCAGTCCAGTTTAAAATTAAGCTGGATGCATATGATCACCTGTACCAGTATACTCGAATGGCCCTATTAAAAACCACAGGTAAATAGGTTATTAGTACTAGTACCCGTAAGGTAAACGATATTCATACAATAATTTTTGCTGTACATTTATTACTTCACATTTATTACGTCATTAGGAATAAAGGAAAACCATTATGTCACAACACTCCCGCGTATTTGCGCCGCCTGACTGGTCACAGGAGATTTATCTTCGAGCCTGGTCGTTTGCAACGCGGGCCCACCAGCACCAAACAGTTGGCGGACCCAACAAGGGGGAGCGTATCCCTTATATCAATCACATTGGTGCCGTGACCATGGAAGTGATCTGGGCCATTGCCGGTGAAAACCAATTTGACGGCAATTTGGCGATTCAGTGCGCACTCCTCCATGATACGGTTGAAGACACGCCGGTAACGCCTGCTGATTTAACGGCCAGATTTGGACCTGAGGTGGCTGCAGGGGTTCAAGCCCTAACCAAAAATAAAGCGATTCCAACCAAAGAAGCCCAGATGAAAGACTCGCTCAATCGCATCACGCAGCAGCCCTCTGAAGTGTGGCTGGTTAAGATGGCCGATCGAATCACCAATTTATCCGAACCCCCATACGATTGGGACCGGTCCAAACGACAAAATTACCAGCAAGAGGCGCGGCTAATTTATGATGCTCTTCATGGCGCCAATAAACAATTAGCCGACCGTTTGCTGGCCAAAATTAACGCGTATTCTCAATATTTTTAACTTCAGCTGTTCTCTATCTATGCCAGAAAAGAGGGTACTATGCTGTTTTCCATTTGACAACCGGCCGATCTGCGTTTTGCTACGCTCTTGACATTGAGGTACATATGCGCAGTCATCTTCATTTTCAAAAAATTTTTGTTTTAAGTATTCTTTTACTGTTGGGAATCGTCGTGTGGGGGAGTCAACCGTATCGTACGGCCGCAGCGGGCACGTTTTATGTGAGCACGTCGGGCAGCGATAACCTGGGAGACGGCAGCTCGGGAAGTCCCTGGGCCTCAATTCAATATGCCCTCACCCAGGTTTCCGACAACAGCACCATTTTAGTCAAGCAGGGGGTTTACAGCGGCCGTCAGCGGATTACCGGCACGTTCGCCAACGGCGTCACAGTTAAATCAGAAATCCCGTATGGTGCCGTATTGGAAAACAATGACCGGGTCATCACCGTTTATGGATACAGCGGCCCGGTTTACGGTATTATCATTGAGGGATTTGAAATTCGGCATTCAGGATCCGGTTCCTCTCCGCTGGTGTTTCATATCGATGCGGCCGGCAACGGCAGCGTTTCGGATATTACGATACGCAACAATA
The DNA here is from genome assembly GCA_030065875.1 of Ardenticatenaceae bacterium. Taxonomy (GTDB): domain Bacteria; phylum Chloroflexota; class Anaerolineae; order Promineifilales; family Promineifilaceae; genus WTJY01. Next base: position 121,234 of record JASJCR010000022.1, on the reverse strand, counting down.
TTCTCCACGACAGCTACGATAACGACATCCTCAAAATCAACAACGGCGCCCATGATATTTTGGTTGAAGGGAATATGTTTTACAACCAAACCGGTTCCGATGAGCATATCGACGTCAACAGCGTAGAAGATATCATTATCCAGGACAACGTTTTCTTTAATGATTTTGAAGGCAGCGGCCGGAGCACCCTCAATAACACCGGCAGCTTTATCGTTATCAAAGATTCCAACGGCAGCAGCGATATTTATACCGGCAACGATCGCATTACCGTGCGGCGCAACGTGTTTCTCAACTGGTCGGGATCGACCGGCTCAAACTTCGTCTTGATCGGCGAAGATGGACAGCCCTTTTTTGAGGCGCGCAACGTGATGGTTGAGAACAATCTGTTTTTAGGCAACAGCAGCCGCGTCATGCGGGCCGCCTTTGGGGTCAAAGGGGGTGAGAACGTCACCTTTCGGAATAACACCGTTGTCGGAGATTTGCCATCGCTGGCGTTTGCCATGCGGTTAAATACGGAAGGGAGCAATCCGGCTAACAGCAATATCCGTTTTTACAACAATATCTGGTCCGATCCAACCGGAACCATGGGTTTTAGCGGATCTGGCAGCAACGATTTTTCCGATACCCCTCCGGGACAAACGGCCAGCTTCACCTTGGATAACAACCTCTATTGGAACGGGGGATCGGCGATTCCGGTTGATGGGGGAGAGTTAATTAATATTACAGACGACAGCAGTGCGGTGACGGCCGATCCGCTGTTGGGATCACAAAGTGGGTTGGTGATTCCCCGCTGGACCGGCAGTGGTTTTGCCGATGGGTCGGCCACCATCGCGGCCGTTTTTTTGAATCTGGTGCAAACATACGGCACACCGGCGGCCGGCAGCCCGACAATCAACGCCGCCAACGGTGGTGAGGCCAGCAGTGAGGACATATTGGGCAACAGTCGCCAGGCGGCCGATATCGGGGCGGTTGAATTTCAGCCGTCCGTTGTCTTAACCGGCCAGGTCAGCGATCAAACGATCGATTTGACGTGGACGGTTAACACGACTTTGCCGCCTGGGGCCACCTGGGAAATCTCTTATACAGGGCCGGCCGGAGCCCCGCCTTCACCGATTACCGGGATATCCGGCAGCACGCGCACTTACCAACTTTCCAACTTAACCAATTATCAAGCTTATGTGTTCACGATTGAGGCGGTTGACGGCGGTTCCCCTCTGTTTTCTGACACCGTCACCTTAACCCCGACCGATTTGTTTAACTTCTTGCCCTTGATCACCAGATAAAGACGGTTGATTTTGGTCATCAGTATGAGCTTTTTTCGGACGAAGAGTAGTGGTATATTGGTTTATTGGTGTACTGGTGTATTGGTATATTAGTTATTGGTTATTACTCTATTTGTTGTTAGATATGCGGTTTGAAAAGAAATCAAATAGACCAATACACTAATAACCAATAACTAATAACCAATAATCAATAACCAATTACCACCCTCAACCGGAGTTACTGGAGTATCCCATGAACTTTGAATATTCAGACAAAGTAAAAACCTTGCTCACCAAGCTCTCTCGCTTTATGGACGACCATATTTATCCTATTGAAAAGGAATATCAGGATTGGGTAGAGGATCCGCAGAAAGCGTGGCAGGTTTACCCGGGGATGGATGCCCTCAAAGAAAAAGCCCGTGAAGAAGGGCTGTGGAATTTATTTTTGCCGGAAGATTACGGGGATTTGAGTCCGGGTTTGACCAATCTGGAATACGCTCCTCTGGCGGAATTGATGGGGCGCATCCTGTGGTCATCAGAGGTGTTTAACTGCAGCGCTCCGGATACCGGCAATATGGAGGTGTTGGCTCGCTACGGCAATGCCGCACAGCAGGCTGAATGGTTAACGCCGCTCATGAATGGCGAAATCCGCTCCGCATTTTTGATGACCGAGCCGGCCGTTGCTTCCTCCGACGCCACCAATATCGAAACCTCAATTGAGCGAGAAGGGGATGAATACGTGATCAACGGCCGCAAATGGTGGTCATCCGGGGCGATGGACCCCCGCTGTGAAATATTTATCGTCATGGGCAAAACTGATCCACAGGCGGATCGATATCATCAGCAAAGCATGATTTTGGTGCCGCGCCACACGGAGGGAGTGACCGTCGAGCGGCCGCTGGCGGTTTTTGGCACCTATGATTCACCCGGTGGACACGCTGAGGTTAGCTTAGAGAACGTGCGCGTGCCGGCCTCAAATTTACTTTTGGGTGAAGGGCGTGGATTTGAAATCGCCCAGGGCCGCCTGGGCCCCGGCCGGATTCATCACTGTATGCGGCTCATCGGCATGGCTCAGCGCTCGCTCGAATTGATGTGTGAGCGCGTGACCCAGCGCAAGGCTTTTGGCCGATTAATCAAAGATTTTAGCAGTATCCGTCAGGATATCGCCCGCTCGCGCTGCCAAATCGAGCAGGCGCGGCTGTTAACGCTGGCCGCGGCCGACAAAATTGACAAAGAGGGCACCAAAGGGGCTCGCGATTTGATTTCGATGATCAAAATTGTCGCCCCTAACATGGCCATTGACGTGATCGACCGGGCGATGCAGGCATATGGGGGGATGGGGTTGAGCCAGGACACCCCGCTGGCCGGCTTCTTTGCCTGGGCCAGGGTGCTGCGGCAGGCGGATGGACCGGATGAAGTGCACATGTACCAGCTCGGCCGCAACACGGTCAAAAAACTCGCCGGGCCGTAGCTGGACGGATAGTGGCAAAAAAAAACCACGGATTACCATTGCAATCCGTGGTTAACGCGTTTTCTTAGCGGGACATAACCTGAGAGATGACCGCCTCCGCTTCGGCCAGGGCGGCAGGGGTTCCCACGTCAAAAAATTCGCCCACAATTTTGAAATGTCTCCCTGTTCCCTCTCGCAGATAGGAATTTATCAGGTCTGAGGCTTCCAGTTCACCTCGGGCTGAGGGAAGGAGCCGACCAAGCCGTTTTAATGCCTCCTGGGTAGAAGCAAAACCCACCGGCCCGCACCAGCACATCGTGGTAGGGGGAACGGCCGGTTTTTCAATCAATTCTCCCTTCGATCCCGTCAGCGGCCGGTAAACGGAGAAGCGGCGCGCCTCTGCGGCTGGAAAATTCTTGTAGGTCCAGGTCAGCCTGATTTTTTTCTCAAGCGGATTGGTTGTAGTCAGGTTGAGCAGGGTATTGGATATATTTTGAGGATCCAAAATGATGTTGTCTCCGGCCACAACCACAGCTGCCCAATCCCCTTTTAGGGCCGCAAACCCAACCCGAATGGCGTCTGCCATTCCTAACGGCCTGGTTTGCACGGCCAGCTGCACCGCAAGATGCCCGTTTTGCACGCTTGAGGCCACCGCTTCAACCACGTCGGAACCGGTTGATGGGTGACCAACGACGATGATTTTTTCCACAAAGGGGGCGGCAAGCTGGGCGGCATAGCCGATGATCGGTAAACCGGCGACCGGCAGAATCGTCTTGGTAAACGGGGCGGCAATTTCCCGTAAACGGGTGCCCCGGCCGCCGCCGAGTATGACGGCCGCTTTTCTTAGCTGATTCACCCTTAAACCTCACAAACTCGATTTATAATAAGACCATGCAACAGGCGATTTTTTTGGACCGGGATGGGGTAATTATTGAAAATCAAGCGGCTTACGTGCGCTCCTGGGCTGACGTCGAAATATTCCCGCAGGCGCTGGTCGCTTTGCGCCGGCTGGCTGAATTGCCCTACAAAATTATGATCGTAACCAATCAGTCTGTGGTTGGGCGCGGGATCATTGAGCTGGCTGCGGCCGAAGCCTTGAATCAAAGACTGGTCGAAGTAATTGAACAGGCCGGCGGCCGAATTGATGGCGTTTACATGTGCCCGCACGCGCCGGAGACCCGGTGCGCCTGCCGCAAGCCGCAGCCGGGTTTGATTACCGAGGCCCGGAATGATTGGCATATCGACTTAAGCCGTTCAATCATGGTGGGCGATGCGGTGACCGATATGCAGGCCGGACTGGCGGCCGGGGTTGGCCATCTGATCATGGTCACAACCGGCCGGGGCAGGGTGCAGCTGCAGCAGGTTGATCAGGATCTGAGGGCCAAAATCACCATTTTTGAATCGCTTCAGGCATATGTTGAGGATTTGCTGATCAATCTTTAGCCTGGGCAACCGGCTCACGATAATATTCAATGCGGTCTTCTGAGATATCTGGTTCCGCGTTTTCTTTTTCGCCTGGGTTAGAGCGGCTGCTGCCCGGTCTTGCGCCATAATCATAATAGTAATAGAAGCCGGACCCTTCTTTGGACATACGATTTAGCACCGCCCCGATGAGGTTGACGTTGATCTCTCCTAGCCGGTTGACGACTCGATTAAACTGCATCCGCGTCGTTTGCCGGGCGCAGACGATCAGTATAACCCCATCGCTGATGGCGCTTAATATCATCGTATCGGTGACGGCCAGCGCAGGGGGACTGTCGATCACAATATAGTCAAAATGGGTTTTGAGCTTGTCTAAAAGCTGCTGCATCTTGTTGGATCCCAACAGCTCTGACGGGTTGAGTGGAATAGACCCGCTCGTCAAAACATAAAGGGAGCTGTCACCGATCTGATGCGTGTAATCCTCAACTTTGTACAGCGGGATCTCATTACTTTCCTCATCGTTTTGCAGATCAAGGAGCAGGTTGCTCAACCCCGAGTCGCGTACGAGGCCAAACGCATGATCGATATATGGCTTGCGCATGTCGCCATCAATGAGCAGCGTCTTGTAGCCCGCATGAGCCATGATGACCGCCAGGTTCGAGGCAATAAAGCTCTTCCCTTCACCGGAATTGGGACTGGTGATTAAAATCGTGCGCAGTGGCTTGTCCGGGTTGGAAAACTGGATCGCGGTGCGCAAATCTCTTAGAGACTCAGCAACAGGCGCGCGGGGATGGTTGGCCACAATTAAACCGCTGGGTGATTCCTTGATTAATTTGGTATGCGGAATCCCGGTTAGGAAAGTCACCCCGTCTGCGCGACTCAGATCCTGAGGATTGGCAATCCGGTCATCCAATAATTCGAGCAAATAGGCAGCCCCGGTCGCGACAACCGCCCCGAGAACTCCAGACAGCAAAACGGTAAAGTATTTGTTCGGTCCAATGGGGAAATTTGGTATTTGTGCCGCTTCAATAACGGTTGGAGCGTTGGTTGCCTGCTGCTGGCTATTGGACAATAAGGTGCCGTAATTTTGCTGCAGAGAAGACAGTTTGGTTTGCAGCGCCAGGATTTGTTCCTGCGAGTCGGCAATTTCCCGAGCGCTGAACAAATCGCCCAGTTCTGACTGCCTGGTTTCGATCTCTGACTGAGTTTCCAGAATTTGCTGCTGCAGATCGTCGAGCTGCTCATTGATAAACGTCTGGCGCTGTTGAGTTTCCTGATCATCGTTGGTTGGTCCCAGCCGGATGAGCTGGTTGGCCAATTCACTGGCCACGACCTGAGCGCGCAGCGGATCGGTGTCGACGACAGATATTTCGATAAATGAGGTTCGTGGAGGGACAAATGCCGTGTAATCAGGGAGCCAATCCATGCCCAGGGCATCCATCGTGGCATTTTGAACCGGTTCCCGTCGAGCGAAGGAGGCATATGCTTCAGCCAGCTGCTGGGTGGACCAAAATTGATTGGTGTCGGGATTGAGATTGTCGAAAGGGTTGCCGATCATCAAGGTTGTGTTTGATTGATACATGATCGGTTCATCTCGGACGGCGATAAAACTGGCTCCACAGGCCAGAACCGCGGCCGTGGCTATGAGCCACCACCATTTGATTAAGGGTGAGATGTAAGCTGTTAAATCCATAATGTGCCCCGTTATCCAGAATTGATTTTTTCTTCCAAACCGCTGCCGCATCGGCCGTAGACCGGGTTAAGTTTGATGCAAATTGAAGGTTGATTCCGGCATTTGCTGGGTCATCAGACGCAGGTTGCTCGTGATTAAATGCCCGAGAACCAGATGAATATCCTCGACCTGTTCGATATTGTGGCTGGGAACGTGTACGTTGTAAGTGGTCATAAAGCGCAGACGGCCGCCGTCGAATCCGGTAAAGCTGATGGTGATGGCCCCCGCTTCATTTGCCAATTCGATCGCCTTGAGAACGTTGGGCGAATTTCCACTGGTGGAGATTCCCAACACGACATCATCTGCTTCGATAAAATGAGCCAGCTGTTGGGCGATGGCGTTTTCATACCCTTCGTCATTGCAGTAGGCCGTAAAAATAGGCGAACTGTCTACAAATTCCATGACTTTGAAAGGCGGCCAGTCAGCCTGGCGGGTATTTTTGGCAAAATCACAGACGATGTGCGAGGCGGTTGAGGCGCTCCCGCCATTTCCCATCACGAAAATGGTTTTGCCACTTAGGCGCGCCTCGTGTAGAAGGCCGATTATTTCTGTGATTTCTTCAAACGGCAGCAGGTCGAGGGTGTGCTGGAGATCAACGATATATTCCTGTACGTATTTCATGATAATTTCCCTTTGGCTCGATTTATTTACGATAATTAAAGATGACTTTTGAGCCATCAATGGCCAGTTCAAACGGCAGTTCCTGCAGTTTGAGGGTTTCCCGTACCGACTGCTGCTTCTCGTAAGGGCAGTAAAGCAGCAGAAATCCACCACCGCCGGCTCCGCTGATTTTCCCGCCCGTGGCTCCGGCCTTGATCGCCAGAGCATACAGATCGTCAATATCGGGGTTGCTGATTTGGGCAGCCAGCTGCTTCTTTAACAGCCAGCTTTGATGAAGCATTTTGCCCAACGAGTCGACGTTCCCTCTTTCAATTTCGCTGCGGGCCATGTAAGCTAAATCTTTCATTTCCTCCAAAACCAGCCGCTGCTGCCGAATGTTGTCCTTTTGCTCTTTCAAAATAGCGTTGGCCTTGCGGGTTATGCCGGTAAAAAATAGCATGGTGTTATCGTTTAAATAGCGGAGACAATTTTCATCCAGGTTGATCCGAGATACTTTTATCCGGCCGTCAGTTTGAAATTCGATGAAGCGAAATCCACCAAATGAGGCGATATACTGATCCTGCATGCCAATTGGGGCTTTTAACGTTTCAATTTCAATTTCGCATGCCTGTTTGGCCAGTTCCTTGGCCGAGGGCAGTTCGCCCAAATAGGTATACATGGCGTGCAGGGCACCAACCGTGACCGTGCTCGAAGACCCGAGACCGGATCCTTCAGACGGGATATCACCCATGGTGGTCACTTCAACTCCGGCGGTTATATTTGTTTTGCGGAGCGCTTCCCGAATTAATTCGTGCTGGATGTCGTCGAGGTGATCGACCATCTCCGTTTTGGTGTAGCCGATGCGCAGTTTTTGATCAAACCGCTTCTTGATGGCGACGTAAATAAACTTGTCAATGGCGGTGGACAGAACACACCCCCCGTCTTCAAGAAAGTACGATGGGAAGTCGGTGCCGCCACCGAGAAAACTGACTCGCAATGGCGTTTGAATAATGATCATGACCTGTTCTCGTTGGATAATTTTAGGCGGTTAATAAGCCCCGTCTTTTTTGAGAACCGCGGGAATGGTTAACCAAATAATGTAGAGATCGCTCCAGATCGTCCACGTCCGGATATACCGCATGTCCAGGCGTACTCGTTCCTCATAGGTCGTATTTGAGCGGCCGCTTACCTGCCACAGCCCGGTCAAACCGGGATTCACCGTCAGGAGGTTCATGTCCCACTGTTCGTACATGGCAATTTCGGCCGGGGTAATCATGCGCGGGCCGACAATCGACATCTGCCGTTTAAGAACGTTAAAAAGCTGCGGCAGCTCGTCCAGGCTGAACTGACGCAGGACACGCCCGATTTTGGTGATGCGCGGATCCTTTTTGAGCTTGTGGTTGCGGGCCAGCTCTTCTTTTAAGCCGGGATGCGCATCCAAAATTTCGCGGCCGTTGACGTGCATCGTGCGAAATTTGAAGGCGTCAAATTCCCGGCCGTGTTTACCCATGACCCGCCGGCGGTAAATAATTGGCCCAGGTGAATCCAGTTTAATTAAGATGGCTAGGATAAGAAGTAGGGGTGAAATAAACAGCACGAGCGGCACGGCAACCGCGTAGTCGAGCATAAACTTTAATACCTGATCGACCCCTTTTTGTCGCACCTTGCTGACCCGCACAAGCGGCACGTTTACGATTTGCCCCATCTCCAGACCGGTTGTTACGACCTCGTACAAACCGGTGGACAGACGCAGATTGAGATTTTTCTCCATGCCGTATTTTTTGAATATGGCGATGACTTTTTCCCTTGGCAGGGCACTGGTGACGAGAATGAGCTCTTCGATATTGTATTTTTTGATAAAGTCATCAAGCCTTTTGAGCGTTCCAAGATTAAAGAGATGTCGATAGAGCCGGCTCCCTTCCCGGCTTTGATCATCTACAAAACCGAGCAAATGGAGACCGGAGCGGTTGGATTGAAGCAGCTGGCGCGCCAGTGAATACCCTTCCTGGTTGGCGCCGATGATCAGGGTGTTGGAGATGAAATAACCTCGCTTGCGACAGTAATAAATTACGCGCCTCAACAAAAATCGGCCGGCACCTACGAACCCGAAGGAGAGAAACCAGGAGAGCAGCAGCCAGCCCCGGGCCAGGATAAAGTCGGTGGCCAGGAAGCCAAACACGATGACCACCAGAATACTCAGCGTACTGGCCCGGAAGACAAGGGCGTACTCGCGGGTGCCGCCGAACAGATTGTCTCGTTTGTACAGACCGTTCAGGTAAAAAATCACGATCCACAGTGGAATAAAGAAGATAAACAAATTGCGATAGTAGGTTATCGACGGGACAACTTCAAGTTTAAAGATCGGCAGCGCCAGCGAGAAGCGAATCCAGTAGGCTGAGATAAAGGCTAGGATGATCATGAACAAATCACTGATGATCAACAAGCCGTTCAGAAAAAGGGCCTGAACTGTTTTGGAAACGAAGAGGTTCGCTTTGCGGATTTGCCTGTTTTGTAAAGAGGCATCTATAAATGAGTGGATGGAATTAACCGGAATAGACATCATTAACCCCTAATTTGATCTGTAGAGCATCTCGATAAAGATCCACCAGCCGGCCGGTAATATTCTGCCAGTCGTGCTGCTCCTCGACAAAATGACGGCCGGCTGCGCCCAGCCGATCTTGTTGGGCAGGGTTCTCCAGCAGGTAGAGGATGGCCTGGGCAAATTCGGCCGGATTGTCGGCTACCAGAAGCTGCTGTGGCGATTCGGCCGCGATGGCCGACACGGCCTGAGACGAAGCCACCACAGGCGTCCCGCAGGCCATCGCTTCTAAAACCTTATTTTGAATCCCCGCTCCATACGGCACGGGGGCGACGGCCGCTGTAGCCCGCTGTAGATGCGGTCGTAAATCAGGCACGGTGCCGGTCACGGTGATGCGCGGATTTTCGGCCAGCGCCCCAATCGCTCGTACCGGATCCTTGCCGACAATTTCCAGCTGCACATCTGGTCGCTCCTGCCATACCAGGGGCATGATCTGCTGTACCAGGTGCAACACCATGGTAACGTTGGCGTGATAGCTCATCTTTCCTGTGACGACCAGGGTCGACAGATGCCTTTCAATCCCTTCATGCGGAGCAAAGTAAGCCAGCTCAACGCCGTTGGGCAGTACGGTCAACCTCGACTTGATCTGCTGCTGCGTGGCGGGATCGAGAAGATCAAGAAACGCCCGCCGATCGCGAGGTGAGGTCACCAAAACTTTTGGAAACTGCTGGATCAGCCATCGCTCGTATTGCTCCGTTCGCGGCAGCTCAAAACGGGTAATAAACCGGCTGGTGAGGCTGCGACTTTGTTCCGCGGCCTGGCTGAAAAGAAACGAGATGCTGTCGACGCTGTCCCAGATCAGCGGCAGGGCGTCACGCCCTGATCTGCGCTGCCCCAACTGCTGCAGAAACAGGGCGTATGGCACCCCCCGCAGATGTTCGATGTGAATCACGTCAAATGGATCCGGTTTTCCAGGCTGAAAAAGGGATTCAAGCTGCGTCGCGAGAGCCGGCTGCCAGCAGTAGGCGGCCTGCAGCGGCTTTTTTTGCAGCAGGGTCGAAACGCAGTTGATCAGTGACCGGCTGCGAGGCAGGTGGGCCGCAATGATTTCTAGACCGCTCCGCTCCAGCTCAAGCAGATCGCGCCGTTCGCCCTCTGTCGACCACAGGGTGGCCACGGTGACCTGATGCCCCTGTAAAACGAGATGGCGAATTAGGTTAAACGGCCGCACGCGAATCAGGTTGGGCACGTATGGCACGATAAAAAGAATTTTCATTTTCTTACTCCCCATAAGCTCAATCAGGGCGTCATTCCCGCGAAAGCGGGAATCCATTGGCTTGCTACCGGTAGATCCCCGCGTAGGCGGGGATGACGGGCTTGTTTGGGACGATGGTTCATATCCGCATTTACTGTAAATCTTTAATATTCATCGGGAAGGTACGGTAGCTATCGTCTTTAAACTTTGAACTGCAACCCTTCACGATGGTTTTCTTCGCCAACGAATGACCCGATTGAACACAAACCCACCGAAGATCGCGCTGAAGAATCCCAAAACAAACGCCAGCATAAGATGCCTGTAGCGGACCGGCTGCAGCCTGCGGTCGATCATTCCCCTGATTCGATACAGGGAATTGGACAGCGGATCACCCAGCTCCTCAGTTTTTTCTGACACCAGATTCTCGGTAATGACCACAGCTTCTTCTTCCGATATGTTTAAGTTGGGCATTTGCGCTAGTGGATCGTCAAAGCGAGGTTCTATCAAGCGGTATCTGATCCATGTAACCACCTGATCGGTTCCTTCCTCGGCCAGCACCTGATCCCTTTCGTGCACATACGAAACAAGTGGCTCGCTGCTGTTCTGGTTGAGCTCGGCGATCATCCGCTGATACTCGCTGGACGTTAATCTTTCCTCTAGACGAGCGACCATGGGATCTCTGTCCAGGCTGGGACCCAGAGTACCCCCTTCTCCACCCAGCTGATGGCATCCAAAACAGCCTTTGCTTTCCATCAGCAAAAAGGGATCCAGTTCGGTTAAGGTCAGCGCATGCTCGTGAAGCGGATCGTAACTGACTCTGAAAATATGACCGGTGCCGTCCGGACCCGGCCAAAGGGGTGAGAAGTAAAGGCCGTCCGGCCCGAGCGCCAGGCCGATTACCGAATTCCCCTGTCCGCCAGATTGGCCACGATAGCTCACAAATTCCGTTGGCACCGTGCCCAGCTCATCTTCGGCGAAATCGTATTTCAGCATGATGACGCCGGCCGGTCGGGTTGGATCACCAAACGAAGCAAAGTAGAAGTGGTTGGTGTAAGCCTCTGGAAAAATTGGCGATCCGTCATCGCAATAATCAACCTGGACCGGGGCGATACTAGGATAAAATATCGCGTCGGCATTGGTGCCGATACTCCAGTCGCTGCCGTTCCACAGATAATTTTTCCCTTTTTTAATCTCCACAAACCGGTCAACAGCCAGCCCATTTTCTGCCGTGAACAGCCGGTTATGGGCAAAGGCCAGGCCAAACGGGTTGCGAAAGCCCAGGGCCCAGACGTAATTTGCCGGCCGGCTAATACTTTGATCCAGATAATACGGATTGTCCGGCAGCGGTTTGCCGTCCAGCGACATGCGCAGGATTTTGCCGTTGGTGCTGTCCAGCTGCTGCGCCTCATCCACATGCCAGGCATCTCCCACTCCGACGTACAGCTGATCATCAATGACCTGACACTGGCCAATTTGATGCGCATAAGCGGTGGTATTGCTTTCAAACACCTCGGTGAATTCGATTTGTGATTCCGGCTCCAGGGCAAAGGTGTCGGGCGTTGTTTTGAAACGGACAATCTTGTTGTGCAGGACAAAATTCTTTTGATAAGCGAGCGTGACAAAAACATAACCGTGTTCCGGAGCGAGACAAATGCCGGATAACCCGTTTTGAGCGTGCTCGTGCGGCAGTTCCTGGAGGGGCTCAAAAGCAGCCACATCATCGGCAAAGGTATACACCGAGCGGTCATTGGTGATCACTTTGATCTTGCCGCGCAGCTCGGTCACAAAATAAAGGGGGTCTTTTGGTCCGGCTCCGGGTTGTGGCACAAAGGCGATGGCGGTTGGAAAATGATACCCGGCCGTATCAACCGCGATCGAAAATCCGGGTTGTACCGCCCAGTCGTTAATCGGATCCGCCAGCGCTGGGTCTGGGGTTGGTTCCGGTGTGGGCTCGGCCGCGGCCGAAGCGCACGAAACAAGCAAAAACAAACAGAAGATAACGCGGAAAAATTTCCACGACAGCTGATTATTTAACATTTTAGGGAACTCCTTTAGACCGCCGGAAAAATGCTTTTTTGTCCGCAGATTGTGCAGATTTGGAGAAAAAACTGCGTTTATTTGGGGCTAAAATGAAGTGGACCGGCAGGTGGTGGATAGACTTGATCCCAGGCACAGTAGACCCGGCGCCAGTCGTAGCAGGTTTCGGCCGTTTGCCGGCCGACCCGGCCGATCGCTTCACCCAGGTCAGGCTGCTCCAGCAGCCGGCATACCGCTCGTGCAAAAGAGGGTGGATCATCACCGATCAGGAGGTTTGTGCCGTCCTGATAATCGATGCCTTCAGCGCCGATGGTTGTTGACACAACCGGCAGCCCCCACGCCCAGGCATCGATGATTTTGACCCGCATCCCGCCACCGGCGTGCAGGGGCACGATAAATGCGGCCGTTTCGGCCAAATACGAGGTCACATCGGCCACATAACCGGTGATATCGAGCTGCGTAATGGGTGGATCGCTGCTGGTGAGCAGGCGGGGTGGGTTTTTGCCGATGATGGTCAAGGTCGCCTGCGGAAGATGTGTCTGAATGCGAGGCCACACCTCGTGCACAAACCAGGCGATTCCCGCCGCATTGGGCGGCCAGTGCAGACCGCCCAAAAAAGTCACCCGGTGGGCATTTGGTTGGCGCTGAATAACGCTTTTCTGCTCGGCATCGATGCAGATGGGAATCGTTAGATCGCCAATCATTTCTCCATCTCGCGGGCCAAGGGCCAGCCGATCTTCATCGGTGACCCACACCGTATGGTCAAATCGGGCACAGGTGGCCAGCTCAAAACGCTTCATTTTGCGCGCTTCCCATTGCAGCAGAGCACGAACCGGCGGCCGGCTGGTTTCAGCCATGCGGTTGGGAATCATATACACCGCGTTGTGCTGATCGAGCACCAGCTGGATTGACCCTCCTTGCTTCTGCACGATTTGCCGGATGGCCAGGGCGTATGGCGCCATCCACAGCTGATCAACGTGAACGGCATCGAACGGCCGGGCCGCTAACAAGCCGCTGAGGAGAGCGTGCATGGCCGGCACCCTATCGCGAGCAATGAGAAATGGCTCCCCTGTAAGCACGCTGCGGCCGAAATACCAGGCGTCTTTAAGCCGCGATCTGATCATGGGAACGGTGTAAACAGCCGTGCACAGCCGCTGCAGATGATTAATTGCCGCCGCCTGGTCAGACGGCCGGGCAAAGGCTACCAGGGTGACATCATGACCGGCCCGCTGCAGGTATTGCAGAACGTTATAGCTGCGAACCTTGGCCCCGGCATCTGGCGGGTAAGGAACCAGCTGGGATAGAAAAAGTATGCGCATGGGTTTTCGCTTGGCTCCGTTCAGAAAAAGATTTGTTGGTTAAAGAGTGAGGAAATGCGTTTTGTAGCTCTACAAATCCCTATTTCGGTTCTCAGATTGGACCAATCTCCAAGATTGGTCCAATCTACCCTCCCCGACGCCGTTCAAGGGCGGATAGTTAGTTTGATCAATGAGAAATTGCGCTTTTTAGTCCTGCAAGCTCCCCTCCCCGAGCCGGGGAGGGGTGGGAGGACTCGGCAAGACCCACCCCCTAACCCCCTCCCGACGCGGGAGGGGGAATTTGTCGATCGGTTTGAGGACAAAATTTTGTCTGCCCGTCTTTTAACCGAAGCTACCGACCAAAAAACAGAGCGGGCAAATAGGCGATGGGCGCCACAATTACTGTTTCCACGGCCGTCGTGCCGCGGGCTTCGTGACCACCGTCGGCCGTGACCCGGTAATTCTCGTTGACCAGGGGGCCGTTTGCCGTGACGGAGAAAGTGACCTTGACGCTGCTGTTGGCCGCCAGCTGCGGAATGTCCCATCTGACCAAAGATCCTTGACGAGTCCCGCCGCTGTTGTAAATGGCGCTGACCGGAATTTCATCGGTGATGACGAGGTTGATGGCGCTGCTCGAGCCGTTGTTGGTGACTGTGATGGTGTATTCAACCGGCTGGCCAGCCCATGCGGCCGCAGGACCGTTTTTGGTAATCGCTAAATCAACCGATCCCTGATTTTGCTGCTGATAAAGATAAAGAACCGCATCCCCCCCAAACGGCGGGGTAAAAGACCGATTTTGTCCCCCGTTGACGGTGCCGCCATCGGTTGTTTGCCCGTTTTCCGGATCAAACCATTCAACGGAAAGGGTGCCCGGAACGGCCGTCAGATCGATCTCGATGGTGCCACCGTCTGGCAGATAAGCCAGAAACTCCGCTTCCCCGGCGGCTGGATTGGCCAGACAATAACCGGAGGAGCACAAATCGCTGCCGCGTGGCGTCATAGCTTCTAGATTGATGCGCTCGGCGTACGCCCGCGTATAGCCCATATTACGCCGCAGGCTGACCCAGGTTGGATCGTTAAAATCAAAGCCGGCTCCGCCAACGCCGTAACCGGTCCCATCATAGCCATCCATAAAAATCGGGTTGATGCCCTGGGTAAAGCTTTTCCAAACCCACCAGCGATCGCCACCAATACCCCAGATGTGGTCGGTGTCGGCGATAATCACCTTGCTGCCGTCGGCCGCCGGGGGCTCCGAATAATCGTTGGGCGCAATCCAGTCGGCGTTGCTGTCAAACAATTCCTGATTGTTGCCGTTGGGCCACTCTACCGTCATGCCCACAGGATGCTGCTGCGGTTTGGTAGCCTGATAACTTTGAATCAGGTTGACCATATGATACTGCCAGTTGGTGGCGTCGCCATGGCTTTCGTTGCTGATCTCATACAGCACGTTGTCCAGGTCGTTTACAGTGTCGATAACCTTTTTGACATACGCTTCCTGATAGGCGGTGATGGCCGCCGGTCCCAACTCGTGAACCTCTTCACCGGAGTTGTCGTCGTTCAGGTCGCCATCGATGCCGTTGATGTTGTTGCTGGGGTTAAACGGGTGCCCTTTCCAGGGATTGTTTTCGCCAAAGCCCCCTTTCTCGCTGGCGACGCTCCACCCGTTAAAGAGGACAACCGTCACGTAGATGCCGCGATCGCCGGCCGCAATGACGCGCTGACGTAAACGGTCAAAGTACGCCTGATCAAACTGATCGAGATCAAATCTGGGCTTCCCGTCGATGGCCACTCCCGGCCCAGTTCGCTCAAACGGTGCCATGGGGCTAAACCAGTAGTTGTTGTCGGTTGTTTCGGTGGTCCATCTCGAATTTTCCCACGTCCAGAGGCGGAAAAAATTGTGGTTGTGCGCTTCTAAAAAATCGAGATACGCGTCGTAATCAAACTCGGCTGGCGGGTCGGAACCGCCATTGTCCTGAAAGTTTGACCAGGTGTGGGAACCGGTTAAATAGACAATTTGCCCGGTGGGATCGGAGAAGTAGCGTGGATTAAGCGGATGGACTTGCAGCGGCCCGCTGGCGGCCGCGGTTTCACTTTTACTAAGCAGGGGGTCGTTTTGGGCGGCGGCGATTTCCGCTTTGATTTCTTCCGGTGTGGCCACCAGCGTTTTGGAGCTCATGCTTATTTGATCGATGACTTGGCTGCGAAAATCGGCCGAGAGCGCCATGTAAATAACAAACCCAACGGCCGCAGCGATAAACACCCCTGACAGCCCCAGAAGCTTTATTTTAAAGCGATCGCTTAATTGATAACGTTCCGACATATTTGTCGTGCTATCCTTCCAGATACCCTTAATTCGAAAAGTCGACATAGCCTTTCTCTCCTTGTTACAAAAAATCCTGGCGATTTTTTCGAAACGTAACAGCGATAGAGAAGGCTGAGTGTAAAACTTGATTCAGCACGAAAGCGGTTTGCCCGAAATATTTAGCAAACGCTTATGATAGAATCATTTTTCGGCCGTAGAACCCCTCCGCATAGCCGCTGGCAGCCCGGGCTTCCAGGCCTCGAATTTGCAGCAGCGATAAAAAAGTCTGCCGATTAAACCAATATTTATTCGTTTGCGATTGAAAGTGGGTGAGCAAAATCTCGATTTTTTTGTCGCAAACAGCTTGAGACAGCTCGACAAACAGGTTTGGCTGCCCCAAATCACCATCGTATTTGGGAATTTCATACTCCAAAATCAGGTGTTGACGGAATGTATTCCAGGTGAGTTCATGCAGCAGCCGGTGATCCTGATGGCGATCGTTTCGGCAATGGGTAAAAATCAGGTCGGGATTGAGGCGCCGCTTGAGGGTTTCAAAATAGCGCTTGATTTCAGCTGCGCTGTAGGGAAAAAACCCGTCCGGAAATTCTTTGATGATGATTTTTTTTGCGGCGGCCGGAGCCAGAAACGCTTCTGCACTGCCTGCGGCCTCGGCCGCCCGCGTCGGCGTGGCGCTGAACACAATCCAGGTCAGCGACAGGTTTGGGTACTGAGCCACCAGTCGCAAAATCGTACCCCCGCAGCCGATTTCGATGTCGTCACTGTGGGCCCCGAGACACAGGATTTGCGGGTTGGTAGCGGGCGGAAATTTGAGTTCGATTCCCAGCATGGCGATAGATCCGTCAGCCGTTATGGCTTGGCGTATTGGGGGACGAGGTTAGAGCGGTCGAGGGTCACCAGCCGGCTGTTGGTTTTTTCGATCTGCGTGTAAAATCGGCTGGCGGTTTGCGGCAGGGAATCTTCCCACACCGCCCATGGCGTGTGACCTTGAGCGTACATGTCGTCAAACAGCTTTTTCTCTTTGAAAGTGTCCATACACGCCCAGAATCCCGGATTGCGATAGGTGATGAGCTGTTTTTCTTTTATGAGGCGCTGAAACGGCTCGACGACAAGCTCTTCGCCATCACACATATAGTTAAAGATCGCATTCTTGAAGAGGAAAAATCCACCGTTGATCCAAAACTCTCCGTGATCGATCGGCTGAATATCGGTAACCAGTCCCTCAGCTGTGTAGTTTACATAATGAAAGGACTGCGAGGGGCGAACCGCCAGGAAACACGCCACTTTGCCCTGCTCCATAAAGAAGTTGGTATAGGCGTGTAAATCGAGATTGCTCAAGCCGTCCGCATAGTTGGCCATAAAATACTCTTCCCCTTCGAGATATTTTTCGACCGCCTTGAGCCGCATGCCGATATTGCTGTTCAGGCCGGTATCGACAAAGGTAATCGACCAGTCCGAGATATCGGAGTTGTACAGCTTGACCGACCGGCCGCCCTGAGACATGACAAAGTCATTGGAGAGACATTCATCATAATCGAGGAAATACTGCTTGATGTAGTCGCCCCGATAGCCGAGGCACAGAATAAAATCTTTATGTCCGTAGGAGGCATAATATTTCATCAGGTGCCAAATGATCGGCCGGTAGCCGATATCGACCATCGGCTTGGGAATGGTTTCCGAGTACTCGCGTAAGCGGGTACCCAAACCGCCGCAAAACAGCACGACTTTCATGTTGACCTCCTAAGGCGAAGCCTGACTTTAATTGCGCTTGCGAAAAACCGGTTTCACCGGCCGTCCAACCAGATACTTTTCAACCCCTTCTCTGAGGGCCCGGCGATAGATGCGCAGGGCATCCCCAATCGCCCGGACCGTGCGGCTGATATCTTTGTTGGTGTGGGAGTAGCTGACCACTAGAGAAGGCATGAGCAGCCCGCGCTTGATCGTTTCCTGCATAAACAACGTGCGAAACGACTGAGACGGGTTTTTATCCTGGTCGAGGGTGTAATAAACGAGATTGCACGGCTGACCGATAACCCCAAAGTATTCTTCAAGACCAAATCGCTCAATTTGGGTGTTGATCCCCTTGGCCAGCCGTTCACCCCGCTGATACAGGGTCCCAACGACGTTGTTTTCCTGGTAAAAACGCATGGTGGCCACGGCCGCAGCCAGGCTGTGCGCTTCTGCGCCAAAGGTGGTTGAAAGCAGGAAAACCCGCTCCCGATCGTGCAGGAGACCGCCCAGTTCCATGTATTCTTTTTTGCCGACCAGGGCGGCGATAGAGAACCCGTTGGCCATCGCTTTTCCAAAAGTGGATAAATCGGGCACGATCTCGTAAAGCGTTTGCCCTCCACCCAGATGATGGCGAAAACCGGTGATGATTTCATCGAGGATAAAGAGCGCCCCGTTTTCATGGCACAATCTTTTGACCTCTTTCAGAAAGTTATTTTTGGGCGGGGTATATTTCTCGGGTTCCATGATCAGGCAGGCGATCTGATTCGGGTAATGCTTGAAGAGCGCCTCCACGCTTTGAAGATCGTTGTAGCGAAAGCCGACGGTCAGATTCTTGATCTGGGTGGGAATACCGGCGTCCATTTCCGTATGGCCGATAAACCAGTCGTCCGAGGAGAAGAAGGGGTGATCGAGGCAGATGCCGACCATGTCGCGGTGGGTCACCGCGCGGGCCAGCTTGACGGCGGCCGTGGTGACATCAGAGCCGTTTTTAGCAAATTTGACCATTTCCCCACCGGGAATCAGCTCCAACAGCTTTTCGGCACATTCGATTTCAAGCGGAGCCGGCCGGGTGAAGTTGATGCCCTGCTGCATTGCCTCATACGCGGCTTCATTTACCGGTTCAAATGCGTGCCCCAGGGTGACAGCCCGCAGGCCCATCCCGTATTCGATGTATTCATTGCCGTCTACATCCCAGACGTGGCACCCTTGGCCGCGAGCGATAAAGCTCGGGGCCTGCAGTGGAAATTGATCGTCCCCTTTGGCGTAGGTGTGCGCCCCGCCAGGGATCAGGGAATGGCTTTTGCCCTGTAATTCTTTAGAGAGATTAAAGTTACTGATTAACGAATTTTGCCCGGGGTTCCCTGAAGGGGGTCCGGGGTTTGAGAAATCTTTTTTTTGGGCCATTTGCACCATGATTGACTCCTTGTAAAAATCCTTCTCCCGATTTATTTGAGGGTGGATGAGTCAGATTTATTTGGGTCTTGATAATATCGGCCGATGACAAGACGTTTATCGACCAATTAAAAATTTGTACTTCACCTGAGGAAAAATTAAACCGCTTCCAACAGCTGATGGGACTCCAGTAAGCTGGCCACATCGTGAATAATTTGAAAATCAACCTCCGACCGGCGGGCGATCTCCAGAAGCGAATGGCGGCCATCGGAAAGGTTGAGCACCCACAGCATGGCCAGCTGGCGGGTTTGGCTGTCCGGCCGGCCGCCCAAAGCGCTGTATAACCCTCGCTTCCCCAACTGTGGCTCGCAAAACGGGTTCAAATTGCGGAAGGTGCGGTTTTTTTCCAGCACATCAACGACGCGTTGGTATTTATTAAGCGAGTTGAGCAGGGCTTCCGGCTGAATAAAATCGAGGTTGTCGGCTGACGTGTGGTATTCCGGAAACCGGCCGTGGGGGGTGCGGGTCAGGCTGCCGACCGCCAAATTAAACCCTGGCGAACAGTACTGCCTTTCGTCATACCCGTAAGGTGAGAAATCAACAATTTCATAATCTTCACCAGATCGCTCCAGAACGTAAGCTGCGGCCTGATCGATTTCGGCGCTGCCCTGCCGGCTCTTTTTATAGGTTAGACGGCCGGGATCTCCTACGCAGGCGATGACCAGACCGTGTTTGACCCGCTGGACACGATGCTGATTTTGGGCCAGCCAGGTAATAGAACCGATTGTGCCCGGAGCAAAGAGGAAGCGATACCCGTAGCGATGGGTCTTGCCCTGGAGCGCGCGGGCCAGAAAGACGGCCAGGACAACGCCGGACAGATTGTCGTTGGCCAGCGAGGGGTGGCAGATGTGGCTGGAAAATAAAATTTCCTCATCGCTGGTGCCCGGCAAAAAGCATTCTCCATACGTGAGATGGCCAGGCTCCAACGTGCTGTCGATACACACCTCGTACATACCCTCCGGCAAGCTTTCCCGCAGCCGGTCAGGCAGGCAAAACCCCCAGTTTTTCTGATAATATGACGTTCGGTAGGGAATCCAATCCGGGTGTTCCGGCAGCGAATGAAGATGGGCCTGCAGCTCCTGGAGCGGCACTTTTTTGTGAACCGGCGTGCTGTAGTTGAGGACGTGCAGAGAATGATCTTCAAAATCAATGATTCTGCGGCCGTCTGGATCGTTGATGTATGCCTGGCGAATGTTCCATTCAGATGGAACCGTCCAGTCAAAAACGGCCGTGCCCGAAGGCACCTCGTGCACTTCGAGGGGGATGCAGCGCTGCAGGATCGACAGAGACCGGCGCACCCCATCCCCGGTGATGCTGCGGCAGATCGGGTACAGCTCGCTGATCAGGGCCATCATTCTCTCACCTATGGTGGAAGTCAATTGATGATCAGACATAGTGACGATGCTCCAACACAAAATCAGGGTACTGCTGATCTTTTTCGGAGATGACCGTGATTTCCCCCGGCCACTCAATGGCAAAGGCCGGATCGTTCCAGCGATAGCCGCGCGAGCAGGCTGGAGAGTAAAACTCGGACATCTGGTAACAAACCTCAACATCATCCGTTAAAGTCAAAAAACCGTGTAGGCACCCCTCCGGCACGTAAAGCATGGTGCGATTCTCCGCCGAAAGCGTGACGCCGATGTGAATCAGGTAAGCTGCAGAATCGGGCCGAATGTCAACGATGACATCGTAAATCGCTCCCCGGGTGCAGCGTACCAACTTGGCTTCGGCAAACGGTGGCGTTTGAAAATGCAGACCCCGCAACGTGCCTTTCTTTTGGTTAAAAGAAATATTGCACTGGACCAGCTGTGGGTTGAGTCCATGTGCCTCAAACTCGCGGACGCACCAGGAGCGGGCAAAGAAGCCGCGGCTGTCTTCAAGCCGCTCGATATCGATCACGAAGGCGTTGGGCACAATGGTTTTCTGAAAAATCATTTACAAGACCTGCACTTCCGGAATGGGGACCACAAACCGACCGCCCCATTCCCGAATAAATGCGTTTTGGCGCATGATTTCATCTTTGAAGTTCCACGGCAAAATGACCACGTAATCCGGCCGAGTTTCCCGAATTTTGTCCGGATGATAAATGGGGATGCGGGTGCCCGGCAGAAATTTGCCCTGTTTGTACGGATTACGGTCAACGGTGTACTCGATAAAGTCGGTGCGTATGCCGCAGTAGTTGAGCAAGGTGTTCCCCTTTCCCGGCGCGCCGTACCCGGCGATGGTTTTGCCTTCGCGGCGGGCGTCGATCAGGAATTCGAGCAGCTTGCGCTTTGTTTCTTTGACCTGCTCGGCAAAGGCGCTGTAGTAGGTGGTGTCGTTTAACCCGGCCGCCAGCTCTCTTTGTCTGAGCTTGATGGCCCGCTTGCTGATCGGTTTGCTGTCATCCTCGGTATGACGGCCGTAGATGCGCAGGGAACCGCCGTGAGTGGACAACTCTTCGACATCAAAGAGAGTCAGGCCGTGGGCGGCGAAAATTTTTTCGGCCGTGATCCAGCTGAAGTAGGAGAAATGTTCGTGGTAGATCGTGTCGAACTGGTTTTCAGCCACCAGGCACATCAAATGGGGGAACTCGATGGTGGTCACCCCATCCGGCTTGAGCAAGATTTTTAACCCGCCAATAAAATCGTTGAGATCGGGCACCTGTGCCAAAACGTTATTGCCCACGATCAGGTCGGCCCGCAGCCCTTCAGCCGCCATTTGGCGGGCCGACGCAACGCCAAAAAATTCGATGCGCGTGGGCACCCCCTTTTCGATGGCGGCCTGGGCGACGTTGGCGGCCGGTTCAACTCCTAGACAGGGGATCCCCTTTTCCACAAAGTACTGCAGCAAATAGCCGTCGTTGCTGGCCACTTCGACCACAAAGCTGTTCTGATGGAGATCGAGGCGCTCGACTATCTGCTCGGTATACGTTTTGGCATGCTGGAGCCAGGTATCGGCATACGAGGAGAAGTAAGCGTATTCGGAAAATATCTCTTCAGGGCTGACAAATTCATCCAGCTGGACGAGAAAACAGTTTTCACAGACAAAAACGTGCAGTGGATAAAACGGCTCCATCTGGTTAAGCTGCTCCTGCGAAATGTAGCTTTCACACAGCGGCGACATGCCTAGATCGACAAAGGTATGGGTTAGCGGCGTATGGCAGAAGCGGCAGTTCATGACCGACACGGCTCGCTGAGATGGCCTGATTAACGGGAGGTTCATGGATACAACTCCGATTGTTTTATCTAAAAGGGTGTTTAATAGCTCGTTGACGACGATGCCTGAGCCTGTCGAAGGCTGGTTGATCAATGAGGCAGCGGCAGAGACCAGCGCAGCGAGGAATCTAGTTGTCCTTCGGCTAAAAACTTCTTGATCTGATCGATTCTTCGATAGCGCGGCCCCTGATGATCTTCGGCCGTCAGGTTGGCCACTTCGAACGCGCCCAGCAGCTCCAGCGCCCCTTTGCGGGCATTCCATCGCGGTTTGAACCCCGGCAGGGTGCGGGCGATCTTGCTAAAATCAACCCGATAGCTGCGTTTGTCTGGACCGGCACCGGGCGCATACTTGATCCGGCTGTAGGGGATCACATCGCGCACAATTTTGGCTAGCTGGCGAATTTGATAATTTTCGCTGGTCAGACCGACGTTAAACGCCTCGTTGTGAATGTGATGGCGCGGGGCGTTGAGGCAGGCGATAAACGCGCGGGCGACATCCTTTACGTGGATAATCGGCCGCCAGGGGGTGCCGTCACTCTTTAGATAAACGAGACCGGTAGTCAGCGCTGAAGCGACGAGGTCGTGTAGAACCAGGCCAAAACGAAGGCGTGGTGAAACGCCGTAAACGGTGGCGTTGCGCAGATAGACCGGGCTAAACGAGTAATCAGCCAGCTGCCGTAGATCTCGCTCGAGGTACACTTTTGAAATGCCGTAGGGGGTAACCGGGTTAAATTTCGCCTCTTCGGTGAGCATTTCCTCCTGCGCCGCGCCGTAAGTGCTGCAGGAAGAGGAGAAGAGAAAGCGGCTGACGCCCACTTCTTTAGCGACTTTTGCCAGGTGGAGTGAACCGATGTGGTTGATTTCGTAGGTTAAATCGGGGTTGAGGTTGCCCAACGGATCGTTGGACAGGGCAGCCAGGTGAATGACGGCCTCATACCCGTCCAGATCGGCATGGTCAACATCGCGAATATCTTTGATGATCTCGGGAATTCTGGGCAAATCGTCGTTAAATTCGCACCCCACGTAAAAATTGGTGTCGAGCCCCACAACTTCATGCCCTTGGGCGATCAGCATGCGGGTCAAGACCGGGCCGATATAGCCATTGTGGCCCGTGACTAAAATCTTCATGATCTATTCTCCTGTGGACAGTGGTCTTATCGAGCGGCGATCAGGCATCCGCTCGACGACGATAGGGGATGCCAAGCTGATCCAGCGACCGTATGGCCAACTCCTGGACCGCCAGGAGCCCATCCTTGATTAAGGCGCGCAGATGGGGTGGTTTGAGTGTCCAGCGCGTCATCACCCCATAGCAATAGAGCCGGCCGGACCGCGAAACAGGGGCTTGCCAGATGGTTTTTAGGCAGCCAATCAGGTACAGCCACTTTGGCAGAACAATTCTGCCTTTCAGGGCCGTATCAAAGAAAACGACGCGGGACCGCTGGACCGACTGTTCACCACGGGTCGACTGCTGAGGATGTAAACGGACGTCCAGGATGCGCTCTTCTATTTCATAAAAACGGCCGAGCAGAGCCAGATGAGCCAGAAAAACCTCGTCTGAAGACGGGTAACTTTCATGAAGGCGAGTTTGGCGAACGGCCGCGCTGCGCAAGAGGCCCATTGACTGAATGGCATACTCCGGAAAAAGGATCAGGCTGCGAAATCGTCGGTGGGATTCCCTGAAATCTGTTGGTGGACCGGGGTTGTGTTCACCCTGAACCGTGCCGTTCTCATCGATAATACGTACCCGGGGGTAGCATAGAACCACATCCGGGTGTTGGTGCATGATTTCAAGACAGCGGGTCAGAAATTCCGGATGCAGCACATCATCGTAATCGGCCCATTTGAAGAAGCGGCCGCGGGCCAACCTAAATACCCGGTTGTAGTTGGGAGCAACCCCCAGGTTTTTTTCATTGCGAAAATATTTAAAGCGCCGGTCTCGGTCGGTAAACCGTTTGCAAATTTGCGGTGTGGTATCGGTGGAGGCGTTGTCGGAAATGATCACTTCAAAATCGAGAAAGGTCTGGGCCGCAATTGATTCCAGCGCTTGGGCCAGGTACTTTTCCCCATTGTAGACGGCCACCCCGATGGAGATTAGCGGATTGTTGTGAGTCATGGTGGTTTTTCCTGTAAAAATTTGCTGGGCAATCACATCGAAACAGCGTGATGGGAGCGGATCAGGCTGACCAAACGTTGATAGCCGGTCCGGTTGAGGGCGATTTGGGTGACGGCCCGGTCGAGCAAAACCGGCCGCTGGGCGGGTGCGGCTTCCCACGCCTGTTTGATGGCCTCCTCCAGCCGTTGATCGATGTGGGGGGTATCGAGCGGCAGCAGCACGCACCCCGGAGCAAACTGATCGACCAGCCCCTGAAATTTGGTGGCGTACTCGACCGATTGCACGAGCCCTACGACCGGAATGCCCTGACCCAGGGCAAATACCGCGGCATGAAAGGCTCCAGCGACGACCAGCCGGCAGCGGCCGGCGACGCGCACGAGCTGCCGCGGAGAATCAAAGCGGCTCCACCTGGTGGTCTTAGCGCGGTAACCGGCCAAAACGCGGTTGATTTGCGACAGATCGGATTCGTGACCGGCAAAAGAAATCGGCACGGGCACGAGTGGGGCCTTCAATTGATGCGCCGCGCGCTGCAGGCCGGCCCGCACCTCTTCGACGTGCTGCTTCTTGACTCCGGTGTAGTGAGCCACCCGCAGGCTGACTCCGATTGCTGAGCCCAGCTTCGGCCGGCGGGCCTCAAAGGCCATTTCCACCGCATCGTCGCCGGTCATAACCGCGCGGCCGGATGGAACCCCCAGTGAAGCCAGCAGCGGTGGCGCGACCCTTTCCTCCCGATATCCGATAAAATTTACGCGAGGTAGGACGGTTTGGGCGACCTGCCGCAGCTGTGGATCGTCAACCGGGCCGATTCCCTGCCCAACCATGGCGGTTGGTTTCCCCAGGTCAATCGCCTGCTGCAGACGCAGCAAAACGTCGATTGCCCGAGATTTATCCGAGTCGCAGAGGTATCCACCGCCGGTAGCGACGACGAGATCGGCCGCCCGCAGCCCTTGTTGAACGTCAGGCGAGAGAGGCGGCAGAGCAGAGACATCCGGGTTGATTTCCGATCTGCTTTTTGGCCCGGCCTTTGTCTTGGCTGCCGCTTCTTGATTCTTGAACCGCCTGACGGCATCTCTGAGTTCAAAAGCGGAGCGCCAGGCGATGTGTGGGAGCCAGCGATGCTGCCGGCCGAGTTTTTCACGATCGCCGGACCAGTTGTGGCGGCCGTCGGCGCTGATCGGGTGAGTTTGCGGACAGTACAGCTTGAGCAGGTGTGGGCCGATAGTCATGACGTCGAACGAGGCGCATGGCCACAGGTCGTGCAGCCGGTGAAGGGCCATTTGTAACAGGGCGATATTGCCCTTATTGACCATGCCGTAATCCGCCTGGTCTATAAAAATCTTCATATTGGTTTAGAAAGTGTCCAAAAACACCAGAAAAGCGTTGTAGGTAAGTTACAAAATATTTTCTGAGTAAAGGTGTGCGCAGATTACAGAGGTTAAGTCAGAGTCAATCTGTGAAATCCGTGGCTGTTTTTAATTAAACTTATTGTGATTCACTTAGGTAAGTTACAAAAAGTTTTCTGAAGAAGGTGTCCGCAGATTGCGCAGATGGCCGCAGATTTTTCTCTGTAATCTGCGAAAATCTGCGTAATCTGCGGACAATTTTTCTCATAACATTTTTTGTAAACCACTTAATCTGCGGCTGATTTTTTTCTTTCAGCTGACCGCCTCGAACGGGAAAGGTTTTGCGGTTGGTTCGGCACATTATTTCGCCAGTCGCTCAATTTTGCGGGCACTTTTTGCGGGTCCAGCGATCTGTAAACGTCGATTGTTTTCCTGGCGCAGTTTTGCCAGGTGAGCTCGGCCGAGCGAGCCAGCCCGCGCTCGATTCTTTTTTGCCGTTCGGCGGGATCGTTTAGCAGGGTGCAAATCGCCCCGGCCAGCAGCTCTATATTTTTTTCATTGATCATGACGGCCGCATCCTGCAAAATCTCAGGTAGGGAAGATCGATTGAGGGCGATCGTTGGGGTGCCGCAGGCGATCGCCTCCAGAGGGGGCAGGCCAAAAGATTCCCGTTCCGAAGGATAAACAAAGAGGGTTGCCAGATTATAGAGGTGCAGCAAGGTTTCAGGGGGCTGCTTTTTGAGAAAGAGTACCCGGCCGGAGATGCCCAGCGTCTCCGTTTGGCTTACCAGCTGTTGACGGGTAGGTTCGTGAGCCACGACCAGCACCAGGTGAAGCTCCGGATAAGAAGAGGCCACCCTGGCAAAGCTGTTTATGAGCAGCGGTATATTTTTGCGCGGCTCATACCCGATCCCCAAAATGAAGCTGCTTGGCAAATTTATCTCTGCCGCGAGACGTTTTAACCATGCCGTTTTGGCGGCTGCGGCGGCCGGCCGAAAGAGCGCGTTGGCCGCCAGGTGGGTAACGGACACTTTGTCAGATGGCAGATCGAGTAAATCTACAATTTTTTCTTTTTCAAAATGAGACACGGTAATCAGTTTGCTGGCGGCGCGAAAGGAGTTCATGATCGCCCATTTTGAGTAGGCGGTGATCATCCAGTGGCGAGAGTTGGCGGTCGAAAAGATTTTCCACAGCGCGTTGGTGCTCTCGATTTGAATCGTGTCGTGCAGCGTGACGATATATCTTCCTTGAAAAAAAACGGGAGCGGTGTTGCACAAAAAATGAACCAGATCCGGTTGATCTTCATGGATGACCTGTCGTAGTTTGACCTGCTCGCGCAGCGGCATTTTGACCCAAGGGAAACTGCTGTTCACCACCCGGCAGGTAAAATTGGCGTTGTGGGGGATGAGATCGGCCGTTGACGGCCGGTCGGTATAAAGAATGTATTCGTTTTCGCAATCAAGAGCGCTAAGCGCGCCCACCAGGTTTTCGGTGTATGTTTTAAACCCACCTACCTGGGGATGGGTCAGGAAGCGGGCGTCCAGTGCAATTTTCATTTTGTCTCCCTGCTGCGCGGGTTATCTTGCTTTTACTTTTTTTATCTACTGGAATAGGAGTCCCTGCCAGAATCGACGGGACAGCACATATGGCAGACCGAGTAAGACGCTCAACCCACACCGTCTGCCGGCGGTCAAAAAATCATGCTGTTCAACATTCCACAAGGCGGAGGCGAACATCCCCCTGGAGACCCGGCCGGCCAGGCGGCTGTCGGTTATTGACCGCTGCAGCCGGGCGCGCACCCCGTTTTGCCGGAGCGCCTTTTCCCGCCCCAGGCGATCGCTCTGACCAATGGTGGTCCAGTTGGTGGTGCTGCTGGCTTCTCCGATGCGAATGGCCGCCATGCGATAAGGTGAATAAGCGACGTTTCCGTATAGTCCCATCCGCCGGCCGAGCTCCCGATCTTCAACCCCGATAATGGCCGGGTCGGTGTCAAACCCGCCCACGGCGTGAAAGACCTCGGTCTTGAGCAGTGACGTTTGGAAGGGCAAGCTTTCTCCGGCGATCTGCAGGGCGAAAATATTACCTCTAATGCCTGGTTCCCAGATATCGACGATGCAGCCAACGTTGTCAACCGTCTGGTAACTGCCGTAAAGCCAGACCGCGGCCGGAGAAACTTGATCCAGATTCCAAAAGGCCTGCAGTGCTCCGGGCAGGAGCCAGTCGTCATCATCGAGGAAGTGCAGGTATTTGCCGCGGGCCACGGCCGCACCGGTGTTGCGAGCCACGCTGCGCTCGCGGCATTGGGTCGTAACGAGCGAGACCCGGTTGGAGAGCTGCCATTTTTGACTGGGCAGCGGCCGGCCTGAATCGTTGACGACGATCACTTCGCACTCAGCGGACGGGAAATCCTGGCTGAGTACGCTATCAACGGCGCGCTCCAGTGACGGGCGGCCGACCGTGGGAATAATAGTGGAGCAGAACATGGCAACGGTTTCAGTTGTGCAAAGTACAGAGCTAATCCGCGTCATCCGCGGCTGTTTTATCAAGGATAGTGTTGACCGCCAGGGCGGCAAAAATGAGCAGCAGGGCATCGAGCGGCACGCGATAGCGAATCAGGGTCCAGCTGGCCAGGTGAATGGCGGTATAAAAGGTAAGAAAAAGAAACATGAGGCCGATCATCGCTTTTTGTTGGGCAGCCCCTGCGCCAACTTTTATTCGTATAGCGATTAGGAGGCCGTACAGGATAAACGGCAGGGCCGCCCCAAACGAACCGACGCGGGCGATATTGCTGATCAAGCTTGAATCGGAGGAAGGCCAAAACTTAAAATATTCCGGAATGCGGCTGATCGAGAGCGTCAGGAAGCGGCCGGGATCGTCAGTCACAAATTGTAAACCGCGGGCCATTAGCGCCTGGTCCAGCTCTGCTTCGTTTAAGTGAAGAAGCTCAGCGGGCAGGAGTTCATAATATGCTTCCGTGCCGAGGAGGGGAATAAACCGGGAGCCGTGCACGGGATGATTGCCCCAGAAAAAAGCAAATCCCGAATTGGTGTTGAGCGGCACAAAGGTGTTGAAGGCCAGGTAGTTGCGCACGGTCCAAGGGACGACCATGCCGATCAGAACGGCTGTGGTGATGGCCAACCCGCCAATCACCGGCAGATTGATCCATTGCCCAATCGTGCGCGGTCGACGTTGCCAGATGGGTTCTTCTCGCAAATGCCACCACATCCACAAAAATAAAAGAGGGGCAAACAGCAAAAAGACCTGGCGCAGGAGAACTGTGAATCCCAGGGCCACACCAAATTCAACCCACGTTCGATACCGCCCGCCATTCTGATTTTTGGACTCGAGCAATATCTTGTAAGCGGCGTAGAAAACCCACAAAATGCCCACCATATAGAACGTTTCGGTGATCAAGCCCCCGGCGTAATAAACGAAGTAAATGTAAATTGACGATAGACCGGCCGCAATGAGGCCAATCGTCGAGCCGAATACTTCCCGGCCAATTTTCCAGGTTAAAAAAGGATGGAAGATGCCGGCCAAAACCGCCTGCAGTAGACGAGCGAGCAGCGGATTGACGCCAAACAGCCAGTAAACGGCAGCCAGCCACGAGGTATAAAGATAGCTCCAGTGGGCGGTTGGTTCGCCCGGTCGGGTGGCCGGCCAGTGCCCCTCGGCAAAGCTAAAACCGTAGCCGACCGCGACCCGCTCCGCCAGGCCGTGATATGAAATCTGGTCGTAGATGCCCGGCAAATCTTGCACGGTGTTTCCCTGATACAGCGCCGAAAGCAGGCGCAGGGCGACGGCCACGACGATAATCACGAGCAGCAGCCTGCGCTCACTCAAACGTGAGGGAATTAAAGAGCGATCCCGTTTGGTTGGGGGATGTTGCAGTAGATGATCCATTTGTTTTATTTGGGCATGTGTGCCCGTTTAGGACGTGCAGGACGTGGGGAAAGATGAAAATATAGAAGGAAAGAAAGTTGAGAGGGTCATTAGCCCTCCCCTCATTCCCCTCCCCATGGGAGGGGAGGCAGGCATCCTCCCCCACGGGGGGAGGATTGAGGTGGGGGGTGGGTGTCACCTATCCATAAATTTTGTAAACCTTCTTTAAACCCGACCCCATTTTGATTCGTTTGTATGAGGTGAAATCAAGAACGGACGATTTTAGCCGCGAACGATTGGCCGTCCCCGGACCAGGGGAGCCGCAGCAGTTCAGCAATAGTCGCCGCCAGATCGCTAAACGTGTCTCTGGTGCTCAAATCGACGTGTTTTCGGATTGATTGCCCGGTAATTAGCAGCGGGACTCGTTCGCGGGTGTGATCGGTCCCCGGCCAGGTCGGGTCATTGCCGTGATCGGCCGTGATCATCAGAACGTCGTCCTCTTTGAGAGCGGCCAGCAGTTCGGGGAGGCGGGCGTCAAATTCGCGCAGCGCCTGAGCATATCCGTGGGGGTTGTTTCGGTGACCGTAAAGGGCGTCAAAATCGACCAGATTGGCGAAAATTAATCCCTGGTGATCGGTCGCCAGAAAATTGAGCACGGCGTCAACCCCGGCCATGTTGTTGCCGGTATGGTCGCTGTGGGTAATGCCCCGGTGGGCATAAATATCTTCAATTTTGCCTACCGCCATCACCGCTTGACCGGCGTCTTTGGCCACGTCTAGGATCGTCTGGCCGGGGGGCTGCAGGCTAAAATCTTTGCGCCGCTCGGTGCGGGTAAAGGAACCCGGCTGACCGATAAACGGCCGAGCGATAACCCGCCCTACCGCATGGTTGCCCGTCAGAATATCTCGGGCAATTTGGCACATCCTGTAAAGCTCCTCAATGGGAATAATTTCTTCGTGCGCCGCAATTTGAAAGACGCTGTCAGCCGACGTGTAAACAATCGGGCATCCGCTGTACAAATGGTGTTTTCCCAGCTCTTCAATGATTACCGTACCTGACGCCGGGTAATTGCCGAGGATTTTCCGGCCGATTTGTTGTTCAAATGGATCCAGAACCTCTCGAGGAAACCCTTCCGGATAAGTTGGAAACGGCTGATGGAGGATCAATCCAGCCAGCTCCCAATGCCCGGAGGTCGTATCCTTGCCCAGGCTGGCTTCAGTCAACCGCCCAAAAGCTCCGGCCGCCTGAGAGGTTGGTGGGGTGCCCTCGATGTGCGTTAAATTTCCCATGCCCAATGCTCCCAGATGAGGCAGGGAGAGCCCCGCGACCGCTTCAGCGATATGTCCCAGGGTATTGGCTCCCAGATCGCCAAAGGCGGCCGCGTCGGGAGCATCGCCACAGCCTACGCTGTCAAGAACGATCACGGTTACCCGGTTAATGTTGTTGGCCGTCATATTTTTATTCCAAAACGAGACAGAGTTTTACCACGTCAATGTTCGAGCGAATTTCTTTTTGGGCCCGATCGCGGCTGGCCGGCAGGAGCGCGGCCGCAAACCAGACGAAGAGTTTGAGCACGCTTAGTAAGCCTAACATCACCCGCAGCATGATGGTGTGAATGAAACCATAATTTTTGCGATAAAACAACATTTTCCCCCGATAAACCATTTTGCGCCGCCCCCAGCGGTTCATGCTGCGGCCGCCAAAATGGATGATTTCTGAATGAGGCAGGTAATAGATTTTCCAGCCCGCCTGTTTGAGGCGATATTGCAAATCCACCTCATCGCCGTAGATGAAGTACTCCTCATCGAGCAGCCCCACCTGATCGAGGGCGGCCCGGCGAATCATGACGCAGGCTGAACTCAGCCAGTCGACGGCCCGCACGCGCGATTCAGTGGTGTTGGCCGGATATCCGGGCCACAGCCACTCGCCGATTCGGGTGGCGATCAAAAACTCTTCCCACAGAGATGAAAAGTTGTTGTAGCAGCTTTGGACCGACCCGTCTTCGTTTAACAGGCGCGGCCCAACACCACCGACCTCGGGGTGTTTATCGAGAAAGGCCACCATCGCGTCAAGAGCGGGGCCGCTAACCAGCGTATCGTTGTTGAGGAGAAGAACATGGCGGCTGTTGGTTGCCTCAATCCCCTGGTTGCTGGCCTTGCCCAGACCGACGTTGCCTTCATTCTGGATCAGGATGACGTCCGGAAATTCCCGGCGCAGCATTTCCTGGCTGCCATCGGTCGACCCGTTGTCGACGACCACGATTTCGCAGCTGCTTTTTAGACCCCCCTCATTGAGAGAAAGAAGGCACGGTTTTAAATACGATTTGTTGTTCCAGCATACCAGCACGATGGCCATATCCGGCACGGTGTTGGTTGGCGGAACGTCGACGATTTTTCTGACGGCGATGTCCATGGTTTATTCCTCCCTAAAGCGGCGATCCAACTCCATAATTTCGTCATAGGTGCCTAAATCAATATAGGTGCCATTGGCGATGGGGACGCCTCGGAAGCGCATCCCGCTGTCAATGGCCGAATTCATGATGAGGGCAAAATCAGCGATGCCTCGGGCCAGGCAGTCATGAAGAAATTCCGTGAATTTTGGTCGCCAGATAATTGCTCCCCACATTTGAGTGAGGTCGGTTTGGGGCGGTTTGTCGATGATTTTTTGCACGTGATGGTGCTGATTCATTTTGACCATGCCAAATTTTTCCGGCCGTTCGGTGGGGAACAGGATTAAAATGACGTCATCATCTCTGGTAGCATACTGCAGCCCCTGGCAAAAAACCTCGGACGGCATAATCGTATCGGCCATGCCAAAACATACGGTTTTATCGCGCACCAGGTGATAGGCGGCATCTAGCGCGTGGGCCAGACCAGGCGAGGTCGATGCGTTACTTTTGTGCATTCGTTCCTGCACCACATAGCTGATGTTGCATCCAAACCGCTGGCCGCTGCCAAAAAAGCCGATGAGTTGGTGCTTTGTTTCGTTGATGACAAAGACAACGTGATGTAAACCGGCAACGGTCATGTTGTTGAGCACAAATTGTGAAATCGGCTTGTAGTGATTGTCCCGGATGACCGGGTACAGCTCTTTGGGATATGGCAGCCCCAGCCGCACCCCTTTCCCGGCGGCCGGTATTAATCCGATTATTTCGTGTGTGGTCATAAATTTATAACCTCCAATGGGTGAACAGTTGCATCTGTAAACATCTATTTCAATTTGGCCTGTCGTTCAAGGGTGACCAATCCCCCCAAAAACATCCAGTTAACGATGGTGGCCGGGAAACCGTAAAACCCGATGTTGTAGGTAAAGGGGAAAAACCAGTCGGCCAGCACGCCACCAATCATCATCCCAGCCAGGCCGCCCAAAATGCCGTACGCGTAAGCCCGTCCAAAACCAGGTTCAAGTTTATTTTTTAGCCGCCAGCTGATCAAAAAGAGCTCGGCAGCCAGCCAGAAGGTGGTAATCAGGCCGATAATGCCGGTTTGCGCCAGGATATCCAAATATTGATTGTGAGAATTAAAGGGAACGGAATATCCCCGAATTTGGAAAAACGGAGTGTACCAATAGTAGTTGGCCGGACCAAAGCCGGTAACCGGGTTGGTCTTGATCATTTCAAATATAATGGCCCAGGCATCCAGGCGGGTTAAGTAGCTGTATTCATCTGAGGCAATCGCTTCGGTCGATAAATATAAAATGACGGGTGCTGCGATGATGGCCAGGAGCAGACCCAGACGCCATGATTTTGAGGCGGCGATCACGCCCAGACAGGCGAAAATCGGCAGGTACCCGGATTTCCAACCGCTGTTTAAGCCAAAGGAAACATAAACGGTTGCTAAAACAACAAGAGCCAGGAGAAAGCGCCAATACGGTTTTAAAGCGCTGTTAAAAAGCGCCTGGCTGGCGGCTAAGGCGGCCAACCAAACCCAAAACAGGCTGTTCGACGTGGTACCCGTCAGAAAAATCTGGCTGGTAAACGGGCCGAGACCGGGCACAAACCAGCCGGCTATAAAAAGAAAGGCCAGGGCTACATAGAGCCAGGTCATAATCGCCAGCCAGCGCAAATCTTTGACCTGCTGGGCCACGAGCAGGTACGCGCCAGCGGAAAAAAGAATGATGATTAATCCACCGATTTGAGCCGGCATGTCGGCGTGATAGGCGAAGGGGAACCAGGTGTACTGGCCAACGGCGAACGAAAGCAGGGTAACCCCAACCAGGACCAGCAGCGGGGTAATGGAGCGTGAATAAAATAGTTCAACCTGATTTCTCTTTACGGTTAAGGTCAGCAGCCACAGACTGATCAATCCACCGAGAAATAGAGTGGGCAGGTTTAACCCCCCGGGCAGATCGGGAGATGGAAGAAACAGGCAGCAGAGAAGCAGGGCAATCAGACCGATTTCCGGCTGGCGCAAGAGGAGCACAATCCCACCAGCCAGGGGAACCAGGGCGATTAAGTAGGGCAGCAAATCTTTGGGAGCGAAAAAAGCCAAGACGCCGCTGCCTAGCAGGGTGACGAGGATGATGGCATTCCTGGTCCAGTTGGGCATGGCTTGGTCGAGCCACTGCCGCACCGATCCTAGAATATTTTTGTTAATAAATCCTTCTACAGCGAAGAATGTATTCAGAAGGTAACTCATTTCAGACCATCGTTGCCTGACTGCGGGATGAGGTCGCCGCGCGGGCTAAATTTAAAAACTTGGGCAGCACCACCGGCCAGCTGTATTGTTCGGCCACCAGGCGATACCCATAACAGGTGAGAGTGTGTCTAAGATCCGAATCGCGGAGGAGGCGCAAAACCGACCGAGCGAACGCTTCCGGCGTATCGGCTATGAGAAGGTGTTTTTCATGTTGGGCATCCAGCCCTTCAGCCCCTTTTGTCGTTGTTACCACGGCCGTGCGCAAGGCCATAGCCTCTAATATCTTCAGGCGGGTACCGCCTCCGGTTTGCAGAGGAACCACGCTGACCGCGGCCGAGGCGATGACCGGCCGAACATCCGGGACGCGGCCCAGGTGGGTCACGTTTTTACCCGGAGGAAGCTGCAGGTTCGCATCCCGGCCGGTAATGGCTAAGCATACGTCTGGTTCTTCCTGCTGAATCAAGGGCAGAATGTCGCGGATAAACCACACCATCGCCTCAAAATTGGGTCGATGCCCAAACGATCCGGTAAAAACCAGGCTGTTTTCGTTTTTTTCTTTGGCGGGGAGCACGTAATCAGCTAATTCGATGCAGTTTTTCACTACTTCAACCGGTTGGAATGCGGGGCAAATTTCCTGGACCAGCTCTTTTTCTCGATGGGATACAACGGTGGCCGCCTGAAAATGGGGCAAAATTCGCTTTAAAAAAAGGCGCTGTTTGGTCCACGTCAGTCCGTGACGCAAACGGCGAGGAAAGGTCGGAGCATCGGTAAATTTTTGCTGAAAAATTCCCAGCTCGATTTCCTCAAAGATGGCTGGAAGGCCGCTAAAAAAATGATGATAAGAAGCCATGGACCACTGGGAGGCGATGATCAAGTCAACCGGCCGGGTGGCGAGGTGAGTCTGGATCGCCCGAGCCATACCGACCGAATGCGTTTCGATGTGGGAACGTGGGGTGGGGCTGAGCCAGCTTTTGACCTTACCCAGCCCGACCGTGGGAAACTCTTGCCAGGGCAACACCTCGATCGAGTGACAAATCGCCTGCAGCGCAGCTGTATGGGGGTCCGCGCGGCCGTGATCGTCAAAGGCGATCAGGGAAACCTCATTTTCTCTGGCCAGACCGCGCAGCAAGTTGAAGATACGCAGCTTTGACCCATTATCGGTCGGGTATGGGAACCAGCGGGAAAGAAACAGGATATGCATGTTGTTCGTGATTTCTGCTGCTGAGCTTGATGAAGTGGAGCCTTTTGGAGGACCCCTAACCTGCTCACAACCTGGACGGCAAATTTGCACGAGGTTAAAGAAGCGGGGCCGATCTTTGCCCCCAGCGGCCGGCCAAAAAGTCGATCATTCCCTGGCGTAAGGCGTAACGATGCGCTTTTTTATCGCGCCATTTGGGCCGAATGCTCCAGCTGATCAGGGTACGCATAAAACGCCCCCAGACCTGTAGGCGAACGGCCGCCGGAGCCTGGTGTTTGGCCAGGGTCAGGAGACGGTTGCGGGTGGCGTAATAGGTCACGGAGGGTTTGGGCTGGTGGTCTAGGGTAACCCCTTTATGCCAAAGATGGGCGCGGGGCACGTGCAATATTTGCCACCCGGCCCGGCCGATGCGGATGCACCACTCTGTTTCTTCCCAATAGTAGAAGTAGCGTTCGTCAATCATGCCCGCCTCTTCAATCGCTTCCCGACGAACCATGATGGCGCAGCCGGAAATCCACTCCACCGGATGGTCCTCGCAAAATTGCCCGCGGTCAGCTTCATCCTGGGCCAGATGAATAGACTCCCAGCGCGGCCCGAGCACCCCTCCGGCCGACTGGATGATCGTGGGATGGTCGTGGTGATAAACCAGCGGCCCTACAATTCCGACATTGGGACTGCTTTCGCCGGCGGCGGCCAATTTTTCCAGACAGTCGGGGGCCAGAACGGTGTCTTCATTGAGCACCAGCACCCAATCCGCCCCCTGGTCAACGGCCGCGGCAATGCCGACATTATTGTTGCCGGCGTATCCTCGATTGTCGGCCAGCTGCAGGAGCTGCACGTCGGGAAAAGCTGCCTGGATTGCTTCGACCGAGCCATCGGTCGAACTGTTGTCGAGCACAATGATATGCTGGTTTGCATAACTGTTCTCGGCCAGCGACTGAAGGCATTCGAGGGTATCCTGGCGGCGATTGGTGTTGAGAATGACCGAAAAAATGGCGGGTTGTTTCATGGGGTTACCAATTCACGCGATGAGATAGTTTGCTTCAGCCAGGCGGCCGGGAAGTTTTTGCACACCTCGATCGCCTCAAACTCCTGACTTGCACGCGACCCGTGCTGACTGACCCAGCGGGCCATACGGTTCAAGCCCTGTTCGAGAGAAACCAGCGGTCGCTGACCAAAGACGCGATCCACTTTGGCGTGCGATGAGTACGCGTGATGCACCTCGTTGCGAGCCGGAAGGTGGACGAGGTGCGGGGTTACCCCCATCGCCTTGGCTACGCAGTGGGCCAGCTCATTGATCGAATAAGGTTGATCCGCCCCGATATTAAAGATTTGATTGCAGGCGGCCGGAATGTGGATCGCTTCGGCCATCAGCGGGGTGATATCGCTGATATAGCTAAACGCCCGCGACTGGGTGCCATCACCAAAAACCGTCATCGGTTTACCCTGTAAAATCTGGTTCATAAATATGCCGACGACGTTCCGATATTTATCGCCGATATTTTGCCGCTCCCCATACACGTTGTGGGGCCGAAAGATAATGAAGTCAAGATCAAACATCTCCTTGCAGGCCAGGAGCTCCTGCTCGACGGCCAGCTTGGCGATGCCGTATGAATCTTCGGGATGGGGAGGCGTCTCTTCGGTCATGGGCAGGTCTGGTGTGGCGCCATACACGGCAATTGAAGAGGTAAACACGAAGCATTTGACCCCGGTGTTGATCGACGCATTAAGCAGGTTGACGCTGCCGATGAGATTATTTTGATAGTTGAAGCGCTTGATAAAATGACTCAGTCCTTCGGCCGCATACGCAGCCAGATGGTACACGAAGTCAAATTTTTCTCTGGCAAAGAGGGTGTTTATCAGATCAAAATCGGTGATGTCGCCCTGGATGAATCGGGCATCGGCCGCTACGTTTTCCGCGAATCCGCCGCTCAAATCATCCACGACCACAACCCGATTTCCATGAGCAAGAAGCTCGTCTGTCAAATGGGATCCGATAAATCCCGCCCCGCCGGTCACAAGGATATTAGCCATATTAACCTCTTGAGAAGTTCAAACGAAGAAGTTCAAGTGAATCACAATATGTTTTATTTAAAACCAGCCACGGATTTCACAGATTGACTCTGATTTTTCTCCTGTATTCTGCGAAAATCTGCGAACCTTTGGTTCTGCGCTGCGCGCTCTGCAGACATATTCTTCAGAAACTTTTTGTTAGCTACTTAATTTGTAGGGGCTTGGCTTGTAAGGGCTTGGCTAGCCAAGCCCCTACACAAAGGCTTTGGTTTCATCCAGGCCACCTGTCCACAGCTTGAGCACGGCAAGGACGGTCGTCTTTGCGGTGATGCGCAAGCGGCGGAAATCGCTTAACTTTTCACACGATATCTTCACTCCGCTGCGCCCTGTTCAGAATGACGAGTGGTTTGCCCCCTACCTGTCCGCACCTGTTCATAAATCATTTCCAGTTCGCGGACTTCTTCGGCCACCGTTTTGACCTCGGGGATGCCGCCGGTCAATTTCTCGATGAGGCCGTCTTCGCCCATGAGGCGCTGCATCTGCCCCTTTAAATCAACGACGTTTCCTCGTTCAAAGAGCAGGCCGTTAACCTCATGGGTAACCGCTTCCGCCATGCCGCCCAGATCGGTGGCAATCACCGGTGTTTTTACGGCGAATGCTTCCTGAATGGTCAGCGGAGCATTTTCATACCACAGGGAAGGGACGATCAGGACGTCGATATTGGCCAGGACCTCGGCTAATTTTTCCCGAGAAAAACGGCCGTGAAGTTTAATAGATGCACTGTCGTTGACCAGCTGTCTCAAGTGCTGCACGTACGGCCTGTCTAAAGTCAGGCTGCCCCAGATGTCGAGCTGTGCGGTGTGATAACTCGGCAGCTGATGGAACGCTTCGACAAGCAGATGGACACCCTTGATCGCCTTGATTTGTCCGATATACCCAAACCTGATTTTTCGGGCCGGTGTTTTGCTACCATCGGCCGGCCGCCAGCTCAAATCATGACCGTGTCGCAGCAGGTCTACCCGCTGCTCGGTAAGGGTGTTAAATTTGTCTCGCACAAACCGGGAAGGGGCCAGAATCCGGTCAGCGGCGGCTAGACCGGCCGCCAATATTTTTCTTCTTTCAGAGATGTTGAGCAGGTTGCCGCGCAGGCCGCGCTGTTTGGAGACGCTGGACCTCGAAGCAAGCGTAGACCAAAGGTGACGGCTCATGCCCGCAGGCAAATATCGATTGACCTGCTGCATGATTCGCGAATCGGTGGCCAGACACGCCCGGCATTCAGCGGCAGATGTTAAGCCGTCACACAATTCCCCATCCCCTTTGAGCAGCTGGATTCTGGGGCACAAAAACCAAAAATCGGTCAACGTAAGAACGACGGGTATACCGGCTCGCCGGCCGGCGAAAATGATGCCGGCACCCAGGGTGATTGCTGAGGTGACGTGTATCACATCCGGCTGTATATCAATGAGAAAATTGTCAAACCACTCTTCTATCGCCGGGGCGTAGTAAAGAACCTTGTTGGGATCGGATGCTTTTGTCCAGTTGAGATTGAGCCGAAAAATTTGCAGACCGTCGATTTGCTCACGCGTTACCCCATTAAAATAGGATGTCCCCGTTTCCCAATCGCCGGCACAGACCACGGTCACATCGTGGCCGTGATGATTCAGCGCTTTGCCAATCCCCAGGGTGTAATTTTCGGTTCCGGCGCTGCGGTGAGGTGGAAAAAATAGGGTGACAAACAAAATATTCATGGGAGAATCTTTGACTCAAGTTGCGCCTTAATTGCGCAAATGAATCGTCGCTATGGGTACCGAATCATTTGGTTTAAAAACGGAATTTATTGCGTTTCAGTCCCTTTTGT
Organism: Ardenticatenaceae bacterium; assembly: GCA_030065875.1. Classification (GTDB taxonomy): domain Bacteria; phylum Chloroflexota; class Anaerolineae; order Promineifilales; family Promineifilaceae; genus WTJY01. The sequence goes on along the minus strand of JASJCR010000022.1, from coordinate 81,895 downwards.
TGATGAATTATGAAGTCGTAAAAATTAATTAGGTAATCGGATCAATAGCGATGTTTATCGATCTCGGATCCCCTGTCATCCCGAGCCCTTCGACTTCGCTCAGGACAGGCTTCGCGAAGGATCCCGTCAACTGACATAAAGGCACAGTTGGCTAAAAAGGGGTTGGACCGGTAGGGGCTTGGCTAGCCAAGCCCTTACAACAAGGCTTTGGATTCACCCTAGCCATCTCTACGCTTTGTCCACAGCTTGCACGCGGCAAGGACATGACATTACTATTTCTTAACTTTCATTTTCATCAGCAGGGCAACTTGCTTTAATCCTCAACAAATTGGCGAAAGCTATGATCTTGAACCCCTTGATCAATCAAGCAGTCTTCGCAAAACCGTGGTGGAGCAGCATCGCCATTAAATATATCAGCTTGCACCTGGAAAATTTGCCGCAGCTCCTGACGCTCAGCCGCATATTCAAAAGCCACCACGCGCGCGTACGGGGTGATATTTCCACCGTCGACAGTCAAAACCCCCTCTTGCAGAAGCTGTGGTTCGATAAAACCCTGGGCATCGGGAAAGATGACGTCGGCCGTCAGATCCGGCCGGTCGTAGAGCAGCCTGAGGGCGCTCGAAGCCTCCCAGGAGGAGCTAAGGGGCGTGCGGCTTGAATTTTGAAAGCCAAATCGATCTTCGAACCCAGACAGGACAAAGAGCACCATGGTGTCTTTTTTGAAATCCGGGGCCTGCACAAAGAGCTGGGACCAGATATCTTTTTGCTCCTCCCAGGCGGTCCGCGTTTCGTGCTGGACGGTCATTTGCTTGGCCACACCCAAAAATAGAAGAGGAACTGCGGCCGCCACAAAAAGCGCGGTTGTTTGCCGCCGGCTGTGGGTCCAATAAAGGGAGGCGATCAGCAAGAGTGAAGCAACGGTAATGGCTCCGCCAATGGAAGCAAAAAGGTTGTAACGTGAGCCCAATCCGCCGAGGTTCGGCTGGAAAGCAACAATAACCGGGAAGTAACCAGCTCCGATCAGACCCAGACCCACGGCCAGCGAAATCGCATACGGTCTAACCACTGATTTTTTTGACTGAAGGATCCGCGGGCCCCGGCCGTAGGAGGTGGAGCGCCGGGAGATTTGCCGCATGATAAGCGACGTGATCGTCCATGAAAAAACTATCACGCCGCCCAGGAAAACAACGGCGGTTATAGAATCAGGGAGCGGAATCCTTTGCTGCAGAGCGGCGGTCCACCCCCAGACCAGATTTATCTTGTAGCCTAGAATCAAGTTCGACAGCAGGACTTCCGGGCTGATGCTGATCCAGGAGAGATATCTGTCGCCCAATCCAAGCAGCTGCGGCCCCCAAAACCTCCAAAATCCAAAGGATATCGCCAGCAGCGCAGCGGACGCGGCCGCAATCCACCTTTCACGTCCACCGGACCGTCTGAAAATTAGAAGCAGAAGCAAAACCCAGGCGAGTACCACCCCAATTTGCCCATCATACAGGCCAAATGAGAGCAGCAGCGCCAGTAAAGCCAGAGGCAGACCGGGTTTTTTCTTCTGGCCGACATATTGCAGGAGAAAATAGGCAAAGGTCAGCGTGAAAAACATAGCCAGATAGCCGTGCAGCATGGTTAACCACATGTGCGTATAGACGGTGGGAAAAATCAAAAAAAGCAGGGTTGAAATTTCCGGGAAGTAGAAACGATTTATTTCTTTTATCTGGCAGAGTATTTTAAAAAGAAGGGCCGCGATACCCACGTTTATGAGCCACAGAAAAGCGTAGTGGGCCCAGAAATGGAAGCCAAAAATGGTGTGCTGCAGCAAAAACGGGGTGTAGAGAAGCGGCCGGCGGTTGGTTGGATCAAACCAGGTAGCGTTGCCGTAAATCAGGGCCTCAATCCCTTGTGACCAATCATCAGCCGCTAAGGCCGGCGCATAAAAGAGCCCGTAGGCGAAAAATGCCACCAGGAGGATCCAGCCCAAGGCTTGGACGTCACGCCGTTGCAGCCATTTCATGAGGCGGGTTGCTTTACTTTTGGAGATGATTTGTAAGCTGTTGGCCTCAGTCACGATATTTTTTGCCGCCTTTTTTGGGAGAGAAGCGGTTTCAGGAACGCCCCGATCACGAGGCGATTGCGCCACAAATTCGGCCGGTGGCGGAGCGCCCGCCAGTAGAAGCTGCGGCTTAGCCCTGGCTGCCCCGTATGATTGGCAACCATGCCCAGGGCGAAATAAGCGGTGCCCCAAGCGAGCGGTCTCAACCGTTGTATGCTGCTGCGGCCTGATCTAAAGGTGTTATCGAGCAGCACCTGGATTTTTTGAGCATTGTCAGCCAGGTTTAAATATTGGGATGTGCCCCGGTAGCCCACCGGCTGGTTTCCCAGCGCCAGGTCGTAAAAAAGACCTGGATGGGTGGCCAGCGTTGGATCAGCCTGCAGCGCCCGGCACAGGCAGCTCTCTGCCCGCTCCCAATCATTATTCCTTTGAATATGGGTCAGCAGCTGGTATTGATACAGCCCGCCGTAGGCCCGTCGTTTTTCGAGCGGCCACTGCTGAAATCGGCCGTCATCAAGGCCAAAATGCTTTTCCACAACCGCCTGGGCAGCCCGGTGCATGCCGTCCAGATTTTTAGAGAGGCTAAGTCCGTGCTGACGATAGCGTCCCAGAACGGCCGAATGCCCGATAAAACGCTGTTCCGGCAGGAGACGGAGCCATAGATCCCAATCTTCACAGGAGCGCAGCTGCTGATCAAACAGGCCTGCTTCGAGAACGATTGCGCGCCGCATGAGAATTGTGCTGGGAATGAGAAAATTAGCTCGAATAAGGGTCGAGCGCATCGCTTCGGGTGAAATAACCGGCCCCCCCAGCACCTGGGGCAGCTCGGCGCCGCATTCATCCATGCAGCGGGTTTGGCAGTAAAAGACGGCCGCCTGAGGATGGGTTTGAATGAGGTCAACCATCGATGCCAAATATCCTGGCTGCCAGCAGTCGTCCGCATCGAGCAGACCGATCCATTCTCCCTGAGCGGCGTAGATACCGGTGTTACGCGCTCCGGCCAGCCCTCTATTTTCTTGCCAGATGTAGCGGACCGACTTTTTAAAACGGCTGACCACTTCGCCACAGCAATCGGTTGAGCCATCGTCGACCACGATGATTTCAAACGCCGGGTAACTCTGGCACAGGACGCTTTGAATCGCTTCCTCTAAATAGTGGGAATGGTTGTAGTTAGGAATGATAACGGTAACGTTGATCATGTCTCGCGAACCTATTTCTCAGCAACCCACGAAACGAATGCCTTTTCAAGTCAAAGCAGGCGGGCGAAGATTTTGAGCAGCTGTAAGGCGGTGTGGCGCCAACTGTGCAGCTGTTCGGCCTCGAGCCGGGCTGCCTGGCCAAGGCGCTGGCGAATTTCCGGCCGCCTGGCCAGGAAGAGGAGCGTCTGAGCCAGGGCCTGTTCGCTGCAGGGGGGCACAATCAAGCCGGTGCGGCCGTGATTGATAACGGCCGGCTGGCCATCCGCGCCGGAGGCAACGGTCGGTAAACCCGCTGCTTTGTAGTCGAGGAGCTTTAGCCCGGAAAATTCGACCCGGCCGCAGTACGGTGAAACGGCGATGTCCGCCTGGGCCATCAGGTGAGCAAATACCTCGGGTGGCAGCTGCCCCAGAAAATTAACCCGTTTTTCTAAATTGAGGGCAGAGACTTGGCCGGCCAGACTTTCCGTTTCAGAGCCGCTACCGACGAGCAGCAGATGTAGATCGGCCCCACCCTTAACCGCCAGAGCGGCCGCTTTAAGCAGTACCGAAACGCCGTGCCACGGCTCAAATGCTCCGACATAAATGACCTGCACCGGCGGCAGGCAGTCGCCGGCAAAATTGATCTCGTGAAAGGCGCGCAGCTCTTCTCTTTTGAGCAACTCAACGACCTCGCTGCCGTTCTCAACTACAAAAACGGTTTCAGAGTCGACCTGCCAGCGGTTGATGTGGCGCTCGCGCCATCCGGCACCGGTGGCCACGGTGGCGGCCGCCTGCCGGGCAGCCCAACCGGTCACGGCCATCGATAGCCGGCGCTGTATCCCCTGCGGCTCAAGACCCAGCATGGCCAATTCCGAAAGATGGTCTCCGTTGACCTCGAGAACCAGGGGGATGTTGAGCCACCTGGAGGCCAGACCTCCACCGTACCCCATCCAACCCATCCGCTCAAAAAACAGATCGCAGTCAGCCAGCTCCTGACGGCAAGCCGCGGCAAAGCGCACGCTTTCAAAAAGACCGGCGTAGGGCAGCTGTAAGGTGTACTGGAGGCGGCGGGCCGCACGCTCGAAGAGGCGAATCGGTCCCCGGCCAACGAGGGCTGGGGTGATTGGTGTAAAACCGTGTAAATCTTCCGATTTCCAAATTTTATCGTCCATGATGGCCAGGAGGGATACCTCATGGCCGAGTTCCCACAGCGCTCGGATCACCTGTTTGACGTGGTTTGCCGGTCCTGAAAGCGGCTGGTGCCGCATGTCCGGGACGCCGGTTTGCATCAGGTAGCCGATACGCACAGTGATTGCTCCTTTTGAGCCAGGTGGATCGTAGAATCGACAAAGCTGCAAATTTGGGCGGCCGTTTGGATGATATCAAACCGCTCCTCCGCAATCGAACGCAGGTGCGCCTGACATCTTTGTCGTTCGGCCGCAGATTTTTCGGCAAAGGCGACAATTTTGCCAATCAATTCATTTTCGGTGACGTAGATGTTTTCGGCCGGTAACACCTCTTCTACCCCATCCCAGAAATGGGCCAGGCAGTGGCAGCCGCAGCCCATTGCTTCCAGAAGAGCCACCTGCTGCCCTTCCCAGTAACTGTTGGAAATAAAGATGTCGATTTTTTGCAGCCAGGCTGGCGTATCCTCGACAAATCCATACTGGGTGACGTTGTCCTGCAGGTCGAGTTTTTCAATTGCCCTCTGGATGGCCACAAAGTAATCGTCGAAGTAAGCGTTTTCCCAGCGGCCGCCAGCGATATGCAAATGCGGATTTAGACCCATTCTTTTTAAATTGTGAACGGTAAGCACGAGCTCATAAATGCGCTTGATGGGATGAATATTGCAGACCATGCCCAGATTAAATTGAAATGGCTTGTGGGCGGGCGGCGTAAATTTTTTGAGATCGACGCCGTTGTTGATAATCACCGTTTTATGGGCGTGATCCGGATACGCCGCCCTGAACTTGCTTTCCATCGCCCTGGTTAGCAAAATCACTCGGTCCACATGGTTCCAGTTCACCCGCGACGCCCAGAAGGTAAGCTCATAAGAGTGGAGACGAGTGACAATCGGGCACGTTTTGGGCAGATGGGTCGCTGCGGTCAGCAGCTCGCTGGCCCATTCAAAGAAGCAAAGATCGTTGTGGCGCAGCATGGTTTGCATGTGGTTGTGATACGCCCAGCGGTTTAAACGGCCGCTTAACAGAGGCAGCTCGAACTGTTTAGGCGTAAAAACCTCGGTTTGATATGAGCGGTTCAATGCGGCAAATATCTCATGAAAAAAGGTCCACTTGCCGTTTTCACCGACAAAAATTCCCAATTTCTTTTTCTTGGCCATTGATAAAAATTTCCATCCACAAAATCAGGTTAATGATTCGCCACAGGCCGGGCGTTTCCCCCAGCTTGTCATCCGGCTGCCGGCAAATTTTCTGCAGCGCGCCGGCTTGAAAGTATGGTGCAAACTGATCGTTATCGTGGGTTTGCAGCACTTCTTTGATCAGTGGCGCGCCAATGCGCAGCCATTTCGCTTCCGGTACGGGAAATCCCATTTTGGAGCGACGCCACACAATTTCGGCCGGCAAAACATCCTTCATCGCCTGACGCAGAATCCACTTGCTCCAGCCGTTGTAAATGCGAAAATTTAGCGGCAGGGAGAAGGCCAGTTCGACCAGGCGATAATCGAGGAAGGGGAGCCGCGCTTCAAGCGAAAAAGCCATCCCGTTGCGGTCTTCGTAGCGTAATAGCTTGGGTAAATTGGTGGTGGTCACGTCACGATAGAGAATTCCAGCCACGCCGTCTGCATCCACCGCTCCTTCCGGCCGCCAGCGGCGATCCCAGAAGCGCTTCATAAATTCGGGCGAAATTTGCCATTCGGCCAACCCCGATCCGCCCCCACCCGGCAGCGGCCGCGGTTTCCACAGGTATGAAAACGCTTTTTGAACGCGCCAGGGCATGCGATGCAGGGTATCCGGAATTAGAACGTTTACAGCCGGTGCCCCACCTACTCTGCAAACGTGCCACGCGGCTTGCGCAGACGCTAGAACCCCCTGCTGCTGTCTAATCTGGTTGAGATATCGGGGTAAATAGGCGTAATAACCGGCCAGCAGTTCATCACCACCCTGCCCGTCCAGCAAAACGGGTACCTTGTGTTCCCGGGCCAGACGCATGACGTTCCACTGCGGGTACTGGCTGGTTGAATCAACCGGTTCATCCATATGCCATACAAAGGAACCGATTTCCTGCCATAATTTCTCCCCTCGCGGATAAATCAAATTTTCTTCCGCGTTGGTCTGTTCCACGATGAGATGGCTGTATTTGTATTCATCAATCTCTTTTTCGCTGTTGCGGGCCGTAAACGTTTTTTGATGATCTCCAACCAGGTGTGCGGGGATGACTTTCTCGTCAAGAAGCAGCCGGTTGGCGAGGGAAACTACAGAGGAGGAGTCGAGCCCGCCGCTCAAACAAGACCCAACCGGTACATCGCTGTTCAGTCGTAGACGGATGGCGTCCTGAAACAGGTGCGCAAATTCGCGATAAATGTCCTCACTTTGGCCGTTTAAAGGTTCCCCGATCTGCGGATTAACCGTTAGATCCCACCAGCGGGTAATTTTAAGACGTCTGGCCAGCGGGTCAAAAAGAAGAAAGTGAGCGGCCGGCAGCTCCCGGATATCCTGGAAAAAGGTATGATCGTTGTGATCGGAACGGCCGGTGACGAGATAGTCAAAAATCGCCTGGTCAAACGGCCGGCGGGTTACCTGGGGGTGCTGCAGCAGGCTTTTAATTTCAGATGCAAAAATAAACGTCTTTCCATTCCAAAAGTAGTAAAAGGGTTTTATTCCGAAGCGATCGCGGGCGCAGAAAAGCCGCCGCCGGCCGGCATCCCACAGCGCAAAAGAAAACATACCGTTGAAGCGTGAGAGACAGTCCGGCCCCCATTCTTCGTAGCTGGCCAGGATCACTTCCGTGTCCGAATCACTGCTAAACGCGTATCCTTTTTCCTCAAGCTGGGAACGCAGCTCGCAAAAATTGTAGATTTCCCCGTTGTGGGTCAGCCACAGCCGCCCACGATGATACGGCATGGGCATGTGTCCGGCCGGAGAGAGATCGATAATCGCCAGGCGCCGATTGGCCAGCGCCATGTCAAATTGATTGATATCGATGGTTTCATGGGGAGGCAGGTGCAAGGATTCCGGTGTGCTGGGACCCCCGGCCGTACATAGATCGCCGTTTTCGGTGTTGATGAAGAGATATCCTTCATCGTCTGGTCCCCGATGGCGCTGAATATGATTCATGGAGCCGATCGCGGACAGCGTATTTTGAGTGTCAAATAAGCCGCAAATACCACACATGTTGTCCTCGCTACTCACGTGATAGCCAGAATGGATTTCCGGGCTGTCTGCGGAACAAACTCCAAAACCGCTTCAATGACGCACATCTGGTCGTCAAGAGATAGATCGTTGTAGAAGGGGAGGCGCAGAAGCCGATCGCTGACTTCTTCGGTCACCGGGCATTCTCCGGGGTAGCTGCCAAACGCCCGGCCAACGGCCGAGAGGTGCAGCGGCAGATAGTGAAAAACGCTCAGGATACCGCGCTGCCGTAGATGATCGATCAAGGCCTTCCGATCCTCAAGCGTGGGCAGCAGCAGGTAAAACATATGGTACGACTGCTCACAATGCTTGGGCACAAAGGGCAGCTTGACGTTAAATTCTGCAGCCCAATGTTGCAGATGATCGCTATAGGTCTCCCAGATCATCTGCCGTTTCGCCTGAATTTCGGTTCGCGCTTCGAGCTGGGCAAAGAGGAAGGCGGCCAGAATATCTGACGGTAGAAAGCTCGATCCGATATCGACCCAGGTATATTTATCGACCTGACCGCGGAAAAAGCGGCTGCGGTTGGTGCCTTTTTCGCGCAGAATTTCCGCTCTTTCGATGAGTTGAGGGTCGTTGATCAGAAGCGCCCCGCCTTCACCACAGATAAAGTTTTTTGTTTCGTGAAAGCTTTGGGTGGCGAGAAGGCCAAACGTTCCCAGATATTGCCCCTTGTATTTGCCATACAGCCCGTGGGCGTTGTCTTCGACCACAGCTACCCCGTGTTTTTGGGCCACGGCGCAGATCTCATCCATCTCGCAGCCCACTCCAGCATAATGAACGGGAATGATGGCTCGAGTGCGCATGGTGATGAGCGCTTCGAGCTGGCTTTCATCCATGTTCAGGGTGTCCGGCCGAATATCGACGAAGATCGGCCGGGCGCCGTGCAGCACAAAAGCGTTGGGCGTGCTGACAAAGGTGAAGGAGGGGACGATCACCTCATCTCCCCGCTTGATCTGCAGCAGCAGGGCGGCCAATTCGAGGGCATCGGTGCAGGAAGTGGTTAACAACGTTTTGGCAACCCCCAGGTCTTTTTCGAGAAGGGCGTGACAGCGCTTGGTGAAGCAGCCGTCTCCCGCAGAGTGCCCTTCGAGGATCACCTGAGAGATGTAGTGCAGCTCTTTTCCAACCAGGGTAGGCTGGTTAAAGGGTATTTTGATATCTTTATAGCGGTCCATGAAAAGATCTCCTTTTCATTTATCTGTCGTAACTGCTTAGGTGCTCCGGCCGGTCTCTGACCGTGCCGGCTGTTGGCTCGGTGAGGACATCGGCCACAGCCTTTGAAGAGGGTTAATCGCTTGAATAGATGCTATCTATCTATTGTGTGGACGAACAATCGAGCTTGAGAAACGTGGGCATGAAAAGGGATTGCACAAAAATCTCAAAATAGATAGGGGGCAAATACATCTTCACCGGTTTCGGCGCGCTTGACGACCTCAAAAATATTGGTCGCACCGGTGGCGTTTAAGGCCAATATAGCCCCACCAGGCTGAATAAAAGGGGGTCTGAGCACGGTGGTATAGGCGCCAACGTGTTCAAAAATAAGGTAATCACCGACGCTTATTGGACCACTCAGATCTTTGTACAGGCAATCGTGCTCCATGCAGGTAAACCCGACGATGTCCACGGTTTCCCCGTCCAAAATTTGGGGAGTGGAGCCGATCTGCCGGCACACTTTGACCGGCATGTTTTTTTGATGGAGGGTGGGTTTGATGTCGTACACGCTGCCGGCCACCAGGGCGATTTTGCGCGCTTGAATCCTTTTAATGTCGATGACTTTGGTCACGAAATGCATGACGTCAGCCGTGAGGGCGATGCCCGGCTCTAAAATCAGAGTTGGTCCCGACCCGTCTGGAAATCGTGCGGCAAACGGCTGGGCGATGGCGACCGCGTACTCATCCCATGTTGGAATCGGGTGGCCAAACTGGCTCGACAGGGCGGCCGGCATCGGGCTAAAGAAACCGCCTCCCAGGTCGATGAAGTCCAACGGCTGCTGAGTGAAGAAGCGGTGATGCAGCGCCAGCATGGTGCAGGTGATGTGCCGGTAGTGGGCCGGATCCTTTCCCGGTACCATGACATGACAGTGCAACCCCGCTAATTTGATATTTTTAAGGGCTTGAAGCGAGCCGAGCACCTTTGCAAATGAATCGGCCGTGACGTCAAAGCCAAAGCGGGAAGTGGTTTCTTCCGGCAGCTCCAGGTTGCATCGCACGCCAACCCGGCCGATTTTGCTACCTAGAGAACGATCAATTTCCTGCAGCAGAGCCAGCTCATAAGGGCCATCGAGATTGACGATGGCCCCCTGAGCAAGTGTTTTAGAAAGCTCATCCCGGCTCTTAAGCGGGCCGTTAAAAATAATGCGGTCCGGAGAGACGCCCACCCGCAACGCTAGATCGTACTCCATGCCTGAAACCACCTCAGCCCACCCTCCGAGCCGGTCAACTTCCCGACATAGCCGCGGGGTGTAATTTGTTTTGTACGAATAGGCGAGACGAGTGTTGGGATAAATTTTCTGGAAAGCGTCGCGAAAGGTCAGAAAATTTTCTGCGAACCTGTCCGGTTCGAGGATAAAAAATGATGGCCCATAAACCTCGTCCAGCATGTCGAACTCTGACCAGTTTATATTGATCATGCGACCTCTTTTTGCCGTTGAGACCGCGGATTGATGGTCAGGTTCATCTTTTTCTCAATTTGGTCAATCATGGTCTGATAGGGAGTATCATCGGCATGGGAAAATAGAACATAGCCAAGGCTGTCACCGCTGTTGACGAAGGGTGAAACTATTCCCCCGTTTTCAGTATTGACAAGATAGGCAAAAATTTGCGGGATGAGCCGCTTCATGTCTTCAGCTGGAGCGATGTTGATCAGGGTGCCCCTGGTGTTACTCCCAAAAATCCAGGAGGAGCAGCGTTGATCGACCTCAAAGCTGGCGGGTATGGTAATTTCCTGGCCGAGGGCGTATTGAATCGAGGTCGTCAGCACATCTACCCCGGTGGCATATTCGATCAGCATCGGGATACCGTTTCCGCCCAGCCGGGGGCTCATTTCAATGACGGTGACCTGCTCAGCACTTAAACGAACGTCAAAATCAAGCGGTCCATTGAGATAGTTGAACGCCAGACAGTTGGCCTTAACCTCATCCAGCACCCGCTTGACATCATGGGAGGGAATGTTGGTGGGAATGGTATGGCCGATGGGGACAAATCCTCGCGTGTGTTTCTGGGTGACCAGGGCTACAAGGCGGCCGTCGACCATAAATCCGTCTCCGCTGACGTCAACCCCATCGATGTATTCTTCAACGCACACGTAACGTGATTTTGAAAATTGCTGGGCATAGGCAAACGCTTTGCGAAATTTGCCAAAGTCGATGCCGTCAACAATCGTTATGCCGCGCGATCCGGAGCTGTCGACCGGTTTAAAAACGAGGGGCGGCCTTAAAGATGAGAGTGTCGATTCTAACTCAGCAAAATTGCAGCCTGTGACGTGTGAGGAGCTGTTGAGATGATGTTTTTTCTGCAGCGAGCGAAAGAGACCTTTGTTGGTCAGGTCAACCGCTGTTTTAAACGAGACTCCCTTCAACCCCAGGCGGTCGTTCACATAGCCGATTGTGGCCACGGCAACATCGGAGGCCACAGTGATGATCCCGTCAATGCCATACCGTTCGGCCGCGGCCAGGACCCCCTCAAAATCTATGGTGCTGCAGTTGAGGTGGCGATGGGCGTATTGATGGCCGATATTTTCCGGTTGATAATCAACGGTAATGACCGATAACCCGGCCGCTGCCGCTTTCTTGATCAAGGGCAGCTGGTTGATGCCGGCGCCCAGGATCATTAGCTTGTATTTCATCTTTGCCTCAGAGGATGAGAATGGAACGAATAAACTCAGGATGTAGGCCCATGCAGCTGCCCGTCAAACTGCAGCAAGGAGCGCATAAAAATTGACCATACCCCGCGATTTTTAAGGTGTTGAGGGTTGTGGGTGATCGCCGTCACGATATCGCGAACCACTCCGCTGGCCTGGCCCTGCTTAAACTTGCGAAACGCGCGATCGAGGGCGAACTGGCTGTGGAAATAGGGCAAATGATGATGGTGATCAAGGGGTTTGAGGTATGTCAGGATGACGTTTAATCTCGCTGTGGCTTGCCTGCGACCAAATTCAAATTCGTAGTTGGAGAGCTCGTAACTCAAATGATTGAGATAATTTTTGTCAATCGACAAACCACTATCGAGGACTTTCTGGAAATAATCTTCCCCGGCCGGCATACCCTGCCACAGCATGATACGGGTTCCTTTTAATAGATAACCGTAGGCTGTTGCCCAATCTTCATAGGAGGCCAGTTGCTTTAGGTGTGACGGCAGAGAGCTAAAAACTCTGCGCATGATATCCACGTGATCAATCCCGTTAAACGCGCTGAGGCTAGTGGCAAAATAGTCGATGACCGGGGGCGGCTCACCTTCAAATAGGAGAGGATGCTGCTCAACTGCGTGGGTTAATAATTCGTGACCGAGAGCCAGGTCATTTTGGAAGTAAGCGTGGGTTGCAAAACTCAGGTAAATATTGGCGGCGGCCCGACCGCGGTGATCTTTGAGATTCTGTGAACAGCGAGGATCGCGCAGAATAATATCCTGGCATTTTAATTCTGACCGGCATCTCTGTTTTAAATCGGACAAAATGCGTTCGGGATGTAGGCGGCGGTAGTTGAGCGCCCGATCAACAAAGCCAAATTGACAGCCGGATAGCCATAGACGGCCGCAAAAAACGATTTCTCCTCCGTTGACAATGATTTCATCCCCCTGTTCAACGAAGCTGTTGTCCCAAATCTCATCCAGAAACGCCCATTTGCGGCGCAGAACGGTATCGCTAGGGGCAAATGGATAATCAAAAATCAGATCGGCCAGGGTTAAAGGTTGCGGCGGCCGCCAGACGTTTAATATTTGATTGGCTGCACCCTCAATTGAAAAACGGGAGTTGTAGGACAAGCCCACAGCCGGATTGGCGTTCAAGAAGTCGACATGGGCTAAAAGCTTCTGAGGATGGAAAAGATCATCCTGATCGAGAAAGGCGATGATCTCACCAGCTGATCGATGCAGCCCGACCAGTCGAGCGGCGTCTGCGCCGCCGTTTCCAGAACAGATGATGAGCCGCAGACGCGGATCCTGGAACTGTTTGACAACCGAGACCGTGTCGTCTTTTGAGCAGTCGTCGATGACAAGCAGCTCAAAATCGGTAAAAGTTTGCTTGAGGACGCTTTGTATCGTTTGAGCGATATATTTTTCGCCGTTATAGGCCGGTAAAATAACGCTGACTAGAGGCATGTTGTGTCATCCTGCTATTTTCTAGATGATATCGGCAAATTTGAACTCGACCTTTTTGAAGAACCAATATCCGGCCGCAAAGATCAACAGGGATATTCCGGCCGCTATCCAAAGCGAGCTGTCAGGTAGGGTACCGTTGATCAGGATCGCCCGATACGACTGCAAAATGCCGGCCATGGGATTGAGAAAGTAATACGGCTGAAGGGTTTCCGGCACCATAGACACTGGATAAATGATCGGTGAGGCATAAAACCAGAGTTGGACAATAAGAGCTAGAAGCGACTGCACGTCGCGGAAAAATACGTTGGCGGCCGATAAGGCCAGACCGATACCCAGAATTAACATGAGCTGGATCAACAAGATGAGCGGGATAAAGGTCAATCCGGCCGGAAAGAGGGGCACGCGATACACGATCATCAGGATGACCAGCAGGACGGCCGCCACGCCAAAATCCATCAGCCGGGCCAGCAGGGCGGCGATCGGCAGGATTTCGCGCGGAAAATAAATCTTGGTCACCAGCCCCATGTTGCTCACAATGCTTTGAGACATATCGGGCAGAGAGGAAGCCAGCAGGGTCCAGGGTACGATGGCTACATATGAAAAAACCGGGTAGGGAATATCGCCGGTATCGACGCGAACCACAAAAGAAAAAATAATGGTAAAGATCGCGACCTGGGCCGCGGGCTGGAAAATAGCCCACAGCCAGCCCAGGGCGGATTGTTGGTAGCGGGCGCGAATATTGCGGCCGGTCCAGGCCAGAAGCAGCTCTCTGGCAGAAAAAAAATGTCGAGCGTTTAAAAGCATGACCTTAAATAATTTTTGCAACAGATCAACACGGATTTTCACAGAGCTCCGAAGGAGCCTGAGGGAAATCTGCGTTAATCCGTGGCTCTTTTGTACTGTAATTCACCTAAACACCTGCTGCCTGAACAACCTGGAGCGGCGGTTGGCGGCCGGCTGATTAATCCGAAGCGAGCCGAATAAACGGCTCCTCAGCGGATAAGGTTTGTTTCGTGGCGTGATGCCAGCGGGTATTGGGTTCGAAGATGCCGCTGTCATCTGCATAGCTTAACCCCCGACCCTTGACGGCAAACCAATCAGACCGGCCGCCGTGTGGAGTGACAACCATTGAATCACTTTCGTTTAAAAACCACGCCTCGGCAAAATAGGAGCCGGTAACCAGCTGGAGCGGATCAATTATCAGCGAAACTTGGCCTTCTCCACGCCAGATATGCAGCGGATATTGATCGATTTTGGTGCGCATCATACAGCAGGTGAGGCCGTCAGCGCGGTTGATAAATACCGAAACGTGTGCCGGACCGAGATCCTCATAGGCGATGTAGCGAATGGTTAAATGCAGCGGCTGGTCGTTGCTGATGTGTCCATCGGCCGCGTTTGTTTGGGCGATATCCACCCCTAGGATCTCAATTTGGTCGGCATGTTCATTTTTATCTTGAGACCCACTCTCGAGCCTTAACGCTCTTTTTTGATGCAGGTCATTTTCGTATAAATCGATTATGTCTTTCGTTTGACCACGCTGTTTGACCCGACCTTTTTCAAGGTAAATGGCCCTGCCGCAAACCGCCTGGACCAAATAGAAGTTGTGTGAAACAAAAATGATACTCGTGCCGTTTTTTAGCAGGGAGCGGATTCTACTCATGCATTTTTGCTGAAAGGCAGCATCTCCCACGGCCAGAACTTCATCAACCAGCAAAATTTCCGGTTCGATGCAGGAGGCGACCGAAAATCCCAATCTAACAACCATCCCGGATGAATATCGCTTGACAGGTGTATCTATAAACCGTTCGATTTCAGAAAACGAAACGATTTCGTCAAACCGCCGGGTGATTTGAGCGCGGCTCAAACCGAGAATTGTGCCGTTCAAAAAAATATTTTCCCGGCCGGTTAGATCTGGGTGGAACCCGGCTCCCAGCTCGATGAGCGCCGAAAGCTGGCCGTTGGTCGTAATCGTTCCCTCAGAGGGTTTCGTGATATTGGCCAGCAGTTTAAGGGCGGTTGTCTTGCCGGCCCCATTTTCGCCGATCAGGGCCAGCGACTGACCCTCTTTTAATTCAAATGAAACGTCCTTAAGCGCCCAGAACGAATCCCCTTTTGTTGATTGGGAGCGCTTGCCGCTAAATTGATTTTTAACCCATCCGCCAATGACCGTCGGCAAACTGGTTCGGGTTAAGCCGAGACGATACTCTTTGGAAACGTTTTCAAATTTGACGTGTGTCTTCACGACCTAATTCCTTGATTCATTCGGGCTCACTGGCGGGAGCGAGCATAGTTGAAATAAACAGACCAGCCAAAGACAATCAACAGCAGAAGGACAACGATGGCCATGCTGATAAGGACCGGTTCCACCGGGCTTTGATTAGCAAGGCTGGCAATCGGCCGTGTTCGATTAAAATCATTGGGGAGATCGGCTGTTTCGTCATCAGGCATAGGCATGGCAACCGGGTTTTCTTCAGGCAGAACGAGCAATTCGCCAGCGGACGAGGGTTCCGGTAGGGGGACAAACGGCAGTTCAGTGGCTTCACTACTTAAAAATGAGTACCAGACCCCGTTGCCCTTGTTTCCTGGATCGGTGCGCCAGGTAACCAATATCACGTTTCCCTGGCTGATGATCGCGTTGACGTCATATGGATCAAATGCTTTGTCACCAATTAAATCTTCAATGGTGGGGCCGGATATAACGGCTTCCGGTGGTGACCAGCGGCCCTTTTCATACCTGCTGTGCCACGCTCCGTGAATGTCCGGCACACCGGTTATGCGCTGTGCCCAGAAGAAGTGCAGCCGGCCGCTTCCGTCTTCGACAAAAGACATCTGGCCGTTGACCCCTACGTGTGGAAACGGCTTGAGTGGGTTTGTCCACGTTACGCCATAGTCGGCCGATCGCCTAAAATTCACGCCGCTGTAAGCGACAATAACCTCATGCTGATACTCGACAATGGTCGGGTTGAGCACGCCGTATCCGGTGGGTGCACTGGCTAAAATTATCGGTTCCGCCCACCCACCTGCTGCAGGATCAAAGCGGCTGTAGATAATCTGTCGCCCGTTGCCCCCTGTGTCCCGAATATCCCACACCGCGTGGATATAACCGGATTCGCCCACGACCGCTTTTAAACTACTTGGAAATAGATTTTCGCGGTACGTCAGGAAAATCGGCGTAGGACTTGACCACGATTCACCGCCGTCATCGGAATAGATGGCGTATACACCTCTGCCCTGCGCATGACCGCTGTAGAGGGCGACCAGATTGTTCCGGCCGTCAAGCAATACCGCCCCTTCGGCAGGATCGGCGGCCGCCTCCCCGATCAGCTTGGGTTTGCTCCAGCCTGTGGCTCGACCGGCATGCACGGCCGGGGCTTTGGCATAATAAAGATCGGCCGCGGTTTCATCGCCGGCGAAGAAAATCAGGTGCATGACCCCGTTTTGATCCAGGCAAACACTCATAACCCGCGCATCATCCTTGGCTGGCGACAGCAACACATCATTAGGGTTTGTCCAGCCCTCTTTGACGCTCCACTGGCTGTAAATAATGCCCACCATTTTCTCCCTTTCATCATCAACGAGCTGTTGATAGGCAAATGCATGAACCACTCGATTCTGATCAGCAATCAGCAGGGGAGGATTGGTGTCGCCTCGATACCCCGGCACGCGAGATTGGGGTGCCCACAGGTTCTCACTCTCGGCTGTAAGGGCGGCGGCCGGCACGATCAGCAAAATGAGTAAAAGGTATTTTAAACGGGTCAAAATTGGGGACATGCGATTAAAAAAGGGGATTTCCGAACCGATTGGAGCCGTAAATTCTAAAAAAAGATCATTAATTAGCCACCGTCGGCCGCTGTTTCTCTCTCTATCTATACCCAAAGTTTAACGTTTCATGAATATTTCCGGGGCAGCGGAATCATTGAGTTAAATGCAGAACATGCCTCCCAATAGGAGGATGGTACAGTGCCCCCTTAAATTCGCAGGCGGCATTTTTTGGTCTCTTTATTTATCTGTCGCCCAATTGCCAAGGAAGAAAATTGATGAAAGCTATAAAAAATTCCAATTTAGTTTGGAGATCTGGACTCGGTGCAATTTTTTCACTTATTTTTATTTTTACAGTCGGAAACCAATCAGTGAATATCGCAGAGGGACAAGGGACGACGGAAAACGAAATTTATATTCCCTACGCAGTAAACAACTCAGAAATTAATGCCTACTACATCTCTCCCGATGGAAACGATCAAAATTCGGGAACCAGCCCGGGCAATCCGTGGGCCACATTTAATCGAGCGTGGGAGGATATCATGCCGGGCGACACGCTAATTTTAATGGACGGGGTGTACTACCAGACTTTGGCGCCCAATAAGCGCAATGGCGAACCCGGCAAACCGATTACCATCAAGGCCCAAAACGATGGCCAGGCCATCATTGATGGGCAGAACCAGCGTCTGGCCGTGTCGCTCGCTTACCAACCCAATGAATGGTGGGTTGGCAGTTACTTCGTGATTGAAGGCATTGTGGCCCGAAACAGCAGCGAGAGCGTCTATGAAATTATGGGAAGTAACAATATTCTTCGCCGTGTTTCCGGTTATGATGCCAATACCGACACCAACTCCCACGTCTTTTCAATCGCTTTTGGCGACAATAATTTACTGGAAGATTGCGTGGCGGCCGGCACCGGGCGCAAAATGATCATGGTCTTTGGGGATAG
Organism: Ardenticatenaceae bacterium; assembly: GCA_030065875.1. Classification (GTDB taxonomy): domain Bacteria; phylum Chloroflexota; class Anaerolineae; order Promineifilales; family Promineifilaceae; genus WTJY01. Next base: position 64,277 of record JASJCR010000022.1, on the reverse strand, counting down.
TGCCTCCGGAAACGTCATTCGTCGCTGTCTGGCCAGGTTTGACGACTGGCGCGGCCTGGATAGCTGTCATGGCCACTGGCCCTGGGGTGACGGCATTCAAATTTACAACTCTACAGATACGATTATCGAGAACTCAATCGCCATCGGCGCGGTATCCGGCTGGCAAATGTCAATCCAGAATCAGGACCCTGATAAAGTGACCTTTAACAACAAGCTGCTGGGGTCGATATCTATCAACGCCGGCGTTAACTGGGATGGCCAGCTTAGATTTTGGGGCCCCGGTCAGGTTGACCCGGTATCGAGTCCCAATCAGTCGTGCGGACTATGGACCTCAAGCTGGTATTCAAGCCGGGCCGGGCTCGCCCTGTACGGTCAAAATATGGACAATTTGCTGATCCAGGACTCGTTCCTGGCCAATAATGCCGGGGTTGGCTTTAGCACGTTCTCGACCAATCAAAACGTTAACGGCACCCTGAATCGGGTCACAATTGTTGATAACGGTCTTGACGCACCGGAAGGAATCGGGGTCAGTATTCATCCGGACCTGGATGGGTTTACGGTCACGAACAGCAAGATCGATGGGACGGGGCACAATGGCTCAGGCGCCCGGCTGCAGTATCGCTACGAAAACGGTGTGCTCCTCGATGGCACAAACGGCAAAGCAAAGGAACCGCTTTGGCCTTGGCCGATGCAGGAGCGGATTCTGGCTGAATTGGGTTTTAACATAACCGCTGAAATCACTCCATTGCTGCACGATGCGAATGTCGTAACAGGATTAAATCAAACGGCTCAGCCCCGGACGGCCGCCAACTTTGGGCCCTATTAAGGCTGTTGGAGGTATACAAAAGATATGTTTACCAAGTCTGTCATTAAACTTACTTCACTCGGCCTTCTGCTCCTGATCGTGATTATTAGCGGGTCACGTTTCTCCACAGGACCGCTGCAGGCGTCTGAGCAGTCTAATCATCGCGCTCCGCGGGTCAATGTGCCGTACATGCCGCCAGGTGGGCCCTACCCCTCCCACTCGATTTTTTGGTATGGAGCGGTGGGCCCCTCTTCAAACTACAGTGATATCCGCATGCTGCTGCATGATGATTCGCTAATGATCACCGCCCACATTGTCGATCGCAAGCTCTTTCACGGCCCGGCCGAGTCAGGGGTCGACTTAACCCAGTGGGACGCTCTGTCGATTTTTATCAATTTGGATGGCAACGTCGGGAATGCCCTCTCCGCGAACTCCTACCGATTTGACGTTCAGCTTGGATTTTCAGGGGATCCCGAATACAACCAGCGAACGTTTAAGGGTGGTCCGGGTGGTTGGGTAGAAACCGATATCGCTTTTTCATCCACAGCTACCTATCGCGGTATCAATGGCCCGAACAGCGGTGGAGATTCCAAAGGATGGCAGGCCGATCTCACAATACCCTTTGAAAGTTTCGGTTTGAGCGGCCGGCCGACGGATGGCACCCGGTGGGGGTTGGCCGTGGCTACGCACGATCGCGACGGTTTTGCCGGGGTGCCGGTCACGACCAAGTGGTCATCGTCGATGGATTTAACCGACCCATCGACCTGGGGTGAGCTGTCGTTTGGGGCGTTGGTCCAGGAAAAACCGCTGATTGCCGGTTCAAATGAGACGATTGTTCGGCAGGGTTTGAACGGGGCTGTTGTGCCTGATGCCCATGTCGGTGGCCACGCCACCTGCGGTGATGGGGTCGATCACTGGAGTGAATGGGGGGAGGCCAACTACGCCGGCTACTCTCAAATAAACATTCAAAATCAGTGGGATATCTCTGATTACCCCTGTTTTTCGAAGTATTACATCACCTTTCCACTTGACGCCATCCCGGCCGGGCAGGAAATCGTCGATGCATCGGTAACGCTGTATCTCTTTGGGAACGCCGGTTATGAACCGGGCCAGGCACCGGATTCAGCGATTCAGGCGCTTCGGGTCAGTGAAGGGTGGAACGAGCAAACCATCACCTGGAATAACGCTCCTCTGGCCCTGGAAAACCTCGATACCGTGTGGGTGAAGCCGGTTGACTTCTTTGATCCAGGTGTGCCGTATACATGGGACGTCACTCAGGCGGTGGCTGAGTCGCTGAGCGATGGGGAGCCATTAAGGCTAGCCTTTTATTCGGCCGATGGTGATTATCACAGCGGAAAATATTTCTGGTCGTCCAATTCGGCTGAAGAGGTCTATCCGACTCTCGAGGTGCGCTGGGGTGACCAGCCACTCAACGAGCGGCTCTATTTGTCGCTCATCTTGGGTGATAACTGACTGCTGCCTCACTTCATCTGGCCCTGATTTGGTGTCCCAAATCAGCGACGTAAACGCAGCCAGCCAATCATGAAGAATATTAAGGCCAGGATGACTGGAACGACGCCCAAGAGCAAGTTTATCACCAGCGAAGAATCACCGGATACGGTCGGTGGAGTAAATCCAGCGGCCGTATCCCTTGCACCAGCGTCTGTTTCAGGCTGATCCACTAACTCAGCTGATTCTGTGTTGACACTTTCTTCTTCAGCCACCTGACTGGCCGCTAATTCACTCTCTACGTCAGCAGCGGCCGGCATAGGGATGGCCGCTGGCGTATTCACGACGTCAGAGGGAGGTGAAATTTCAGCCTGCGACAGCTTTGTCTGCTGCTGAATAATCGATAGATTAAACGGCTGTGGGTTTTCAGGTCCGCTTGTCAGGGATATCGGCCCGTCGATTAAAGCATAAAATATTTGACCATCCTTGTTGATGCCGCCGGCTTTTGCAGTGATTTCGCCAACGGCCGGATCAAGGAGAACGTCAACATTTGTTGTTTCCAGAGTTCGCCACCCGTCGTTTATCCACGGTCTTTCCTCGAGCAAAACATTGCCGGCCGAATCGGTTGTCAGACGCACTATGGAAAAATTCGCGCTGCTTTGGGAAACAATTTCCGGTGCGGTTAAGGAGGTGGGTGAGTTAAAGATCACCACAGGGGAATTCCAGGTGAGGCCGCTGTCTCTGGAAACGATGGCCTGGATCTGGGATATATTCCCAGTGACCGGATGTTTAAAAATGATAACGGTTTCTTTCCCGACCGCGGTTAAACCACACCACCCCTTTTTATTTTCAAGAACCGCCTCTGTTGTGGCGGAAGACCAGCTTAACCCTCCATCCTCCGAACGAGAATAGTGGAGGCCAGAGGGCACAGGATCCGGTTTTAAGGTGTAGCTGGTCCACAGGGTGTGCATGTGGCCATTGCCCGTCTGGACGATCTGCGGTCCGTCTACCATATCCCAGCCGGCCGCTGCTGCGTCCGTTACCTGTAGCGGATCTGTCCAGCTTCTTCCGTTATCAACCGAGCGCACCAGGTAGATGCCTCGTCCTTCATTGAACCGCTTGGCGTAAACGACGTTTATTGTCCCGGATGTGTCGATAAAAACCGATGGGTGGTTGATGGTGCTTTCTGAAGCGGGCAATGTGGTGGGAGTTGACCAATCAACCGGTGAGCGGATGTGTTTTTCATTAACGACGCTGAACTGATATTCATGAGCGGTCGCATCCCGCCAGAAAAGAACGACATTACCACGATGCCCAACAACACCTTTTAGCTGATCTACTTGGTCAATACCCAGGTGAAGCAGCGGCACAACTCTCGCCCAGGAATCCTGGTTCCATTGGGTATGGAAAATTGTTGCCCCGGCCTCGAGGTCGGCCGCGGAAGGAGCACCCAGCCAGAAAAGATGGGTCAGGCCGCTGTTGTCGGTGAGAATCAGCGGATCGCCCAGCTGGACCTCCGCCTGGAATATCCGCAGCGGATCGGCCCATTTTTGACCGGTTTGAGTGGGGAACCAGGCTGTTTCATCACCTAAGAAGCGTTCCAAAAACCAAATATCATCAATTTGGCCGGTGCCGCAACCCACAACCAGAAGCGTATTTTCTGGGGTAATAATGCTTTGGTGACAGCCCAAAGTGATTTCTCGATTTGTGCGTCGATCTATAAATCCGGCCAGCGGAGGCTGCTGTTTTAAAGGACTCCACGCTTGGCCGTTCCACAGCTGCAGGAAAATCTGCCCGCCGTAGTTTAGCTTGAGAAGGACCACCTCTTCGTGGCCGGGGACAAACTCAAAGGTCGACGGACACCCGCCTTGATTCGGTGTCAGGGGCGCTTGCGTGGTCCAGGACAGGCTGCTGTCATTTGACCATTGATGGTACAGTTCACAATCTGTGTCGTGGCCGGCGGTCCATATCAGGTGAATTTCTTCTTTCCGGGCAGCAACCCTGATTTGTGAAGGACCGGTACTTTGCGGATCATCAGCCACGATGCGCTGATCCACCAGCGCTGGGGTTAACCAGTTATCCAGATCGTCGTTGGCGCGGATCAAATATACCTGCTCCAGCGGCGCGTTCTCCCAGGCCAGAAGCAGGCCGTGCGTGATCACCGCGCTGCTCGTGATCGGCTGCGTTTCGCTGATGGCCTCACCGCCTGCGACCTCTGGCGCCGCATAAAGGCCAACGACGCCGGCTTCTAAGTCTAGGTGTGCTTTCTCTTCATCTAGCGCCCGGAAATACGCTGATGCTTCAAGCTGTTTGGGCACGCTCCAGAAAAGCTCTGTGTGATTGAGCTGCCGATAGTAGATGCCGGCCGGGGTTTCAGCGGAGTCGACGTGGCGCAAATAGACCATCTGCACCACGTTTCTCATATCCAAAAGGACATCAAACGCCAATACCCCATCCCCAATTTGCTGCCGGAACGACCAGCTTTCGTAATCAGCGATGAAATTCAGCGGTACGCTACTGTAGTAGAGGCGGTTTTGACCATCAAGCCACAGGGCATGCAGACGGTCGTTTTGGTCGACGACCAGCTGCGGATCAAATAAGGGCAGGTTTTGACCGTACTGATCGGCAAAACGGGCGGTCCCAAACGGTACTTCAATCGTCATCGGCCGCTGCCAACCGAGCTCGTCATGCACCGCATAATAAAAGGAATTAACCGTTTCTTCCCGCCAGATTACGTGAATCGATCCGCTCTGATCGAGGACCATGCGCGGTTCGGCCGCCGCTCCAGATTGAGAGATATTTATCGGAGGCAACCATATATCTTCCTGGCTGGAAAAGTGGTTTGTCTCTTTTGCTGTCAAAAGTGTCGTCTGGAACCCCACGGTGACAAACAGGGTGACAATAACAACCGTAAGCATTACCGTCAGAAGGCGTGGAGATGATTTGACCGTATACATCGTTCTCACATATGGGAATTAATCGTTGGCTGAGCCGGTTTGCCAGCGCAATGTTTGCAGGCCGACGCTGAAGGCGGTCTTAAACGTGGAGGCATCAGAAAGGAGCATCTTTAAATAGGTTAACATCGGCCCCGGCCGGAACGCCCACTCCCGAAACGCCCGCTTCTGCCAGTACAGCAGCTCCTCGGCTGAGAGGCCTGGATAATCGAGTACCGTCCCCTTATCCATATCGACCATTTCCCACCGGGTATCCTTGCGGAACCAGTCGTTCTCAATCACTTCAAAGAAGAAGGGAGTGCCCGGATAAGGAGCCGCCACGTGGAACAGGGCGATATCCAGCGGCAGCTTCTTTGAGAATTCAATCGTTTGCCGGATAGTTTCCTTTGTCTCGTGTGGTAAACCGATAATGAAGTATCCCCAGTTTTTAATGCCGGCCTGGCGAGCCCAGGTCAGCGCTTTTTGCGCCTTGTCCAGATTAATCCCTTTATGGGCGTGCTTTAAAATATCCTCGTTGCCGCTTTCAATCCCCCAGGAAATAAACCAGCAGCCGGCTTTGGCCATCATCTGCAGCATTTCTTCGTCTACAAAGTCCACCCGGCTGTTGCAGGTCCACTTGATATCGATCCCCTCGTCAATCATCAATTTGCACAGCCCCATGACCTGATCGCGGTGCACGGTAAATAGATCGGCGTACATGTGAATGTTGTCCATGCCCAGATTTTTTAACATCCACAGCTCCTCCATGATATTTTCCGGCGAACGAATGCGGGTTGTATATTGGTAGCTGACGTGTTTGATGCAGTAGGTACAGCCGGCCGGGCATCCTCGACTGGTGACGATAAACGTAAACGGTCCTTTGATCATCGGCATGCGGTAATCGTGCAGGGGGAGCAGATGATGCAGCGGATGGGGCATATCGTCCAGGCAGGGAATAAACGGGCGATGGGCGTTAATGATGATTTCATCCCCCTGACGCCAGACAATTCCCTTAATGCCACACATTTCGATCGATCCATCCTCAGAAAACGAGGGTTTATAGGCCGGATCGTGATCGGCGAACAGTTTTTTGATATTGTCCGGCCGCTGCTCAACCTTGTTTTCCAGGTGATCGAGCAGGTCACGCAGGGTTAAATCAGGTTCCCCGAGCAAAATGATATCTAAGGCCGGATACGGCCGCATCGTCTCCCGCGGCATCGGGGTCACGTGAGTGCCAAAACCCAGGGTAACCGCCCCTCGCGCCTTGGCCAGAAAGCAGCCGTACATGTCGTTTTCCAGGGTCGGTGCCGTCACGTGCGTCAAATAATATTTTGGCTTTAATTCGTCGAGCCTGGCAGCAAAAGCAGGCCAGCTCATCCGCTCAGCGTTGGCGTCAATGACCGCGACTGAATACTCCGGATGGAGCATCGCCGCCAGCTGGGCCAGCGAAACCTGCGGCCACACCATGTTTTCTCGGGTCCGGCGACCGACCCGATGCTGCGTTCTTATCCATAATCCGCCGTCTGGTGTCGGCGGATTAACCAGGGCAATATCAACCGCTATTTCCGGTCGCGGTGTTGACAGCAGCCCCTGCCGGACAATGTCGTCGGCATTGGGGAATTCTGCCATTTTTAATTTTGGGATCCGCCGGTCGCCAAGATTTTTCCACACTTTTTCACGTTTGGGTTGAAGCTTGCTTTTTTCAGTCACTGCTTGCCTCCAACTTCCTTTTTACTTAACTTTTTAAATCCAAATCAATCTTCAAGTCCCTTACGCTCAGCTCTTCAAGGACGCGCAGGACAATCCAGTAGATAAACAGCTGCACCCCGGTCAGAATGAGCATGGCGCTGCCCAGACCGTACAGCCAGAGACGATTCATATCCCAGCCGTTAAACCCCAACAGCAGCGACACGGTGCCGATGATGCTGCCTACAGCCAGCATCGTCAGGCCAATCCACCCGAAGTGTCTGTCAATTGGTGTTTTGAGTGCGGATTTTCCGGTGATTCCCTGCTGGACCGGCCGCTTGTGGAAGAGGGAAACGAGATAATTGAAGGTGACGCCCAGAGCGTACAGCGTGACGCCGATAAAACCGGACACGGCCCCCACATAGAGAGCGACGATGTTGAGCGGCCGCAGCGTTGCTACCCCCTGCAAACGCAGAACAATCAGGCTGACGGCTGCCAGAAGCGCGATAAACACGCCCGCGAGGCCGATCAAGCCCAGAATGCGCACCGGGTTATAGCTGAGGGCGGTCCAGATCATCGAGCGCAGAAAGATTGAGCCATCGCGGACCACGCTTAATTTTGAGCGGCCGACCCGCTCGCTGTAGGGGATAGGGACTTCCGTCATAGAAATCCCCTCATGGATAGCGCGGGTGCTCATCACCGGCGTCAAATTTAAGCCATCCGGGAGGGGATAGATTTGGTTTAAGATATCGCGCCGAAAGACTCGCATACCACTGGCGCTGTCGGACACGCGACGGCGGCCGAGCACGCTCAGCAGATTGGCAAAGAAAAAGTTCCCGACGCGCCGGGTCAGCGGCATATCACTGTCCGCCCCGGACATGCGGGAACCGATCACCAGATCAGACCCGTTGAGAGCAGATTCACACAGCTTGGGAAACAGCTCGGGAGGATAGGTGCCGTCGGCATCGAGAAAACCGATTAAATCGCTTTCCGCATGGCAGAAGCCGGTCTTCAAAGCTGCTCCATACCCCTTATTTTGCGGATGCTGAATCAGCTCCACATCGCTGTTATCGGCGGCGAAGGCTTCGGTAATTTGACCGGTATTATCGCTTGATCCATCGTCAACTACCAGCAGCTTGAACTGCTCGATACCGACGGCCGCCAGATCATTTTTAATGGCTAATACCCGCTGGATAATTTCGGAAATTCCGCTTTCCTCGTTATAAGCCGGTATGACAACGGAAAAAGTAGACATGATGCATTACCTCTTAACTGGATCGAAAAACACCGGAACATTGTTTTGTGGTTCAAAATCACCCGTGATCTGTTTGAGTGGTCTGGCCGGCACCCCGGCGACCACGGTGTGAGGAGGGACATCTTTGGTTACCACCGCCCCAGCCGCGACCACCGCCCCCTCACCAATGTGAACCCCATCGGTAATGACGCAGCTGGCCCCCAGCCAGACATCATCCTCGATCGTGATACCTTCTGCGGTAATTCCCTGCTCGATGAATGAGCGGTCTGGATCATCAAAAACGTGATTAACGGCAATAATTTGTGAAAATGGGGAGGCATAAACCCGATTCCCGATTTTTACGCCACCTTGTCCGCGAATCACGCTGTACTCGCCGATCAGGCAATTTTCACCGATCCAAATACCGGCTCGGGGTAAATCCCTAAAGTTATAAACGTGGAGAACCGCACCGTGCATAATCAGCGATGACTTTCCAATCGTAATCCCGTGCGCACAGGCATGGAGATAGCTGCCCTGATCGAGGTAAGCGCCATGGTGCAGCGAAATATTTTCAGCGAAGCGCAAGCGCACCCCGTTTTCAATCGCGGCCCATCCATCCATGCGCAGGATCAGGCGGTACACGACACCTCGTATGGCGATCCCGACCACGGACGGGATCCATCCACAGAGGAAAAAGATAATCTCCTGAAGGAGATATTGCCTGACAGTGCTAGCCTGCCGGCTTAAATACAGACGGATATTTTGAATCATGTTTGTTTGGTAGGGGTAATCGGCCGATGGTTGGGGTTGGCCGGGGTGATTTTTAAGAGTTTTGGCAGGCTCCGCCCTTAAAGCTGAAATTGGTTTCAGCAGTCGGAAAAGTGATGTTCTCCGGAGCGATGGCTACAACAGAGTTTTTACAGGCTGACCCTACCCGTGAGTAGATCGAATGTGACGCCCCTTGCCTCGCGTGCGGCGTGGCCGGCGATGATTTGGGCAGCCTGCTTTTTGCTCCACTATTACAATATCCTGACGGTTGATTCGCACTCGTTTTAGCTGTCCCATGAGCGTTAGTAAAATTTGCACCCGCTCGCCTGAAGAAAGGGAGCGGTCAAAGGTGGCCAGCAAATCCTCAAGCGGGCCAGAACTGATGCGGACGATGTCTCCTTGTTTGAGATTATCCGGCCCACTGCAGCTGTTGAGGGCCTCAACTTTTTGATTGATGCGTTTGATGACATTTTCGGGGACAGGTGCGGGAATTCCTTCATGACCCAGGACATAGAGCAGCCCTGGAATCCATCGGAGGGTTGATATCGGAACACATTCGAGGTCGACTTCAACAAATAAATAGCGCGGAAAAAAGGCGGTCGAAGATGCGTGCGCCGAGTTAGAATTAAATTTTGCCAAATTGCGGCGAGAGGGGATTATTTTGGGAAAATAAGTATTGTATCCCCGATGATTTAGAACCGTGACAACCCTGTCCTCGCAATGTGGCTTCGTGTAAAGGACATACCACTGCTTCATTGCTGCACGTCTGGCTCAGTTTTGAAGCTCAAATATCGCAAGCCCACCAGAAACTGGCAGAAGACTTACTGTAATGGATTCAATTGTCTGAGGAAAATCAAGGCAACCAAATGGCTAATGAGAAACGCCACGAAAAATTAGCCAATTGTAAAATAGTTTACTAACTAAATATTACCAGTTTTACAGGTGTGAATCAAGCATACCACAGTGACCTTACAATTTTCCTGACAATGGTTTTCAGGCGGTTGAAACGCAAAAAGATAGCTGTTTTGCGCTCCATCCGGTTCGGTTAGTTCCTGAAATACAGCCATCGTCGAACAGCATACTGCTGGCCCATCCACCACGATGGCTGCACTCAGGAAGCTAAAGGGCCTAGCTACTCAACTTTTCCAGCTCGATTGGAATTGCATACGGACCAAACCAGGTCATGGTTTCTCCGCTGCAGACATAATTAACTGGGTTGCCAACCAGTCCGCCAAGGCTGAGGCCAAATCCCGCGCTGCTCTCGACAACTTCAACCGCTTCGATATCCCCCTGCAAAACTGAGCCATCGGCCGTGTAAGTCGCCCGCCCGCTGGCGTCAATCGCCGTTGGCACTGTGACGCCCATCATGCTCATGGTCACGGTAAATCCATTTTCGCTCATGGTCATTGACCGCCCATCGAAGGAGATAAGCAAATCACCGGAAGAAGTTGAGCTAATTTCGAGGTCTTGACCGGTGTTGGCCGTAGCCGTTTCGACCGAAGCCACCAGATAGGCGTCGAAGTTGGCCACCCGCCAGGTGCCCTCAAGGCAGGCATCGTTTCCTGAACCGTGGACAGCTGCCCCAGATGAAACCTCTCCAGTGCTGCCGACAATTGATCCGGCCGCATCGGTCACCGTCACCGAAAACTCGTATTCCCCATAGGCATAAAACGAATAGCTCGACAGGCACAGCTTGTAGTCGCCGGCCGCCGCCACTTCATAATCCGCCACGCCAAACTCCAACAGAGCGCCGCTGCCATATGCGGCGGTGGTGCTGGTGATCAGCTCGCCATCCGGAGTATACAGCTCACCACCCACAAAACTTTCGTACGGCTGGTCGGTCGGGGCGCCTAAATCGACGCTCAGGCTGCCACCCTCTTCCGGGATGTTTGCCATATAACAATCCACATCGTTGGCCCCCGTCCCGTTGCCGATTGAGGCCCCATTGTACGACCCGCCAGATTCGACGGGCAGGGCCTGTTCCTGCGTGTTGGGGGCGTCCAGGCCGCTGTTAATGTCGTTTTCCGGTTCAATAACCACGTCAAACGTATAGTTGACCGTGTCGGCCAGCCCGTCATGAGAAATAGTCAGCTCGTAGAGGTTTTCGTTGGCCGATGCCAGCACCAACTCGGCCGAGCTGCCCGGCAGGACAACCTGAGCGGCGTCGTAGCCGTCGCTGTTGCTTAAGTTAAATTGGATTTCTCCGGTGTTGTCCCCGCTGCCGGTGACGACGACCCGCACAATTTCATGGGCGGCCGCGCGAATTTGATAAGCGTCAAACATATCCCCGCCGTTTTGCACGCCGGTTAAGTGCCCTGGGTAAGCGGATCCGGCCTCAAGCGGCGTGGGGTCATCCATCATGCCGGCATCCGCTCCGGAATTGGCGTCGTTCTGGCCGGCTGAGGGTTCAACGGCCTCTTCTACCTGCACAACCGGCTGCGAATCGGCCTCGCCGGCTTCGGGTGTGAGCAGTGCCGCCGATTCGGTGGCCGCGGCCGCTACAAACGCCTCGGAGGTGGCGACCGCCCCTTCCCCAACCATCTGTTCAACCGCTTCTTCCGCCAGACGCTCTCCAGCCCCACAGGCTGCTAAAAACAGCAGCAGCACGCTCGTCCAAACCACCTTCACATTTTTGAAATTATTTTTTTGCATGATGATCTCCTGATTTATGATCGGCTGATGAGTCCTCACCAAATATCTGCTCCAAAAACCTGGTCAGAGCGCCCAGAGAATTAAACAGATGAATTTCACCGGTGTGCGGATTTTCCAGGCGAAAGTGCGTTTGTTGGCGGTCGCGCCAGCCGCGTAAAATAAAAATGGTGTAATTGGACATCTTCGGCTCGATCGGTAGGTTTTTGGGTGATTATGAAGACGAAACGTCAATTCATCGTGAAGAGCGTATCCTTTTTCCTATCAACGAGCCTGGATATCTGTGTTAAAATCACGCCGTGAGGTCGATTGAGTTAAAGCTGTTTGGGTATCCTACAGTCTGGCGGGATGGGGAACAGATTACCGGTTTTATTTCTGAAAAAGCGCTGGCTCTTTTGATTTACGTGGCGGAAACAGGGGAAACCCACGCCCGTGATTATTTAACCGGCCTGCTTTGGGGCGATACGCCGGAAAAAAAGGCTCGAGCCAGCCTGCGCTCCGCTCTCTATAACATCGGTCAGCTGCTGCCAGAAGCTCTTGAGGTGACGCGCAAAACGGTCGCCCTGGCGGCCGACCTGCACAGCCAGTCCGCACAGATGCGCCGTCACAACGATCCGACCGTGCATACGGCCGACTTTCTGGCCGGATTTTTTATTTCAAACGCTCCCGAATTTGAAGAATGGCAGCTCCGCCAGCGTGAGCAGCTGCGCGTGTTAGCGGTCAGTTTGTGGGAAAAACAAGCCGTTGAATTGACAGACACCGGCCGCCTGGCGGAGGCCATCAAAGCTTGGGAAGCCCTGATCAACCTGGAACCCTGGCGTGAAGAGCCCCATCGCCGGATCATGCGCCTCTACACCCGCCTCGGTGATTTTGAAGGAGCGCTGCGCCAGTTTGAGAGCTGCAAGGCCATGCTCCAAACCGAGCTGGGTGTCGAACCAACGGTCGCAGTGCTTGAATTGGCGAAGCGGGTCAAATTGGCCCGCACCCAACCGCGGGATAATTTGCCGACCGATGTTGGGCCTTTTTTTGGTCGCGAAACCCTGTTGGCTCAAATAGACACATATCTCCGTGATCGGCCGCTGATTACCCTGGCCGGTTTAGGGGGAATCGGGAAAACGCGGCTCGCCCTGGCGCTGGGGTATCGTCATCGCTATCGCTTCCTCAACGGGGTAGCATTCATCAATTTAGAGGGGATTATTCCAGAAGATGACGCCCGGACGGCCGCGGCCACGGCCATTGTGCGGACGCTCACGGCCGCCGGTTTGTTTCCGAACAGTCGCGATCCGGCCGAAAAACAGCTTCTTTCCCTGCTGCCGCAGCGAGAGATGCTCCTGATTTTAGACAATTTTGAGCATTTGCGAGATGGGGTGCTGCTGCTAGATGCTTTGCTCAAAGCGGCCCCGGGGCTGCGTCTGCTCGTCACCTCTCGCGAGCGGCTGCGGCTGACCCAGGAACAGCTCATTCGCCTTGATGGTTTGTCAGAGACGGCGGCCGAAGCGCTGTTTGTCTCCGCTGCCCGTCGTCTGCAGCCGGATTTTCAAACCGATCCGGCCGTGATCCAGATCTGCCGTCAGGTTGGCGGGATGCCGCTGGCCGTTGAATTGGCGGCCGGATCGACCGATGTCAAATCGCCATCGGAAATTGCAGCTGAACTGGAAACGACACTGGCTCCGCTGACACGAGGAGCGGTCAATCGGGCGCCTCGCCATCAAAGTATCCCATACTTATTCGATCTGGCGTGGCGGCGGTTGGCTGAATCGCAGCAGCACATTTTGGCCCGATTAACCGTTTTCCAAAGCGGTTTTACGGCTAAAGCGGCCCGAGAGGTGGCAGGAGCGAGTCGATCTGATCTTCAGCTTTTTGTTGGCCGCTCCCTCCTCCAGCGGGAAGGCGGTTGGTACCGAATGCATCCCCTGCTGCGCCAGTTCGGTCAAGCTAGGATCACGGCCGAAGCGATGCTGCGCCAGGCCCACGCAGAGTTTTTGGTTGGCACGCTGACTACCCATCAGCCCCATCTCGAAGGAGGGGATCAACTGGTGGCCTTAGACGCTTTATCCCCCTGGGAAGATGACGCGCTGGCCGCGTGGAAGTGGGTTGTCGAGGCCCAAGCCTGGTCGTTTGTCGGACGGATGCTGCTGCCTTTTGTGCTCTATTTTGAAATGCGCAGCCGCTATAAAGAGGTCTTGAACCGGTTGGCGGCTTTAACGGTGCGACTAGAGAAGTTCGACAGCGAACTGCACGGCCGCGCCGTGGCTTTTCGGGCCTGGATCGAGATGGGCATGGAGCATGAAAACCGATCTGGGGAGCGCGCGGTGGCGTTGACCCAAAACGCTGATCCTCAAACCCGGGCTCTGGCGCTATTGAGCTTTGCCGGTGATCTCAACGACCAATTTGACTTCGCCCAGACCTATGATTTGGCCCAGCAGGCGTTAACTCTGTCCAGGCAGGTTGGCGATCATCGGTTGATCAACCGCGCCCTGTTGTTAATGGCCAACTGTACGATTCCCGACCGCTTGAATCGGCCAGATGAAGGGGAGCACCTTTATCGGGAAGCGGCGGCCGTGGCACGAGAGGCCGGGGACAAGCGCAGTTTATCGATCACGCTGCACAATCACGGATGGGCGCACTTTTATCAGGGGCAATACCAAACGGCCGAGCAGATTCTTCGGGAAACCACTGCTTTACATGAGGAGATGCGTCAGCCTCAGCTGCAAATCATGTCCCAGATGATGGTGGCCCGGGCCATCGCTTACCAGAATCGTCATAACGAGGCGGAAAAGATGGTGATTGATGCGCTGGACCGAGGGCAATCGCTGCACGCGGTTGTGCCCATGCTGCAGCTGTTAACGGTGCTGGCCACCGAAATATATATACCGACCGGTCGACAAGACGCGGCCGCCACCCTGGTTCAATTTATTCAGCACCACTCGGCCACAACAACCCACTTGCACGCCCATCTGGCGCAGTTTGAGATTGAAAATATCTCGGAGGAGTCGGCCGGTTGGACCTTAAATGAGGTGTTGAGCTTTATTGATAAGGCTTAAGAAAGAGTTTGTTAACATCAGAAAAGCGCTGGCTGAGCTTGTCGAAGCCGAAGCGGCACAGCACACAGCCGTTCAAATCCGACTCAGCCTTCGACGGGCTCAGGCATCGTCTACAACGAGCTAATAAAAACGCTCTTAAGTAGCTTACAAAAAGAATTGCTAAAAAAAGCCACGGATTAACACGAATTTTCACAGATTTCTCTCTGTAATCTGCGAAAATCTGCGCAATCTGTGGACAATTAATTTTTGAAGAGTTTTTGTAAACCACTTAATCGTAAAGGAAGATATGAAAAAATTTGTGCTTGTCCGTCATGGACAAAGTGAAGATAACGCCGGAATGGCATCGCGTGGCTTGGGGCTGGCCCACCTCACTGAAAAGGGACGTGAGCAGGCACAGCAAACGGCCGATCAATGGGAGAAAACCCCCGATTTAATTGTGGTTTCACCGTATGTGCGGGCGCAGCAAACGGCCGAACCCACCATCGCCCGTTTTCCGCGGGCTCGCGTCGTTACCTGGCCGATCGAAGAGTTTCGTCAGCTTGGAGAGGAAGCATATCGGGGCAGAGACATGACCTACCGCCAGGGTCGCTATCGCCACCACTGGGACACCAATGATCCCGACCACGTCGACGGTCCTGGTGCCGAGTCGATTCGCACCTTTACCGGCCGTCTCGATCACCTGGATGAGCAGTTGGCCAATACCGATTATCAGCTGGCTTATATCTTTGGTCACGGCTTCTTTTTGCGCTCGTTTCTGCTGCGCCACATCTGGGGTTCTACCCGGCCGATGGTGGAAGACTTGCCCCATTTCCGCGATTCGGTCACCAAATGGCATTTTCCCAACTGCGGCCTGGTAGCCGGTCAAGTTCCAGCCGGCGGGCAGATGCTTCTCGGCCGGGTGTCGGTGGCTCACCTGAATCACTCAGCCGGATGATTCAAAAACCTCTACTGTCGTTGGCATCCGGCTTTGCCGCAGCGCTTTATTGCTCATCGCATAAATACCGGTCAGCAAATAAATGATGCCGCCAATCACGTAAATCAGGCGGATGGGCACGAGGTCAGACAGCCAGGCGAAAAATAGACCGGCAAACATAAACACCACGTTGCGCAGCATCTCCCGAGTGGCGTAAACACGGCCGAGCTGTCCATCTTCAACAGTGCCCTGCAGCAGCGAATCTTGGGCCACGTCGCGAATAGCAAACGGAGGGCCAAATACAAAGGCTAGAGCGGTGGCCATCCACACCGTTTGACTGCTGGCATAGGCCATCGTCAAAACGCCGGCTCCTAAAGCATTGACGGCAATGATGAGCCCTGGATAGCGGCGCAGCCAGCCGCTTATACCCAATGCCGCTAGAGAACCCAGGATCATGCCGGAAAAGTAACCGGTAACCTGATAGCCCCAGTCCGGTGAATCTCCCTGCAGCGCCTGAACGGTAAACGCCAGCATCAACGCCCCGGTCCAAATGCCGTGCGGCACATGTTCAATCGTTTCCATGACCGTCAGCGGCCGGGCGATCGGATGCTGACGCAAATATTGCCATCCGGCCACAAAAGAGCGCCAAATTGTTTCCTGAGGCGCATCACTTTCAATGCCTTCCCGCTTGGGTACAACCATCAGCCAGGCGGTTATGATGGCAGCCAAAAATATCACGATCACCATGAAAGCGATTTCCCGCAGCGGCAGCACCAGGATCAACCAGCCGCCAACGGTGTAAGAAACCGCCATCATGATCTGGCCAGAGGCCAGGATCACGCTGTTGGCCCGCACCAGTTCCCCCTGAGTGACGAGCGATGGGATTAGCGACAGGCGGGCGGGCCGGTGAAAGACGTCAGCGGCCGAAAGCCCGGCCAAAATTAAATAGATGGCCATGACCGGAATACCGCCATCTCCCTGAAGCAGCCAAATCGCCAGCCCCACCAGCCCCAGCCGTACAATATCCATGCTCAAAAGCACGTTTTTGCGCGGAAAGCGATCAACGAGCACCCCGGCCACCGGGCCCAATAAAAAGGCCGGCAGCGTGCGAGCGACCATGACGCCGGCCGCCTGAAGGGTCGATGACGTTTGTTCAAATACCGTTACCAAAATTGTGACGGTAAACAGCTCGATTCCCAGGGTGGTTGTAACGTTGACAAACCAGAGAAACAGAAAATTGCGGTTGCGTAACATGAACGAGATGACCGGTTCCTTTTTTTAGATAAGCTGAAATTGTAGGCAATACGTATTTCTTTTGCGTTGGTTTTTGTAATATCCGAGCGAATATTCCGTTCTCATAAAATTCAACAAGCCCCCCTCCCCGTGTCGGGGAGGGGCTGGGGGAGGGGTAAAATGACCGTCAAAACACCCACCCCCTAGCCCCCTCCCGACACGGGAGGGGGAATTTGTCGGACTGGAAAGCGCATTTTCTATTCATGAGGGGATCTGTCCGCCCCTGAACCACATAAACCTCCACATGGTGACAAACGATAGGTCAATTCGATGACATTGCTCACTCAGAGTAAGTGAGCGCTTGCTTTATGATTGTACTAAACAAACGTTTGGTAAGTAAGCGACAGAGAGCAGCATGGCAAAAGAAAAAAATCTGAGAGACAAAATCATTCAGCAAAGCATGGCCCTCTTCGAATTGCAGGGGTATTCGGCCACTTCGGTGCGGCAGATCGCCAAGCGGTGCGGCTGCACGGCCGGTTCGCTGTACTACTTCTTTGAAGGTGGTAAAACGGAAATCCTGCAGGAAGTGGTTCGCGCTTACGGGTTAGATCCCCTAGACAACCTGAGCTGGGTGATTGAAGAGCAATCGCTCGAAGATTTGATCGATCGCCTGATCGCTGAGCTGCCGCTTTTCTTCCAAAATGTGAGCAAAAAATTGAGCTGGCTAATGTTCGATGTTGGTCGCCTGACCGAAAACGAAATGAGCATGATGCGAAAATTCCCCCTCTCTCTCCATGAATCGATTTTGCAAGGGGTGCGGATGCATCTCGACGATCCCCGAAAAAGCCTGCAGGTCAGCTGGGTTATTTACTGCGGCTTTTACGGTTACATCGAAGTATTTAAGAAAATCGGATTGGTTGTCGAAGAAGAATTTACGATTGAAGAGATGGGGGAGAGCATCAAAACGGCGGTTGTGGCCCTGGCAGGACAAGAACAAATGGAGGCCAGTTAATAGTTAGATAAACCACAGTGGAAAGTAAAAAGATCAAAGATGGGCGATCCACTCTCAGATTGCGCACTGTCATCTTTATGCTTTGCACTGCCAATAAAGGAGAGCAATATGTCGGTTAAACCCAATCTCAACCGTCGGGACTTTTTGAAACTCGGGGGATTGGCGGCCGTGGCGCTGCCTACCATCACGAAGGTCGGTACCGTCGGTGAAGAACTTCTGCTTGAATCACCAGAAGCCTATGGTGGCTTTGTCGTCCGGACCCTGGCAGATGATGACCCTGCCATCAAGGTCGATGAGGATATTTACGAACGATTTGATTCCACCAACGTGATCTTCAGCCGCATCATGTGGGATGAAGAATATATCGAGAAGGTAAACAGCACTGAGAAGGTATTCAACGTCGGGGATTCGGGATATACCCATATCGATGCCGCTTTATCGGACGCGGCGGTTTTTTGCGGCACGTATGATGGCACCAACTCGCCGATGACCGGCAGTCATGCCGGGCTTCTTGGCTTAAACCCTTCGGCCATGAGCAAGCCCGGTATTTCTTTCGACGGCCGCTGGGATCACAGCCGCTTTTCCCCCGAAGAAGTAGCGGCCGTGGTCAAAAAAGCGGCTCTCTTTTTGGGCGCTTCCTTAGTCGGCATTGCGCCTATGAATGAGCGCTGGATTTACAGCCACTACTATGACGCGATAGGTGGTGGTGGTCAGGTTCCCATTGAGTTTACTGAAGTGGAAGAAGTTGAACTGCCCGAAGGGCAGCTTTCACCACAAGATGCCGGGGAGCTGATCAAAACCGAAATGGAAAAAATGGATGGGGATCAAATTAAGGCGATGATTATTGATGTCCTTGAAAATACCGATCCCGCCCAGATGCCGGCCGGTGCCCCGCCTGTGGGGATGGTTAAAATGCTGCCCGCCAGCCAGTTTAAAGAAAACCTGTCGATGTTCACCTCAATGCCGACCCCTGTTTTGAGTATTTTTGCTGATAAATTAGGGTTCGATTTTGAAATTGCCAATGTCGATCCAGGTGAATCGGCACGGCCGCGCTATCTGGAAGATGGCACCCTGGCCATCCCGGAAACGATGAAAACCGTTATCGTTTTGGCGTTTGAAATGGATTACGACTCGATTGAAGCCGCCCCCACGGTTCTCGGTGATGCGGGAACGATGGATGGGTATTCAAAAATGGCGATTACGGCTGGTTCGCTGGCCCAATTTATTCGCGGCCTGGGTTACAACGCCATACCGTGCGGCAACAACACCGGCATCAGCGTTCCGCAGGCGATCGAAGCCGGATTAGGTGAAGGCGGCCGCAACGGCATCCTGATCACCCCCAAATATGGCCCCCGCGTGCGCCTGGCCAAGGTAATTACCGATCTGCCGATGGCGTACGATAAGCCGATTCGCTTTGGTGTAGAGGAATTTTGCGAGGTGTGCAAAAAATGCGCCACCCACTGCCCAACGCAGGCGATTTCCTACGGCCCAAAGACGATGGAACCCACGACGATCAGCACCAATCCCGGCGTGCTCAAATGGTCGGTCAATGCGGAAGATTGTTATCTTGGCTGGACCGCCAATGCCAGCGGCTGCGGCATGTGCATTCGCGTTTGTCCGTTTAACAAGCCGGAAGGGTGGCTCCATGAAGCAACTCGCATCATGATCGGAGCGCAGAGCGGCGCACTCGATCAAATTCTCGTCAAGCTGGATGATGCTTCCGGATACGGAACAAAAGATCCAAAATTTAAATTCTGGGAAAGCGACAACTTTATTCACATCAAGGACATCTCCTTATAAATCAAGAGGATTTTCATCATGCTTATTCATCTTCTTATTGGCGCATTGGCAACGGCCGGACTGGTTTTGCTGATTGAATACGCCCGCAAAAATCAGCTGCGCGTTAAGTGGTGGCACTGGCTGCTGACCGTCGCCGGCATTCTCTACACCGTTTTTGTGCTGGAGTTAATTGTAGGCTTTCTGGGTGAAGACGCCCCGCAGGCCGCTTTGGTCATGGGCACGATCACCGGTTTTGTGGCTGTGGTGTGGGGCGTGCTGCTGCGGCGCTTTGTATTTACTCGCTAGAGGATCCGTTGATCAAAAAAACCCCCATATCCAAGCAGGCGCGCACCCGGCGTTTAGAGCGCTTTCTGGCCGTGACGGCCGTCATTACGATCATCATCGCCTGGTTTGCCGGGGTGGCCCTGGAAGCCAGCGATTTGCAGCCGGCCATCGAAGCCGCCTGGCCGGAAGCAGGCCATTTTGAAAGGGTTTCCGGCGACACCTTTGCCGCTTATCAGGATGCTGCGGCCGAGCAGCTGCTTGGCTACGTCACTGTGGGTGAGGCGGCCGGGTACGGCGGGCCGCTGCAGCTGGCGGTGGCCGTCGATCTTGGGGGAGAGGTCGTGGGTACGGCCGTGGTTAGCCACAAAGAAACGCCGTCTTTCTTCGCTCGGGTCGAGGGTGGCGGATTTTTACTGCAGCTGTGGGGAAAATTTTTTGGCGATCCATTCCAGTTAGACGAAGATCTGGATGGGGTGTCAGGGGCTACGGTTACCTCCCGTGCCCTGGCAGAAGCCGCTCTGCAGGGCAGCCGCCTTATCGCGGTCGAGCAGCTGGGGGAAACCGTGCTCGCTGCCCCACCGCCACCGATCCAATTTGGCATGCCCGAGATCACCGTTTTGGCTCTTTTTGCCGTCGGGTATTTCGCCCACCGGCCGAAATTTAAATACAAAAAGCAGGCCCGCTGGCTGATGCTGTTGACCGGGTTGTTCGTTTTGGGCTTCTGGTACAACCTGCCGCTGACGATCTCCAAAATAAACTCTTTTTTGCTGGGATTCTGGCCGCAGTGGCAGACCAATCTGTACTGGTATTTTTTGCTGGGCGGCATCCTTTTTGTGTTGACGGCCGATAACAAAAACGCCTACTGCGCCTGGTTTTGCCCCTTTGGAGCGGCACAGGAGTGTCTGGGCGTGATAGGTGGAGCCAAGCGCGTGGGTTTACGACAATACCGCCGCTTATTTGTCTGGCTGCAGCGTGGATTGGCCTGGCTGGCGATCGTTCTGGCCCTGCTCTTTCGCAACCCGGGCGTCTCCAGTTACGAAGTGTTTGGCACCTTATTTAGCTTGACCGGGTCGACTGTTCTTTTTGCCCTGACCGGCATTGTGCTGGTCATGTCGCTCTTTTTTAAGCGACCGTGGTGCAACTTTTTATGCCCGCTTGACCCGGTGTATGACCTTATTCGCCTGGTGCGGGGATGGAGTTTGGAATTATGGAGAACCGTAAAACAAACCGCATCGTCGACGTGATTTTGCTCACGGCAGTGGTCGGCAGCATTGTCCTGATCCTGGTTGAGATTGGCAGCAATATGTTGCAGGTGCTGGGGAGCTAACCGATGGCGAAGCGGCCCAACCTTACGCGACGTGATTTTCTACGCATCATTGGGGCGACGGCGATGGCCGGTGCCGCCTGGCGATTGGGGCTGCAGGCCAACGGCCAGAAGCTTGTTGAAGTGTCGACCAGCCGGATCCTGATGGGCACCGTCGTTAAGGTAACCATCATTGGGGAAGATAGCGCCGCGGCTGAGGCCGCCGCAGCCGCCTCACTGGGACGCATGACCGAGCTTGAAGCGCTTCTCAGCCGCTACCGGCCGGACAGCGAGCTTTCTCGCCTAAACACGAATGGTTATTTGCCTGCGGCGAGCCCTCCGCTGCTGCACCTGATAGAACAATCGCGCCAGCTGAGCGAAAAATCCGATGGAGCCTTTGATATTTCGGTCTACCCGCTGCTCGATTTGTATCAGGCCCATCAGCAACAGGGGAAATTGCCGTCAGCGGAAGCTGTCGCCAGCATACTGCCCCTCATCAATTACAAAAATATTCATGTTGATGGCCAAACCATTCGCCTCGGCAAATCGGGTATGATCCTGACCCTGGACGGGATCGGCAAAGGGTATATCGTGGATGAAGGAACGGCCGAGCTCAGGCGCCGCGGGTTTGTCAACATGATGGTGGAAGCCGGTGGAGATTTAATGGCTGCCGGGGCTAAAGATCACGAGCTGTCGTGGCGGGTTGGTATCCGGCCGCCGCGGCCTGCCATGGAACCGCTTCAAACCGGCCTGCGCTTAGCCAATCAGGCTGCCGCCACTTCAGGGGATTATTTCCAAGCTTACACCGCAGATTTGCACCATCATCACATTCTCGATCCACGTACCGGCTATTCCAATCCAGAATTGGCCAGCGTGACGGTTACCGCGCCATCGGCCATGCTGGCGGATGGCCTGGCCACGGCCGTGATGGTGCTTGGTTCGCAATGGGGGACAGCCTTGTTGAGCCAGCATCCAGAGTGCGCCGGGCTGATGATTACCAAAAATCTGGATCTGATTTCGACCAAGAATCTTTAACAAGCTGGGCGTGAGTACGACCACAATGAATCAGTCGCGCCATTTTATATGCCTTTGGTTAGCAAACTTCCTTGTATCGGGCGAATAATTGACACGTGTAATGGGGTGTGATAATATTATGCAAGTACTTACTTGCTTTATTTAACATAGATGACTGTCACTGTTTTATAAAATGTTAAATGAAAAGATGTCCGCAGAGCGCGGAGCGCAGGACCATAGGTTCGAAGATGGCCACAGATTTCTCTCTAGCTCCTGCGGAGCTCTGTGAAAATCTGCGGTTCACCCCTACGAGGTATGTGGACACTTCAAAAATTTTAAATGTTACCGAAGTATCTTGCATAGAAGTGCAAATATAATCCTCTGAGACATGATGACAGAAAAAATAGCGACTGAATTTTCCAATATTTATGAACCGTTTAACGTTCGACAGGACCTTATAGACGCTCATGAAGAGGTCTGGGCCAACCTGGGACGACCCGGCACGTGGCTAACGGCGGCTGAAAAAGTAGCCATCGCCGCCGAAACCCGGGCAGCCCAAGATTGCACTCTGTGTCGTAAACGTAAAGAGGCCCTTTCCCCCTATGCGGTGGAGGGGGTGCATGATTCTATCAGCGAACTCGACCCGGCCCGCATCGATGCCATCCACCGCATTGTCACCGATCCGGGCCGCCTTTCAAGGCGCTTGATAACCGATTTGGCCGATCAGGGAATCACCGACGTCGAATATGTCGAGCTGCTCGGCGTGATTATGATGACCATGGACATTGACATGTTTCATCGCGCGGTGGGGATACCCCCGCTGCCTCTGCCAAAGCCGCAGCCTGGAGAACCAACCCGGCAGCGGCCCACTCAGCTCAGCGATATCGGTGCCTGGCTCCCTGTCCTGTCTACCCGCGACCCCCTGGCCAAAGAACTCTTTAACAACGCCATACGCGTATCCAACGTGGCCCTGGGTTTGAGCCTTGTGCCTGAAATGACCCGCGATCAGGTTACCTTGATTGAGTCCCAATACGTACCGCTTTCCCAGATCGCTTCAACCGTCAGCTCCGGCCGGGCCATCACCCGCGCTCAAATGGAGCTGATCGCCAGCCGCGTGTCTGCTTTGAACGAATGTTTTTACTGAACGACCGCTCACGCCATGCTGCTCCGTGAGAGCAGTACAAGTGAAAACGGTGCTGCACAGGTTACCGCTGTTACTAGTGAAGATGGATTGGGCAGCGGGGTACCGCATGGAGACATCCTGACCCAGCTGGTCAATGCCACGCTTGGTGATAATTTGTCTGAATTGGAGCGGGCTCGTCAGGCGGTTGTCGATGAGCTCGGGATGGATGGGCTGATCGATGCGGCCGGGATCATCGCCACCTTCACCATGCAGAATCGCGTGGCCGATGCCACCGGGTTGCCCCTTGATGCCCCCATGGAATTGGGTTCCCGGGGATTTCGCGAAGATTTGGGGGTCAACCAATTTCAGGCCGCGTCTTATATCAAGCGTGGCGGCTGGGGACGGGCTTTGTTGGCTAAAATAATCGAACCGCTGATGCCGACGATTATGCGGCTGATGGCCCGTCGCAAGAAACCCACGCCGTAACCCCTTCTGGTTTAAGGGCGGACAAGGTTGTTTTTAGATTGGACCAATCTCCAAGATTGGTCCAATCTACGCGGGATCGAAGGTTTACCCACCCCCTCTGAATCCGAAACGCGAGAGGAATTATAGACCTTTTCCGCTACCTGGTTATCACCGGCAGCCAGATATCCTGATATTCCGGCCCCGGCTGCAAAAAACCGGCCGTTACTTGATAAGTAGCGCTGTCGACCGACCCGGTGGCCGGCTGTCCGATCACCGAGGTGACCTTGTAGCTGGCCGAATCGGCCGAGCCGCCTCCCACCAGCGTAAAGCGCTGCACGATGAAGCTGGCGGAAGATTGCCCCAACGCCAGACCAACCGGAATCAACAGCAGAAGTAGGGCCAGTAAAACGAGTTTCTTTCGAATCATTTCCTACCTCCTAGTCGATATCGATGTACATGGGCACGGTCCCGGTGGCTTCATCAACGGGACCGGCCACCTTGCCAATGACGATCCCGCCAGCTGGCGCGCCAGCGGCTGACCGGGTCGTTTCTCCGCTGGTAGACAGGGCGATTTTGTCGCCGATGGCCAGGCTGGATGCGGCCGCTAGACCGGAATTTAAGCTCGACAAATTGACCGCCGGGGCCAACCCCTCGGTGATGATGACTAGATAACCACCGGGAGTGATTTCGCCGTCGGTGGGAGAGAAACTTAGGCGGGGATTGCCGTCTTCGCCAGATATCTCCGAAACCGCAATCGCTTCTTTGACCACCCCAATAACTGCGTTTTGATTGGTAGCATTGACGCTGGCCACTGCCAGCATAGGCTGGCCGTCACTTGGTGACTCTGTGACGCCGACCATGGCTACCAGATCCCCTGTAGCAAGCGATGTCTCACCCATATTGAGCGTCAGCACGGTGCTGTTTGCTGCGCTCGTGGTGACTGAACCATCTACCAGGATGCCGACAGACCCATCAAAATGAGCGTCATAATCATCGTTGTCTCCTAGAACGTACAAGCCGATATAGTTATTGCTAAATATCTGGGCCCCATACCCTGCCTCGATCTCCGAATCGGTGCCGCGCGCAAAAAGACCCTTTCCTCCTTCGAAATAACCACCCTGATTATAAAATGAATAGCTGTTGGACGTGTCGCCTCGGCCGTACACGCCAACCCCCCGGTTGCTCTGGCCATAGACCGCCGGGGCCAGGATATTGGGATGGGTGCGGTTGGCGTTGCTGTAGGCGTAAACGCCGATGCCGTTGGTGCTGTAGAAGTAGCCGGCATAGCCGCGGTTGGCCAGCGTGCCACCGTCAAACCCATACACCGCGTACCCGTCCCGAGTTTGCCCATAGATGGCGCGGCCGTTGTTGGCCAATCCATAAATGGCGTTACCGGTCGTCGTCTGGCCGGTAATGGCGCCGCGATTAAAGGCAAACGCGTCGTTGTTCATATGGACTTCGACCGTGTAGTTGTTGGTGATGGCGCTGGCGGTGCCCTTGATCACCGCCCCCGGCCGCAGGGTGTGGGCCATCGGCGAGGGCAAAATCTCCTGGCGGGGGGTCAGCAGCTCTTTGTTGACCGTTTGAGCCAGCCACAACTCCTCTCCGTTAAAAATGTCGTCGGAAATGGGGAGGCGAACCTCAAACAGGCCGTTGGTCACCTTAATGTCGACCTCACCACTGTCGTAAAGCAGGGTGCCGCCGGCCTGAGCATTGTAAATTTCGAACACCATGGCAAAGGTGCCGTTGAGGGGGATGTTGTTTTCATCAGTCAAATACCCTTGATAGGTGATGGCATCGGCCGTGACGTCCCCTGGCGCCAGCGTGGAGGCGGCCAAATTTGCGCCCACAAGTGTAGGCCAGTAGGCACCTAACCCGCCCAGCAGGAGCAATCCCACACCAAAAGCGATGATTTGAGTGAAGTAGGTTTTGGTTTTCATCTGTTCTCCTTTTTTGAATTAGGCCTTGCTTAATTCATTAACCATAAAAACACAAAAGACTTATAGCGGCTTTTTACACCAACAAACAGCCTAACCGCTTATTTGACGAATTTTGTTTATTCAACCTTTCTGCTGATTGATGATTGATTTAACCCGATTTTGAATCGATCTCCGCCATTCGCCCGCCACGTGGTTCCACTTAAATACTGATGATCAGCCGTCGTTCAATTGTAACTGCAGTGTCAAAGCGGGGGAGTAATCCGGGTCAAGCCGCAGGCTGGTTTCGACCGCCTGGCGGGCAGCTTCGATTTCCCCCTGTTGATAATAGACGGTGGCCAGCCCCAGGTAAAAATCGGCCGAATCCGGCTGCCATCTGACCGCCTTTTCAAACGCCGCTTCCGCCGCCGCCAGACGGCCGTTTTGCAGCTCGACCCAGCCCAGAATGCCGTACGCCACTCCGTCCGTCGCATCAAGATCGACCGCTCGGGCCGCATTGACCCACGCGGTCTCCATGTCTCCGGATCGCAGGGCCAGATCGGCATACCGCTGGTGAGTCAGGGCGATTGTGGGGGCCAGGGCGATTGCCCGGTCATATGCACGGTAAGCTTGAGCGACTTTTTCTTGTCCAGCAAAAACCGCGGCCAGCTGCCCGTACAGCACCGGGTCGGCCGGACGAAGAGCGATGGCTGCCTGCATCGATGCCTCTGCCTGATCGAAGCGACCCAGCTGCGCGGCGGTCAGAGCTGCTGCCGTGTGATAGGGTGCGCGTTGGGGCTGCAGCGCGGCCGCCGCTGAATACCGTTCTAGAGCACCAGGAACATCCCCCTGATTCAAAGCGCGAGTGCCCTGCCAGCTATATGCATCAGCGATGAGCGGCCGGAGATTGGCCTGCCAGACCGCCCCGCCCCAGATGATGATGCTGGTTAGAAAAATGATGGTTCGCGCCCTGTTGGGCCATGACGGCTGAGGAAGTGACGGGCGGTTTTGCACGGCTGCGGCCGTCAAAATTGCCAGTAGCAGCCAAAAAATGAGGGCTGTGGCCGCCACATCAAACAAAAAAAGGTTTCCAGCCAGATGAGCCACAATCCCGGCTGTGGCCGCGGCCAGCCAGCGTCGATCGAGTTGTTCTCTGGTTGAAACCGGTGATCGAGAAAAGGGCGGGGCGATGAACTGCTTCCAGCCGGCGTGCAAAATGAGACCAACCAGGACGGATAGGAGAACTGTGGCCACGACCCCGTAGCTCAGGGACCAGTCAAGCAGCCAGTTGTGGGCCCGATCGACGACGATGCCTCGTCCCTGATAATAAACGAGCTGAGGAGGGTAAACGGCTGGAAAAACCAGCTCCAGCGTATCGGCCCCATACCCCAGCCATAGACGCGGCCACAAGAGACGCAGCGATGCTTGCCAGATTGTCCAGCGGGCGGCGATTGATCCCCCGCCAAGCAGGCCCCGATCTAAAACAAAGAGCAGGCCACCACCGGCCAGAGCCAGACCGGTCAGGGCGCTCGTCCAGCGCCAGGCCCTTGACCATTTGGATAACGCCAGCAGCCAGAAATAGACGCTGAACCCGGCCGCGGCCGCAATCAAGGCGGCCCGTGCCTGAGTTACCCCGATGACGAGAAGCATCAGCACAAACAAAGTCCAATATCCGGTTTGACGCCACCTTTCGACCGCGGTTTGGGCGGCCGCCAGGGTCAGCGGCAGCAAGAGGGCGAGATAAGCCCCGGTGAAGTTGGCCCGGCCGAGCGTGGTTGTGATCGCCGTGCGGGCATCGGTAAATACCGGCAGCGGCTGCCAACCGGCCGCCTGGGCCAGACCAAACAGACAGATCGGTATCGCCGGGATGATTATGACGTGCAACAAATGTCGACTTTGGTCGGGGTTAATCTGGGTGGCCACACAAAAAAATAACGCCAGATAGCTCAGTTGGGTAATCAGGCCGCCGGCACGATCCAGCGTGCCGAAGGTGGCGATATGGCGATAGGGGCTCAAAAGGGTCGCCAGCACCAAAATAAGAAAAAGGGCTATAAGAAGGGTCCCAATGGGTGAAGGCAGCTGCCTGGGCCGCAGCCCCGCGAGCCACCCATAAAGCCAGATCACCACCAGCAGCCAAATGAGGGTACGCAGCAGCCATATCTTTGATGCTTCAAACTGCTGCTCGACCCATAAATTCACAAAGAGGGGGGTCAGCAGCGCCATCAGCAGCCAGAGGGTTTCCTGCCAGCTTTGTAATCTTTGAATTAATTTCTCGGACAAGGTCTTCGTTCTTTGTTTTTGGCAACACTCAGGCAAACATTGACAATTGATCATTAGCTCAAGTTTCGGCCTTATGACGCAGCCGAATAGCCGCTATGGAGACCAAATCGCGTTAAAAAACCGGATTTTGAATTTTGACAAATAGATACCGATATCGCATCGTCATTCCCGCGAAAGCGGGAATCCATTGGCTGGCCACCGGTGGATCCCCGCCGTCGTTTACCCCCGTGAAGACGGGGGCCAGGATGACGGGCCTGTTTTGGAAGACGGTTCATATCCACATTTATTAGTAAATCTTCAATATCCGGTTTCGGTTTCCTTGACCGATGTATGAATTCATTGGCGAGGCAAGGTAGCGCTGAAGTTTAAAAAGACTTATGGAACAGTGTCCTGAGGGTAGATCACAGGGGATTCGGTTGTCAAGAGGATGTTAAGCCTTGCTCAAACACCTTAAAAAATTTCTCGGCCGTATTTTGAGGGGAATCACGCCCTTCAGCCAGGTGCCAATAAACGGTTTCATTGAGCGTGCCGATGAGCGCCGAGGCCATGTATTTGGGGTTGCAGGGGGCAATCGACCCGTCATCAAGGCCGCTCTGGATCATCCGCTGCAGACCGTCAAACACGTCGCGGGATAGATTGCGGTACGGCCGGCGAAATTTTTCTTCTGGGGCGTTGATGCGCATCAAAATGAGGCAGATCCCAAAATCATCAGAAACGAGATGAGCATAATCAGCAAAAAAGCGGCGCACTTTTTCTAATCCGGTGGTGTCAAGCCGTTCTGCGGCCGTGACGATCGCCTGAAACTGCTCGATGGCGATCGTCAGAATACCCTCCAGAATATCATCCTTGTTTTTGACGTAGTAATACAGCGTCGGTTTGGTTACATTAAGTTCGGCCGCCAGCTGGGTGAGGGACGTGTGATAGTATCCATTTTGATTAAACGCCCGGGCGGCCACCCGCAAAATCGACATCCGCTTGGTGCGGTGCTGTTCGGCTCGGTGGGTTTCGGCGCGGGTTTGGATGGTTTCGTTCCAAGACATGAAAAATTGCTAATTGTGAGTTGTCAACAGCTAATAGCTAAATGGGTAGTTGAAAAGTGTTTGCTTTTCAGTCATAATAGCAAAGGTTACCCGATGGTAACTTTAAAATACTAATTGGTATCTTAACCCACTTTCCCTTGATCAAGCAACTTAGCAATTAGCTATTGGCTAATAGCAATTGAATTTTTTTCCAGCAATTATGACTACAACCCCTTACTCCCCTCAAAACAACATCCGCATCGTCACGGCCGCCTCCCTGTTCGACGGCCACGACGCGGCGATCAACATCATGCGCCGCATCATGCAGAGCGGCGGTGGTGAAATCATTCACCTCGGTCACGACCGGTCGGTGTTTGAAATTGTCACCACCGCCATTCAGGAAGATGCCCAGGCGATTGCCATCACCTCCTACCAGGGTGGCCACATGGAATTTTTTAAATACGCGCACGACCTGCTGGCCGAGCACGGCTGCGAACACATCAAAATATTTGGCGGTGGTGGGGGAACGATTTTGCCGGGTGAAGTGGCCGAGCTTCACGAGTACGGCATCGATCGCATTTATTCACCGGATGACGGCCGGGCGATGGGGCTGGAGGGGATGATTAACGATGTCCTGCAGCAGGCTGATTTTCCAACCGGCCGGCTGGGGGATGGCTGGCGTGAAATGGTAGACCGAGCCTTTGGACGGCCGTCCGATCGGCAAAATGGCGGAGGAACCGCGGTGCTGGCGGGGGAGCAGGTTAAAAAGATTGACCAGGTGGCTCTAGCCAGGCTGATTTCGGCGGTTGAGAATGGGGATGAATCGGCCAAAGCGATCTTAGAGACCACAGACCACAGACTTCAGACCACAGATGTGCCGGTTTTGGGGATTACCGGGACCGGCGGGGCCGGTAAATCGTCGCTGGTGGATGAACTGGTGCGCCGCTTTTTGCTCGATCAGCCGCAGAAGACAATGGCCATTGTCAGCGTTGACCCAACCCGGCGGAGGTCCGGTGGGGCGCTGCTCGGTGACCGCATCCGCATGAACAGCATTTACAGCGAGCGAATTTATATGCGCTCCTTGGCTACCCGAGGGGCAAATCTGTCGTTGAGCCGCCATATCCCCGACGTGCTCAAACTGCTCAAGGCGGCCGGTTTTGATCTGATCATTTTAGAAACGTCGGGCATTGGCCAATCGGGCACTGAAATCGTCGATTTGGCTGACGTGGCCCTCTACGTGATGACCCCGGAGTTTGGCGCGGCCAGCCAGCTGGAAAAAATCGACATGCTCGATTTCGCCGACGTGGTAGCCATCAACAAGTTTGATCGACGCGGCGCGGCCGATGCCCTGCGCGACGTGCAGAAGCAGGTGCAGCGCAATCGGCAGGCGTGGCGCACCGACCCGGCCGAGATGCCGGTGTATGGCACCATCGCTTCGCAGTTTAACGATCCGGGCGTCAACCGCCTCTATCGCTGTTTGATGGATACCCTGACCGAAAAAAGCGGCCGGGAACTCAACACCGGTCAGGGGCTGATTGAAGGCAGCTCGGAAAAAATCCATATTATCCCGCCCAACCGGGTGCGCTACCTGGCGGAAATCGCGGAAACGATTCGCCAGTACGATCAAGCGGTCGAGCAGCAGGCGGACGTGGCCAATAAGCTGCAGGCGGTGGAGATAACGAGAGACCTCAGACGACAGACCACAGACCAGAGACCAGAGACCAGAGACGAGAGACAAGAGAGCTCAGGACTTCTTGATGAGTTGGTGGTCGGGTTGAAGGGGCAACTGTCGGCGGAAACGCTGGCGATTGTTGAGAGCTGGGAGGAGAAAAAGTCGCGTTACGGGGCTGATGAGTTTGTTTACGCCGTACGCGGCCGGGAAATTCGGGTGCAAACCAAAGAAAAAACCCTTTCGCATAATCAAATTAGCCGGGTGGTGCTGCCTAAATATACCGCCTGGGGCGACATCGTGCGCTGGTCGATGCAGGAGAACGTACCCGGTGAATTTCCGTTTACGGCCGGAGTTTTCCCGTTTAAGCGGCAGGGGGAAGATCCGACCCGCATGTTTGCCGGGGAAGGGGGGCCGGAGCGGACCAACAAGCGCTTTCACTACGTCTCGCTGGGGATGCCGGCCAAGCGGCTTTCGACGGCGTTTGACTCGGTGACCCTTTACGGCAACGATCCGGCTCACCGGCCGGACATCTACGGCAAGGTTGGCAACTCCGGGGTTTCAGTTCCGACGCTTGATGACGCCAAGCGCCTGTACAGCGGTTTTGATCTTTGTGATCCAACAACCTCGGTTTCCATGACGATCAACGGCCCTGCGGCAACGATTCTGGCCTTTTTTCTCAATGCGGCCATCGATCAGCAGTGTGAGAAATATATCTTGGAACACGGGCTGGAAGAGGTCGTGGAAGCCAAGCTGGCTGAAAAATACCCTGCCGGCCGGCCGGCCTATCACGGCGATCTGCCGGAAGGAAACAATGGGTTGGGGCTGATGCTGCTGGGCTTAACCGGTGACGAGGTGCTGCCGGCCGACGTGTATGCGGAGATCAAGGCCCGCACGCTGTCGCAGGTTCGGGGCACGGTGCAGGCCGATATTTTAAAGGAAGATCAGGCGCAGAACACCTGCATCTACTCCACCGAATTCTCGCTCAGACTGATGGGAGATGTTCAGCAGTATTTTATCGACAACAGCGTCAAAAACTTCTACTCGGTGTCGATTTCCGGCTATCACATGGCCGAGGCGGGCGCCAACCCGATCACCCAGCTGGCCTTTACCCTGGCCAACGGCTTTACGTTTTTGGAATATTACAAATCGCGCGGGATGGACATCAACGCCTTTGCCCCCAACTTCTCCTTCTTTTTCTCCAACGGCATCGATCCGGAGTATGCGGTGATCGGCCGGGTGGCCCGCCGAATCTGGGCCAAGGCGCTCAAACATCTCTATGGGGCTGGTGAACGGGCGCAGAAGCTCAAATATCACATCCAGACCAGCGGCCGGTCGCTCCACGCCCAGGAAATCGGCTTTAACGACATTCGCACCACCCTGCAGGCGCTTTACGCCATATACGACAACTGCAATTCGCTGCACACCAACGCCTATGACGAGGCGATCACCACCCCAACGGAAGAATCGGTGCGGCGGGCGATGGCCATTCAGCTTATCATTAACCGCGAGCTGGGGCTGGCCAAAAACGAGAACCCGCTGCAGGGATCGTTTATCATCGAAGAGCTCACGGATTTGGTCGAAGAGGCGGTCTTGCTGGAGTTTGATCGGCTAACCGAGCGCGGTGGTGTTCTGGGGGCGATGGAAACGATGTACCAGCGCAGCAAAATTCAGGAGGAGTCGCTGTATTACGAGACCCTCAAACACTCTGGAGCATATCCAATTGTCGGCGTTAACACCTTTCTCTCGGATGACGGTTCACCAACGGTTTTGCCGCAGGAGGTCATTCGCTCAACCGAGCAAGAAAAAGAGCGACAGATTGCCAATTTGGAGCGAATGAAGGGGCTCAAGAACGAGAAAGCGGCCGCGGCTCTGCGCCATTTGCAGGAAAAAGCGGTCCACAACAAAAATACGTTTGAGGCCTTAATGGAAGCGGTCAAGAGCTGCACGCTGGGTCAGATTACCAACGCCTTGTTTGATGTGGGTGGTCAGTATCGACGGAATATGTAGGTTGAAAATGGGGTGTTGTTTTGGCGCATTAGGGTAACTATGTCGGCCGCAGCATGCTGCGGCCCTACAAGATCGTGGGGATTTTAACCCCCTGTTCCCTTTTCCGAGGCAAACACGGCCATAATGACCAACCCCCACCCCACGGCCGCAATGATGGCAAAAAATATCCCCAAGGCGGTCAGCGCAATGCCGAGGTTGGCGGCTCCAAGATCTCTGGAAACGGCCAAAATCGGGAAAACGGACAGCAGCACGCTGGAGATAAAGCCGTTAATTAGGGCCACAAGCAAGCCGCTGAGGGCCAGCCGTGACCGGCGGGGGAAGTTCCCAAGATTTTGGGCAGCGACAATGATGCCAACAATCTGCACGATATAAACCGGTGCGCCCCGAATCAATGACCCCAAGGCGATTTGTGCCACATTAATTAATTCCATATCTAATCCTTCATTGCATCACAGTTTAATTTATAAAAACAGGATGACACGAATTAAAAGGATTTTTTTGTGCAAAGGAGGAGAATTTGTGGAATTCGTGAAATCTTGTTTTAAATTTGGTTAGCGATTTATTTTTTCTTCAGCCAGTCTCTTTTTTCCAGGGCGTATTCTACATCTTCGCCGTCCCAGATTTCCATCGAATCAAGGTGAGAGGTGTCAACCTTTGTGAGATCTTCCGACGTGTAGCGAAAAGAGCGCACATGGGTCATGCCCACCTTCTCCATGACGCGGCGCGAGGCGATGTTATCTTCATACGTCGTGGCGCTGATCCGCTGCAAATCACTTGCGCTAAAGCCTTTGGCAATCAACGCCCGCACTCCTTCAGTGGCGTACCCTTTACCCCAGGTCGATCGCAGCAGACGATAGCCAAGAATCGCTTCGGCCGGATGATCAACCGCCAACCGCAGGCTAAACCAGCCGACAAAATTGCCGCTGGCTTCTTCGACGGCCGCCCAAAATCCAAAGACCGGCCGCTCGTCGTCATACATTAAAAAACGCGGCAGAATCTCTTTTTTGATGATTTCCATTGGGGTGGGAGCGCCACCGTTTAGATAGCGCATCACCTCAGGGTCGTTGTCGAGCGTGTGGAGGTGTTCGGCATCAGCGGCCGTGAAGCAGCGCAATATGAGGCGCTCAGTTTTTAACAAAATCATAGCTGCGAAATCTCTCCCATTTCCTGAAAATGCAGGGTGAGGGCAAAATCCTCATCCAATAGATCGCCTGACAGCTCGATCAGCACCGCTTTTTGAGCCGCAGAATAATACCACCTGCCGCTAGTAAGCTGTTCACGATACAGGGTTTGACCAATCGGCCGATCGTTTATAGTGATCGCTCTGGGACAGGTTCCTTCAACCTCGATTTGTAGGTAAACGGCTTGCCAACCGCACCGGTAAGAGCCGTGTCGCTCAAAGGTGAGGGCAACCTGTCTGCTGTTTACCTCCCACTGAAAAAACCCTTTGGCCACGGCCCCATTCTGAAAATCGAGGGTCCGACCATCGTCATCGTAGAAAAACAGACGGCCTGAGGTGCAGCTGTTTAGGCAAACGATCAAGCTGTCCGGCCGATACTCCCCCTCAAAATCAACCGCATTTTGAAAATTGGCGTCGAGAAAAAACCCATGACCAATCCGATAAAACAGCGGGCTGTATTGATCGGTCAGGGAAATTTGGGTGGTTTGACCACCGCTAAACGTTTGACCGGTATAAAAACAGCGCCAGCGGCCGGGTGGAAAATGAATGTCAAGAGACGATGCGTGCGCCTCGGTAACGGCCGCCGCGAGCAAGGCTTCCCCGATCATAAATGTGGTGTGGCAATTTCGGATCGGTTCATAATCGGGAAAATGATAGAAGAGAGGCGCCACCGGAGGGACCCCTTCGAAGTGAGCCTGAGCGGCGAGGGAATAGAGGGTTGGCAAAAACAGATGGCGCGTTTTGATCGCCCGCCGAATCAGGGGGGTAAGCGATGGGTACAGCCACGGCTCAGTGACGGTGTTGTCGCTGTTCACCGAGTGAATCGAAAAGCGGGGATGAAATGCCGCATTTTGGACCCAGCGCAAAAACAGCTCCGGTTCGGGAGCGGGGCCGGCAAAACCGCCCACGTCCATGCCGTTAAAGGGCATCCCGCTGAGGCTTAATCCCAACATCGTGGCCAGATTAAAGTGAAAATCCGGCCAGGTCGAGGCGTTGTCTCCGCTCCACGTTTGGGCAAACTTTTGTAAACCGCTGAACCCGGCCCGGCTGAGGACAAACGGCCGCAAATTGCCTTGCTCCGCCAGCGCCTCATAAGCCACAGCGGCCATCTTGTTGGCCAGAATCGGTCGCAGGGCGGCCGCTGGAATCAGCTGCCCATCATCATTGCAGATGGCCCGATCGTTATCGATTTCAAATTCGTTGTTGTCATTCCAAATCGAAGTGACACCGAGGTCAATTAGCTGCTGCTTAAGGTGTTTTTTCCACAAGCTGCACGCTTTCGGGTTAGAAAAATCGACAAAAGACGCTTCGCCACCCCAAAAATTGGCCTTCATCGAGCGCCGGCCGTCGGCCGTGCGAATAAACGCCCCAGCTAAATCAAATTCCGGCCACAGCGGGTGGGTGGTTAACATGCCGGGCTTGATGTTAGGCGATAGAACCTGACCGGCCGCGGCCATCCGCTCGACAAACCGCTGCGGGTCGGGAAAGCGTTTTTGGTTCCAGGTGAAGGTGTACCGCTTGCCGTCCTCACCCATCGTATACCCCGACGATAAGTGAAAACCGCTGATGGGGATATCGTGTTTGCGGCACTGGTTGATAAATCCCAAAACCGCGTCATCGCTGTTTTTTTCCAGCTCGGTGTAATACATCGTCGAACCGAGATACCCCAAAGAGGCTTTTGTGGGGAGTGCCGGGAATCCGGTCACCTGATGATATTGGCGCAATACGTCTTTTGGAGTAGGTCCCAGCAAAATAAACAGATCGAGATCGCCGCCATCGGTACAGATGCTGGTGAATGGACCCCAATAGCCGCTGCGCGTGCTGCCAAAATCAAATTGGCTGTTGAAGGCGTTGTTGAGAAAAAAGCCCAGCGTGTGCTGCTGATCAACGTTATATTTCAGGTAGAAAGGAATGTGTTTGTAGAGAGGGTCCCCAAACTCTGGATGGTAACCGATGGCGTCGGTGTTGTTTAGCCGATAGGTGCGATCGTTGCGCACCAGGCGGCCGGTTTTTTCACCTAGCCCGAAATATACATCCTCCTCTCGTTTGACCTGGTAATGCCAATGCCGGCCGAGACTATCTTTGAACATCGTCCGGCCGGGGAGCGATTTCAGCAGGCGATTCTCTCCATGCAGCACGGCGAACGAAAAGGGATCGCTTGAGAAAGTCAGGAGATATTCGCCAATAGGCAGGGAAAATTGAGATGGATCGATTTTTACAGATTTCCATCGTTCCAGGAGGCGGTCTTCTGTTCTGTCAAACCCCGGCTCCAGCGGCGGCACAAACCCACTTTGATCGAGCTTCATCCGCAGACGGATGGTGTCTGCAGTGGGGCAGATCAGCGAGATGGTGCCAAAGTCAAGGGTTAGCCGGAGACCGGTTTCTTCAAAATGAGTTTTTAAAATATGTTGGGCTTGTTTCATCGGCCGTATTTTACAGCCCAAGCGTCAAAACCATCAATTTTCCATTGATTCTTGATAGCGCAACCGTGCTTCTTCCATCAACAAAGTCTGAATCTGCAAGGGGCTGGAAAACAGCCAGAGAGACCGCGTGTCCCCTTTCAGGTCCCCTTCAGTGTTGATCAGGAGAATCATGCCATACCCCCCATCTTCCTCGTTGACAAACCACATCTGGCTTTGGTAACCCCACCAGGAACCACCGTGACCCGTTGCGCCATGCATATCATAAAGGTGCCCCCAGGCGTTCCACGGCTGATTCCTGACGTGGCCCAGGCCGATCCCGGCCGCATCTTGGTTTAGATCGCCCTGTCCGAGGGGAAATGTCACGACCTTTTCCTGCATCAGGGCAATCGATGGTGGCTCCAGCAGCTGGAAACCATCTACTTCACCCTGGTTGAGGTGCGCCACAACAAATTGAGCCATATCCGGGACCGTGCTGATCATCCCGCCTCCGCCGATCGTTCGTTGATCTGACAGCGGCAGCTCAACATTACTTTTGGAGAGTACACCATACAGGCGTTCATGCGGGATGGCGACCCTCTCGGGAAATTCGGTGACGCTGAAACCGGAGCTGTTCATCCCCAGCGGCGTAAAAATGTTTTCCCGAGCGTATGCCGGAAACGGCTGCCCCGTGACAGATTCCACGATCTGGGCCAGAAGATCATATCCCGGAGTTGAATAAGAATAGTCTGCTCCGGGCTGCACTTCAAGCCACACATCAGGGGTATAAAATTCCCCGGTGGGTGTGACGTAACCGGCTAAAAATTCCTGCTGTGAAGGAAGGGATTCAAAATCCTGCAGGGCGATGTTGGTGTTTTCAGCCATCCAGGCCACCGTTTCCGGACCCATGTGATACGTTCTAAATTGAGTGGTGAAGTGAGACAGACCGGCCTGATGGGTGAGCAGCATGCGAATCGTGATCGGTATCTCCGGGTAGTCGGGATGTCTGAGTTTGAAGGGCAGGTAGGTGTTGACATCGTCATCCAGATCTATTTCACCTCGCTCGTAGAGCTGCAGCACGGCCGTGGCCACAAAAGGCTTGGTAATTGAAGCGATGTCGTAAACGGTATCCAGATCAGCCCCTCCGTAGGCTTTGGCCCAGACCAGTTCATTATTGACGACAATACCGGCTGCGGCCGAGTCCAGGTCACCCTCGTCGACGAGTATCTGAATTTGCTCATCCAGGGATGGTGCATTTTCCAATCGATTTTCGATACGATTGAGCGTCCACTGCCACATGGTATCGTGGACCAAGCCCCAGTTGGTCCAAAACAGCGTGGCAAAAATCGCGCCCGTAATAAACAAAACCCCAAGCCCCGCCGCACTTCTTTTCGCTCCAGAAGGAGGCAGCTCACGGTACGCCTGGATGCTTGAATAGCCATATCCAAGAGCGATGGCGTACATGAGAACGGTTGTAAGATTATAAGCAGACCAGGAAAGTACGAGGGTTTGATCAGCGGCCGCTTTGATCAGGCCAATCAGGAGAGCGGCCACGATAAAAATGCCGCCAATATAAGCCCAACGAATCCGTCGCCAGTACAGCGGGAGCAAAAGCAGAAGAAGCAAGGAGATGGTGCTGAGATAGGTCATTTCAAACAGATCCGCCCCGGCCGGGGCCACCGAGTGGATCCACAGAGCGGTACCACTCCAAAGGAGTAATCCACTGAGCGTGATCACCGCCCCAATTTGATGAGGGGTCCAGGATTTTGGTGCTGATTTATCTGTCATAAACACTCCCATTTAGCCGATTTTCTCGATTACAAGAAGAAAATCGACCTTGTGAATCCAGAAAATAGCGATAGTCACG
Organism: Ardenticatenaceae bacterium; assembly: GCA_030065875.1. Lineage (GTDB taxonomy): Bacteria > Chloroflexota > Anaerolineae > Promineifilales > Promineifilaceae > WTJY01. The sequence continues at coordinate 26,242 of JASJCR010000022.1, read as the reverse complement.
TTAGGAATGACGGCCACGACCTCGCCGTCCAAATTGTTGAGGAACTGCTCCAGTTTGCTTTGATCTATTGTCATTTTGATATCAAAGCGATGAACTCTGTATTTCATTTTTTGACTCCTACTGGAAATTATGGGGTGCCGCCCCCTGGGAGAAGAATGCGAACCCGGCCGGGCCTGTAAGTGGGTAGGGCGGCTGGCCTCTGGCAATCCATCGCATACGTGCTGAAGCGGGTGAACTGATAGAGATAAATTCGCCATGGACGACGTGCCCCAACCCCGGTAAATCTGACCACCGCGGTCATCCACTGACCGCGTGGCGGCCGGTCAAAGAAGAGCTGTCTGAGCTGTTGATCGGTTCTAATTTGAGCGGGTGGAATTTGCCCATATCCACGTACCCGCAGGCTGCGTAAGGAGCGCATAAACTGCCGTCGATCCCGTGCACGAAGCCGCCGGTACTGGCGGCGGGTGGTGATGTTGGTGCCGCGTACCGGAATGGATACTCCGGCATAGGTAATGTTGCAGCGACGGGAGCGGGGCGCTTGAGTTCGGGCTGTCCCCGGCCGTTTTAGTGAGTTTTCTATGGCGGTTGTCATGGTGGCATTGAGATTGCAGGAGTAGAGAACCACCCGACTGGGGCCATACGTCCTCAGCCAGCGCTGCCAGCCCGCTCTACCAAACACACCGCGTATCGTGCGGGCGTTATAACAGTTGACGCCTAGAGTGCAGCTCCTCGAGTAGGCCACCACGCCGTTCCAGCCGTGAATGGCAAACCATAATGTCCATCGCCCTCTCCGTGCCCGCCGCTGTCGTCTATTTTGCCCCAGCATGGCGTTCCGGAATGCCGGCAGGGTGGTGTGAAATGTGGCTCCACCGACCATCAAACCACGATCGCCAATGACGTGCATTTCCATTTGGAAGCTGGCTTGCCGACGGCCGCGCCTTCTTCTCCGTCGTCGGCCGATCCACGGCCGTGATTTCTGCTGCACCACGTGGGTCAACTCGTGGGCCAGCAGCTTTTTTCCCGCTGATGTGCCCGGATTGTATTTTCCTGGACTGAAATAGATATCCTTTCCATAGGTAAACGCCTGAGCGTTGAGGGTCCGGTTCATTTGGGCGGCCGAGTGATCCGTGTGAATCCTGACCTGGCTAAAATCGGCCCCAAAGCGGCTTTCCATGAAGGTTTTTTCGGCCGCAGGCAGGGGAAACCCTCTCCCTTTGTTTTGCTGTAAGCGGGTTGGGAGCGAGGAATCGGCTGTTATCGCAGCCCCCGGCCGCCCCTTGGGCATCAGCAGCTCTTCTTCCTCCTCCTCCTCTCCCTCTTCTTCGACTTGCCTGTAAACGTCTGTTGGGTGAGAGAAAAGTTTGGGTTGTATGTGCTCCTCTTCTTCCTCTTCTTCGATCTGCCTGTAAATGCCTGTTGAGGGGGTCAAAGATTTAGGTTGAATGAGTTCCTCTTCCTCCTCTTCAACCTGCCGCTGAACTTTGGGATCGGGCATCCGCATGATTTGATCCGCAACCCGATCCGCCTCTTCCTCAAATTTGTCGCCAGGTTGGCTGATCGACAATTTTGTTTGAATCTGAGGGGAAATCGCGATTTGGTTAAAATGATGGGCAAATACAGGCGTGATTGTAGGTTGAAATGCCGCTTTCTTCTGAGAAAAGAGGCAATCCCGCCTCGGCTGACAGGGTGTCACAATCCGTGGTTTGTGAGGCCGTTTGATCGATGGTACCATGACTTTTCCCCCTTCTTATCTCTGCTGCAAGAGAGCGTAAGAATTTGGTTGTGAAGGCGCCATATATGTCGGGGAAATTAGGCCGCGGAGTAACTGAATATTGGCGAAATAAACAAGCGGCCGAAAGAGAAAAATCTATCTGAATTATAGCATAGAAAGGGTGCTTAAATCTGGGTGAATCTGTGGCAGAAGGAAGATTGAAGAGATGAAGCACTTATTTAGCCACGGATAAACGGATTTTCACAGAGCTCCGAAGGAGCAAGTGAGAAATCGGTGTTAATCTGTGATAATCAGTGGCTAATAATATTTATGGAATGCAGCACTTAAGCAGATTCAAACCCCAAAACATCAGCCACCTTGGCGGCGAATTGCGAAACCGAATCAGAAGCCTCTCTCAGGCAGATGGGAATACCGGCCGTCCGAGATTCTTTGATGATCGTTTGGGTAATCCGGGTATCAAATTCGAGAAATTTCTGCCACAGGCCTTCCCCACCCGGCAGCTTGTCAATCATCGCTTTCATCGCTCGTCGCTCGCTGTTTTCAGCCCAAATTTCCTCGCTTGACCGGTCGGGCGCGGCCAGACAGATAATCTGCTTGGGTGAGATCACCTGGGTCAGGAGACCGGGATTGATAAGGCCGCCATCGATTAACAATCCGGCTTGTGGGTCAAACGAAGGCAGATCTACCGTCAGCAGATCTAAATATTCAGGTAAAGCTGCTCTGTTGAATGTTTCATACTCATTCCAGGACATCTCCAGCAGCCACGCCAGCCCGTTTGGGGCGGCTGACCACGCGCTGTTGACTGGATGCCGTTCTGGGGAAAATCGGCCGTGATATGCGCCATAAATATGGGCGTCCATATCGTAAATGGGGATCCCGTATTTTTCCGACAGCGCCCGGCAGATCGTCGTTTTGCCGGAGCCGGCTCCGCCGACCATCCAGTAGAGCCGGTCCCAGTCGTTCACTTTTTCTTGCGCGTGGCGGATCAACGTTTTATCGACGGAAAAATTCATGAGATTCAAAGCAGCGGCCGGCCGACAGCGTCAAATGCCTCACATTCGGTTTCCTGCACTTTGCCCGATCGATATTCCTCCGCCAGCATCGTCCAGATCATTGTGTCCCGCGGTTCCCCTTGGGGGGTTGTCGTGCGCTGGCGCAGCGTTGCTTCATGTACGTACCCCAGCTTACTGGGTACTGTGGCGCTGCGCACATTTTGCGGATCACAAAGTATTTGCACCCGTTTGACCTCGTTGATTTCAAAGGCCACTCGGGTCAGGACGGCGGCCGCTTCAGTTGCCAGGCCCTGATTGACGTGGTCCACGTGAATCCAGTAGCCGATTTCCAGCGCACCTTCTCCGGCGTGGGTGTGCAGACCGGTTCCACCGAGCACTACACTTTCATCCACATTAAAGATGCCGTAGTGATAATCCTGATCAAGATCAAAAGCGCCGCGAAAACGGCGCAGCAAAGCGATTTTGGCATTAAGGTCCTGTGGCTCATCTTTGGCCCAGGGCATCCACTCGCGCAAATGGTCCAGGCTGGCATCAATTGCCGCCTTGATGAGCGGAGCGTCTGCGGGATGCCAACAGCGTATCACCAGGCGTTTGGATTGAATGCGATAAGCAGGTGTGGCCATGTTTATATGCTAAATAAGAAGATTGAAACGGCCGCGATGACGATCACAGCGGCGAATACGATCACCCAGCGAAGCGGGCCAAAATTTCTTTTGGGGACGGTTACTTCGAGATCGCTTCCGGCTCTGATATAGATGTCGAAAAATGTGTCCCACATGGTGGCGTCAACGCTGTTGTTCTCCTGCAGGGGAAGGATTGTAGGTGGCTTGGCAAATAATATTTGCCGCGTCATAATTTCAATTTCTCCGTTTAGCTGATGGGAGCCCAGCGGCCGGGCTTGAAATTCATAAGCCAGAGGCATGGAGCTAAAGCTGCGGCTAAAAATTTTCACCTTTTCACCTGAATTGACGCGAATCGTTTTGGCCATAATGATCCTTATAAAGTTTATTTAACCGAGATAATTCCAAAATATTGTATCGTTTAAATTGGGTGTGCACCATGTTGTAGATCGATAGAGCTTGATCACCGCGTCGTTACCCCAAGCGTAGACGGCCGCTTCCATGCCGCGGTTTAGCAGCCTGGGCGTTTGAACGCCAAATGATTTCAAAACACCAATTTCCTCGTTGGATATCAGTTGGTCGCACACGGTGTATGTTCTTCTTTCCGAAGCTAACCTGTTGACTTACATAGCAGTTCTATGTAAAATCGGGCTTGTACATAGAGGTGCAAGGTATATAACGGAGAATATCAATGCTCAATAAAGATCTCGTTGCCGCTTCATCGACCTCCATTGTGTTATCAATTTTAGCCAAAGGTGAAAGTTATGGGTACGACATCATCCAGCAAATCCGTGATTTGTCCGATGAGCAGATGATCTGGTCGGATGGCATGCTTTACCCGCTGCTTCACCGCTTGGAGAACAAGGGGCTGATTGTCTCGGAATGGCGCAGGTCGGAATCCGGCCGGCGGCGGAAGTATTATCGGATCAATGATGAGGGTCATACCGCTTTGCAACAGGAAAAGGCGCAGTGGCAAATTGTTAACAGCACATTGCATAAATTGTGGGGTGTTTCACATGCATAAATTAGAAGAACAAATTTCAAATTGGCGTCATGAACTTGCATCCCGCGAATCTATTTTGCCAGAAAACATCGCTGAACTTGAGGATCATCTGCGCACCATCGTTGAAAACTTCCAGGAAAAGGGATTAACTGAAGAGGAGGCTTTCTTAGTTGCCGCCAGACGGCTTGGTCCAACCGATCAACTGAGCCAGGAGTTTGGCAAGGTTAACATCAGGCTGATATGGTTGCAGCGCGTACGCTGGATGATTTACGGGCTTCTGATCTATCAGCTGTTAATCGGCGGATGGAATCTGTTGGCGGAAAGCGCAGGGGCGGTGACGATTTTTTACTCAAATTCGCCTGTTTTTGGCAGCGCCTTATTTATCGCTCTGGCTTCCAGCCTACCGATTGGCATCTTGTTGGGAATCCGCCTGTTTGCTCAAAACAAAATCGGTTCTCAGAAGCACTGGCTGAAAATCCTGCGGCCGGCCGTCAAAAAACCGAACATAATCGTCTGGGGGACGGTTGGATTTCTGGTGCTGCTTCCTATCCTGCAATTTTCGACTAAGTCAATCGCTTTTGCGGTCATTCCGATTGAAAAAATGGCTTCATTTGCCACCAGCCGGGCGGTTTATGAGATTGTCGCTGCCATACTGCTGCCGCTGATATGGCTGCTCATTCTCAAATCGCTGGAGTCCTTTCCGCGCAAGACCCTGCCAACCAACGGACGAAAGGCGTGACCCTTAAGGCATGCCATAGACCTCAAAAGTTTTCAAAACTTTTGAGGTCTTCGGGATAAGTTATTCAAATCACTCGATGAGAATTTGTTCGGCCGCGGCCAGCGCCGCCAGCTCCTCCGGCGCATTTCGCTCGATAATACCCGGCTGCAGCTGCTCGACCAACTCCCGCAGCTGCCCTTCATCTTCCTCGATGTCGGGATGGTTTATCTCCCGACCGAGCACGACCGCCCGGCCCAGATGGTCAAGCGTTTCCTGCAGCCGCCCCCGATTAAAAAACGATTGGGTCAGCAGCCGCTCGGCCGCCAGACGCAGCGGCTGAAAATTAGCTCGCTCTGCGGCCGCGGCCAGTTTTTGGGCTATTTCCTCCAGCTTGACCCAATCCTCACGCCGCTGACAGCCAATCGACTGATGGTACCACACCTCCGCCTCGTGAAACGGCTCGCCCAGCCTGGCGTGCAGTCCGGCCGAGCGCTGGTAATACAGCTCCGCATAGGGCAGCTCATCAGCATTGTCGTAAGCCAGGGCGATTGAGTCGCATAAAAATGCCAGTTGAGTTTCGGCCGGATAATTCTCGCTAAAAAGGACAATCAGACCCTTTGGTAGATAACACGACCATTGCTCGGCCTGCACCCTGGCCTCCGGTGAATCGGGATCGGGGTTAAAAAAGGGGGCCGAATAAATCGCCGCCTCTGCCCGATGATACCAGGCGAGGGCGTCGGCCCAATCGCGTTGATCGGCCGCGCAAAAACCAATCCCCACCCAGATTTGCACCAGCTGACCGGCAAAAAGGGGAATGTGGTGCCCGGCGGCCAGCTCCAGACAGGCGTGATACGCTTCCTGAGCCTGATCTGGCTGCCCCGCGGTCGCCAAACGGTCGGCTGCCTCGATAAACCGCTGCAGATCTTCGGCGTTTTGCGGTTCTTCGATGCGCATGGTTTTAATCGAAATTTTGTCGATGGCCATTGAAGCCACGTACTGTTCATTCAAATCTTTTGATTCGCACGCGATTTCAGTGAGGTCCTTGATGGCCACAGCGGCCGGTTCCCCAATTTGTCCCAGCGCATTGCTGGCCGAAATCCGCACGCTCCACTTAGGGTCATTGAGCGCCTTGATCAACATGGGTACCGCGGGGCCGGCTTTTTCTCCCATGTAGCTCAAACCGAGTGCTGCATCACTGCGCACGGTGGCCATCTCGTCGTTCAATGCCTCAATCAAATGAGGGATCGCCGCGGCCGCCTGCGGACCGATGTATCCGAGAGAGCGGGCCGCCCACGCCCGCACCCGCCAGGCGTTATCATGTAAAAGGGGGATGATTTTTGAAACCGCGTGCGCCGCCCTGGGGCCGCTCTTGCCCAGTTTTTTGAGTGCCTTGATCTTGATTTGCGGATCCGGGCTGGCCAGATCAGCGATGTAGTCGGATATTGTTTTTCGTTTAGGCATATCCTTTTAGAACCACAAAAACACCAAAGACACAAAAATAATTAAATCTGCACAATCTGCGGACAATTCACTATTTTATTGGCGCAGCACCAAGATTCCAAAAGTTTTCAAAACTTTTGGAATCTACTGAACCCGCCAGCTCTTCTCAAGCAATTTCAAAACCGCCTCACCCAACGGAACCGGCCACTTGCTCCATTCGACCGTCCCTTCACCCAGGGAAAGAATCAGCCAATACCGTTCATTCTGTCGGGATAAAAACAGCTCGCTGCGGAAGCGCCCCTCATCCTTGGGATGGTAATCAATTCGGCCGTATCCCCGCACGATCTCTCCAGCCGTCAACCCAACAAGCACCCGGCTTGCAGCATTGACCGTGACACTTTTCGGCGTGTGCACGCCGTTTTCTACATCCCGTAGAAGAAGGGCAAACGGCTCTTTAAGCTCCGAACGGGCCTTAAAGTGGCAGTCGACTATCGTTCGCGTTACCTGGCTGCTCCAGTGCCGCTTCAGGTCGAGGCGCAGCGCCCACTGCTCTTCAGCCGCCAGCAGCTTGGCCCCAGCTGTAAAGCGCTCTTTTCCCACAACCCCGCTATAAATTTCTCCAAAATCAATTACCGGTTTGGCTGATCCGTATTCCAGCCAATTGACGATTTTTTTAAAAATGCTCATAACAATGCCATATCTTCGCTTAAATTTTGAATGAGGAGCCGTACCAGCGATGATGGTTCTAATCCTTTCTTGGGCTTGATATGTCCGGACAAGGATAGATCGGCCACCCCATGACAGCTTGAAAACAGTAGGGCAGCGATCTGGGTTGGATCACTTTGCCTCAACGCCTCCACGCTCTGCGCCTGCTCAACGACCTGCAAGAACATGCCAAATATTCGTTGCGAAGCGGCCAAAAGAGCATCATCTTCACCTTGCTGCACGTTGTGACTCATCATCAGGGCGTATCGTTCCGGAAAATCAATCATAAATTGCAGAAAACCCAGCAGGAGGTCTTCCAAACGGGATTGAGGGGGCGCTTTTTGCACGATTTCCCCCAGCTGCTGCTCTAACTCCTTGAAGTATTCCAAGGCGACCGCCCTCAATAAATCTTCCTTGTTTTCAAAATGTCGATAAGGGGTCGTGCGTGAAACCCCAATCGCCTGACCTACAGCGCGTAAGGTGACGGCCGACAAGCCATGATGTTCAAGTAATGCGGCCGCTGCCTGAATGAGCGCCCGTCGCGTTTTGTGTTGAGAATCTACCATGCTTTTCTAACCATATACGGCTTTGCAAAGAATAAGTTTTTTGGTATCCCTCGCACTTGGGTTGACAGCGTCAACCTGGGCTGGTATAGTTGACAATGTCAACGTTGACGACGTCAACAAATTATACGAGGTTTATCATGAATCCACAACAAACCGTCATCATTACCGGCGGCAATTCTGGGCTTGGCTATGCCTGCGCCGAAAATCTGGCCAAGAATAAAACATGGCATATCGTGCTTGCCGTCCGTGATTTGCGAAAAGGAAAGGAAGCGATCAAAAGACTGCAGAAATCAACGGGGAATTCGGCTGTTTCCCAGCTGCAAGTTGATTTAGCCTCACTCGATTCGGTCCGCCAATTTGCAATATCTCTTGCTGAAAGCCACCTACCTCCACTTAAAGCGCTTGTAAACAACGCGGGATTACAAGTTTATGGCGATACCCGCCTGACTGAGGAAGGCTTTGAAATGACCTTCGGCGTCAATCATTTGGGACCTTATTTGCTAACCCACCTCCTGTTAAAACAAATGGTGCCTCCCGGCCGAATTGTCTTTGTCAGCAGTGGTACACATGATCCCGACACGATTGACGGCCGTATGGCCCCACCCCGTTACGTAAATGCCAAAGGGCTGGCCTACCCCGATCAAAACGGAGAACGACAAGATGAAGGTAGCAATATGGTGAGTTTTCGCCGCTACACCACCTCAAAATTGTGCAATGTTTACACCGCTTACGAATTTTCGCGGCGTCTTTTTGCTGAAGGCCACAGCTCCACCCCAATGCCTATTACGGTCAATGCATTTGATCCAGGGGCGATGTTGGGGACCGGCTTGACGCGTGAATGGCACCCCTGGCTCCGTTCTTTGACCAATTTGTTTCGAATTTTGCAATTTATTCCCATGGCCAATGTACACAGCGTGGATGCGTCTGGTGCCGCCCTGGCTGATCTCATCATAAATCCGAAATTGGCGCACCGGTCCGGACGCTATTTTCAAGGTCGAAAAGAGGTCAAATCTTCCCGCTTGTCTTATGATCAGCGCAAGGCAATAGAGCTGTGGCAGGCAAGTGCCGAGTTTGTCAACCTGCAAATGAATGAAACAATCTTAAAAATTTAACTGTCCGCAGATTACGCAGATTATATGGAAAAATCTGTGGTGATCTGCGTAATCTGCGGACAGTCTATGGGGTAACCACTACCGGACCGAGGATGTTGTTGTACGCCGTGCCGTCAATTTCATGACCTTCTAGCACTGCGCCAAAATCACTGCCCTCAGCGGCCGAGTCAACCTGAGCGTAAACCGGCGTGCCTTCGGCCAGCACGCCCGACCAGGCGCTCAGCTCCGGTGCAAAGTACTGATCCCCAATGGTCAGGGTCAGCGTGCCACCGGCCGGAAGCGCCTCGGTCACCCCCCACACCAAACCGCGGTTGGCCAAATCATTCCAAATTTGATTCACCGCCGTTGGTGGTGGAGACGGATTGATGTACACCTCGACCCAGAAGCTGTCACTGACCGGCACCAATCCGACATTTTCAATTGTGACTTCAACCCCGGTGGTTGTGGCCGCAATCTCGCGCACCACCAAATCGGGGGCTGGCGGCCGATAATCTCTGTAGACAACCGGCAGATACAGGTCAAACTGCACCCCGGTTACATCCACTTCGTACGACCCTTCGATGGTCCGATTCCCGGCCGCGTCAAATGCCTCAATCCAGATCAGGAACGTGCCACCCTCCGCCAGCGGCAGGGCAAAATCGTATTCCCAAAGGCCGCTGTTAATCGGCAAGGTGGCTGTAAAGACGTTGCTGCGCGGCGAATGGACTCGGGCGACAACCTCGGTTAACAGGTTGTCGCTGACCGTGCCGCTGATCACCGCTGGCCCGGTTGGGGTCTGGTAATACGACTCAAATTCAACTGAACTGATGACGTTGGTGACGGTGATAACCGGGGCCACGGTGTCAACAGTCGTCGTGAACCAGCCGGTGACTGACTGATTGCCGGCCGCATCGGTGGAGCGCAGCCTCAACTGCTGCGTTTCCCCATCAACCTGCGGCGCGTTCCAGGTATACAGCCAGCTGGTGGTCCCATCGGCCGCCGGGGCGTTGAGCGCTGCCGGCTGATACGGTGAGGTTTCGCTGTCAAACTGCACCTCAACCCGGGCGATTTCGCCGCCCTCGGGTAAGATGTCTCGGCTGGTGCCGCTCAGCGGCGTGATTAGCTGGTTCACATACGCCGGTAGGCTGAATGAAACTGATGGAGCCACCTGATCAACCACCAGGTCGATGGTCCGAATGGCGCTGGCGTTCCCGTAAAGATCGACCGCCTGCAGCTCCAGATTGACCGTTTGCACCACCGGAATCGTCAGATCGGCCGTCCAGTTGGTCGTGCCATTGGCTACCGTCCAGCCATCACCGGCGATCCGCACCCGCACTTCATCCAAACCGATGCCGCTGCCATCGGAAGCAACGCCGGAGACCGCCTGCACGCCGGGCAAAATGCCGCTGCCGTCGGCCTGGGCGAAGCTCACTTCCGGCGGCCGGCCGTCAACCGGATGGCTCAGCGCCCCACTATCCAGCACGACGCTGTTGCGCACCGCATCGACCGTGGTCGTGACCGCTTCGAGCGCGCTTAAGGCGACGGCGCTCTCGAGCGTGCCGGTAATCGAGACGGTGACGGTTTGCCCCGGGGTTAGGGGCGGTAGATCGATTTGCCAGCTGCTGCCACCCACCGGACAGCTGCTGCAGGCGCCGCCGCTGGCGCTTTGATAGGTCAGACCGGTCGTCGTGGCCACATCCAGCGTGACGTTCGAGAGGAGCGTTGGCTCCTGGCTGGTCACCCGAATGTCATAAGATAAATCGGTGGCCGGTTCGGCCGGGGTGTTGGTTGACTGTGGGCTGCCGACTACCAGCTCAATGTTCTTGGCTTGCGGCTGCCCGGCGTTGGGGGCCACGAGGGCGCACAGATCGGCCCAACTGTAGGCGGTATTCCAGGAACCGCCCAGCGGATTGGTGGTCGGGAAGACGCTCCAGACATCGTTCGTTTCATCCACGGCGTAGGCGATCATCGACACCGGGCCGCTGTAGCTGTTGGTGCCAAACGGCAGCCGGATTTCGGTCGCGCCCGCTTCACCCTGGGTAAACTCGACCGCCCCTTGGCTTTGCCAACCGGAACCGTTCCACTGGTGCAGGGTGCCGGCCGTTTCGGTCATGATTTCTACGGCAAAGTCGGCGCTGAGCGGCAGGATGCGGCCGTCGATGGCCTGGCTGCTGCCCCCACCGGTCACGTCGAGGTAAACCCACAAGGTGCCGTCGGTGTTCCATCGTGCTCCTTCCCAGGCCACGTAGAAATGCTGAGCGTCCCAGGCGGTGTACAGCAGCTGCGCATCGCGCCCGACCGGCCGCTCGTCGTCGTCGAGCAGTTCATCGTCAGTCAACCACTCTTCCAAACCAAAGGTCAATTCGCCATCCGGCTGGATCGACTGTCGCCGGGCGGAGCAGATGGGACTGCTGATGTCCCCCACGTACCACGGCCCATAGTGGCGCACGACCTGGTTGTTGACCCCGTCCTGCAGGGCGATGTGGGCGTACCATTCTCCATTGGCGTTGAGCGAAGTCGTATAGGCCGTACCGGCCGTTATCGCTGAAGGCACCGTGCTGGCTGCCTGATCGATGGCCACCAGGGCGTTGGCCACGCCGCTGCCATCAATGGGGGCATCCCAACTGACGACCAGATCCTGGGCAAAGTCGAGATGGCTGCCTACCGGTGGGTTAAAGGTCACCGAAGCGATGCCGCGCGGGGCGTCATCGTCAAAGGTCAGCGTCGTTGTCGCGGTGGTCACGTTTCCGGCCCTGTCGCGCACCCGAACAATCACGGTATAGGTAACAAACTCCTGATCTTCCGGCTGTTCGAGGGTGATCGACCAGCTGCTGCCGGTAATCGTGCCGGCCGTCCAGGTCAGCCCGCCGTCAAGACTGGCTTCAACACCCAGCAAACCGGATTCTCCATCCGCAGCGGTGCCGGTCAGCGTCACCTGAGCCGCTGTGGCCGCACCACCGGCCAGATCGGCCGGGAGATCGGGGCTGCTGATGGTTACCGTTGGGGGTGAAGCATCGGGATTCTGCGCGGTGATATTGAGCGCAATTGGCGTGCTGCTGGTGGCGTTGCCGGCCTTGTCGACGGCCCCAGCCGTGGCGGTGTAGCTGCCATTGCTCAAACTAACCCAGGCCCGGAAGGTGCGCGGCTGACCGCCATCCCAGCTTTCCGGCACCCACTCACCCGGCACCCGCGTGCCGTTGACGTCAAAATAAACTGAATCGATGTTAAATTTGCCGCTCACAAAGTCGCTGACGTCCGCCCGCAGCTCAACCGGTGCGGTGGTGGTGCTCGACGCGGTAAAGTTGGTGATCACCGGCGCGCTGCCGTCAACGACCATCAGCCCGTCGTACCAGGCGGTGGCCTCTTCGCCATTGCTCTGATCGTCTGTGGCCCGGCTATACACTCGGTAGAGACCCGGCGTCGCCGGTACAAAATCGGCCGACCAGAAGCGCACCGTATCCCCGCTGCTGCCCTCCAGCGTGGCTGATATCCAGGTTGACGGCAGGGTAGCGGTCACCGGCTGACTGACGTCGGCCGTCAGCACCAGCGCCGCCTCGACCTGGGAAACCCCGGAGTTGGCCAGGGCCAGCGAGTTGTCGATATCACCCAGGAAGACGGCCACCGGTGCGGCCGTCAGCTCGTGATAGCCAATATCGGCTCGCAGACCGCCACCGGCCGGCACGGCCGCCGTTGGATCGGCCGCGTCAACCGCCGGGGAGGCCTCCACCAGCTGGCTGTGCGGCCCGTTGAGCTGCGGATCCTGCCCGGTCACGGCGCTGGTGCCGATACTCAAACCGGTTCCCGCCCCGTCGTTCAGGTCCTGAGCATTGTTAAAGAACAGGTTAAAGTCGTTAAAGATGCGGCCGCCGCTGGCCGTGACCAGCCCGCTGGCCATCATGCCGTTCAAGACATTGTTCTCGACGATGACCCAGCTGCTGCCGCCGCTGGCGGAAACGCCGCTGCCGCTGTTGAGGACCGTGTTAAAGCGCACCTCCCCGGTTGAATCGGCCGTCAGCGAAACCGCTGTGCCGCTAAAACCGACCAGCAGATTGCGCTCGATGACGAAGCTGTTGGCCGCGTTCTGGGTGACGATCCCATTGGTCACCCCGCTGCCGCCGTCGATGCGCAGCCCGCTGATGACGATATTGGTTACCCCATCGAGCGTGGCCGCCGCGCTGCCGCTGCTGGGCTGTAAGATCGTCTGATCCGGACCGCTGCCGATCAGCCGCACGTGGCTGGGCACGTCGAGCTGTTCATCGTAGGTGCCAGGGGCCACAAAGACCGACTGGGCCGGAGTTGACAGGGCGGTCCCCACGGCCGCTAGGCGGCTGGCGGCCGCGTCGAGGGCCTCCTGGATGGTGGCAAAGGCGTCGATTCCCCAGCTCAACCCGTCATTGGGACAGATGGGGCAGTAGTCGTCATCGACGTAGAACGCCGCGCTGCCCTGCTCGAGGACGCCGATATCGACTCGTTCATCACTAGGTGGCGCCGGATCAGACGGATCACCGGCATCGATCACCGGCGACAGATCCGAAGTGCGGTAATCGCCGTTGGGCCAGTCGTTAAAGAGCGGATCGAGGAACAGCTCCCCGGCTCCGGCGCTGGCCGCCCCGCCAAAATCGCTTCCGTTTTGCCAGAACAGATTATAGCTGTGGGCCTGCTGGGCGGCGTTGGCCGCATGGCTGAGCCCGCTGCCGCTGTTGTAGGCGACGATCGAGTTGCGCAGGTTAAAGCCGGCCTGATTGGTCGACACAACCCCACTGGTATTGTTGATCAGGTTGCCGTTCACGAGAGTGAGGCGGGTGGCGCTGCTGTCGATGGCCACCGCCGTTTGGGCGTCGCGCACCACCAGGCGGGTGAGGGCGGCTGTCGTGCCGTCTTCGATGAGCAGACCGTTGGCCGTGCTTTGCCCGTCAATTGTCAGGTAGCCAACGTTGGCGTCGGACAGCCCTTCCGCCTGAACGACCTGTGCGGCGCCGCCCGGTGCTTCGATGACCGTGAGGTCGGCCCGCGAGCCGCGAACCGGGACGCCGTTAAGCAAATAAAACGCTTCCAGATACTGGCCTGGTTCAATCGTGACCAGGTTTGCACCGCTGTTGATCGCCGCCTGGATCGAGCTGAAGCAGCCGGGGCAGCCGCTCGAGGATACGGTGGCGTCAGCCACAAACGACTGGTAGCCGGCCGTGACGACCGAGCTGCTTGTCAGCCGGTACACGTTGGCGGCCGGTTTCAGGAACGCGGCCGCGGCAAACGTTTGGTTGGTGACTGACGGAGTCCAGGTCAGGCTGCCGTTTCCACCGACCCACCGGTTGCCACCGGCATCAACAAAACCGAAGTCGGCCGGAGCGCTGCCCGGACCGTACGCGCTCCAGGTGGCACTGGTGGCACTGGCCGGGGCCACAAAGAGCAGGCTGTCGTAGGTTAGCTTGTCGGCCGCCGGATTCACCGGAGTAAACTGGTAGAAGCTCACGCTGTTGCCGCCGCGGGTGGCGTACAGCACGTCGTTGACGATTACGCTGTCCCCACCGGCATTGACCGAAGCGGGCAGATCGTCGTCGGAGGTGGTGATGGCGCTGCCGTCACCCAGGGTCGTCCAGCTGTTGCCGGCGATGTTGTAGCGCATAAACTGCCGGCCGTTGCCGCCGGCGATGGCCAACAGACCGCCCTGGCCGTCACTGGCCAGCGAGCCGCCCGCCCCGAAGGCGAATGGGGCATCGGCCAGCTGGGTCCAGCTGTTGCCGGTTGATGAATAGCGCCACAGCTCGCTGGACCCACCGCCGCGCACCGCGTAAATATCGCTGCCGACCGTTTCCAGGTGCGGCGTGTCGCTGGCGGCGCTGCTGTTGAGCGTGGCCCGCTGATCCCACAGTCCGGTCGAGACCGTGTAGCGCCACAGCTCGTGGGCGCTGCTGCCGACCAGCAGGGCGTACAGTTCGGTTGTGCCCGCCCCGGCCAGGACCACTTCCTGATACGGGCCGAGCGGCACGCTGTTGTTTTCGGTCAGGGTCGACCAGGTGTTCCCGCCCGGATTGTAGCTGGCCCGGACTCGCGAGAGGGTGGTGATATTGTCGATGGCCTGCCCGTTTACCGTGTCAAACAATCCGCCAAAAACCACCTGGCCGGGGCCGGCGGCGATGGCGCGCACATTGCCGCCGCTGCTGCCGTTCAGGATACCCTGCCCGAGCTGCTGCCAGCTGGCGGCCGGGGACCAGCTGGCCACCCCGTTGGTGGCGGCCAGGCCGCCCGCAGCATCAAATGAACCACCAACGTAGAGCTGGTTGTCAGCCACGTGCAGGGCCACGACTTCCCCGTTGGTGCCGCCGAAGAAAGTCGACCAGACGCTGCCGTTCCAGGTGGCCAGGTTACTCACCGGGGTTGGCGTCGAGGTGACATTGTCGGTACTGCTGTAGGCGGTTGTCAGATTGCCGCCAAACACCACCTGGCCGTTGATCAGGGCTACCGCGTTGGGCGCCGTATTAAACCCGTTGGTTGGCGGTGACGGAGCGCTGTTTGTCCCGTCGAGGATGAGATCCGGGCTGCCGACCCCGTGCCAGCTCGTGCCGTCAAAGTAGGCCAGTCTGTTGCCATAAATATTATTGGATCCATCGCCCACGGCGTTAAATTGACCGGTGACGTAAATATGGCCGTTGGACAGGATAAAAACGCGCTCGAACGAGTCACTGTTGCAGGTCAGGGCATCGCAGAAGTAGGCGTTGGCATTCCCACCGTCGATTGAATTCCAGACGGTGCCGCTCCATTCGTAAACGGTGCCGTCGTCCGACAGGCCGGAAACGGCCACCATGCGGTTGAGCGTCGGCTCGACGGCGATGTCGACAATTTCCTGCTGCACGACGTTGGAGCCCATACCATCACCACCATTTTCCCAACTTTCAGTGGTGAGATTATAAGCGATGAAGTTGCTGCTGGTATTAATGCCGGTGGTCGCCCCGCTGTCAAAATTGGTAAAACAGCCGCCAAAGACCACCAGGTTATTATAAACGGCTACTGTATTAAGAGAGACACCACAGTTGTAGCCGGAATTTTCGCTGATGTTTTCGACCAGGGCAGACCAGCTGACGCCGTTCCAGCGGTAGCCGGTGCTGCCGGCCACGACAAAAATCTCATTTCCGGCGACGGCCACGTCTTTGATAGACCCAAAGGTGAAGTTGGTATTCCCCCACACCGGGTCGGTGATTCCGTACAGGATGCCGTTGAGCATCGCTGCTCCGCTGTTGGCCCCAAACGGTCCTGGCGAAGCCGCCCGAGCGGTGTAATCGTTGGTGCCGATGTTGTAGCGATTTAGGTCGGTTGTGTTTTGCCCGCGCAGGAGCAGCAGCTCGCTGCTGTTATTGAGCAGCAGATGGCCGCCGTCGGCCACCGTGGCCAGGGTGTTGGCCAGGCTCGACCAGTCCCCGTCGAGATCGGGATCGGCTGGGCCGTACACTTCGATGTATGGATCTGCGCCCTGGCCCACGAGGGTGCTGCGGCTGGCCACCAGGGTGCTGCGGCGGTTGAGATAAAACGCGTGTTTAAAATCGAGGAAAAGCAGATTGCTGATCGTGGTGCGGTTGGCTGGGGTGTCGTACCCGGCCACACCGGCATCCTCCAGCCACAGCAGCCGGTCAGCGTTGCGCAGAGTTAGGTTGGAGAGCGAGACCCCGGTGGCGTTGGTGATGCGCACCGCGTGCGAATCAGCTGCCCCGCCGCCGTCGACAAAGACCGCGTCAGCGTGAACCCCGTTGATAATCAGGTTGTTGGTGCCGCTGACAGCAAAGCTGCCGTAGACGCCGGGCTGGATATTGATTGTGTCCCCGGCCGCGGCCGCATCGACGGCCGCCTGGATGGTGGTATAGCAGCCGGGGCAGCCGTCGTCGTCAACGGTCAGGATCGCCTGCACCGCCTGCGGCGCGTTAACGGCGTTAGTATCGAAGGCCGCTTCCGGTCGATCAGCTGAGATAGAAGGTACACCTTGCGGCAGTAAAGCGGTTTGAGCCACCGCCAGCGGCACGTCTGCCAGGCCGTTGAGACCGGCCAGCGCGGTGGAAGGCACGAGCAGCAGGTCGTCGGAGCCGTCGGCGTTGAGATCACCGCCGCCGCCGTAGGGCGCGCTCGCTCCTGCGGCCGCGCCGGTCAGGGTAGCGGCCACCGGCGGCACGGTATTCAGCCCGCTGCTGCCCAGGAAGAGGTAGGCGTCGCCGTTGGCGTTGCCGATCACGATATCATTCAGCCCTTCGTTAGCAGTGTCGCTCACGTTGCCCACACCGGCGATAAAGCCATCGGCCGCGGGGGACAGGCCGCCAAAGTCAATACAGCAGCTGCCGCTGCCCCCGGCGCTGCCAAGAACGAGGCGCGGGCTGCCGCCGTTGGCGATCATGAAATCGGCCAGGCTGTCGCCGCTGACGTCACCCAGGGGGACGACGGCCGTGCTGGACGCGGCGTAGCTGGTGACCGCATCACTCGTGTCCAGGGCCGTTTGCCCGGCCGCGGTCAGACCGGTCTGACCGACAAAGAGATAGGTCTGGCCGGTAGCGGGGTTGGCCAGGGCAAACTCGTCGAGCTCGTCCCCATCCATATCGCCGACACCGGCAGCAAAGGCGGTAGCCTGCGGATGGGTGATGACGACCGCTGCCTGGGTGGTCACGTCGATTTCCGGCAGCAGAACCCCCTGACCGAGAATCAGGTAGGATGCCCCGTCGCTGCTGATGAGCAGGTCGTCAAAGCCGTCCCCGTTGACGTCCCCAGCAGCAGCCACGCGGTTGCCAATCGCGGTTCCGGAGGGAGCGCTCAAGCGCACTGATTGGGCCGAAATTGGCTGACTGAGGATTTGAGCGGGACCGGTGGCATCCGGCCGCCCGAGGAGCAGGTGTACCTGGTTGTGGGCCGCATCGCCAATCAGGAAGTCATCAAAGCCGTTGCCGTCGACATCCCCGGCCGGGGCGATGGTGGTGCCCAATCCGGTGGATCCGCTGCGGCCGATATACGAGGTTCGCGCCTCGTTTAACAATTTTTCACTGGGTGGTGAGGGCCAGCCACCGGCGCGGCCGAAGATTACGGCGACCCGTCCGGCCCCGTTTTCCGCGGCCGGGAGACCCACCGCCAGATCGGCCAGCCGGTCCCCGTTGATGTCGCCCAGCCAGGCGACGTTGACTCCGCTGTTGTTGTCAAAGACGGTGTTCGGCTCCAGCCAGATGGTGGCGTCGTCCAGGGTGTTGAGATTCCCGTTAAGGACGGCCGGGTTGGACGGCTGCGGCGCGTTGCCGGCATCGTTGGCCACCCCATTGAGGGTAAACGTCTGACCCGGCTGCACGGCCGGGTTGTCGGTCAGGAAGGCGTTGTTGGTCAGGCGGGCCGTTGGCGGCAGGACATCGACGATGAGGGTGCGCACCGTTTCGCCGCTGAGGTTACCGGCCACGTCATAGGCGCGCAGCTTCACTTCGTGCCTCCCCTGGGCCGATTCTTCGTTGGGCAGCCGCCAGTCGAACACCCAGTTCCCGCCCGTGAAGGGGATCTCCTGCCACGGTTTGCCGTTGATGCTGATTTGCAGCCGCTCGACACCGGACAGGTTGTCGCTGACGGTGCCGTTGAGGGGGACGGTGATGACGCCGCTGCCCTGACCGGACAGTACGGTGTCGTTGGCCAGTGGGAAGTTGATTACCGGGGCGGTGTTGTCCACCTGCACCTGCACGGAGGCGCTGGTGCTGGCTCGACCAACATAATCAAATGATTGGGCCTGCAGGGTGTAGGTGCCGTCGGCCGGCAGATTCCAGGTATACGCCCAGGTTTCGGTGCCCACAGCGGTCACGTTCCCGCCACCGGCCGGCAGGGTCAGCTCGACCCGCTCGATCCAGGTGGTGTCGTCAAAGGCATTGCCGCCCACCACGACATCGGTTACCCCGCCGCCGATCAGCAAATCGGGGGTCGGGGCCACAAATTGCACCGTCGGAATGTCGACATCAATGATGACGTTGACCGAGGTCTGGAGCGTTTCCAGCTCGCCACCGTCATCATAAGGCATGGAGGCCTCGACGGTGCCGGTTGTTGAGGTGGTCAGGGCCGGGTCGAGCACGGCGCTAATCGTCGTCGTCACCCGTTCATTTAGCTGGAGGGTGCTGCTGCCGGCAAAAGACCAGCTGTAGGCGGTGCCACCGCTGCAGCTGCCGGTTTGTACCGCCGGGGTGCGCTCGCCAGTGAGTGGTGCCACCGATACGCCGGTCAGGAAAGAGGGCACACACAGCGTCAGCGTATTGGTGACCGGCAGCGGCCCCACGCTGAGCAGCCCGAGGGTCAGCTCAATCGGGTCGTTTGGCCGGCCGATAAACGCCTCGACACCGGAGGGATCATAGGTCGTTTGCTCGGCGATCAGACCCAGGCGGGGGGCGTCGTTAAAGGCGTAGGGGCTGGTGCCGTTCGCCTTTTCGGCCGCATCAGAGAGGCCGTCGCCGTCGATATCCCCATCAAGCGGGTTAGACAGAATGATGACGGTACTGCCATTGGGCAGCTGAACCGGCCAGCCGCCGCTCCAGCTGCCGCCTGACTGGTGATAAACCTCTTCGCTGTCGCTCAGACCGTCACCATCGGTGTCGGCCAAACCGGCGTCAGTTTGCCAGCGGAGCTCCAGGCGATCGTTCAGGTTATCGCCGTCGCCATCGGCATTGTTGGGTTGAGTTCCCAGCAGGGCGGCGTTGGTTGATTCAAATCCGTCCGGCAAAAGGTCGCCGTCGGTATCCCAGTTGTCAAGCTCAGTACAGCCGCTGCCCTGGTTGGTGCAGCTGATTTGTTCAGCGGCGTCGCGCAGCCCGTCGCCGTCGACATCCACATTGGGAACCGAGGACCAGTTTAAGAGCCCGCTGATCGTGCTGGGAATGACGTCGAGATAGATGTCGTTGGCTTCGCGATCCTCTTCTTCCGGCAGTTCGTCGTACCGGCTGTTCACGTCACAAAAGGCGATCAGGGCACATTCTTCGTAGCGGACTTTTGTGTTGACCCGCCCTTCAACCATCATATGCACGTTCGGCTTGGCCTGATTGAGATAGAAATTGACGCCAACGTTGTTGGTGCAGGTCATTTCCTTGCTGTTGCTGCTGTTTTTTACACAGCTGCGGTAGGCGTTGTTGTTGGAGACGCTGGCGTCACTGGATGATCCCAGAAAGCGGCCGTAGGCGTAGCTGCTGTCGAGATCGCTTGATTCACCATCACTGGTGGCCTTGAGTTCCCCTACAAATTGGGCTTCAACAATAAAGGTGTTTCCCTGGACATAGCCCAACTCCTCATTCCGCAGGCGGGAATCGGAATTGATAAAGTCGGCCGAGTCGATCTCGGTCAGCATATCAACGTCATAAAAGAAATCAGCGATCGCCTGGATGATAATGCCGCTGATGCTGACATCACCTCCGGTGGCAAAAAAGACGATGAGATCGACCAGGGCGAAGATGGCCACCAGAATCGCCCCGATGGGATTAAGCGAGATGACAAAGAGCACCACGGTGAAGAGGGTCGCCGCAAAGGCGTAGAAAGCGGCCTGGGCGATAATGAGCGGGTCATCGGTTTCGCTGACGATTAAGCCAAACTCGGTCCAGATCAGGGCGACGGCTAAGACAGCCCCAGCCGCGCCGAGTGCCCGGCCAGACAGCTTGTTGGTGTGTTTGAGGGCCGTGCTGAGTTTGGCCGCCTTACTGGTGGCGCTGGCATATTGGCTGGTGGCGTAAAGGAGTTTAAACGAACTGCGCACGGCCGTGATCGACAACACAAGGCGCACCGATTTTTGCAGTCCCAGAGCGCCATATCTGGCCTGTTCGTCGCTCAGGCCAAAGAATTTCTGGACCTCTTCCAGGAAAAGCAGCCCTTCGTTAACCCAGGCAAAATTCGAGGGCGAATCTTCCTCGGCGTTAATAAACGACCAGGTGCCGCTAAAGCCGGTGCCGACGGCCAAACCACCGCCCGGTTCGAGAATATTGGTGATGTCGGCGATGTAGGCGGCCGGGCCATCGGTCCCGCTGCGATTGAGAGCATTATACACGTCAAGATCGACGATGCTGGCCGGGAATATCGGTTCGCCATTGATCGAGCCTACGACCGTGCGGCCGGCGAACCACGTGGCGTAGAGCAGCCCCACAATCGACTGCAGCTCAACAGCCGTGACCTCTGGAGCGATCGCCTGTACGGCCGTTAAATCAGTGCTGATATCGGTATAGCGCCGCTTGACTTCCAAGAACCCTTCGCCGCTGTCCAGCCCTTCCCAGGCGCCGTTGTTTTGGGTGAAGATAGCCAGGCGCAAAGCGCGATTGGTCAGAACGTCGATGCTGTCGAGATTGACGGACGCCTGATTGCTGGGCTGGAGCTGGCCCAGGGCGTCCATATTGTACGCGCCCAAATTTTCTTCAAGAGCGTAGACCAGGGTGGCCGTGGTGACACCAGAATAATTTAAATCGAGAAAGTCGGCCGTGCGGCGGCTGGCCAGGTCGGCCATCCCGGCATCGCGATGGCCATAAACGGGATCAAGATCGATGGCCACATCGGCCGTGACGCCCCATTTTTGTTCGGCCGGGGTGTTGACACCGGTCATGCGCTGTTCAATTTCCTGCAGGGCGGTGTTGGCGTTTGACTGCCCTTCAAGGGTTTGGACGCCCATGAAGGTGGCGTTGAGGCCAAACAGCAGGTTGAGCAGCTCGCGGTCGCTGTCGGTTTCGCCGGGCGTGCCCAGGATGGCCGCTTCAAAGCCGTTGGTTTTGACGACCTGGTAGCCGGTCAGACGGAAGTTGCCCCCGTCATAGAGGTGGAACGGAACGCGTCGGGTGCCGCTGTCGAGGTCTGAGGTGACCTGGACCATCCACAGAAAATCCCCTTCCAGCTGGATATCGCTGATGGAAGCGGGATCATAGGGGATGCGGGCCTGAAAGGCCACAATTTGCCCGCCGTCGCTGATGGGTGAGAGGTTGACAAAAATTTCGGTGGGCCAACGGGGATCTTCGCTGGGGAAGGAGGCCACGCCGTATTTTTCGGCCAGCGACACGGCCGGTTCGACGTTGGTTTTGAGGCGCAGCGAAGGGAAAAGTCGCACGTCTTCTTCACTGCCGTCCCGATCTTGTATTTGCCCCTTGTCATCGGCGGGCCAGTCGAGGATCGAGCGAGTGTAACGCAGCATGTCCGGATCCTGCGGCCGGATTTGGATATCGATGTACTGGTAACCGGTATAGCTGCCGGCGCGGGTGTCAAAATTGAAGTTGGGTCCATAGGCGGTGCGTGAGGCGGGAGAGAGATCAAATTCATCGATCACCCCGTCATCGTCGTTGTCTTCATCCCAGACGTTGGGGATACCGTCGTTGTCGATGTCGTGGTTTTGCAGCGCTCCACCGTCGGCCGTGGGCCATTCGTATTCGTCGTTTAGCCCATCAGCGTTGGTATCGGCGGAAAACGGGTTTCCGGGCCACGTTTGGCTGCCAACGGTAATGCCGTTGATTTCGGTGGCGTCATCGATATTGTCCTGATCGGTATCGGCCCGGAAGGGGTTGGTTCCCAGGCAGTTTTCGGTGAAGTCATCCAGTCCATCCCCGTCGGTATCGGCGCTCTGGCTGCCGTCGCCGCACTGCAGGGCTGCATCCTGATCGTTAAAGAGATCTTCAGGCGAGACGGCCGTGTCGGCCGCCGGATCTGTCGCTACACCCAGAAGTTGTGCCAGATCCGGGGGGGCGGCTCGCTCCTCGACTTCGTGAGCGTGGGCGGCCGCAAATGGCTGAAGCAGGGGGGCGGTCAACATCAGCCCGATAATCGATAATGAGAAAAAAGTGTAGGCGGATTGGGAATGATTTAAATAGAGGCGCGCGGCTCCGGCCATCAGCAGCAACCCGACGGCGATCACAAACAGGACAACCGATCCTTCACCCGGGGCTGGTTTGAAAAAATTGAGGGTTGTCGATCCCTCAAGTGAGGAAGGGGCCGCCGGGGCGGAAGGAGCCATCGATCCAGCTGCTTCATCCAGCGGTGTGGGGGCGGCGGCATCCGCGCCAAAAGCGAAAAAGTCGATGTTCATGACCACGCGGGAATCAAATTCGGCCGTTATGCCTGGGATATTTATTTCCAGCAGCTGCCGGCGAGGGTATCCTTCTTCATTGACCCATAATTCGCCACGGCCGGTCATGTTGGCAAAGATCGGCGAAAGCTGCGGGGAGGAGGTCCCGGTCGACGGGGAATCTTGCAGTTGTGAGATGACTTCCCGGCCGAGGCGCGGTCCATTGACGTCAAAGGCGTAACGCTGGTGGGTGCCTTCGGCCGTTTCAACGGTTTCCAGGCGCTCGATGTGATCAGCGGCGGCCAGGTAGATCAGAAAATCCCCGGTGGGGGCAGCCCCGGCCAGCGGGTCGGATACCGGAATTTGCTCACCGCCCTGGATAACAAAGGATTGGCCGTGCTTTTGCAGGATACCCACCGGGGCGGTGGTGCTGGCCGCCCCTTCAAAAAAGAGGTTCATTTCAGAGGTATGAGGGGGCTGAGCACTCCCTTCAACACGCAGATCGACCCTTTCCGATTCTCTTCCTATCGTGGTATTGAGGGGCCGGGGGATCATCGTTTGCTCGATGTCGGCCGTAAAGCGATAGCTGCCGGCCTCCTGTACCTGACCCCAGGCCGCCCGCAAATTGTTTCTCGCTTCTTGTTCAACGGTCATCGCCTGCGAGCGATGATTGACCAAAGTCAGCCATAAACCGACCAGAATCAGACTGACAACGGCAAGGGAAGGAGACCAGCGTCTTTTTGCTTGCATTTAAAATACCTCAATTGTGACGAAATAAACCTACAGGCTATTTTGGGGTAAGGTCAGGTTGCCTACAGGGGGTGGAAAGGGGGATAAGAAGCACATTTCAGAAAACGGCTCGACATCTATCCCGATTTTTAACTGAAATATGGCGGAGGCTGTGTGATTGTTTGCCAGCAGCAATGTGAGTGGTTTGAGCCGCGCCCTCCGCAAGATGATTTTTCATCTCAGGGTTTATTGTAGAAGAGCGTTGTGTATTGTCTAATAGGAAAAAAGAACTACTTTCCTAACCCTTTCTATTGTTCACCATGATCTTGCGATTTACCTTACGGTTTGGGTGATAGGTGGTGGGTGATAGGTGTAGGGTGTTAGGTGTTGGGTGTTGGGTAGTGAATTTCTAGGGTTGAATTTTGTGTTTTTGTGGTTAATATCTTCCAAAGCAACCAACAGATTGAAGGAACGAGCTAAATGAGTGATTTAATTTATGAGGTGGCCGATTTAGTGGCTACTTTAACCATCAACCGGCCGGAGCGGCGCAATGCGTTGAGCGCGGAGGTGATCGAGCTGATGTTAAAGCAGCTTGATGAAGCGGAGTCGGATCCGGCCGTGCGGGTTATCGTCTTAACCGGGGCGGGGGAAAAAGCGTTTTGTGCCGGGGCCGATCTGGGAGGTGGGGTTGGAGGGCACGGCACCGCCAATTATGCCAGGCTGCTCAAGCGGCTGGTTCATTTTCCCAAACCGACGGTAGCCCGGATCAATGGCTACTGTCTGGCCGGGGGCATGGGCTTGATGCTGGCCTGCGATATCGTGATCGCCCACAGCGAAGCCAAATTTGGCACGCCGGAGGTCAATGTGGGGCTGTGGCCCAGCATGATCAGCGCCCTGATTTACCGCAATATGCTGCCCAAGCGGGCGCTGCCGATGATCCTGCTGGGGGAGCGTTTTGGGGTGAAGCAGGCATACGAGATGGGATTTTTATCTGAAGTTGTTGATGTCGATGAGCTGGATGACCGGGTGGCGGCCGTGGCTCAGATCCTGAGTGCAAAAAGCCCCATCGGCATGAAATTGGGCAAAGCTTCTTATTTGGCGATGCAGGATATGCCGCTGGATGCAGCTCTCGATTTCCTCAGCGGCGAGCTGGCAAAAGTGGCCTCCACTGAGGATGCGGCTGAAGGGATCGCGGCGTTTATGGAGAAGCGGAAGCCGGAGTTTAAGGGGGTGTAGGGATGGAGCGCGGCCCCTTCGGGCCTGTTAGCTTATAGCTCGGCTCTACGAGCCTTTCAGCTTTCAGCTGTAAGCGGTAAAATGGCGTATGCACATCTTCAGTTGAAAGGCCCATTGTGCCAAGCAAACAGCTGAGGGCTAACTGCTGAGAGGCGCGTCAGCGCCGAGCTAATTGCTAAATCCCAGGAGAAACAATGACAACCGACCTCTACTTCAATAAGGAACATCAGGAACTGCGGATGCTGGTGCGCCGCTTTGTAGATAATGAAATAAACCCCCACGTTGAGGCGTGGGAAGAGGCGCGCATCTTTCCGGCGCACGAACTGTTTGGGAAGATGGGTGATTTGGGACTGTTGGGTTTAAATTACGAAGAGGAATATGGTGGTGGCGGACTCGATTACTGGTATCAGGCGGTTTTGCTAGAGGAGATCGGCCGGGCGCATTGTGCCGGCGTGCCGATGGCGATCGCCGTGCAGTGCGATATGGCCACCCCCGCATTAGCGGAGCACGGCACCGCAGAGCAAAAGGAGAAGTTTTTACGGCCGGCCGTCGAGGGCAAAGCGGTTTTTTCAATTGGAGTGAGCGAACCGGACGCCGGATCGGACGTGGCGGCTATTCGCACCAAGGCTGAGGCGGATGGCGATCACTGGGTGATCAATGGTTCAAAAATGTGGATCACCAACGGCACCCAGGCCGATTATATTACCCTGCTGGTGCGGACCGACGGCCGGGAGCGCGGCTATCGCGGGATGTCATTGATCATTGTGCCCACGGATGCGGACGGGTTTACCGTGAGTAAGAAACTTGAAAAAATGGGTAATCACAGCTCCGATACGGCAATTTTGTCATTTGATGACGTGCGGGTTCCTAAAGCGAATACCATCGGAGCAGAGGGGATGGGGTTTATCCTGCAGATGCAGCAGTTCCAGGTAGAGCGTCTGGCCGCTTCGCTGATGGCCACATCCGGCATGGAGCGCATCATTGAAATGACGATTCAGTATTGCCGCGAGCGCAAGACGTTTAAGCAGCCGCTGATTAACAATCAGTGGATTCAGTTTAAGCTGTGCGAGTTAAAAACCGAGCTGGAGGCACTCAAACACCTCAACTATTACTGCGTGCGCAAATTTGTAGCCGGGCAGGATATGACACGCGAGGCGTCGATGGCCAAGCTCAAGATGGGGCGTTTGAGCCGGGAAGTGGCAGATGTTTGCCTGCAGTTTCATGGGGGGATGGGATATGTTGAGGAGTATCCGATGGCGCGTTATTTCCGCGATGCCCGCCTGGGTTCGATTGGCGGCGGTGCAGATGAAATTATGTTGGGCATAATTGCCAAGTTAGACGGTTTATTAGATTGAATTTACCCCCACCCCAACCCCTCCCCCGA
>JASJCR010000118.1 GCA_030065875.1 Ardenticatenaceae bacterium | reverse complement strand
ATCCGCGCATGGCCAAAATGCTCTGGGGTACCAGGATATCATGCTCCTGCAGGAAGCGCAGCGTGGCCTGGAAGGTGCGCATCTCCAGGTTGATGGTCTTGCTGCTCATCCCGTTGGCCATCCGCGCATCGATGAAGGCATAGAGATGCTGCCGCCGAATCTGACACACCCCTTCCGGTCCTTCTTCGGCTGAAATGATGTCGTTCTCAAAGAGCCAGCGCCACAGCTGGGTGTGGGTTCGCCAGAAGATAATTAGGGCTTGGTGCAATCGTGTCCTGCGCCAGTTGCCCTGCCGTACAATGCGGATCTGGTCGAGATGTTCAACCAACCATGGGGGCAGTCCGGTCGTGTAGCGGCCTAGGTCAAAGCGGGGGTAAGGGGAGAAGGTAATCTCCCCCCGCTTGAGCTGCAAATACCGCCGAAAGCGGTGGAGCGCCCTTCGGCAGTTGGTCGTCCATACCGCGCTCATCTCTCTGGCTTCAATGTAGCCTAAGGCCCGCTTGATATCCTGCTCCAGGCACAACTCCTCATGGGATTTCAGGGACAAACCCAGGACGTGCCCGGCCGTGGGGATGGAGATGTTGAGGGTACAGTTGTGGCTGGCTCCTCCGTCGAGCAGCCAGCGCTGGTATTCTCTGAGCAAGGTAATGTTCTTTTCCGGCCAATATTTTGTTGGCTTGGGTGATATGACCCCGGCCGGTGGCGGATACCGCTTCTGGCTGAGGTGCAGCGCTTTGTCATAGCGCGCGGCCGCGTCGATGTCATAGGGATTAACGGTCATGCCCACACCCCCATCTCGGCCGCGGCACGGTAGAAGTCGTTGGCGATCTTTCCTTCACTGACCAGCAGGTAGGTTTGGGTTGTTGTCACCCAGGCATGCCCCATGAGCTTTTGAATCGTCGGCAGCGGCACATCCTGCTCCAGTAAATCGGTGGCAAAGGTGTGGCGCAGCTGATGGGCGGTCAGGTTGATCCCGGCCCGCTGGCGGTAGACCATGAGCCGTTTGTGGATGGCCGTGGTGGAGAGTCCTTTGTCCTGGTAGCTGACAAATAGGTCCTCCGCGTCGCTCTCTCGCTCGGCCAAATAGCGGCGAATGAGCTTAACTGTCCGAAAGGAGAGGTAAACGGTTCGCTCCCGGCTGTTTTTGCCCATCACCACCATGCGCGGCCGGACCTCGTTTAGAAACAAATCGACCACTCGAAGGGAGGCGACCTCTGAGATGCGCAGCCCGCACCTTAGCATGAGGGTAAACATCGCCCGGTCGCGCACGTTGTCGATGGCGTCGAAGAAACGCTTGACTTCGTCAGTCGGCAACGGTCTCGGCAGCCGTTTACGTTCTTTCAGGAAATGGCGGTAGGGCAGCACCGGACAGACGATCTCGGGGTTGGTGTCGGAGAGGTAGGTGTAGAATGAGATGAGGGTGGTCAATCGGCGATTGATGGTTTTGGGTGAGAGACCGCGCTTGAATTGGGCCTTCACAAAGCGGTCGATGTCGGTGACCGTAATCGTGAGGGGGTCGCGGTTTCCGACCACCTCCACAAACTGTTTGAGGTCGTAGAAATAGTCGCGCCAGGTGCGGGCCTGAGGATTGCGACGGCGGTGCCAGTTGACAAATTCGGTGATCTGGTTGAACATGACTGGGTCTCCTATTGAGTGAAAATGATTTTTGGCTGAAAACCATTTTACTCGTAGGAGATTTCCGTTTAGGGGGAAACGCTCCCGACACAGTCAGGCGGTTGGAAATGACGGAAAATGTGACTTTCTCAACCTGCTTGATTATGTCAAGTATCGGTTAAGATAAGTACATCCGGCGTGGGGCGCTTCGCCTCGGCCGATACGATTGTACCAGACACGAAGAATCCACAAGCCTTTAACCGATATGCTTACGGATATAACAACCCTGTCAAGTTTATTGATCCTTCGGGTCATGTCTCTTGCCCTGCAGATTTATCTGAAAAAGAGTGTTCTCCTCAAGCAAACGCCAATGATTATAATACCATCGACTTAATACCCACACGCGGCTGGGGTGCTCATATTTTTGAGGTTCCATTCACCCCCACAAGTTCGTCAGACCCGCGAGAATCTAAATTTGTTGTTGCTGAGTGCGTGGGTGAAGTTGGATGTGGTTTTGATAATCTCCCAGTCTTTAAGTCTAATACACCTCATGCAGCTGAAAGGCGACCTTCTGGAGCAAAGACCTTAGGCGCCATTGCACAGGTAACAGGTACAGTATTGGATATGCGAGCTACAGGGATCAGTGGTGGGTTTGTAATGTTGCAAGCCGCTTTTGCAGCTCTTGGTGGACCCGGGCCAGATGATGCAATTGTTGCGGGTGCATATCGAGTTGCAGATCGTATTGAGAACGCATATAGCACATGGGCATTCATCTTCGATGCAACTTCAGATTTATTAAATGGAAATTCAAATATAGACTTGGTAACTGGCCAAATTAGAGTAGGCCAGGATACTTTAGTCGGAGGTGCTACTTGGGCAGGAGGACAATTTGCAGGAAGTGTGCCATTTGCAGGACCTTCTCTCGATACAGCAATTAATCTGTCGGTTAATACTTATGATTTTGGCAGATTAAATGGATCGACACCAACAAGAGCAGAAGGCATTATTGATTCATCAGGTTATTACATTATTTTGTATCCAGCTCCATAGAAAGAAGATTCAAAATGATTCCATTTTTCTTTGAAAACAGATTGCTTTTTAGTTCAATATGTACATTGTTAGCTCTTTGGGGTGGTATCAACATTATGCGAACAAACGCAAAGGTGTTTAGGTTACTCTTAAATAACCAAAGCCTCAAAAATAGAGAAAGTAAATCAAGCTTGGCAGCAAGGTTTGTCATAAATTCAGCTGTTCTTTGCGTATTTGCATACTTGGCTGTTTCGTTTTTTACTGGAAATTTTCTGCCGGCTGAGTGCTTAATAGTTCCATTTATTTTATTTGTTAGTAGCAATATTTTACTTCTACATCGTGACTACAAAGTTATAGATAACAAAAGTTGAGATTGTTATTGCTTTCTGTCAATTCGAAAGGCGAAAAGCTGCCAGCGTTTATTCGCATAGCAAAGTCCTTGCTTTAGTGAGGTTCTCCTCAAGGGCTGCAGCCGGTCTTTACCCGTACCGCATTCTTCATCCTTCTGACCGCAGATGAGGTAACAGATCCGTCATCGGAGACCCAAGATCGCTACTGATTTCGTTGTTGGTTAACGTCATCATTACCGCATTCGCACCTCCAGTGTTATGAAAGGTACACTTTTTAGCACCCTGCAAAAATCGTGTACCATTCTATGTGCCAATAGGCCAATCTCAAAAAGCGTAAGACTTCATGGCACATAGGGGGTAAGATGACGTTGATCGGATACGATCGGGTCAGTTCGGTGGGGCAAACGCTCGATGTGCAGCTGGATAAACTCCAACGGTGCGACAAAATCTTTCAGGAAAAAATCAGCAGGGTCAGCGACAAACGGCCGCAGCTGCAGGCGTAATGAATGACATTCACACTACGAAAAGCGACAAAATACGATTTAGATTTCATTTGGCGACTTCGTGTTATCACCATGAAAGATATGATTACACGCTCCTCTGGGTGGGACGAACACGCTCAGCGAAATTATGCTGTTGAATCACTCAATGGATACATCGTTTTAGTTGAAGAAAATTGTGCAGGCGTCATTACACTTTCTGACTGGGAAGATCAACTACATTTGACTTGGCTGGCCGTGTTGCCTCAATATCAGGGACAAGGTTTGGGCACAGAATTGATAAAGTATGCCCAGAGCCAGGCCCGATTATCTAACAAGCCACTCACACTCCAGGTTCTAGGGGCCAATTCTGCTAAGTCTCTTTATGAAAGGCTTGGATTTTGGGTTTACGATCACAATGGGCCAGAGAAATTGTTGATGCGATGGCAACCCAATAAGTCGTTTTTCTGAGTTGCCGGCCCGCCGCGGGGGTGTGAGACCACCAATAACCAGGGACTAAATTGCAAGAAGCGGATTCTCCATCGATTGACTCATGTCCGGATACCACTCACAAAACTTGTCTCGTAAATCACTATTAAGCGTCTTACTTGCGGCGACGTGATGAAGCTAGTTTGCTCCAGTAGATTCCCACACGTTGCCCCATATGATTTTTTGTTAACCTACCCCGCCATCCATCAAAAACCTCTTTTAGCAACATACTCCTAATCCTTGCTATTTAGGTTTTATTGGTTCGCGACCAACAAACCGCTCCTGGCCCAATAGAAAGCGAATCGCACGCTTCACATTTTTATTGACACTTTGCTCTGTCTTTAACTTGGCGATGTAGCGGACAATTTCATTCTGTAACGACGGTGACAATGTCTCGAATACTTGTTGTGCCTCTTCGTTCTCTGCAAGAGCTCGCACAAGTTTAGGATGTGGGGATATTGTTCTATCGCTCGGGTCGTAGGTGACCGTCACCGCTACCGCTTCACCGATGCGGCGCGGTGAGTCATCGAGCATCATCATGTTGACATAGAGCCGCCACGCGCCGCGAAATTTGACAAGCGTCTGCCGATATGGTTTGCCGTTGAGCGTCCCATGAATGGGAATCGGGCTTGTCGATTTTTCTGCTGCGACAAGTAGTGCGCTCAGGATTTCATCAGGCACATCGACATATGGATTACCGTCTATGATTTTTAGCGTTGCTTGAAACTCATGCATAACGAACTAATTTGTTTGATAGTGCAGCAGAATCGCTCCATTTTTGAGCTGTCTACTTTCAAGCAACGTCAATTGAAGCGTTTGTTCAAGGCCGTCAAACAGTGCGCTGCCGCGTGCGACAATCACAGGGTCGACCAAAAATTGGTAGCTATCAATGAGCTTGGCAGCGGCCAACTGGCGGACAATTTCGCCGCTGCCCAACACGGTCATGCCGCCGCCTGCCGCCGATTTTAGCTGGCGCACCTCTTCAACTAAGCTGTTTTGGGCAACTCTGGCGTTTTTCCAAGACACAGTAGACAACGTTTTTGAGAAGACAACCTTTTCTGCGTCAGCCATACGTTGGGCAATTTCGGGAAATGCTGTAAATGCCTGGTCAGTCGCCCAAAAATCGACAAACCCTTCGTAGGTTTTTCGGCCGAAAAGCAACGTTGTTCCATCTGCACGCAGATTCTCACGAGAAAGCTCCAACCCCTCGTTATCGTGGTCATGCCAGCCAATGCCATCCCTTTCGTCTTTGTAACACCCATTTAGCGACACAATCGTGAACGTTGTCAATTTTCTCAAATCCACCTCATTTTACAGTTCAGCAATCAGAACTCGTTTCATCATCGTTTGTCTCAACCGACTAGGCGTCAGCTAACTTGACCAGCTTCGCCTGAAAGCGATCAGGATACGCCTCTTGATACCCCCACACGTCGAGTTCGGGCAACGCCACACCTTGTCGGCCGAGGTAGGTCATGATGTCGGTGCGGTGGGTGATGCCGTGATAGATGTAGGACAGGAAGATGAGCCGCGCCTGGTAATCAAACGACCATTCCTCGTTTTCTTCATGTACGTTTGTTGTGGGCGCAACGTTTTGGACGGTCTCCAAAAACGCCTCGTTCAACTGCGTGGCATACGTCGCCATTTGTGCAAGGCTGGGATTTACCTCCCAATTGAAGTTGGGTTTTGGGGCTGTGCCGTGAATCCGTTTGAGGAAGCCGGCTTCGGCGCGGAGGAGGTGTCCGAATGTTTGCAGGATGGAGCCGGCGGTGTGTGGAATATCGGCCGAAAGCACTCCTTCATCCAGCTCCATGCAAATCGTAAGCAACTGTCTGTTCGCCCACCCGTTATAGCGCACAAACTCAAATAATGTTGGTTCAGGTTGAGCTTCCATCTTTACACCTCTAACGACGCAATGTTTTCAAGAGATAGCAAGGTTGAAATAATCAGGTCACTATTGAGAGCAATATAGCATAAAATGAATATTAGAACAAATGATCTGCTTGATTTGATGCCCGCCTACCTCTCTTCAGTTAAGAGCCTGACATAAAAAAGATTTTCCTGCAGCGAGAGTGGGGTGTTCTGATCCAGCACTTTTAAATCGACCGCCTCGAGCTCGGCCGCGATGTGGCCCGGGTGCAGGGTGGACCACGCCAGGCAATCGAGCGTAGAGAATTTTTTGCATATTTTGTGCAGCCCTCAGCTAATTGACGCTGAATTGACGATTCCTCGTCATTATACCCAATGTTAGATGAAGAGAGCGGGCAATGGACCCCAGAATACGGCCGTTGCTCACAAAAGAGTCAGGATGAAAGAACCGCAGAAGCCGAACCGCAGCTCCTACGTCTTACGCTGCTGGCCAGAACAAGATGGGCAGGGAAATGTCAGCTGGCGTTTCGAGTTAGAAAATGTGTTTACGCGCCAACAGCGCGGTTTTGCGGACATGGCTGCGCTGCTGGACTTTTTACAAAATCAGTTTAACGAGCCGGGCGCAGCCAGCCAGGAAGATGGCGGGCGCTCAAAATAAAGAGGAAACAATGCGAAATCAGCAAAACAAGAAAACTACCATTATAATGTTCCTGTTCATATGCGGGCTCTTTATCATCTTAAGCCGCAATGACGCTTCAGCATCCATGTCCGCTAATCCACCTTCCCCGGCGAGCAAATACAGTAGTTGGGAACCATGGTCTGCATCCATCAGCACCAGTGAATTTGATATCACCCAATGCAGCCCTGATGTGGCCGCGTCAGATCGGATACAGCAAGGTGACTTTAATGGGGATGGACGTGTTGATCTCCTTTGCAAGCTCGTTGCAGCCAATGGCGGTACTACCCCTTACGTGCAATTGGCCGGTCAGAACAGCTTTTCCGCCTGGGAAGCATGGCGAGGCATTGCCGTAGAACCAGGCTGTGAATTTGATCTTGTTGCTGATTTCAACGGGGATGGTCTGGATGATTGGCTGTGCTCCATACTTTGGCAAGGACGCTATGAAACCTTTTACTTTCTGTCACAGGGCAACAGCTTTTCTAGCGTGGGGTACCTCATAGCCTCTGTCAATGCAAGCCAATTTAACCTCAACCGGTGCCAGACTTTCTTTGTTGACGATGTGAATCAGGATGGGCGTGAGGATGCAATCTGTCACTACCTTTATCCTGACAACAGCTCCGCAACCCACGTGGCGGTAGATGACCGCGAATACACGCATCGCTGGGATCTCATCTCACCAGTTTCCGCCCCGAATTCGTTTAG
Source organism: Ardenticatenaceae bacterium (assembly GCA_030065875.1). Taxonomy (GTDB): domain Bacteria; phylum Chloroflexota; class Anaerolineae; order Promineifilales; family Promineifilaceae; genus WTJY01. The sequence continues at coordinate 17,416 of JASJCR010000118.1, read as the reverse complement.
GTTGGATTTTTGTGGCGCATTGCGATCCGGTGATGTTGACGGGAATGGCGAGCGTGATCAAATTTGTCATTACCAATATCCCGATGGACATAGTCGGACCTGGGTCCAATTGGCAATGAGCGGCACCTTTAGCGGCTGGCAGAGTTGGTCGGAAAGTTCAGCACCCGGCGAGTTTGATCTGGCTTTATGCCATTTTTACCATGCCGTCGACGTTGATGGAGACGCGTTGATCGATCAGCTTTGTATGTATCAGGATGGGATCGACACCGGTGTTCTGGTGCAGACGGATGGTCCCGGCACGACTGGACTGCAATATGGCGGCTGGGAATCCTGGTTTGAGCTAACGACAGATGTGATCGGCTGCCGACCATTTGGGGCGGACATCCCGGCTGTCATTGACGTCAACGGGGATGGCATGAGTGATATTCTCTGCGCCTACCGGAATAGTTCCGGCAGTATGACGACCTGGATCCAACCTTCTACTAGTATTGAATATGACAGTTGGGAAGCATGGACAAGTGGATTGAGCTTCACATTGGACCGTTGTCACGTTCTGCTTGCCGTTGATGTTAACGATGACCAGCACACTGACCTCATTTGCCCATATAGAAATACAGACGGATCAACGGTGACTTATGTCCAGCGTGTCGTCCTCTACCGCGTCATGCTGCCCATTGTTATGCGGTAAGCAAACCTCATTGAACGTAGAGAAAACACGTTCAAATCACGAAGGGGTCCGCAGAGCCGGCATATATCTGGTCCAGTATTCGCTTTTCTCGTTCCTCGATGATATGCAAAAACCCCTCCGCATCGGCCAGGTTCTTAAAGGCGTTATAGCCGTGCTCCAGAAAATCCTGCAGGTCGCCCCACCCCAGCCAGTGGGCCGGCTGATGGGCCATACGCAGGGTCAAGCCAACAAAGGGCCGGTGAACCAAGCGGTTCAAATCCCGGCCGATGGCCACAATCAAGTCGATTTGCCGGACGCGGTCAGCAAAATTGTCGCACAGCCGGTAGGCCTCAGCATACACTTCAGGCGCGATCGCATTGGTGACGTCCAGCTCTTCGACCAGCGCCTGCAGCAGACGATTATCCAGGTTTAAGGTGAGCTCATTCAGCATGATGACCAGCTCAAACGTGTCGGCGATGGGCGGCGGCAGGAGCGACTTGACGGCGCGATATACCTGCAGGAGATCTTCATCCCGTTGGGTAAAATCGCGTGGCCCATACACATCACTCAAAAAAAAGCGGCACGCCTTTCCATAATCAGGATGGTTTAACAGATCACCGTGGGTGCGAGCCAGCCGTTGAGATTGCCAGCGGCGCAGCATCTCCAGCTGGGGATCAACTGGAGGGGGTGTCTGGGTATGATCCCGATCCGGTTTAGGATGTGGTATGAGGGGATGCAAGGTTATCTCCGATTTGGTGTGGAGTTTTAAAGCCCGATCAATTTTATAATGTTTCACGCTTTGAGAAAACCTGATTTAGGGACCTGGGTTTTCTCACCTTTCCGTTATGTTCAGGGGCTATACAATCTATTTGAAAAGCCCATCGTCTCGGTCAGTTCAGGGGCTGTTTTTACTCGATATCGCCACTTTGTAGGGCCGCAGCATGCTGCGGCCCTACGGCAAAAGATTGATCCACCATGTTCCGTCACCCAATTACCCTGGATGATATTTAGACTTGGTCGGCAAATGTCCACCAGCCGAAGGTGGCAATCGTTCCCAATAAACTCGTCAGAACCACAATCAGGTAGCTGAACACGCCAAGCTGAGCATACGCCGGTCCGGCCATCCCTGCATTGAGGGCCGGAACGGACCAGGGAAAATATTCACCCCAGCCGGCCGCCGCGACGATTTGAGCCAAAATCACCGTCAGGATGGCAAAACCCATCGGCGGCAAATACCCCCGGCCGGCGCTGGCAAAAAAGGCAACCGGCGTGACCAGCAAAATCGTCAGGCCCGTGGTGATGATTACCGTCCTGGTACCCTGCCAAAACACATCGGCCGAGGTCGCCGGCAGCCCCACGGCCGCCCCGACCCCCAGACCAATGAGATAAATAACTCCGGTTAAGAGAGCCGACCAGGCGACAACGACAGTAAACTTGGCCAGCACCAGAGAGAAACGGGGAGTGGGCAGGGCCAGCAAATCTTTGACGGTCCGGTCTGAATATTCCCGCCCAAAAACCCAGCTGCCGATAAAGCCAAATAAAATGAGTCCGCCAACAGCCGCGGCCTGGGCCAGTAAGCCCAGGAATGTAGGCCAATCGGCCGTGCCGGCCATAATCTGGGCTTTGGTGCTGATCAGGCCCAGGCTGCGGGCCAGGTCGGGGTCTTTTAAGACGATCATAAAAAAGCCCCCTATAAACGGAACCAGTAAAAATCCCAAAAAGGTTAGCAGGGGCATTTTTGATCGCCTGGCTTTAAGAAATTCAACCCAGATGGCGGGCGCGATTTGGCTCATTTTTCTCTCTGTTTTCAAGACCGATCAGCCGCAAAAAATATTGTTCGAGGTCTTCCTGTTCGACGGCCAGCATAGTGGGTGCATGCCCGGCCTTGACCAGACGGGTGGCGACCTCGTCCGGCCGTTCGATCGCTTGGCGGCCGGCTATTTTTATCCTGTTTTGGGCGGCAAGTTCCGCTGAGTAACCATTATCGACCAGTACGCCGTGAGCCGCTTCCCGGTTGCGGGCTTGAACAACCAGCCATTGTCGTCTGTTGCGTTCAAGTTCAGCTACGTCCAACTCTTGAATCAGGCGACCCTGATGAATGATGCCGATCCGATCAGCCAGCCGCGCCACTTCTCCCAATATGTGACTCGACATGAAGATCGTGACCCCCTGTTTCCGCACCAGATCGAGCAGCAGCTCCCGGATTTCGACGATGCCGGCCGGGTCCAGACCGCTTACCGGCTCGTCTAAAATGAGCAGTTCCGGCTGATGCATGAGCGCCTTGGCCAGCCCCAGCCGCTGGGCATTGCCGGTGGAGAGGGTGCCGGCCCGCCGGTCGGCATACGAAGCTAATCCCAGCTGGGTGATGACCCTCTCGACCGCCTGCGGAGAAGTGCCGGGGCGCAGGCGGCGGACCGCTTCGAGGTTCTCGCGAACGGTTAGCTCGGGGTAGGCGTTGGCGGTTTCAACCAGATAACCAACCGCCCGCCACGGATTTTTGCGGCCGAGCCGAATTTTTGTCCCCAGCACTTGGGCTTCACCCACTGTGGGTTTGATCATGCCCAGCAGCATGCGAATGGTGGTGGTTTTGCCCGCGCCGTTGAGGCCGAGGAAGGCGTAAATTTCACCGCGCCTGACCCGCAATGACAAATCATCAACGGCCGTGACGTCGCCAAATTGTTTACCCAGGTTGTCTGTTTTGATGGCCTCAGTCATTTTTTTTTCGTATGGCTTAAGTGCTGTGTAACAAATATTTTCTTTACTTTTAACCTTGATGCCGCCTATTTTGGCCGATGAATAAATCCATCGGCTATGGAGACCAAAACCGGATAGTTTTTAACGCGATTTATCGCGTTTCGGTTTTCATAGCGGCTATTCGGCTGCGGCAAAGAGGCATATCTAAATTAGAAGTTTAGAATATTTTTGTAACAGTGTATTAGGTAAGTTACAAAAAGTTTTCTGAAGAAGGTGTCCGCAGAGCGCGTAGCGCAGAACCGTAGGTTCGCAGATTTTCGCAGATTAGAGGGAGAAATCTGTGAAAATCCGTGTTAATCCGTGGCTTTTTTTAACAATTCTTTTTGAAAACTACTTAACTCAGCATAGGATAACACGGGATACCCGTTGACTCCTACTCACCCCGTCGATTGATGGTGATTTCTCTAACAAAGAGAACGGCCGCACCCAGGTACGGCCGTCGAAAAGAAAGGCGCAGTTGATTGGCAAAATTACCGTTCCATACCAAGCCTTCCTGCCGGAACTCGAGCTTTGCCCGGCCGTCTGGGTGAGGAAAGAACCAGCCAGGGACGCACGACCAGCCAGACGAGGGCGAAGCTGCCGCTGATCAGGCTGATCCACGTAAAATCGGGCATAAAGAGGCGCATGAAGTTGAGAAAACCGCTGCCAAGCAGAACCAGGGGCAGGGCCGCCAGAACCAGGTTGGGCAGCAGGGGCAGGGCAATATGGAGTCCCCATAATTTTGCACCGCGGGGCCGCCTGCCTGGATCACCCCGCCAGCGGCGGAGGATTCGCAGGGTAAAGGCCACACCGGCAATCTGCAAAAGCGGAACCAGGGGCAGGGCGCGCAGTATCCAGGGAACCGACGCAGAGCGCAGCGGCACGGGAGGCAGACCGGCCAGCTGGCGGGCGATATTGGTGGCGCCTTCGGTCATGATCGTTTTGTCGATCATGACGTGGTTGGCGTTGACGAGCAGAACCATTCCCCTTTTCTGCTCCGGTATGATCGCCATATAGGCATAAAAGTCCGGCGCGGTGCCGGTGTGGGTCAGAATCGTTGTCTGCTCGTGTTCTTCAACAAACCAGCCCATGGCGTGATGTCCAAGCGAAATGTCCATTGCTCTGGCTTCGACCGCCGGGCGATGCAGCTCATCAATGCCCGAACCGGAGAGGATTTGCACGTCCCGGTAGCGGCCGTCATTCAAATGGGCGATCAGGTAGCGGCCCATATCTTCCGCACTGGAAATAAGCTGACCAGACGCCAGCGAGCCCGGGACAGGGGGCGGATTTGGGGCGGCGACGGGGAAGCCGAACCACAGGCGATGACCAATCGCCATCCCGTTTTGCTGCGCCGCCGCCTTGGACGTATAGCTGTGGCTCATTTCAAGAGGGTCAAAAACGTGGTGCTGGATGTAATCCGCATATGATTCCCCACTGGCCGCCTCGATGATTAAGCCCAGCACGTTGTAATTCAGGTTGCTGTATTCGAACTCTTTGCCAACCGGCCGGGCGAGTTCAAGCGTCGACAGCGCCCGCACCTGGCGCTCCATGGCGTTGGGGCGATTGTCGAAGTTGGTCAGACCGATCAATCCGGGTGTCTGGGGGAGGCCGCTGGTTTGGTTGAGCAGGTGGCGCACCGTCATTTGGGTGGACGCCTGCGGATCGGCGACCCGGAACCAGGGCAAATAGCGCTGTACTGGAGCATCCAGCTCAACCCGCCCGGCCTCGACGAGCTGCATGGTGGCCATGGCCGTAATCGACTTGGTCAGCGAGCAAATAAGGAAGGGGGTTTGAGGCGTCGGAGCCTCGCCGTTTGGCCGCGCCTGGCCAAAGCTGCGCAGGTGGGCAATCTCATCCCCTTCGACGATGACCAGAGCGGCTCCAGGGATATTCAGGCGCGCCAGGTGCTCGGCGGTATAGGCATCCAACGCCTCAAAGGGTTTATTTTCAGAGACCTCCTGTCTGGCCGTCGCGGGGCGGGTAAACACCCGCAGAACGAGCGCCAATATGGCGATAACAAACAATAATGGAAACGTGAAGTTTCTTTTTTTCATGGCTGTTTATTCCTTTAGTGGTTTACAAAAATTATTCAAAAATAATTTGTCCACAGACCCCGTAGGGGTGAACCAGAGGTTCGCAGATGGCCGCAGATTTTCACTGTAATCTGCGAAAATCTGTGTAATCTGCGGACGATTTTTCTTATAGATTTTTTGAAAAAAGGTGACCGTAGAGCGCGGAGTGCAAAACCGAAGGTTCGCAGATCAGAGGGGACATCCCTGGCTAATCCGGGCCATCCGCGGCTGTTTTCTTAAGCCCTCACCGAGCCACCTGCCGGCACGGTCAGAGACCGGCCGGAGCCGGTAATTCGTTTTTGCTTAAACCATAAGCGCCAGGAAACGTTCGAGATAGTAAAACGCCGACTGGGCAGGGGGTGAAATCTGGGGAAAGGCCAGATCAAACCCATGATTGGTCAACGGGTAGATGATGTTGACCGCCGGTACCCCATATTCGACAAGCTTGCCGTGCAAATCGCGGGCTGCGGCCGCCGGATTGACGCAATCCGGCTCGCCCTGGATGAGCAGTGTGGGCGGTGAGGTCTCACTGACGTGGGTGATCGGGGACGCGAGCGCATACACGTCTGGAATCTCGTGTAGATGGCCACCGAGCAGCATGTCCAGTCGCCCGGCATCGGCAAAATTTTTCTCCATCGTGGCTGCGCCGGGCTGGCCGATTTCCACGGTGGGCATGGTCAGCATTCGCTCCTGATCGAGATAGTCGTAGCAGACCTGCAGGTCAATTGGACCGTAAAGGGAAACGACCGCCCGGACGGTGAGATCTTGGCCGTGTAGTTCTGGCGGGGTTAAGCGGGACTCTTCGGGTGTATAAGCGGCCAGCAGGGCCAGATGACCCCCGGCCGAACCGCCACCGAGGACGATGCGTTCGAGGTCAACTCCGTAGCGGCCGGCATTCTTCTTCATCCAGGCTACAGCCCGCTTGACGTCACCGATCATGCCGTAAATATCGACCTCAGGACCCAGCCGGTAATTAGCGTCCATCACCACGTGTCCCTGGTCGGCCAGCCGCCGGAAGAGCGGCCGGGTGCAAAAATCCTTTTCACCCAGATACCACGCTCCACCGTGCAAATAAATAAACGCCAGACCGCTGCGCTCGACACCCTCGGCCGGCTGCCAGATGTCGCACAACAGCTCCCGATCGGTGCTGGGGATTGTCCAGTAGGAGATGTCCTGTTCCAAGGTCGGCTCCTGCCCCTGTGGCAGCCACAGCTGCCAGCGTCTTTGAAGCAGGTGAGATGCGAGAGATGGGGGAATTTTGTTTTCCCAATTTTCTCCAAAGGCGTCTTCAAACCCCGGCTGCGGAGCGGTAACAAGCGAAATGTAAACGACTGATATCGCCGCCCCCAAACAGCCCGCGATAACGGGTATCCAGGCGAGGGAGACCCATCCTAGAACAGCACCCGATAAGCCGACAAGGACCAGAACGGGTGCTAATCCCCCAACAAGTATTTGAAAGACAAAGATATAGAAGTTGTAAGGTGGATTGAGACGAATCAAGAGAAGTCCGTTCAGCAACAGGCAGACAAATGACAAAATGTAAGCCGCAGTGAGCATGAGGTTTTTCCTTGCTCAAATGAATATTTGAGCGAATGACAAGAAATTAGCTGCGGAAGGCGCGGATTAGGGGAGTGTTTGATGAGATTCTTCGCTTCGATGCGCTCCGTTGCTCATTCTGAGCAATGATGGGTGAATCGCGGCCAATGAGCTTCTTCTTGAAAATGCGCTTCCCGTAATGATTAACTCGCATGATTTTCCTTGATATTGCGGGAGATGGTGACTGAAATCAACTTGAGGTTGAGGTCGCGAATGCGTTCGAGCACCCCATGAAGGGCTGCCTGATCGGGCAGCGTGCCTGAAAGCACGGTTTTGTTGTCGTCCAGGTGGTATAATTTCAGACCTGCAAACCAGTTCGACCAGTGCCGATCCAAACGGCCGCGGATTATTATTTCGTACTGCTCCGCCATGGCAGCCCTCCTTATTTAATTATAACTAAAAACAGTGTAGCAATTGGACTGGGCTTCCGCATCTGCCAAACGGGGTATTTGGGGGTTTATTTGCGGGGAATCTATGGGACTGCCATTGGGTTAATTTAAAAGATTAAGCTGCCGGGCGCGGGCCACCGCTTCGGTCCGGTTGGCCACGTCCAATTTACGATAAATATTGGACGTGTGGGCTTTCACAGTGCCGGGGGACACCACCAGCTGCCCGGCGATCTCCCGGTTGGTTTTTCCCAAAGCGATGAGCTGGAGCACTTCTAACTCACGCGAGCTCAGCGGCTCGACCGCCGGATCAATCGGGCTGGTCACCCCAAATTGGGAGAGCAGGTGGGCGGCATAAGCTTTTATGGAGCTGTCATCGACAGGCAAAGTCCAGGAAGCAAGCCGCTGCAGCAGCGGTCGCCCTTCTTCAAGAAAGACGCGCACAAAGCCCTGCGGCTCGGCCAGGATAAGGGCACGCTCCAGATCGGCCTCTGCCAGGCGGGACTTTCCCTGCTTGTTCAGCGCCAGGCAGCGCAGGAGATACAGCTCGATGGCCGCCCCGAACCGGCCGGAGCGCTCGGCCGCGGTAATCGACTGCGTGAGAAGGGCTACCGCCTCGGCCGGTTTGCACTGAGCCGCCTGCACCCTGACGGCCGCCAGGGCTACGGTTTCACCGGTTAACCCCTTGTCCCACGCGGACAGCTCAACCGCCTCCGTCGCGCATCGAGCCGCTTTGATCGGGTCTCCCTGCCAGGTGAATATTCGCGCTTTGAGGGCCAGCAGCTCAGCCTGCGCCAGAGAACTGGGCGGCTCGCCAAGAGCAGCCTGTGCTTTGGAGATGGCCCTCAGCGCGCCGCGTCCATCGCCACGCGCCAACCTCAGGCGAGTGAGTGACGGAGCAGCATTCCGCACCGCATCGAGACGGCCGCTCCACCTACCCAGCTCGACCCCCTGAGCCAGGTGTTCTTCCGCAGCCGCCAGCTTATTTTGCTCCACCAACACCTCGCACAAGGCCAGGTGCAAAATGCCGACCGCCGGCAGGCGGGTCATGCCCTGGGCCTTCATGTAGGTCAGCGCATCGCGACAGACCGCCTCCGCATCTCGCAGGCGACCCAGGTGGCGCAGGATGCCGCTTAACCGATAGGTTGCACCAGCCACCCCGACAGCGTTTTTGCTGAGTTGACCCCAGCGAATCGTTTCAGCGTAGTGGCTGACCGCTTTTTCCAGCTCGCCTGATCCATCGTAGACTGAAGCGAGGGTTGCAAAGAGCAGCGAGCGCAGTTCGGCACTGTTTGGTGATGGCAAATCCTTGGGTAACAGGTTTAAAGCACGCCTGGCTGCGGCTTCAGCGGTCTCAAACTCACCGTGATAGCGGTCCACGAGGGCGCGCAGCGCGGCCAGCTGTGCGGGTAGATCGTCGTCAAGCTTGCCATCCTCACTGGTGCTGCTCATCGCCCTTTCAGCATTGACGAGATGCACCTCGATCAGTTCGATCTGCCCCCGGAGCCACAGCACCCAGCTGCAGGCGGTGCTAAGGGAGATGCTGTGCCGGATGATCTCCTCCGGCACGGCTTTGAGCCAGGACCATACGGTTTCAACTTCCCCTTCACTGATGGCCGGACCCCACTGTCTTTCAATCAGAGCGGCGGCCCGGTCAAAATTATGGGCAGCCAGCGCGTAACTTACCGCCTCAGTGACCTGGCCATTGTTTTCGCACCACTCGGCCGCCCGGGTGAACAGCTGTGCGACGTGGTTATCTGCTGACCGGCGCAGACGGGCCTGCAGCAGGTCGGCAAACAGGTGATGATAGCGATACCAGCGCCGTTCATCATCCAGGGGCACCACAAAGAGGTTGCTTCTTTCTAGCTGTTCAAGCATATCTCGCCCGTTTGAGGTGCCGGTCACCGCGTCGCAAAGCCCCCCATGGAGCTGGGTCAGAATCGACGTCTGCTGCAAAAAGGCTCGGACTTCTTCCGGCTCGCGAGCCAGCACCTCTTCCAGCAGGTAATCGAGAATGTGGCGATACGTGCCGGAAAAGCCCTCGATAAACTCACGTGCATTATCATGATCGCGTATGGAGAGTGCAGCCAGCTGCAGGCCGGTGACCCATCCCTCGGTCCGCTCAGCAAGCGTGGCCACCGATTGACTGTCAAGTTGAAGCCCCATGACATCGTTGAGGAAGTGCGAGGACTCATGCTTTGTGAAGCTGAGGTCGGCTGCACGGACTTCGACCAGCTGGCCGCGCGCCCGCAGTCGGCCGATGGGCAGGGGTGGATCGGAGCGGCTGATGATTAGGAGGTGAAATGTTTGCGGGCGATGTTCGAGCAAAAATTCCACCCCGTCATGGATCACCCGATCGGTTATAAATTGGTAATCATCCAGCACCAGGATTTGGCGCTGGTCTGCGGCATCCAGGTCGTTGAGCAGCAGGCTCAGCACCGCCTCAGGGCAGACTGGCAAGGACGCGGTCATGAGCTGCGACGCCTCTTTTCCAATATTTGAATCAGCCGTTTGCAGGGCCGCGATTAAATATCTCAAAAACCGTCTGCTCTGATTGTCGTTTTTGTCGAGAGAAACCCAGGAGACACGATTGGCGATGTTTGATTGCTGGAGACAGCTGGCAACCAGCGTGGTTTTGCCAAAACCGGCCGGGGCGGTGACCAGTGTCAGCGGGCCGCGCAGCCCCCGCTCAATTTGTTTTTGGAGGCGCGGCCGGGTCAGCTGCTCCGGCCGGACGAAGGGCAGGCGCAGCTTGGTGCGAATAAGGGGATCAGCGATATTCATACGGTGATTTTAGGACAATTTGTTCAAGGAAGGGCGTTATTTTGGCTGCTTTCTAATTATATCCTGGCCACAATTTTGGGATACCGGCGTCCGATGGCTGAAATGACCAATTCTCGAACCGATTCGGGCACCTTGTCGATTAGCCAGGTATATTCATTGCTCAGAGATTTTCCCGCTGCTTCAGCCGCCCGTAGGGCATAGATTGCCGCTCCCAGAGAATGATCTGCAAAATGGGCGGTGGCCACGGCGTGACCGGCAGAGCGGGCGGCTGCGATAGCGGCCGGATTTTTGGCCTCTCGCGCGGCAGCATGGGCGGCCAAGGAAGCTTTTTGCGCTAGACCAACCGGAATTTCCCCTCTGGCCCACTGACGGCTGACGGCAATGGCGCGGCGCGGCCGGTTGTCCGTGCTGTGATCTTCGAAGAGAGGCAGGACGTGCTCGGCGCAGTTGGCCGCCCAGGCCGCCAGCAGATAGTGATTCTCTTTGCTGAGGGGGCCGCCTCGGTGGGCGGCGATGAACCGTTTGTCGCGCACAGATTTTGCCTCCGGAATCAGGTGATCTTTTGATAGCCCCGCACGTAATCAACCTCCATCGTTTTGGGGAACGGGGTTTCGCGGGAGGCGGTGGTCAGGGCATCGGGTATCTCATACAGATTGAGCATCAGCTGCATCGGATAGTTGAGGGTTTGGGTGATGGTTTTGACCTTCTGGTTGTCGATAAAAAAATCAATCCGATCGGGCATCCAGTCGACAGCATAAACGTGGAAATACGAGGCGTCAATGTCAAATAAATCCTCGTAAAATTCATCCTGGATGTGGGGGTCGTTAAAAGGATGGACCCCGTAACCGATCCGCGACGTTTGCGAACCGACGTTTTCTCCCTTGATTTCGCAGATGCAGATTTCAGCTGAGTGTGCCGGATCATCTTCAAAACCGATCATCCACAGGGCGCTTAGGTAACCAGGTAGCGGGACCGCCTTTAACCTCACTTCGATAAACCCGTAAGTAGGGGTAAACAACCGGACGGCCGGCTGTACTTCTCGAACGACGAGGTCACTGCGAAAGGAGTGCTGCCCGGCCTGGCTGCCCAAGGGACCAGAAAAGCAACCGGTTTGCAGGTTGGACACGCGAATCTCACCGTTATACTCCCGGCTCCAGGGCTGCTGGTCTTCTTCGATGTGCAGCTGCAGACGGCCGTTTTGAAAGGTGTACCGTGCTTCTGTGTTGGCCCGGCTGCTCCACTGCGGCAGGTAGTAGGGGAGCCAGTTCCTGGTGTCAAGAGTGGTTTGCTCAAAGTCGTCAGAAAATTCCAATTTCCAGCCGCTTTTTTCTTTTTGGTTGGCGGGAAAATCGCCAGTTGTTTGAAATCTCATATTCTCCTGTTCCGGTGAAGGTAGCCTTTGCTAGAAGCGAAGGGCTTCCAATTTCGGCCATCTAGGCCCGAAGGCAACTTGACGAGATTCCTCGCTTCGCTCGGCATGACGGGGGTTTGCTTTTTTATCCATTGGTGCTTTGAGCAAAATGTACTTCTCCCTGTGAACCTTTCATGATCATCGTTCCATCATCAACTATTAGCTGATTAGACTCTCTAAAGTACTGTAGCAGAACCGCCTCATGGTCGTCTAGCGATTGGCAATCAATAAGGGTCATGTGAACTTCTGACCTTATGATTTGGCCGGTTTCATCGACTGCAAAAAATCCACCTATCTGATTGCAAGGCCCGCTTATCTCAAGGCCACCTTTTGTAAACGTGACCTCTCTGTCAATGAGAGCGGTTGGAGGAGGGGTTTCAGAAGTTGAAATGATATCTGAAATGGTCCAGCTGCTTTCTGACACCAAATCAGAAATATTTTGTCCTTGTTGTTTGCAGGCTGAGATGGAAAATAGAAACACAAAGGCAATAATGATGGATACATGCTTTATTTTGTGAAAGGCTAAACAATAATTCATTTAGGTTTGCCCCTAAGATGTAATTTCCAATCGTTGTTCTACTATCCCTGACAATTACCAGCCAGACGATTACAAGAATGACCTCAAGCAGCGAAAGCTCGCCGTTTTGAACGGCGTTGCTGAGGAAACCGGAGCCACGACAAACCAGGTAGTGCTGGCCTGGTGCAAAATACGCCGGTCATGATCGCCCTCCATTTGTGCCCGAGTCGCATGGTGGCCCAGGAGATTGATGAGGCTGTTTTTGATGCTGTTCGAGCAGCCCTCAAATGAGTTAGAATGTTTCCCATCTGTATTCTCGTTCTACACTTTGGACAAATTCACCTGTCAATGCTTTATCTTGCGGAAATCCCGGTTCAGAGTTAGTCATTACAACAACGCCAGAACCTTGATACGGGTAAGCTGCCAGCATACATTGGAATCCAATCCCCCAGCCCAAAGAATTCATGCGTGTTCTTGTTCCTTTGCCTCCCAAGAAGACACCTAACCCGGCCCATTCCGTACATTCTTGTCCGGTTAGAAGCTCTTTAGCAAGGTTTTTAGAAATCCGCGTCTTGCCACTCCCGCTTAGTATGCGGTGCAACTCAATAATCAATAATCCCAAGTCGGTAGGGGTGGACCACAGCCCGGCAGCTGCGAGATATGGATATGTTGCTCTTCTGCCTTCTACTACCTGACCGCGTTTGTCATGCCCAACAGCAATATGGTCTGTATCGACAAATTCAAAAGCATGTTTGAAAAAACTATTTTTCATGCCTAAAGGTTCGAAAATCAATTCTTGTAGCAAATTGTCAAAAGACTTGCCTGTGATCTCTATCAAGAGCTGCTCTATAACACAAAATCCCGCATCCGAATACTCAAATTTACTCGCTGGTTTATATGACACCTGCACTGGCTTCGGATTATATTGGGTGCTTCCCTGCAGAATTTGCAGCAAACTGGGTAACGGCTGGTCAGAAAGATAAATACCAAAGCTGTTTTCAGGATCAATAATACCCGCATGGTGGCTCAAGAGATGTCGAAGCGTGACCGGATTATTATAGGTAAACTCATTCTGGGTTATTTTCCAGACTGACAATTTTTCGTTTACGGGTTCATCAAGGTCAATTACTTTATCGGTAACTAATTTGAGCACTGCCATTGCAGTTACAAATTTGCTCATGGAGCATGCGTGAAAGATTGAAGCTGGTGTGACTTCATTTTTGCCGTCGTTTTCTAGCCAACCGTAACCCTTTGCCCAATCCACCTCACAACCATTAATCACCGCTACCGATACCCCCGGAATATTAAAATGTGTCATCCGATCGTTTAAATGTATCCAATTTACATCAGAGATAACTTGATCTTCAGCCTTTGGCTCAAGCCTACATTCGATACGCTTGATTCTTTGTTCTAAATCACTATCGACAAACATAGACACTCCATTTATTAAAACTTCAGCATATTTTGATGAGGATAATCTTCTTTTGTGCAGATCCCTTTCACTCGTAAAGTAAACTCATTATAGCACATGAAGCATTCCTCTTTTCTCATAAATCCCTGAGGGGGCTCAAGGTGGGGCTGAGTCAGATCGTTGACCGGCAGGAGGCGCGGCGTTTGGTTTCTGAACAAGCGGAGCCAGAGCGGTAGCAGCAGATGCCAGCGCAGCTAGATCAGAATTGCCGTATCTCCGCGCTAAATTTGCTGCTGATGTCCGGGCTGCGTCCGTGCGTCAAGAAGATAAAATGTATTCGCAGAGCAGCCGGCCATAATCCGGCTGCTCGACGCTTTCCTATAATTTTAATTGGGTGACAGCCGCTTTAGGGCCCCACATCGCGAACGTACTCTGTCACATCGGCATTGTACACCACCTGTTCGATCTCCATCATGAGCCAGGGGGTGCCCTCATCGGCCCAGGTTGCTGACGAGCGAGAGGGGATCCGTAGGCCGTTGTAATCATCCCAGGCCAGAATATCCAGCTGCCAGAGAATCTTGGAATCGTCCGCGGCATCCCGGTAGCGCATCGCCTCCAGGCGGGTTGGCAGCCCGGTTTCAGGATCGAAGGTCACGGTAAATGTATCTTCACTATCATCAAACGGAATGATGAGTCGGGCCGAACGCTCGCTGATGGGTTCCCAGCGGACGCGCGGGTCGGTAATCCAGATGGTGGGCAGCCAGATCGATTCGCCCCACAAAGCGAGGTTGGCGGCCTGGTCGACTTTGGGCTCGTTTTCAACAATGTTTCCAGGAAGTTGAAGTCGGGCCTGGCCCTCGAGAAAATGTTCGTTCACTTTGAGGAGGGGATAGCCAAAGAATGTGCTTTCGATATAGTGGCGGTAACCCTGACCGGCGTTGTGGGTAAAGCGCAGTCGAGCCGGCAGCGTAACGCCGGCGAAGCGGGTGGTGCCGCGGGCGGAAATCACGGCCGAATCAACGACCGGTATTTCATCTCCGATAATGGTTTGATAGTAGCGGGCCACCGGGTCAGGTAAATCGGCGGGCAGGGGAACGGTCGTTTGCAGCTTCGCTGCTTCGGGATAGGCGGCAAACGGCTGCGGCTGCACGCGCAAGCCCCAGACGAGCAGCAGGGGAATCAGGGCGACTAGGCTGATGATCGCCCCGCGCCAGGCGTTTTGCCAATCGAGGACGCAAATTATCAGGGAAAGTAAAACGGCCGCGCTCATCAACGGCAGCCACCACGCCTGTTTTAGAGCCAGGCCCGCGGCCGATCCGACCAGACCGGCAGCCACGATCAGCCACAGGGTGCTGAACGACCGCATGCCGCTTTCGCCAAGCTCCCAGCGGCCGTTAAACAGGGAAGTTTTGTAGGGCAGCTCCGCGATTTCGGCCAGCGGCCAGTAAGCGGCAAACCCCAGCAGATGGATCACACCGTGAAGGGCAATTAATCCAGCTGCGGTATAGACAATGATTCGCTCCATGATATTTTTCCTTTTGATGTTGTCTGCAGAGTCCGAAAGTATGAATCGGAAGTCCGCAGATTACGCAGATTTTCGCAGATCGGCTCATTTTTTACGGATTCTTGCCAATAGCTCAATCTTAAGGGTTATTGACGGACGATATCTCTCATGGCGTTGACATTTAGAGAATTTTTCATCCTCCTATTGATGAGAGTTAAATTATTAATTTGGTAATTTCTTACTAAGCTGCGATGGATCATCTGCAGTGAACCACCTGTCATTCTGAACGAAGCGCAGCGGAGTGAAGAATCTCATCAAGCTCCAGTTATTGAAGGTCAAATTTTAGAGACGACAGTCCTTTCTTGGCCACCTTCGCCTTCATGTCAGTTGGCGGGATCCTTCGCTAAGCCTGTCCTGAGCGGAGTCGAAGGGCTCAGGATGACAAGGGCCTGGGCCTGAGGATGTTCAGTGCTTCGACAAGCTCAACCACCGCTGAATAGTGTAACCTGAGCCGATAACCTGAATTGTTGCCTTAATTGTAGAGTAAATATTCCCTGGAGGGGACAGTCATGTGGCGAGAATTGGACCTGGTCAGGTGGCCAGTATTTCAGGGGACGAGGTTGTGCTGCACCGCCAGGGCCACGGCTTCCGTGCGGCTGGCAGCCTCCAGTTTGGAAAGGATGCTGCTGACGTGAAACTTGACCGTTGAACGGCTGATGACCAGCTGTTTGGCAATGGCCGGATTATTGAGGCCCTGCACCAGCAGCGAGAGCACCTCCAACTCGCGCGGGGTCAGATCGAAGTGGGGCTCTGACGGTTTGGTGGCGGCGTGAATGAGGGCGGCCGCGGCCTCTGGAGCCAGGGTAGGCCGGCCGGCGTGCGCGGCCCGTATCGCCTGGGCCAGCTCATCGGCGCTCACATTTTTGAGCAGGTAGCCGATCGCCCCGGCCTGTAGGGCTTTGTGCACCAGTTCTTCCTGTTTAAAGCTGGTGAGGACGAGGATTTGGGTATTGGGGGTTTTTGACCGGATGATCTTTGTGGCTTCAGCGCCATCCATGTCAGGCATCATGAGATCCATGAGAACCACGTCAACCTCGATCTGTTGACACTTTTCGACCGCTTCGCGGCCGCTGCCTGCCTCCTGAACCAGTTTAAGATCATCAAAAACGGTTAGAAAGGCGGCCAGACCGCTGCGAACGACGGCGTGGTCGTCGACAATCATGACCCGGATCAGATTTTTGTCATCCATTGTTTTTCATGTTGTTGGGGAGAGGACAGTGTACAGTAACGGTTGTCCCATCACCGATCTGGCTGGAAATGGTTATGTTTGCGCCAATTTTTTCCGCCCTTTCCTGCATAATGCCGATTCCCAGCGAGTGGGGAGAGATGGTTTCAAAGCCCCGGCCGTCATCCCGAACGGCGAGATCGACCGCCTGGGGTGAGAAGGTCAATTTTACCATGACCTGGCTGGCGGCGGCATGTTTGATGACGTTGTGCAGCGCTTCCTGGACAATGCGATAGAGGGCGATCTGGGTTTCGGGCGGCAGCGGCCGTTCTCCCTCGATCGTCAGCGAAATGGGCAAACGCGACCGGCCGCTTAGCCCCTGGATCAGCTGCTGCATAAGGTTACCGAGGTTCGACTCCGTCAGCGCCGCCGGCCGCAGCTCCAGCAGCAGGGTGCGCATCTCGGCCAGCGCCCCCTGGGTTAATTCCCGCAGTTCGGCCAGCTTTTTTTGCCCCTGCGCCGCGTCTTTTTCCCAAATGCGGGGAAGGACATCGGCGATCAGGCTGGCTGAAAAAAGGGTTTGGGTGACGGCGTCGTGCAGTTCGCTCGCCAGCCGATTGCGCTCGGCGGCCGCGGCCGCTTCTTCCGCCTGTTCGTAAAGGCGGGCGTTTTCGACGGCCACGGCCAGCTGATCGGCAATTGATTGGAAAAGGGCCACCTGGTCGGGGTCAAACCGGGTCCCTTCCGGACCGATAATGCCCAGCAGCCCCAGAACCCGGTCCCGCAGCCGCAGCGGTATAAACGCTCCCGGTTCGAGATACCCTCTATCTTTGTCCGGGTTGACGATCAGCGGTCGGCCGCTGTCGACCACCGCCTGGCTGGCCTGCAGCAGCTCAGCCATATCTTCCGGGGAGATAGGTCGCTCCGGCCGCAGCATCAGGGGCTCTAGTTCGCTCTGGTTCACGATCATGACTCCCGCGCGCGAGGCATCGACCAGGTCAACCAGGCGATCGAGCGTTGTGGTCAGCATCTCGTTTAAGTCGAGCGAGCTGCTGGCTGCGGCCGCCACGTCGAGGAGGGTTTGCAGCTCGCGCTGTTGATTTTGCTTGC
>JASJCR010000117.1 GCA_030065875.1 Ardenticatenaceae bacterium | reverse complement strand
AATCGTAAATCGTAAATCGTAAATCGTAAATCGTAAATCGTAAATCCCCAGGTACTTCTTTCCCAATAAATTCACGCCTAATAGTACTAATTAGCCCCTGACTTCACGCCTATAAACACATACGATTTGAGTTGCCCGATGCAGGCGTGATCATCTGCATTAATGGACTCAAATTTGCATTCAATTACCTGAGTATTTCAATGAAATTATTGCGTAACTGGTTATTTCTTTTGGGGATCGTCTGTCTGTTTGCCTCGACCCCGATATTGGCACAGGGTGGTCCGCCACCGCCTCCTCCTGGAGGGGGGTCGCCGAGTGGGCAGCCACCCCCACCGCCCGGTGCACCACCACCAGGAGAGCAACCACCACCACCCGGTGAACAGCCCCCTCCGCCATCTGAATCGTCCCCACCTCCGGCCGAGGAGCCGCCCCAGGTGGAGAGTGAACCGGTTCAGCAGCAGCCGCCTCCTCCACCGCCTGGGGGCCAGGTGCCACCGCCAGAGGGGCAGGCTCCGCCACCACCGCCAGAAGAACAGATTACACCAACGGGAGAGCCTCCCGCGGAAAATTCCCAATCCGTTTCGGAGGAACCGCCGCCTTCACCTCCAGAAACGCTTGAGCGTGGAGGAGAGTCAGCCGGTTCGCCACCACCCCCTCCGGGAGGTGCCCCGCCCTCCGGTGATCAACCACCTCCACCAAGACCAGGCGCGCAGGGTGAAGGACCACCAGGCGGATCTGAACAACCTCACACGGGAGATATTGTGTCGGTGGCTAATGTTCGGGAATTTACTTTGCCTCCACTCGAAAACCGATCCGAAAACGATGCTGAGTGGGTGCCGTTTGGCCCCAGCCCGAATTTCAGGCTGATCGATAGTTCCAATGGACTTCCTGTTAACGAAGTGACCGCAATTTTTCAGGATAGCCAGGGCTTTATGTGGTTTGGCACGGCCGATGGCTTGATCCGCTTTGATGGTTATTCGATGACGACCTTTAAACATCGAGAAAATGATTCTTCTTCACTGTCCCACAATCACGTACAGGTCCTCGCCGAGGATCAGGAAGGATATTTATGGGTCGCTACATTTGGCGGTGGCCTCAGCCGCTTTGATCCCCGCACCGAATTATTTACAAATTATCGACACGATCCACAGGATGAGACAACGGTGCGCGGAAATGACTTTGTATCTCTCTTTGTCGATCGAGAAAACAATGTATGGGCCGGTGGGTTACCGGAAATCGGTTTAAATCTCATGAATCACCCGAACGATGAGATCATAAACTATCATTTTTCAAACAGCGATATCGGTTTTGGGGCGATTTGGGATGTGGAAGAGGATGACGAGGGATTTTTATGGCTGGTTTCGGAAAACTCCCTGCGGCAATTTGATCCGCAAAATGGTTCGTTTGTCCATTTTGCGGTGCCTCAGGGAGAGAGACGAATTCGCACCCTTGAGATCGATCAAGCAGGCCAGATTTGGGTTGGCGGGACGGAGGGCATTTATCGCTTTGATCCGGAAAGCCGGGCCTTGCTTTTAGTTGAACCCTTACGAGGGGGCAGGTCCCTTCATTTATCTAGCCTTAATCAGCTGTGGGTTGGCACATCCAGAGGGACATATGTGTACGATTTGGAAACGGAGTCGGTGATTCATCATTTTCAGGCTGATGAAACCAACCCAAGGAGTTTGGCCGGGGATGCAATCAACGCCATTCATGAAGATGAGGCGGGTCTGGTTTGGATCGGTACCGATCAGGGGGTCAGCCTTTATAATCCCGCTTTTGGGCAGCTGACTCACTATCGCCACGAACCCTTAAATGATAACAGCCTGGCCGCTCCCGAGGTTGAACTGGTGGTTGAGGATAGCCAAGGTAACTTGTGGATCGCCAACAGCAACGTGCTAAATTATTATGACCGGTCAAATGGACGAGTGACCCATTATCAAACCGGCCGCATGGCGCCCGAAGGTAATCCAACCATAAATTCTTTGATGTTGGATCATTCCGGCAAGGTGTGGGTCGGGTTTGGCGATGCGGAGCTGGCAACCTTTGATCCAGTCAGCGGGCAAGGGGTTTACTATAAGCTGCGAAACTCCGGCGATGGCCCTTCAAAGCCGGTCGTCGATTTAATTAAAGACGCCCAGGGTTACTTATGGGTAGCCGGCAAACGGGATGCCCTGTTTCGACTGGATTTGGTTCGCGATGAAATAAAAATATACGCTTTTGCAAGGCCAAACTCGGATCAAATTCCGAGTCCGTTGGACCTGCCAGCCCCACAATTATCGGCCTTGACCATTGGTCGGGGGGGGGAAATTTGGGCCGGTTTTGAGCGGGGTCAGCTCAGCCGTTACGATATGGTGACCGATACCGCCACGCATTATTTACTGAACGATAGGGACGCCCGGGATGGGATCGCGGCCGGTGCGATCATCGATATTTTTGAAGATCGTCAGGGTATCATCTGGTTGGCAACCCGCGTGGGGCTGACCCGGTTTGATCCCATGACCGAATCATTTGCTCAATGGACAGAAGAAGATGGACTGCCGACCTCGTTTGTAACGGCGATTGTGCAGGATGAAGAGGGGTATCTCTGGCTGAGCACCAAACACGGTCTGGTCAAATTTGACCCGCAAACTGGGGAAATTATCCAAACCCTAAAGGAACAAAACGGGCTGCAGAGTGAGGAGTTTGTCGAAGATTCGGCCTGGGCCGGCCGGGATGGGCGGCTGTACTTTGGCACCATCAGCGGGTTGACGGAATTAAATCCAGACGATCTTGATCAAAATTTATATAATCCACCGATCGTTCTGACCGAGATGAGGTTATTTAATGAACCGGTTTTACCAACATCGGATGGGTTTCTGAACCGGCCGCTGTGGAAAACAGACGCCATCACCCTGGGACCGAACGACGATATTGTGTCTTTTGATTTTGCCGCCCTGAGCTACGCCGCCCCGGAGAGTAACCGCTATCGCTATATACTCGAGCCGTTTGAAGAAACGTGGAATGAGGTAGGCAGCGACCGTCGTTTTGCCACCTACACCAGCTTGCCACCCGGCAACTACACCCTGCGGGTCGAGGGGACAAACAGCGACGGTGTTTGGAGCACCAACCAGGCCGCCCTATCTGTTAAAGTGCTGCCTCACTGGTATCAAACCTGGTGGGCCAGAACCGCGGCTGTGGTTGGCGGCATTTTTGTCGTTGTCGGTTTTATTACCTGGCGCGTGGGAGCGGTTCGGGTCCGCAACCGACAACTTGAAGAACAGGTGACGCTGCGTACCCAGGAACTGGCGCTGGCCAAAGATCGTGCGGAAGTCGCCAACCAGGCCAAAAGCGAATTTTTGGCCAGCATGAGCCACGAACTGCGCACCCCGCTAAACGGGATTTTGGGGTACGCTCAGATCTTGCAGCGGGAAAATTCTCTGACCAAGCGGCAGCGCGAAGGGGTGCATACGATTTACAACAGCGGTCAACACCTGTTGACGCTGATCAATGACGTGCTCGATCTGGCCAAAATCGAAGCCCGCCGCCTGGAAATTCATCCGGAAGAAGTAAATCTGCCCGAGTTTTTGCGCGGTATTGCCGATATGATGCGCATGGCCGCCCGGCAAAAACAAATCCAGCTTCATTTTGAATTAGACGGCAATTTACCTCGGGGAATCAAGGCGGATACCAAACGGCTGCGCCAGGTGCTGCTCAATTTGTTGGGCAACGCCGTCAAATTTACTTCTGAAGGATCGGTCGCCTTTGATGTTGCCGTGATAGAAGGTCAGGAGATTGATTCAAAGATGGTGCGGCTGCGCTTTGAGGTGCGCGACACGGGCATCGGAATTGGTCCGGATAAACTGGAAGCGATCTTTCAGCCGTTTGAGCAGGCCGGAGATGCAGCTTTACGCGCGGAGGGAACCGGCCTGGGTTTGGCCATCAGCCAAAAAATTGTGGGGCTGATGGGCGGCAAGATTCAGGCGCGCAGCCAACCCGGCCAGGGGAGCCAATTCTGGTTTGAAGTAGATTTCCCACGGGTGGCGGCCGTCGATTCGGTCAAATCACAACAAATTCGCCCCATTTCCGGCTATAAGGGGGCAAAACGGCGAATATTAATTGTCGACGACCGGCAGGAAAATCGCCTGGTTTTGGTCAATTTGCTGGAACCCCTGGGTTTTGAAATCGCTCTGGCCACCAACGGCCGGGAAGGGCTTGAACAGCTTAACAAATTTCGACCAGAATTAATCCTCATGGATCTGGTCATGCCGGTGATGACCGGGTTTGAGGCGGTTACCACTATTCGTCAGCATCGGGATCCATTTTTGAGAAACATACCCATTATTGCCGTTTCGGCCAGCGTGATGGGTCTGGATCAAGAAGCGAGCAGCCGGGCCGGGTGCAACGATTTTCTGACCAAGCCGATTGTCGTGGATGACCTGCTAAATCTCCTGCAGAAACATTTGCAGTTAGATTGGATTTTTGAAGATCCACTTCCCACAATTGACGAAACCCCCGTTCAAATCGATCATGCGGTGGATTTGGTTTTCCCGCCCCAGGAGGAGCTTGAAATTCTGATGGAGCTGGCTCGCTTTGGCAATATGGATAAATTGCAGGAACGCGCTCAACATTTGGAAACGCTTTCCCCAGAATATCGGCCGTTTGCGCAGAAAATTTACGAGCTGGCGGAGGCGTTAGAAGATGAAGAGATATTGGCCCTCGTCAGTCAGGAAATTTAGTGAGTACGAGACAGAATGATAAGAAGAAGCCACGGATTTACGCTGATTACCACAGATTATTGCAGAGCTCCAAAGGTGCAGGGAGCGAATTCGGGTTATCTGCGGCTATTTATTTTTTAACACTTGACTCAAGCTGCGGCTTTTTGACGCGACCGAATAAATCCGGTTAATTAACGCGATTTTGTGTTTTGACAAATAAACCCCGGTATAGCAGCGTCATTCCCGCGAAAGCGGGAATCCATTGGATTGTTACCGGTGGATCCCCGCCTACGCGGGGATGACAGACTTGTTTCGGAAGACGGTTTGTATCCGTATTTATTTGTAAATCTTCGATATCGCGTTTCGGTCCCTTTTGCCGATGGATTTAATCATTGGCATGGGAAGTTAGCAACTTGGGTGAAACACTTAAGGATGAGTAAACCATGCAATCGCGAGATAAAAAATGCATTCTCATTGTCGATGACAATGTGACAAATTTAAAAGTAGCGATCGAGACATTAAAAGGGTATGGGCTGGAAATTCTTATCGCCCGGAGTGGTGAGAGCGGGCTGGAGCGCGCGGTTTATGCCCAGCCGGACCTGATTTTGCTCGACGTGCAGATGCCGGGTATTGACGGTTTTGAAACCTGCCGTCGCCTCAAAGCCAACGAGCAAACGGCAGAGATTCCGGTGATTTTTATGACCGCCCTGGCCAACATCGAAAACAAAGTTCGCGGCTTTGAGGCCGGAGGGGTCGATTATGTGACCAAACCGATCCAGGTGGAAGAAGTTTGGGCGAGGGTCAACACCCATTTGACAATCCGCGATTTACAACGTGAAAAAGAGGAGCGCATCCAGGAACTCGATGCGTTTGCCCATACGGTGGCTCACGATTTAAAAAACCCCTTGGCCAGAATCATTGGCGGGCTTGAATTTTTAGAGATGATGGTTGGCCCCTCCCTTAGCGATGATCTCAAAAGGATTATGCAGATCAGCATGAACGGTAGCCGGCAGATGGTCGACATTATCGACGAACTGCTGCTGCTGGCCAGCATGCGCCAGGAAGAAACCCCCGCTGAACCGGTGTCGATGGGCGGTGTCGTGCAGGGCGCAGTAGACCGCTTATCCAATCTTATCGAGGAGTACGAGGCAGAGCTGAAGATACCGGATCAGTGGCCGGCCGCTCTGGGGTATGCCCCCTGGCTGGAGGAGGTGTGGGCCAACTACATCAGCAACGGGCTGAAGTACGGCGGCCGGCCGCCGCGTCTGGAGCTGGGTGCGGATCAAACGGCTGAAGGAATGGTTCGCTTCTGGATCAAAGATAACGGTGAAGGTTTATCCGAAGAGGATCAGGCGAAGTTGTTTAACGAGTTTTCGCGGGTCAAAACGCAGACAAAAATCAAGGGGCACGGCCTGGGTTTGTCGATTGTCGGCCGTATTATCAGGCGGCTCGGGGGCGAGGTGGGTGTCGAAAGTGAACCGGATCAGGGAAGCACCTTTTTCTTTACCCTTTCCCCAACCGATCAGCCGGTTGAACCGGAACCTCATCGGGCGGAAATTGAGGCGGCCGCCGACCAGGAGATGGGTCAAAAGTTCCCGCTGCGCATCTTGGTCGCCGATGACAACTCAACCAATCAAAAACTCATGTTGATGAGCCTGGCCCGCTTCGGATATGAGGCCCGGACAGCCGGAAACGGCCGGGAGGTCGTTGAACGGGTTAAGCAGTCGCCGTTTGACCTGATTTTTATGGATGTCGACATGCCGGAGATGGATGGCCTTGAGGCGACCCGCTGGCTGCGCGAGCATGTCGAATACCGGCCGTTGATCATCGGCTTTTCGGCGCTGAGCGGCGAAAAGAACCGGGAGCGCTGCCTGGCGGCCGGAATGGATGGCCTGATCGGCAAACCGGCCGAGACCACTGATTTGGCAGCGATTTTACGGCGCGCAGGATCTGGTCAGACGGTGTCAAATTTAAATTTATTCAATGGGCAAAATTCACCCGATGCGGCCGATCAAGATCGGTTTGAGGAAACGGTTGTTGATCCGGACACCCTCAAAAAATTGCTGCGCACGGTTGGAGAAAACGAAAGTAATTTACATCTCATAACCAGCTCATTTTTGGAAGATATTCCTCTGTTAATCGAGGAGTTAAAAATTGCCCTGCGTAAAAAAAGCCAGCCTGAAGCGTTTCGGGCTGCCCATTCGATCAAGTCGTTGGGGAAGAGTTTTGGCGCCTTGGGGTTAAGCCAGGCGGGTCGCCAGGCGGAACAGCTGGCGGAGCAGGGAGATTTAGTCGGTGCAGCCGATCAACTGCGGCCGATTGAACGCTATTTTGACCTGACAAAAACGGTTTTAAGCCGGATGTCTGTCGAAGAAATTATAGGAACGTGATGAAGTCAATCGCAGGTCATATTTTGGTGGTGGATGACGATAAAACCAATCGTCTGATTCTGGAATTGGGATTAAAGAAACAGGGCCACCAGGTGACGACGGCTGCAAACGGCCGTCAGGCGCTGGAGATGATTCGCAGTCGGCCGATAGATTTGGTTTTGCTCGACATCGTCATGCCGGAAATCGATGGATTTGCGGTGTTGACACAGCTGAAAAGTCATCCCCGTTTGAAGGATATTCCGGTTATTGTCATCTCGGCCGTTGAAGAGATGGAAAGCGTGGTCAAATGCATTGAGATGGGTGCTGAAGATCATTTGCCCAAGCCGTTTGATCCGATTTTTCTGCGGGCGAGAATTAATGCCGGTCTCCAAAAAAAGCGGTTTCGAGATCGAGAAATTGAATATTTACGGCAGATGGCTCACATTACCAAGGCGGCCATCGCCATCGAAAACAAAACGTTTGATCCCGCTGCTTTGGATGAAATTGCCAGACGAGACGATACTTTAGGCACCCTGGGGCGGGTTTTCCAGCAAATGGCGCGAGAAGTAGCCAGCCGTGAGGCGCAGCTCGCTCAAGACAACCAAATTAAAGCGGCCTTTATCGATGTCATCACCCACGAGCTGCGTTCTCCGTTTGCTTCAGCCGCCATGTCGGTCGAGCTGCTGCAAAAATTCCTGACGCACCAGATGGTCGATCAAGTTCAAAACCAGCTCGATCAGCTGTCTGGCGAATTAGATCAGGGTCGGCGGCTAATCGAAACGATTATCGGTTTTGCCGATCAGGTAACCAAGGAACCCCAACTGGATCTTCAGAGGGGGAATTTTTACCAGGTGATCAGGGATTCGTTGACGTCTCTTCAGCCGCTGGCCAACGGGCGAAAAGTGACTTTAACATGGGATGACTCCGTCAACCTGCCTCCGTTACGAATCGATGCCCAGCGTATGCAGGACGTGATGCATCACCTGGTGCACAACGCCGTTAAATTTACGCCGGCCGGGGGCGAAATCGTGATCAAATCCACCATTGAGGACGATTATCTCGTGGTCAAAGTGAAGGATAACGGTGTAGGCATCCCCCCGGAAAGGATGGCTAGCATTTGGGAGCCGTTTAGCCAGTGTAGTGACCGGGTCCGGCGGGGAGTGGACGGATTGGGGTTGGGGCTGCCGCTGGTTCAGGCGATCATTCACGCCCATCACGGGGAGATTTCCGCTGTCAGCGAGCCAGGAATCGGATCGGTATTTTACTTTCGGCTACCTTTGGCTTATGAGGTGGAGAAAGTAGTGGTGGAGTGAAATACGAACGACGAAATACGAGATACGAAAGAGTTGATTTACGATTATCGATTTTCGATTTACGATTGGTTCGATTGACGAATATACCAATAACCAATAATCAATGGTCAATAATCAATAGTCGATGGTCAATAGATTAAATTTTCACCGAGGAGTATCGGATGACAGCGGAAAAATGGACGGCGGCGGATATACCGGATCAAACCGGCCGGGTGGCGGTTGTGACCGGGGCAAACAGCGGTTTGGGATACGAAACAGCCAAGGTGTTGGCGGGTAAGGGTGCCGAGGTCATTCTGGCGGTGCGCCGGCCGGATAGCGGTCGACAGGCGCAAAACAACATTCAGCGGGCCCATCCGGACAGCAAAGTTTTGGTCATGGATCTCGATTTGGCCGGTCTCAGCTCCGTGAAGGCGTTCGCTGAATCATTTCGCGAGCGGTACAAACGGCTCGATCTGCTCATTAACAATGCCGGGGTGATGGCCTTACCGTATCAAAAAACCGCTGATGGGTTTGAGATGCAGTTGGGCATCAATCATTTTGGTCATTTTGCCCTGACCGGCCGCCTGCTCGATTTGCTGGAGGTGACTTCGGGCAGCCGAGTCATCACTGTGTCCAGCGGCCTGCATCGCAGCGGCACGATGGATTTTGACAACCTCAACTGGGAAGAAGGTTATGAACCGTGGGGGGCGTACGGCCGGTCAAAAGTGGCCAACCTGCTCTTCGCCTATGAGCTGAACCGGCG
This sequence comes from Ardenticatenaceae bacterium, assembly GCA_030065875.1. Lineage (GTDB taxonomy): Bacteria > Chloroflexota > Anaerolineae > Promineifilales > Promineifilaceae > WTJY01. The sequence continues at coordinate 14,993 of JASJCR010000117.1, read as the reverse complement.
TCTGACCCAGGCCGGGAAACAAACGATTAGCACGGCCGCCCATCCGGGCTATGCGGCGACCAATCTGCAAACCAAGGCCGGCAGCTGGCTGGCCCGGCAGGCGATGAAGGTCACTAATTTTTTGCTGGCCCAGCCGGCCGCCAAGGGAGCCTTGCCACAGCTTCGGGCCGCCACCGATCCTCACGTTCAGGGTGGAGATTATTATGGTCCTAACGGAAGGCAGGAATCAAAAGGTGATCCGGTAAAAGTGGATTCCAACGAGCTCTCCAAAGACGAAGCGGTAGCCAAAAGGCTGTGGGCGGTGTCGGAGGAGCTGACGGGAGTGAGATACGATTTTTGAAATACGAAATACGAAATACGAAATACGAGGTACGAAATACGAAATACGAAATGCAAGGAATATAGTGGAAGAGTTGAGTGAGAAAATTCAGGGTTAAGGTAAATCGATATCAATAGCCAGGCTAACGGAGGCAGACCAAAATTCACCGAAGACCAACCTTTCGTATTTCGTACCTCGTATTTCGTAATTCGTATTTCTTAAATCGAAAATAGGTTTCTAGGATTATTCCCCTCCAAAATATCTTTCATGCGGTAAGCCACCGCCCCGTTAAAATTGGGGTGGGTCAAAATGTAAAAGCGATTGTTTTGCACCGCATCCATCACGTGATCGGCCACAACGGAAGGGGGGATGCCGTCTTCCTGAACTGAGCGGCCGGCCTCGGCCAGCTGAGCCTGGACTTTTGGATCGGTTGGGTCGTTTGAGCCGTCGTTTTGGAGACCCGACGGCCGGTTGCGGTCAGAAGTAAAAATCTGCGTTTTGACCCAAGCCGGGCACAAAACCGATGCCCCGACCTTGGCCCCGATTTGCTCGAGCTCCAAATACAAAGTTTCCGTCAGGGCCACGACGGCGTGCTTGGAGACCCGATAGGCGCCCATGCTTGGCCCGGCAATTAATCCGGCAATGGAGGCGGTATTGACGATATGCCCTTCTTCTCCCTGTTCGAGCATGATGGGCGTAAACGCCTTGATGCCGTACACAACCCCCATCACGTTAACCCCCATCACCCAATCCCAATCGTTTAGGGTCGTTTCCCACACCGATGAACCACCGCTGACCCCGGCATTGTTAAATAGGAAATGTACTTTGCCAAAGCGCTCGATCGTTTGCCGGGCCATCGCTTCAACCGCGTCATAGTTTGAAACATCGATGACCAGCGGCAGCACCTCGACGCCATCGCGCTCAAAGTCGACCGTAACCCGATCCAGATTGGCCTCCTCGATATCAGCCAGGACCAGTTTCATTCCGGCCGCGGCACAATTTTGGGCCACCGCCAGACCGATACCGCTGGCGCCGCCGGTGATCACGGCGACCTTGTCTTGAAAGTTGGAAAGCATAAAAACCTCTTAGAAATACGAATTACGAGATACGAATTACGAGATTGAGTGATTGAAGATTTTGGATTGACGATTTACGAAAAAACCATGAACCAAAATCATTTTAGCAATTAGCAATTAGCAATTAGCTATTGATCCCGGCTAGCATTTTGGCCAGCTCTTTTTTAAACTCAATTTCCATCAGCCGCCGAATTTGGATGCGCTGGGCTTCTGGGGAGCCGGCCCCGTGCATCGATTCGGTCAGGTAACCGACCGCATTACGGCCGAGGGTCATGTTTTCGATGAGGCGCAGGATGCGCATCCGATATTCCGTGGGGATATCGGCCCTTCCTTTGAGATATTTTTCCAGCAGGGGACCGATCTCTGGGTGGCGATAATCCTGCTCGGAAGGCATGGTGGCCACCAGCCCCCCGGCCAAATCCTGGGCCAGCCGGCCGATTTCGTAAGGCAGCTTGGTCACGTGATGTTTACAGACGTTGGCCAGCATGTCGTCGGCCAAAACCGCCCCAGATTTTGTTTCCTGGGCCTGATGGGAGGCGGCGATTCCGGTGGCGTAAATCGTTTCGTTGAGGTGGGTCATCTCCACCAGCTTGTTTTTGATGTGGGAGGCGTTTTCCACCCCGTTGTACTCGGCCACCGTGGCGGCCGCGCCGATCAGCACGTCGCCAACCCCGCTTTTGCAGACGTATGAGCGCCGGTGATAACAGGTGAAGCGCTGTACAAGCATGGCCGCAAATTCGACCTCCCCATCCATAAAAATAAATTCGTTGGGAATAAAAACATCGTCAAAGATGACCATCGCTTCCTGTCCACCATACATGACGTTGCCGATGTCAATGTCGCCCCCCTCCATGCTGCGCGTGTCGCAAGACTGCCGGCCGTATATGTAGGTGATTCCTGGGGTGTCGACCGGCAGTGCGCCAATGATCGCCCAGTCGCGATCGTGCGGTCCAAGCCGCAGGGTAGGCATGACGATCAGCCAGTGCGAGTTGAGGCAGCCGGTCTGGTGTGCCTTGGCTCCGGTGATATACACCCCCTCGGCCGTGCGCCGGGTGACGTGAACGTATAGGTCGGGGTCAGCCTGCTGATGGGGAGGCAGGCTGCGGTCTCCCTTGACGTCGGTCATCGCCCCCCCAATAACGGTGTTTTGACGCTGCATCGTCGTTAAAAAAGAGAGCAGACGGTCGTGATACGGCGTGCCGTACTTCTCGTCAATTTCATAGGTAACGGAATGTAGAGCATTTAGCGCATCCATGCCCACACAGCGCTGGAAGCAGGTGCCGGTTAGCTGCCCCAGCCGCCGCTGCATTTTGTTCTGATTGACGAGGTGTTCGGCCGTGGTGGCCACATGTAAAAATCGATTGACTCTTTCCCCGGTCAGCGGGGAAATTTCGGTGGCCAGCTCCGGCTGCTCCTGCGCCAGATCGTAGGTCGCGGCCACGGCGTTGATCGACGGCCGGATCATGGGGTGATCGACGATGTTGTCAATCCGCTCGCCAAAGAGGTAGACGGTCAACTCGCGGCCGCGTAAACTTTCAATGTAATCTTCACCGCTAACAACACGAAAAGAGGTTTGTTCAATCATGGTTTTCTAAAAATTGGTTATTGGTGTATTGGTTATTGGTATATTAGTGTATTTCGTCAATCGAACCAATCGAACCTATCGAACCAATCGTACTATTCTCCTCATCTTTTCCTTCTTCCCAATCCCTGCAACATCGGTTAAACTTTAATTCTTGTATGAATGACCAGCTTATGCAATTCTCAAATGGGCTTTGTCTTTGATGATCAATCCGTCTGCACCCGCGCAACACCATTCATTTTATACAATGATTTTTACGGGTGCGATTCAGGCTGTCGCCTGCGGGCTTCAATCTGAGACAACCTGTTTTTCTTCAACAAAAAGGAGACACATATATGCTTGATGGAAGTATGCGGCTTGAGCCGATGACCATGGGACAGCTGCTGGACCGGGCATTTCGAGTTTTTCGCTCTCATTTTTGGGTACTGGTGGGTATCACCGCCGTCCTGCAAATTATCAGTTTTTTCTTTCAGTTGGCGGTACAGTTTTTTTCCGTATCTGCCAATTCCCAGCTTGTAACCGGGACACCTGACGAGATTTTTAACAATCCGGGCCTCTTCATCGCGGCTGCCGCCGGAGCGATTATCGGGTTTTTGGTCACCCTGGCCATGTCTTTGCTGACTTCGGCCGCGCTGTCAAAAGCGATCGGCAGCGCCTATCTTGGTGAAAAGCTGGGGGTGATGGAAGCGTTTCAGGCGGTCCTGCCCCGTTTTGGCCATCTGCTTGGTTACATGGGCATCGCCTTCCTTTTGGGTATTGCTTTTGTGATCTGGATTATTATTCCCTGTGTGGGATGGTTTACCGGGCCGGGCATGCTGCTGGCTTTTTCGGTTGTAGGGACAATTGGAATACCGATTTTAATTTTAGAAGAGCGCCCGGCCTGGGAGTCGATCACCCGCGCGTGGTCCCTGATTCGACGGCGATATTGGTGGGTTATCGGCTTCTTTCTGTTGGTGACCGTTTTGACCTCGGTTATCTCGGCCGGACCATCCGCCTTAATTGGTTTGGGTGGACAGGCGATGCTGCCCACTTTCCCTTCCGTTTCGGAGCAGATGGCGGTTTCCTCCGTTCAGCTGGTTGTGACTTCAATTTTGAACACCGTGGTGATCCCTTTTTCAACCATTGCCTTTATCCTGATGTATTTTGACCTGCGCATTCGCACCGAGGGGTTTGATTTGGCGGTCGATGCGGCTGAAGCTGATCAAAAGGCAACCCCGGCCACTCTGCTGCAAATGCAGCTCCCGGGCAAAACCGGGCTGCAGGTGGCGGGTGAGGATTGGCTCAATTTTTTCTTGAGCACCCTGGTCTTTGTCGCCCTATATGCCGTCCTTTTTGGAGTTTTTGCGGCCCTTGGTCTCGCCTTTTTAGGTTTATAGTCGACGCTGGCTGCTCGAGATTGGCAACCTTGCCCCATGTTGAAAAGGATCAATAAAGATCTCCACGGCCGTTGGCGACCGTGGGTTTTGACGGTGGTCATGGCTATTTTGTTTGTCATGCTGCCGTTTGGGCTGAGCGGGGCTGCCGGTCAAGAAAGCGAGCCATTAGAAGTCGGAGTGAAGGAAGAAGCGTTCTGGCAGCTGGTTGACGAAACCCGATCTTCTATGATGGGTGGGGGCGTTACAGACGAGGTCAGAGATTTATTTTTAAGTCGGTGGACGGAAATTGAGTTTGTGGAGCTGACCGACGGCCGTCGCGTTTCTTTGTCAACCGAAACGGTGGTGCAGCTGCTCGAAGCTGACCCGTTTGAGGCGGAGGCGATTGTGGCGTACATGACCGCTCTTCTGGAAGCTCGCTCTCGCTGGCCGGATTCTCCCTTTGCCGATCCGGCCGTGCTCGAAGATGCTCAGCAGACGCTTGAGGCGGTGCTGGCGGATGAGCGATATAGTGATTTAGGGCAGAGCACTCCCTGGGAAGCGTGGTTAGAGTGGCTTCGCTCTCTCTTTCCCGAAGCTGAAGAGGTAAGCCAATCACCGGCCGGCGGAGCAACCGGCGGATTGGTGCGCATTTTGACGATCGCTGCCGCTGGCATCATTTTATTTGTGATTGTGATCCTGCTGCTGCGGGCGACCGCCGGTTTGGCCAGTGAAACCGCTTTGGAAGACGGTTTTGCTGCGGCTGAGGAGCCGCTGACCGCCAAACAAGCCCTCAATCGAGCGGATACCGTGGCCGGTGACGGCGATTATCGTACCGCCGTGCGCTATCTTTATTTATCCACGCTGCTCTCCCTCGATGAAAAAAACGTCATTCGTTTTGATCGTTCGCTGACCAATCGCGAAGTGGTGCGAGCGGTTGCTGATCAGCCCGCCCTGGCGGCGATCTTGCGCGATGTCGTGGAAATATTTGATCGGGTTTGGTACGGTTTTTGGCCCATTGATCGCCAAACCTTTGAACGGTATCGTCAGCAGGTGGTCGAACTGGAGAAGCAGGAGCGGCGCGCATGAGACCAAAACTGAGCGATCGCACGATCGCCCTGCTTATTTTGCTGACTTTTGCCACGGTCTTGCTGATCGAACGGCTGCAGGCAGCCCAGCAGAATGAAATCCCCTTAAGCACCACCTCAGATGCCGATCAGGGGGCTTCGGCGTTGGCCAGCTGGCTGGCTGAGATGGAGTACGAGGTGGTAACCTCGGATGTGCTGACCGAATTCGCGGTGCCGGCCGGTACCGACGTGATTTTTATGCTGGAGCCGATTGACCGGGTGACCGCGTCTGAACACGAGGTCCTCAATCGCTGGGTCAACGATGGCGGCACGATGATTGTCAGCGGCCAGGCGGCCGTTACCGCAGAGTATTTAACCAACTTCAATTTGACTTTGCAGCCCAATTTCCTGGTCAGCGAAGAAGCTGCCGACGAAGCAGTTGAACTTCCGCTCATGACGGAACCGATTATCGAGCAAAATGATGATTCTGCTCTATTTAATCCGGTGATGGTTACCGATCAGCGCGACATGGTCATTCATGCCCGGGACGGGAGTGGCGGGTGGCTGATAACCCAGGAAGCGGGACGCGGCCGCTATATTTTTGTTTCCCGACCCCAAATTTTTACCAATCAAGGGCTTTTGGAGGAAAATAACCGCCAGGTCACGCTCAACATCATCGGTCTAATCGATCCTGGAGCCACCGTCTGGTTTAACGAGTGGCATCACGGGCTCCGGTTGGATCCTTTTGATCAGGAACGGCTGTCGGGACCGGCCGACTGGTTGCGCTTTACCGCTCCCGGCCGTTCTCTTCTCTTTGGCTTGCTGGTCATTTTTGTTTTTCTGGCGCTGTCCGGTCGCCGGCTCGGCCGGGCTGAACCCCCGCGTGAAGAGATTCGTCGCCGCCGGGCGGTGGAATACGTCCAGGCCATTGCCGATTTAACCCGCCGCATCGGCCGGCAGGATGAGCTGCAAACCCATTATTATCACCGGCTTAAGCGAATTTTAGGGCGGCGCTATCGCCTGGACCCCCAGCTGGGCGATGAAGCTTACGCGGCTGATGTGGCGGCATATGCTCCTCAAATCGACCCCCAGGAACTGGCCCAGCTTCTCAATCAGCTGCGCATTCGTAAAATGAATGAAAAAGAGCTGATCGAAGCGGCTCAAAAGGTGGATGAATATGAGAATCCGGGAAGAAGGACGTGAGATTTACGAAATACGATTTCCGAATGAACCTTAGTGTAACTAAGTAGTTTACAAAAAGAATTGTTAAAAAAAAAGCCACGGATTAACACGGATTTTTACAGATTTCTCTCTCTAATCTGCGAACCTATGGTTCACCCCTACGGGGTCTGCGGATAGTATATTTTTGAGAAGTTTCTGTAAATCACTTAAATCAATACACAAATAAACTAATATATCAATAACCAATCACCAACACCTAATTTATGATTAAAAACGACATCCAATCCTTATTTGCTCGAGTTCGGGGTGAGGCTGACAAAGTGCTGGTTGGCTTGCAGGAGCCGTTTGAGCTGCTGATGATCGCCCTGTTAACCGGCGGCCACGTTTTGTTAGAAGGGGTGCCGGGCACCGCCAAGACATTGATGGCCAAAACCGTGTCTCATCTCGTTGATGCCTCTTTTTCGCGGATTCAATTTACCCCGGACTTGATGCCGTCCGATATTTTGGGAACCAGCGTGTTTGACCTATCAACCGGCAAATTTAATTTGCTGAAGGGGCCAATTTTCACCCAAATTTGCCTGGCGGATGAAATCAACCGGGCACCGGCAAAAACGCAGGCGGCGCTGCTCGAGGCGATGGAGGAACGGCAAATTAACCTCGACGGCCAGCGCTTTGTCCTCGACCGGCCGTTTATGGTCATTGCCACCCAAAACCCGATTGAATACGAAGGGACTTATCCGCTGCCCGAGGCCCAGCTCGACCGTTTTTTGTTTAAGGTGCTGGTGCCGTACAGCGATTTAGACACGGAAATTGAGGTGCTGCGTCGCTATCACGAAGGGTTTTCCGCCCACGAGCTGAGCCAGAGCGGCCTGCAGGCGATTTTAAATCCGGAGACCGTTGCGTCAGTGCAGGAAGCGATCCAGGCGATACAGGTAGAAGCTGGGATTATGCGCTATATTGGCCAGATTACGGCCGTCAGCCGTCGATCAGCCGATTTGATGTTGGGTGCGAGTACGCGCGCGGCAACCCACGTGCTGCTGGCGTCCAAAACAGCGGCCGCCCTGGCCGGCCGCAGCTATGTAACTCCCGATGATGTCAAATACATCGTGCCTCACGTCTTTCGTCATCGAGTCATTCTGAAACCGGAAGCGGAAATTGAAGGGCTCGACGCGGATGCGGTCATCGCTCGCCTGTTGGGTTCGGTTGAGGTGCCGCGGTGACGCAGACTATTGAATTCTTGCTAAAGACTTTTGAAACCTCCGGTGGAATTTCAGGAATATTCAAGAACAGGTTTCAAAAGTCTAGAAAAGAAACTCAAGTAGCCCTAAAGACTTTTGAAATCTCGCGCAAATACTTAAATCAGGTTAATCTGCAGATTTCAAAAGTCTAAAACCATATGCAGCTAACCATCCGAGGACTCGTTGTTTTTCTTGTAGCCCTGCCTCTTATCGCGGCCGGAACCATCACCCCTGGACTGGAATGGGTGGGTTGGGGATACGCCCTGCTTGTGGTGGCTGCATTCTGGTGGGATTGGCGGCTGTCCGGACCTGTTGACCTGTTCCGAGTTTCCCGCCAGCACGACAGCAAATTAAATTTGGGTGTGGACAATTCGGTGACCCTCACCGTTACCAATCGACGGCCGCGCGCAATTGAATTTACTATCCGGGACGAGCCACCGCTCCCCTTTGTGACCGATCAGCTGCTTCATCAGGGTGAAATTGGGGCGCGGGAGACGTGGACGGCCGTGTATCAAGTCAGACCACCACAGCGAGGTGATTATGCGTTTGGGGATGTCTCACTGCGCTGGACGGGGCCGCTGGGATTGGTTCGCCGTTTTGGGAAAAAAGAGGCGAAGAGCGGGGTAAAAGTGTATCCCAATTTGGTGGAGGTTCGCCGCTATGATTTGCTGCTGCGTCAAAATCGACTGCAGGAGCTGGGGCTGCGCCACACGCGCCTGCTGGGTGAAGGCACCGAATTTGAGCGGCTCCGCGAATATCTGCCGGATGATGAATATCGACGTATTAACTGGAAGGCCACCGCCCGCCGGCAGCGGCCGATTACCATGCAGTATCAAACGGAACGGAGTCAAAATATTGTGGCCATGGTCGACATCGGCCGCATGATGCAAAGCCCGGTCGGGGAAATGGCTAAACTCGACTATGTCATCAACGCCACGCTGTTTTTAAGTTATGTGGCCTCCGGGGTGGGAGATCGAGTTGGCATGTTAACTTTTGCGGACCGGGTTGACAGCTATCTGGCTCCAAAGCGCGGTCGCGGGCAATTTTATCGTATGCTGGAGCTCCTTTACGCAGTGAAAGCGCAGCCGATCGAGCCAAATTATCAACAGGCGTTTAGCTATCTGGCCGTTAAGCAGCGCAAGCGCTCGCTGGTCATTATTTTTACCGACCTGACCGGTCAACTGGCGATTGACACGCTGCTGGCCCAAGTTTCACTCATCGCCAAAAAGAGTTTGCCTCTGGTGGTGACGATCAGCGACCCAGATATTCGCCAGACCGCTGAGCAGCGGCCGGATGATTTAGTTGAGGTTTATCGACAGGTGGCGGCGCAGCAGCTGCTCGATGCTCGCCAGATTGCCCTGGAACGTTTAAAGCAGCGGGGTGTATTGACTCTTGATGTGCCGGCCGATCAACTCTCGATCGCCGTCATAAATCGCTATTTACAATTAAAAAGCCGGGAGCGAATTTAATAAGATGACTCCAGATCGATTGATCCGACAAAAAGAAGCTGATTGGCGCTTGCTGGAAGAGCTGATCAAAAAAGCGAATTCACAGCTGCAAACTATGACGCCTGAAGATGCTCGCCGTCTGGGAGAATTATACCGGTCGGCATCATCCGATTTGGCGTTGGCCCAGCGAGATTTTCCTCGTCATCCGATTACCCGCTATTTAAACCAGATCGTGGCCCGCAGCCACGCGCTGATCTATCGGCAGGAACCGTTAACCGGCCGCAAAATCTTGCGGTATGTGACCCATACATTTCCCCAGACGTTTCGCCGTTCCGCATCTTTTTTCTGGGTCGCGATGCTGCTTTTTATGATTCCGGGGGTGCTCATCGGCACTTTGACCTTTGTAGATCCGGATCAAGCCCGTTTCGCCCTTCCGGCCAACGTTCAGCAAATGATCCCGCAAATTGAGGACCAGGAACTGTGGACAAATATCCCGGTATCTGACCGGCCGTATGCCTCCTCTTTTATCATGACCAATAACATTCGAGTCTCATTTTTAGCTTTTGCCGGTGGCATCCTGGCCGGACTGCTAACATTTTATGTGATGGTCTTCAATGGCGTTGTGATTGGTGGTATTCTCGGTTTAACCTACCATTACGGCATTGGCTTTGGTTTATTGACGTTTATGATTAGCCACGGGGTTATTGAGTTAACAGTTATATTTATCGCCGGAGCGGCCGGGCTAAGGATTGGCTGGGCGATGCTCCGGCCGGGGCTCCTGAGCCGGCGCATATCTGTTCAGCGGGCGGCCCAGGAGGCGGTGGTGCTAATTATCGGCTGTGTACCGCTGCTGGTGATAGCCGGGCTCATCGAAGGGTTTATATCCCCGGCAGAGGGGATTCCCTGGCCGGTTAAATTTGGGGTCGGATTAACGACCGGCATTATTTTGTACACGTACCTTTTTCGTTCCGGCCGGGAAGACAAAAATAATTTTACTGTGGCGAAGAAATTACAGGGGGAAAAATCTGTGTAATCCGCGGCTGATTTTATTATGATGGAAGAATTTTTAAACATCGACACACCGGAAAACGTCGGTTTTGATTATGAAATTGCCGGGATTGGCTCGCGCTTTATGGCTGCGGCCATTGATTATTTGATCCTCGGTATCACCCAGGCAATCATCGTGCTCGGTTCGATTTTTTTAATTATCGGCAGCATTGAAACGTTGCTGGAAGGGGAATCACCAATTGGCGGCATTTTCATCGCCGTTATATTTGTGGTTGTTTTTGCCATTAACTGGGGATACTTTATCTTTTTTGAGATCACATGGAACGGGCAAACGCCGGGCAAGAAACAAATCGGGCTGCGCACCATCAGCCTCAACGGACTGCCGGCCGGGGCGGGTTCAATCGTCATTCGCAATCTGCTGCGTACCGTCGACTTTTTGCCGATTAGCTACGGGGTGGGTTTGGTAACGATGTTTATAAATCCCCAATTTAGAAGATTGGGGGATTTGGCGGCCGGAACCGTCGTTGTATTTGACCAAACTGACATCAATCTCGATCAGGTGAGACGATCTACCCGCACACGCGGCGCACCGGTGATCGTCTCCGAAGCGGTGTTAGAAATGCCTCTTTATCGCCTTGATGTTCGCGATATCGGCCGCCTGGAAGGATATTTGGCCCGCCGTGACGAAATGGTCAACGATCTTGAGGTGGCCCAGCACATTTTACGCGGACTATATGAGAAAATGGATCTTGAGTGGAACCCCTCTCGTTTTACCATGGGCATTGCCGCGACCCAGCTCCAGGAAATTCATCAACAGCTGACGAAAATGGGGGAGGGGGAGTAGAGTGAGGTCATGGTTATTGGTTATTAGTTATTGGTATATTAGTTTATTTGTGTATTGATTGAGTTACACGAAGGTGTATTCGTAAATCGTAAATCAAAAATCGTATTTCGTAAATCGACTATCGTATTTCATGAACACTTCCTCTTTATTCCAACCTTTTTCTTTAGGCAATTTACAGTTAAAAAACCGCATCGTCATGGCCCCGATGACCCGCTCATTTTCCCCCGGCAACGTGCCGAACGAGGGCAATGTCGCCTATTATGCGCGGCGGGCGGCCAATGATGTCGGTCTGATCGTCACCGAAGGAACTTGTGTGGGTCATCCGGCCGCCAGCGGCTATCCCAACGTGCCCTACTTTTATGGTGAAGAGTCGCTGGCCGGATGGGAGAAGGTGGCTGCGGCGGTGCACGCCGCCGGCGGCAAAATTATGCCGCAGCTGTGGCATGTCGGGGCGGTGCGCAAGGAAGGGCAGGAGCCGGACCCGGCCGTGCCGGCCTACAGTCCCTCTGGGGTGATCAAACCGGACCGGCCGCGCGGGAAAGCGATGACCCAACGTGATATCGACGACGTCATAGAGGCATTTGCCCAGGGAGCGGCCGATGCTCAGCGGATCGAATTTGATGGGGTCGAATTACACGGAGCGCACGGCTACCTGATCGATCAATTTTTCTGGGAGGGGACTAATTTACGGACCGATCGATATGGCGGGGATGCCGTAAGTCGAACCACTTTCGGGGCTGAGCTCGTCGCTGCGGTGCGGGCTCGAGTCGGGCCGGATTTCCCGATTGTGCTGCGCTACTCGCAGTGGAAGCTGCAGGATTACGAGGTCAAGCTGGCCGCTGATCCGGCCGCGCTGGAACGCTTCCTGATACCCCTGGTCGAAGCCGGTGTCGATGTCTTTCACTGCAGTACCCGTCGCTTTTGGGAGCCGGAATTTGAGGGATCAACGTTAAATCTGGCCGGCTGGACCAAAAGGCTCACCGGAAAACCAACAATTACGGTCGGCAGTGTGGGGTTAAACACCGGTTTTGTCGATGAAGCGCGGCGCGGCATGGTTGAAACGGCCGGTTTTGCCCCCGACACGCTGATAAATTTACTCGAACGGCTGGAGAACGGGGAATTTGACCTGGTGGCCGTCGGCCGGGCGCTGCTGCAGGATCCGGAGTGGGTCCTCAAAGTGCGCGACAGCCGGCTGGATGAGCTGGCCGACTATTCACGCGAGGCGCTTAAAGAGCTTTACTGAATCGGGACACGCTGCATTCAGTCAAGACCCATCGACTGCAAGACGCCTGGTGCGGCGAGTTGGCTAAAGCGATAAGCCATTTGTTCGGGTGTTTCCTGCAAACCGGATGTGAGCCACCAGCGCAGGGTGCCGAGGAGCGCGCCGGAGAGAAAATTGGCGATCATTTCCGGCGGTACTGAGAGCATGGGGGCCGCGTCGCGCAAAGGCTGGTGTTTAGCATACGACTGACGGGCCAGGTAGTCCAAAAACTGAAAGATAAAGCCCGAATCCTCACCATCGATCAGCATACTCGAATAGAATAATTGATATTCCTCAACGTGTTTGAATATCGTATAGCTCAGCGGCTTCTGATTCATCAGCAAGGTGTCTGGGTTTAAATCCCCTGTGGTGGCCTCCAGCTTCTGAAAGTGTGCCGCCAGGCTGACCCACAGCAGCTGCTGCTTGTTCTCGTAATGCGCATAAAAGGTTTTTCGGGCAATTTCTGCACGGGGCCGGCTATACCGTTTTGCTGCCCGACCAGCGCGGTCAGGGGCTTTCAGGAGGCAGCCGGAGCGATTTTGAGATGGGGCAGTTTGTAACAAATATTGTTGATGCGGCAGTCTGGGCCAAAGAAAAGTACGCCGGCCCTTTGTTTATGGCCGGGGCGAGTTTGGGTGGCGCGTTAACCTACAAAGCGGCCGCGGCCGGGGCGCCGGTACAGGCCATCATTTGTCACAACCTCTACGACTTTGGGGATCCACAGAATACGCTGGCCGTATCAAAATTTGCGCCGTTAGCCGGCGTGCCCGGCATTGCCGCGCTATCCGCCAAAACAACCCGTCTGCTGGCTGCACTTGCCCCAGGCCTACGCTTACCTTACATGATGCTGGGTAAATTTGACAAAATGGTCGATGAGCGAAACAAAGATTTCTACCCGCTGTACAGGCGCGATCCCTACCCGATTCGCTGGATTACTCTGCGCTATCTGGCCAGCACATTTAACACTGCACCGGTTATTCCCCTCGAGAAGAATACGCTTCCGGTTCTGGTCATTAATCAAACGCTCGATCGGATGGTTGATCCGGCCGTTACGCGTGGGAATTATGATCGGCTGGGGGGCGAAAAAAAATACGTGGAAATTGAGTATGGTCACTGGGCGATGGGCCATGGCTTTGAGGCGGAGTGGGTCAAAATTGTCGATGACTTTTTGCGGCCGCTTATCGGGGCACCCCAATCATCGCTATCTCCAGGGGGTCGGATGAGTTTACATAACAATTAAATAACAAAGTGAGACAGTGTGGACTCAACAAAATGGACAGAGTGCCATCCCTTGATGATCACAAAAGTTTTCAAAACTTTTGTGATCTGGGGCTGCTACTTTACCCTCCGGCGGTGTCGCCGCTGCCGACGGCTGGGTTTTGCTGCTGGTTGAGGGTCGGCGCGATGGGAGGGAACCGTTGGAAGCTTCCGGCTCTTGTCCTTCAACCCATCTCTGATCAGCTGACGCATCGCCTCGTCGACGGCCGGATCGGTGTCCACCGGTCGATACGTGCGCAAATACCCTTCAACGGCTTCCCTGGCCCGTTCTTCAAGGGTTTGGCGGCCGCGATTTTCCCAATTTTCGCGATTGGCTCGATCGATAACCGAGTGAGGCAAAAACAGCTCGGACTTCCAATGCTTTAGGGTGTGTTCGGCCGTGATCAAATGCTGCTCGGCCAGCAGCTCATCAATCAGGTGGTCGACCGGCAAATCCTCAGCAACGGTCATCTCTTTGACCAGGTGCAGCGCCTGGCCGCACAACTCATTGTCCATGACCAGCTTGGGCAGGCTAAACACCATCACAAAATCGAGCATCCCCGGCCCGGCGACCGAGTTAACCCTGGCCAGCGCAGCCAGGATGCCACTGCCAAACGTTTCCGCTCCGGCCTGGGCGTCTAAAATTTTGCTGTCGCTCAGGGCCATGTACGACTGGGTCGGTAAATTGAGGTATTTGGCAATTTCGACATAGGCCAGATCCAGACGCAGGGCGTCTATCCCCAGCATGGGGGAAGTTGCCTCTTTCATGTGAAAGGCGGCCGGGGCACCGCCAAACAGCACCGGTGCCCCCGGCCGGATAATTTGGGCCATGGTGATGCCGGCCAGCACGTCAACCGTGTGAAAAACTGCTGCGCCCACCAGGGTCACGGGGGCGATCAGCCCCATCAGGGTGACCGGCACAATTTCAACCGGAATGCCCCACGCCACGCAGTCGAGCAAATTCTGGCACGAATCTTCGCTGTAGCGGAAGTTGCCGGTTGCGGTAATGGTAAAGATCGACAGGGGTTTGTCGATTAACGCTTGTTTGCTTTGACGAAACAGCTGCATCAGGCGGGCCATTGGCGGCACGCCGTGTTCGGTAAACGCCCCGGACACGACCGGTTTTTTGGAGTGGGTCAGGCAGAGATAGAGCCGCCAGATGTCAGACACCTGGGGTTCGATATCGTCGTTGGTGGAAAAAGCGGTGGAGGGGTAGGCGATGTGTTCGAGCTGGTCGGCGATTTTAACGTATTCGACAAAGTCGGCCGTGTTGGCCAGCCGGGTGACCCCGGTCCGATGGTCGAGGATTTTTAAACCGCTGGAGGCGGGGGTAAAGTGCACCGCATCACCGCCGAGCCG
>JASJCR010000116.1 GCA_030065875.1 Ardenticatenaceae bacterium | reverse complement strand
CAAATCGTATGTGTTTATAGGCGTGAAGTCAGGGGCTAATTAGTACTATTAGGCGTGAATTTATTGGGAAAGAAGTACCTGGGGATTTACGATTTACGATTTACGATTTACGATTTACGATTTACGATTTACGATTTACGATTTACGATTTACGATTTACGATTTACGATTTACGATTTACGATTTACGATTCTTAAAAAGTTTAATTTCTTTTCAATTTTATGTCAAGTCGCCTCGTCTCTCGTCTCTCGTCTCTCGTCTCTCGTCTCAAATCGCGCATCGAAACCCGATGACGTGACTGCCTCGAAACGGTTTGAACCAGTTGCGATACCAGCAGTATGCCTGATCAGCTGGGCTTAACCATGATCCACCGCGAATGACAATTTTATGGGGATCATTATCCATGGTTGAGTCGGTCCATTCCCACACATTTCCGCAAAAATCAACGCCACCATACGGGCTGTCGCCAAGTGGGGAAAATTGTCCAATGGTCAGCGGCCGGCCGGCCGAGAGTTCGCTGGTGTTAGCCGCATTGGGCTGCCACCGCCCCCACGGATAATCGCGGCCGTCAACCCCCCGGGCCGCTTTTTCCCACTCCCATTCGGTGGGAAGGCGCTTTCCGGCCCAGGCAGCATACGCCTGGGCATCTTTTAAGCTAATCAGGTTAACCGGTAGTCGTTCGTGCCCGGCCGGGAACAAGCGCGTTTGACGATCCCAATTAAACGGTTGCGCCCACGCTTCTTCTCTGTCTGGAACCGGGTAGGTAGGGTGAGCATCCAGGAAACGCTTGTAAGCCTGGTTGCTGACCGGCTGCTGGTCGATCCAAAATTCATCGAGGGTGATTTCACTTGGTGGGCTGCCGGCCGCAAATGGACCGGCCGGAATTTTGATCATTTGCCGGCCGTCAGCACCGGTTTTCATCGGCAAGGGATCATTTTCAACCCCGTCCTCACTGCTCAAGCTCTTTAAAAAATGTTCAAATTCAAGCGGGAATTCCTGCTGTAAAGCGTTTTGTAGATGGGTCAGCTGACCACTGGTCATGGCGAAATGGACAACCGCCATCACTTTTGCGCTGTGAATCATACCGCTGACGTTAATTTCTTGATAAACGGTCGGGAAATAATCTAGCGCCAGCGTAAGCACTTCAATATCGCTCAAGCCATCTGTCATAAATTTGCGCAAGATACTGTGGTGGCGGGTCATGATTCTTCTATAATAATACACATTCGGGTGCCCGGCATCCCTTAAAAACAGAGCAGGAAGAGTAAAAAGCGATGAAAATTGGAATAGTAGGTGCAGGATTTGTGGGGGCAACGGCCGCCTATGCGATGGTTATGCGCGGCATCGGCCGGGAGATTATTCTAGTCGATAAAAACGCAGAGCGAGCGGAGGCGGAGGCGGATGATATCTTTCATGCCGTTCCTTTTGCTCACCCACTCACGGTTCGCAGCGGCGGCTTTGACGATTTGGTTGGCGCTCGAGTGGTCATTATGGCGGCCGGGGTTGGACAAAAACCTGGTGAAACTCGTTTGGAGCTGCTGGAGCGAAACGCCGACGTATTCGGAGCGGTGATTCCGCAAATATTCAAGTATGCTCCTCAGGCGATTTTAATTGTGGCCACCAATCCGGTGGATGTGATGACCCACGTATCGGCCGTGATCGCTCGGAAACACGGGATCCCCTCTAATCGGGTGATCGGCTCTGGGACAACGCTTGATACGGCCCGATTTAGGGCATTATTGAGCGAACATACCGGGGTGGACACCAATCACATTCACGGGTATGTCATCGGCGAGCATGGTGACTCAGAAGTACTGGTCTGGTCCTCTACTTTTGTCGGCAACATTCCGCTAGAAGATTTTTGCCGCATGAATCATCTCAAACTAAACGATGAAGTCCGCGGAAAAATCGATGATGGAACCCGACGAGCAGCTTATTCAATTATCAATGGCAAAGGGGCCACATATTTTGGGGTAGGCAGCGCTCTGGCTCGGATTGTGAGCAATATTTTAGGGGATCGGCGCGCAATTATGACCCTCTGCACACCAACCGAAATCGTAGAAGGTGTAGAAGACGTCACTCTTTCACTGCCCAGGTTAATCAGCGGCAACGGCATCTTAGATTCGTACCCTCTTTCTTTGAGCGATCAGGAAGCGGCCGAACTCAATAACAGCGCATCGGTTATCAAGGAAGCAATCGACGCCCTGCGTCTGTAAGACAGGGGATTTATCAAACAGTGGGGTTGTGTAAATCGCCGGCAGTTGAGAGCGGCAAAGAAATAACGCAGGCGGTGCCTGGAAATTGTTCGTTTTCGTAAATCGGGCTCAGTAAGTGGATCTTTCCACCGTGGGCTTCGATTATCCCCTTGGCGGTTGGTAATCCCAATCCCAATCCTCCACCCTGAAACGACAATTTATTTGATGAATGGTTGAGCAGCGAACCCAGCACGTAGAATAGGTCAAACACCCTTGTTTGTTCATCGCCAGGCACGCCTATTCCGCTGTCCTGTATCTTTATTTCGATATGGTCTCCCTGGGTCGCACCAGAAATTGAGATATTTCCATAATCTGGGGTGTATTTAACCGCATTTCCGAGTACGTTTTCAAACAGCACCGTTAAGAGATGTTGATCTCCTTCGAGATGGGGCAGTTGATCGATATCGATTAATTCGATTTGAATGCCCCGTTTTTCGATTGTTTTGCCAAAACGCTTGAGAATCTGCTTCAACAGTTGTTCAAGATCAATGTCGGTGCTGTTAAGCTGCAGCTGCCCGGAAATAATGCGGAAGAGTTGAATGATTTCAGTAATCGTTTGATTAAGACGTTCAACGGACCGGTTTAATTTGTGGGAGATCGGACCAGCTTCGGCCAATTTAACTTCCGTATCGGCCGCATCCAGAACCCTACTCATCAAGGAAGCGTATGATTTGACGGCGGTTAGGGGTGTTTGCAGCTCGTGAGAAATCAGCATAATGAATTTGTTTTTCATCGCATCCAGCTGTCGCAAATGGTCATTGGCGATTTTTAATTCATCATTGAGCTTGGCATTTTGAATCGCGACGGCCGCCTGATGGGAGATCAGCTCAAGGGGAATCACATCTTCCTCACCAAAACGGCCGTGCACGCTGCGATTTTCTACATAAATCGCCCCTACAATGTGATTTTGAGTGATGAGGGGAACACACATGACCGAACGCAAACGGAGGGCCATCACGCTTAAGGAGTGGCTAAACCGCGGATCTGTCATAGCGTTGCGGACGACCAAGGATTGACCGGTGGTCAACGCTTCTTGCAAAATTGATCGGCTGATGACATCCGGTTGGGGTTCTAAATCCTGACCTTGGCAATCGCGCAATATCCGAAAATCAATATCGCCATCTTCTCGTTTGAGAACGATATAACCCTGTTCTGCCCCAACGATTTTGAGGGACTCGTCAATCACAAATGCTAGAAGCGGGTCTAAAGAACGCATCTCAACCATGCGCCGGGTAATATTTAACAGATACTCCAGCAGCTGAGCGTGATCTAAATCGATTTTGGTGTCGGTGGTCATCCACCTATTTTAGGTGAATTCTGGCCATGAGGGAATTGAACCTATGTCCTATTGGGCAGGAAAATCAGCCGGCATAGGAAATTTGTACTAATTCAGTAAGGAAAATCAATTCGTCAGTATCGATGTAAGAAAATTTTTCTATCTTAAGTCTACTTAATTTCTTTGTGTGTGAAGGAAAGCACAATCAATTAAGAAAGCCAGTCACAAAAACTGTAAGGGGCGGGAACAACTATGCATGCCCTAAAATATAAATTGATCAGTTTGATCACCATAAGCGCAGTGGTGATCCTACTCTTCACCACCAACCAACAAATCGATGTGGCGGCCGGCTCAGACCCATATATTGATCCGGCCGTTTTGACATTGGCCGCAGATTTACCAAATGAGCCGATCAGCATCATCGTTCAGGCAGAAGGATCAGCCAGCAGCTTAGAATCTGTCTTTGAATCTTTAGGTGGTACGGTCACCCACTCACTACCCATCATCAACGGCTTTGCCGGTGAAATTGAAGGCCGCCAAATTGAATCGCTCAAACAGGTTTCCGGTCTGCGCAATATTTCCCTCGACGCGGAAATTGTTTCCTCGGCCGTAACCAATTTACTCAAAAATGGCGGGTTTGAATCTGGGGCGCTCGATTGGGATTCATTTGGCAATGTCGCCACCACCACCGACAGTAACACAGGTGATTTTGCCATACAAATCGGCCCGGATTACGGGGAAATCGGTCAAATCATCCAGGCTGTTCCGGGCGTGACCTATACGTACTCTGCAGCGGGCAAGCGATCTGAAGAAGTGGATTGGGCATGGGCTGAAATCGGCATTACTTTTCTTGATGAAAATTATGGGTATCTCGACGAGGTTTACACCTCAATTTCAGATTTGGAATATACCGATTATTCGCTGTCAGCCATCGCTCCCACGGAGACCGCGTATCTCTACATTTGGGGCGCGCAGGAAGACAGCGGCATCCTTTATTTAGATGATTTGACCATCGAAGTTGAAGCCCCCTCAGATTGGGGAGATCATCATCAAAATTTCCTGTTTAACGGCAGCTTTGAGGAAGGGCTTGACAATTGGTATGCTGCCGGCCGGGTCATGCTCTATCAATATGCATACGATGGGCAAAAAGCGGTGCGATTGGGAAGCCGAAAAAGCAATATCAGCCAAATTATCCCCGCGGCCGCTCACCAGGATTACGTGATTCGCGGCTGGTTCGCCCAACAGTATACCAATAAGATTTCGACGTTTGATATCGAGTTTTTGGACAGCGGCTTTCAAACCATCTCAAACTACGAGCAGGTGCTTCCATCCTCTCCTGAGTTTACCTTTGAGTCCGCTTCAGTAACCACACCGGCTGAAACCGCCTATATCCGCCTGTGGATCAAAAAGACAGGCAGCGCCGGATTTTTGTATATTGATGGTTTACAAATTAAGCACATCAACTTTTCACAAAACAAAGGCTTTGAAAGTGGTCTGGAGCATTGGGAGTCAAACGGGGAAGTTGCTCTGGTCTCAGATGCTCATCGCGGCACGCAAGCAGCCCAATTAACGACGGGAGTTGAGGGCAGCGGTCTTACCCAAACGATTGATATTAGCGCGCTAGATGGTGAAGAGTTTGTTTTGACCGGCTGGTTTAAAACAGAGGGTGAGCCGGAATGGACCGCCTTTGGCATTGATTATCTCGATGAAGATGGTCAGGAAATCGCCGACGCTATCCAAAATGTGCCTTTGCTCGAACAGTTTGAGGAGATTTCTTTAACCGGGGTTGCCCCGGCCGACACAGATGCGATTCGAATTTGGGCATGGAAAAGCGGCCAGATGGGCTCGCTGCTAGTTGATAATTTTGTGCTGCAGGCCAATCCCGTCCTAGAAAATTTAGGATTTGAGTATGAAGAGGCCGGCTGGCATCTGTCCGCAAGCAGTCAGATCGTAGAAAATAGTTATTCCGGTGATCAAGCGGTCAAAATCGGCCCGTACGGGAATTTCATTCAGCGGTTGGAAGCAATTGCGGTTTCTCCGGGAGAAACCGTGTCCGTATCCGCCTGGTTAAAGAAACACGGCAACGTGACCGATGCTTATTTTAGAATTGAATTTTTTGATTCGGAAGCGGTTCTTCTTGACGCGGCAAAACAGTCGATTTTTGCGCATTCCTCTTTTGAGCAATTCACGCTAACCGCCGTGGCTCCGGCTCAGGCCACGCACATGCGAATCAAACTCATTAATGGCGGCCACGGGGAATTATTGGCTGACGAGTTCTCGGTAATCAGTGACGTGCTGCCAACCGAGACCGGGGATTATTTGCGGGTCATTGGTGCTGATGAGGTTCTGGCGGCCGGGATTGACGGCCGCGACATCACCATTGCCGTTCTCGATACAGGAGTTACCGGCAGTTTGATCGGAAAACCAACGATTGCCAATTATGATGCGGTCGACGGTGCCTATGTCGATTCTCATGGACACGGCACCTATATGGCCGGTCTGTCTGCCAGCGGAGCCACAGATCCAGCGGGGAACCCGATCGGGGTTGCTCCCGGGGCAAATCTGGTCAATATTCGGGTGTTAAATGGCGAAGGAAAGGGATCGGTGTCCACCGTTCTCGACGGCCTCAACTGGCTTTACTTCTTTCATGATATCTACAATGTCCGGGTCGCTAATTTATCTTTAGCGGGCCCTGTAACCGGTCCTTATTGGGAAAATCCAATTAATATGGCGGTGGAAATGCTCTGGGAAGAAGGGGTCGTCATGGTCGTGGCGGCCGGTAATACCGGGCCCGCGGCCGGTTCGATTACCTCACCGGGGAATGATCCTTTTGTGATCACCGTCGGGTCGTTTACCGACAATTATACCCCGGCCGATATAAGTGATGATTACATTCCCCCCTTTAGCGCCTCCGGTCCAACCGAAGCCGGGTTTATTAAGCCGGACGTCATCGCTCCCGGGGCCCACCTGCTCATGTTTGCGCCTCACGACGGCCATTGGGCCACCAATAACCCCCACCTGTATCGCAGCAACGGCCTCTATCAAAGTGCCGGCACCTCTGCCTCAACGGCGGTGGTGAGTGGTCTTGTGGCCCTGATGCTCGATGCAAATCCGACGATGAGTCCGGATGAAGTCAAATACGCCCTCACAATGACCGCTCAACCGGCACTGAGTGAGGATGGTTCGCTGGCTTTTTCTATTTTTCAGCAGGGAGCCGGCCGGGTTTGGGCCCCCGATGCGGTTCTCAACCCTGCGATTGGCTTTGCGAATGGCGGGATGATCCCTCAGCAACCGTATGTCGGGCCGGCGATTATTGATGAAAACAGGGGTGGATTTGTGCTGGTTGATGAAAACCGCAATCCACTACCCTCAGACGCGGATTTCTTCTGGGACGGTGGGCATTACTGGAGCGGCGGTCATTACTGGTCAGGTGGTCACTACTGGAGCGGTGGCCATTACTGGTCGGGCGGTCACTATTGGAGTGGTGGCCATTATTGGAGCGGCGGTCACTACTGGAGCGGTTCAATCTTCTCCAATGCCGATATCTACTGGAACTCCGATCAATACGAGCAAAGCGGGCATTATTGGTCGGGGGGTCACTACTGGAACGGCTTTACTCCCTCCCAACCTTAAGTGGATCACTATTAAAATCCAGCCACGGATTAACACGGGTTTTCACAGATTTCTCTCTCTAATCTGCGGACAAATTATCTTTGATGAGTTTTTTAAACCACTGACACGTATGATTAAAAAAAAGCTTCAATTCTAAAATTTAAGAATAGGGATTAGGGGATTAAGGGGATTTACCCCGAAATATCACTAAATCCCCTAATCTTAACCCAAGTTGCTGCCCTAACCCCTGTCATTCCGAGCGCAGCGAGGAATCTCGTCAAGTTGCATTCAGCCATGGATGGCTGAAAATGGAGACGCTTCTCTTCTAAATTAATGGCTGCTTTCACTTGAAATTGACGGGATCCTTTGCGAAGCCTGTCCTGAGCGCAGCCGGCGACTGACTATTTGATGAGATTTACTCCAACCCACATTTAAATTGGTTTAGAGATCGCCTCATATGCCTCGATGAGATGAAGGTGGGCAGGGATATTCTGAATGTGCGTTTGACGGATCCGTGCATCAGAGATTTTCCGATTGCGGGCGATCAATTCTTGATACCCTAGCGTCAAAATGTTGTGATAAGGTTCCTGACGGCCGTTCTCTTTTAAGATTTGGCACACTTGATCAATCATCTTAAACGGTCTTTGAAACGGCTGGAGCGTTGGATGGTTCATGATGAGATCCACATCTGCACCGATCATTTGCAGCGCCTGCCGTGAATTCCCTCGCCGACGGACGATATCAGCCAAAGCAACCCGGGCTTCTGCATTTGGAATCTGCTCATTTTCCTGGTCAAAGAGATTTTCCACCTGCGAAAACAAATCTTCCGCGTCGTCGTATTTCTTTAAAGAGGCCAAGGCATGTCCGGCTCCGAGAAGAGCAAATCGCTCGAGATGTGGACTGCCCATTTTGCGAGCCACGGCAATCGCTTCGTTGGCGGCTTCTTCAGATTTCTCCAGTTGATTCCGGGTTAGATAAATATCAATTAAATTGAGCAGGTTAAAACAAACGCCTAGAGGAACGTTAATTTGACGGCACAGGGCCAGGGCTTGCTGCCCATAGGTTTCCGCTTGTTTCATCTCCCCGACATCCAAATAGAGAGAGGTTAAATTGGAATAGATGCGGGCCACGCCCTCCCGATCTCCAATCTCCTCATTAATTTTTAACGCCTCATCAAAATATTGGCGGGAGGTTTGATAATCACCGCGCCCCATGCTGACGTTGGCCAGATTGTTTAGGACGATACTCTCCCCCTGTCGATCATCGATTTGACGATACTTCTTCAACGCCATTTCCAAAAATGGGGCCGCCTGCTGTGATTCCCCACGATCGGTGTGGGCCACGCCGAGAAATCGCATCGCCTCCGCTTCCTGGCGATGGAGGCCGTTCAAAGTGGATAGATCCAGGGCGATTTCAAAATCGGTGATCGCCTCCTCAAATTGACTCAACCGCAGGCGAGAGAGACCGCGAGAGATAAGCGCGGTCGTTTCAAGATCAGAATCTCCAATTTTCTGGGCGATCCACATGGCATCTTGTGAATGACGAATCGCCTTTTCAAATTGACCGATGGTTTGATCATATCGGGCCCGGCGCAGGGCAAAGGAGGCGCGTAAATCTTTTTCACCCTTATCGACCATTTTCTGCACGATCTGCTCAATTTGGGTTAAATCTTCGAGCTGGGGTTCGCGCAGGCCAAGCAAATCATAAACTTCTTCTCGCTCTTCCAAAAGCTCCAAACGGCCGCTCAAATTCTCCTGAGCCATCAGCTCCAGGGCACTTGATAAGTGTCTGATGGCATCCTCATTGGAAAAGAGGGATTTGGCGTACAGCCCGGCAATCCGTTCAAAATGACGGATGTGAGCAACTTCATCGGTCTGCCGCCAATGATAAACCAGGCGCGCAGCCACAGAAGGATCATCCGGATAGACTCCCATGATGGTTTGAGCCAACACGTGATGCAGCTGAACGTGCTCGATTTCGGATAAGGTTGTCAACAAATATTGGCGAATTTTATCGTGGGTAAACCGCCATTCGCCATTGATAAACTCCAGGACGGCCGCGTTTGAACAGGCGGTTAAAAATGTGTCAAAGTTGGCGACAAACCGATTTTGGGCGTTGAGAAAACCCACCACCGGCAAATCAACAACCCGCCCTAATCCGGCCGCATACTGGAGCAGTTGTTTAACTTCAATTGACAGATGGGCCAGACGCCTGGCAACCAGGGTGGCAATTCCCTGCGGATAAAGTGATTGGGGCAGGGAGTCCGGATTAACGGCCGTCAGACGGCCGGCATCTTCGGCCAAAGCCCTGACCATCTCTACCAGGAAAAAGACGTTCCCTTCCGTTTCTCGATGGAGAAGATCAACCAGAGCCGGGTTCTTCCCAATTTTCCCCAACATTGACTCGGTCAACCGGATGGTTTCGTTTTGATTGAGCCGCGCCAGGGTGAGATGATTCATGCCGGCAAGTTTTTCGGCTAAATCCGCCCGATTCTCAGTGCGGTAGGTGGCCATAATCAACACGGGTAAATGATTCGCCTGCTCGGCCAGCTGATCAAGGAGTTCAAAAGAATCGGTCAACCAGTGCAGGTCTTCTAAAATTAACAATATCCACTGGGTCTGTTTGGCAAATAAATCAACCACCGCATGAATTAGCCGCCGCCGAGCCACTTCCTGACTCACCTGCGGCAAAGGTGCCGGCTCAACAGCCAATAAATCCGGCAAATCCGGGGCAATGGCCTGCAAAATTGAAACAGAGGTCGGATCGAGAGTCACATTTAACGCCAGCCGGCGAATCACCTCTACCCATATTTGAAACGGCCGGGCACCGGTTTCTACCGTATTTCCCTGCACGACCAGCGCCCCCTGCACCAGGCTCAAAATACGCAATTCATCTGCCAGACGGGACTTACCCACCCCGCTTTCCCCACCGATTAACCAGGCTGACCCCTGTCCGGCCATCGCCGATTGAATCGCCCCGGTTAAGTGAGCCACTTCCGGCTCTCGCCCGATAAACGCGGCCGCCTGCAAATAGCTTTCCCGGACCTCGACTTCCTCTGGGGGTAGGGGTTCACCGATCGCCTCACACAAAGCGGCGATTGCCGCGCGGGCGGTCGCAAACCGGGCTTCAGGGGTCTTATTTAGCAATCTACCAATGACATCTTTGACAGAATCAGGAGCTTTTAACCATGCCAAAGGGGGAGACTCATCGAGAATTTGATCGATTAAATCAGAAGATTCAACATCAAACGGATGGCGGCCGGCAAACATCTGAAAGGCGATGATCCCTATCGCATACAGGTCAGAGGATTCTACGGCGTTTGCGCCGGCGACCACCTCAGGGGCCACATACGCCCAGCTGCCAACAGAGTCGGTGACTTCTGCCTTAGCGGCCGATAGACCAAAATCGAGAAGTTGAACTTGGCCATCGGTCAGCAGAATATTTTCCGGTTTTAAATCTCGGTGAATGATTCCCCGTTGATGAAGATAAGCCAGCGCTTCAAATATTTCAATCAACCATCGATATTTTTGTTCATTTGACTGATGGAGACATCCTTTGAGAATTGTGGCCGATCCAGAGACGTAAGGCATCGTAAAAAAAGGAACGCCCTGTTCGTCAAAACCGTAATCAACAACCGGGATAATATATGGGTGGCGGAGCGACGCTAAGATTTTGAATTCTTGGGTGAGTGCCAGGCGAAATTTGCCATCGAGATGGTCTGCCTCTGAGGCATAATATTCGGTTAACTGTTTGGGTACAGCTACCTGCTTCAAAGCGATGATATCGCCGGTTAGGCGATCGGTCGCTTTATAGACTCGGCCCATTCCGCCAACTCCGAGGAGTTCGTGGAGAATATATCGACCGTTATATACCATCATGTGTGTCTTTCCTGATTGAGCAGCTTGGTGTTTTGAAGGTGAAATAATCACCTGGGAAGTATCCTGTCAATCGACAAAAAAACCGCGATAGATCGCGGTAAGCCACTTACATGATACCATGCAGTCTCATTCGGGACGATGGGACATCCTGGCCAGTTGAGGATGATGATAAATAAAAAAAGCACCATTTAAGGTGCTTTTTCCGGTAAAAATATTTGGCTTACTTCGTCTCGCGGAAAACCACATGCCGGCGGACCACCGGATCATATTTACGCAATTCCAGGCGCTGGGGGTCGTTGCGACGACTCTTGGTGGTTACGTACTGAAACCCGCTCTCAGTGCTTTTCATTTTGATGACGATACGCGTGCCTTTTTTCTTGGCCATGATTACATCCCTTAAGATTTACAAAAAAATAGCCCGTTAAGGGCAAAAATTTTCAAGTTAACGAAAAGAATTATAGCGGATGGGTCCATTGGGAGCAAGGGGGATATACCCGCTCATCTCCAAATTTTATGCTGATCTATCGACCAAACGTGAAAACCTTATCGATTGATGAGCCGCATTAGCTCATTTTCTACGGCCGAATGAGGCTGAAAGGAAAGCCTCAGCCGCTGGACCACGGCGTCTCTGGCCTCCCGGTAGTTGACGACGAGCAGTTTGAGGGTTTCAAGATTGTGGTCAGCCTGACGAGAAAAGTTTATTTGAGTCAGCTGCTGGGCAATCGGCAGTTCCGGGGGCAGGTTCTCCAGCAGTGGCGGCAAAATATCAGCCAACAGGCGAACAAAAACCGGGAACGGCCGGTCTACTTCTCCCCGGCGGGTCAAACGATACACTTCCCAAAAATCAGCCCAAAAACGGCGGTCTAACTGAGCCATCCGCTTCTCAGATAAAGTGGCGCTGTGAATTTCCGATATGCCCGCGGAACGGCTCATCAAGTTATCGGCCCATCCGCCCGTATCTTTTAAGATGCGGATGGTTTGATAAGCCGGGTGCGGTTGCACTTCATCCTGCGCCAAAAATGAAAAATCAAATTTACTACCGTTTGCGTACAGCGCAACCAAATGATCCGGATTTTCCGGAGGCTGATACACGACGGCCCGCACATAGGGCAAGATTTCGGCGGCAAATGACTCTCGATTGGGACGAGCCAGTTCTTTGGCTGCCTGTGAAGGATAAACCAAAACGACATCCACATCAGCGTATGGATCCGCATCTCGACGGCCGAATGAACCGCTCAAAAATGCAGCCAGCAATCCGGCTTCAGAGGAAACACGCTGTTGAAGGCGACTTAAGGTTCGTTCTTGTTCAAACATAGCAAGCAGATTAAAAACATCCAAACGGGAGCATGACAATGATCGTACCGGCACCCAAGAACCAGCCGGCCAGAACCTGATCAAATGTGTGACGGCGCAAATATAGACGAGCAACAGCGACCAAAGTAATCAACGGTACCCCAACCATTACCCCCCAGTAAACACCCCAGATTAAGGTAACCAGGGTGGTGATGGCGGTTGTGGCGGCCGAGTGCATGCTAATCAAATAGCGGGTTGTGATAAAGGCTAGAGCGCTCAACTCAATCGCGTTAAAAACGGTCAGGCAGGTCAACAGCGGTGGGCCTTGAAAATACCAGAGCAGGGCAATCATGATTAATGCACAGGCAATTGCTCCCAGATAAGGCAAAAACCGCTCATCGGTATTGCTCATATGGAGTTCAGCAACCCGGCCGGTGCGCAGCAGATAAACCACATAGAGGATGGGAGCCAGAGAAAGCCAAAATCCATACGTCAAGGCCCAGACAACGGCCGGGAAAACCGGCAGCACGCGCAGACACAAGGCCAACCCAAACACAGCAAACATGGTTGGCGGGCTAACCACATTGGAAAAAGTCCGCGCCGTCCAAATCCACCCGGTGCGGTTTCTTTCATGGAAATCCTTGGGAAACACGATGAGTACCAGAAATTTGCTTAAGGCGCTGTCCCCGCCACTAAGGCGGAAATGATAATCGCCCCGTAAATCAATATAAATAGTACAATGACCGCAATAACCACGCCACCTACACCGAGCGCAATCCCCCCCATCAGGCGCGTTCGTTTTGGATCAACCGATTTATCCGCATTAAAAAAGGCGATTCCACCCAGGATAGCTCCAACAAAAGGAAGGCAGTAAATGCCACCAAAACAAGACGCCAGCGAAACCACGGCGATAGCAGCAGCGACAAAGGCATACAGGTCTTGTTGATTACCGGTGTACATTTTTTCACCGGCCTGGCCTTCACTACCACCGGCTGATGACCGACCGTCACTGACCGCCAAACTGGCCGGTATCCCTTCAGCATACGTATTGGGAGAAAATATTTGTTCCCCCTGCAGCCTGGCGGCTTGAGCGTGGGTCTCACAATAACGATGACCTTTTTCCCCGTACCAAAGACAAAGGCTGCAAAGCGGGTCATCACAAACCTCACACCGCTCGATCGATTCTAATTCGGGATGATTGACACAATTTCTCATAGCACACCACGGGATTTAATAAAGAACAAAAAAGGGCGTAGGTGATTCTACGCCCCCTATAAATTTAGCGGAATCGGTGTTCCAAAGACAAGAAAATCAGGTTCCTTCTTCCCAGGAGTTCAGATATTTAGCCTGCTGATCGGTCAGCGTATCAATTTCGATCCCCATCGCCTGCAGTTTGATGCTGGCAATTTGTTGATCAACCTCATTCGGCATCGTCAAGACTTGATTTTCTAGGCGCCCTTTGTTGTCGCTCAGATATTGGGCGGCCAGCGCCTGACCGGCAAAACTCATATCCATTACTGATGCCGGATGTCCCTCAGCGGCAGCGAGGTTAATCAAACGGCCTTCACCCAAAACGTTGATCCGCCGGCCGCTGGGCATGGTGTATTGTTCGACAAACGGCCGGACCCGCTTGGGTTCACCAGCTTTCTTGGCCAGCTCTTTCAAATTGAGCTCCACGTCAAAGTGGCCGGAGTTACACATCAAGATACCATCTTTCATTACTTCCATGTGATGATAGTCGATGACGTTGATATCGCCGGTGGCGGTCACAAAAATATCGCCGATTTTTGCCGCTTCCAACATGGGCATAACCCGGAAGCCATCCATAACCGCTTCGAGCGCTTTTAGCGGATCGATTTCAGTGACGATCACATTGGCCCCCAAACCGCGAGCGCGCATGGCAATGCCTCGGCTGCACCATCCGTAGCCGGCGACCACCAAGACCTTGCCGGCGATCAAATAATTGGTGGCCCGCACGATCCCGTCCATCGTTGATTGACCGGTGCCGTAGCGATTGTCAAACATGTGTTTGGTTAAGGCGTCATTGACGGCAATCACCGGATACTCCAGCTTACCCTGGGCGGCCAGCGCCCGCAGCCGGATCACCCCGGTTGTTGTTTCTTCAGTGCCCCCAAGCAAACCGGGCAGAAGCTCGCGCCGCTCTTTGTGAAGCGAGCTAGCCACGTCTGCACCGTCATCCATGACGATGTGAGGCTTGTGATCGAGGACCGCCTGCACGTGTCTGTGATAGGTTTCGTTGTCCTCCCCTTTGATGGCGTAAACCGGGATTTCAAAATGGGAAACCAGCGTGGCGGCCACATCATCCTGCGTGCTTAGCGGATTGCTGGCGCACAACATCACGTCAGCACCGCCCTGCTGCAGGGCGATCATCAAATTTGCGGTTTCTGTGGTGACATGCATACAGCCGGCGATACGGACGCCGTCAAAAGGCCGTTCTTCACTAAACTTCTCGCCAACCCCTTTAAGAACCGGCATTTCGGTTGCCGCCCACTCCATGCGGTGCCGGCCGCCGGGGGCCAGATTGACATCTTTAATATCGTAATCCATTCGCAATTCTCCTATAATTTTTTCAATCCCCAGCTTCCGCCATATCGGCCAGCGGTGAGGGAGTATTTAGCAATATATCGAGCTGTCCATCATCATCAAAACAGGTTCGAAAACGTTCTACAAATTGACCAGGGGTGTAGCTGTGACCCTGCGTGCCCTGCTCTTCAAGGACAAAGGCCGCCGCCAGCGCCCCCATCCGGCCGCTTAATTCCCACGGCAGCTTGAGCTGCATGCCGCGCAGCAGCCCGGCCCGGAAAGCGTCTCCGGCACCTGTCGGATCCACAGACCGGTGTAGAGGAACAATTGGGATATGATACGTGTCCCCCCCATTGACCTTCAAAAGCGATCCTTCCTTGCCTTTGGTAATCAGCACCGCCTGTACATTTTTCAATATTTCGGCTTCGGTCATTTTGGTTTTATCGCGAATCATGCCAAATTCATATTCATTGACCGTCAGCATCGCACACCCTTCCAACCCCTCGCGCAAATCATCACCCGAAAGCCAGATGGTTTGCTGGCTGGGGTCGTAAATGTAATCGATGCCGCTCGCCTTACATTCGCGAACGTAATTCATCATCGCCACCGGATCATTCGGCGATATGATGGCCAAATCGGTATGCGGGGCGTGCTCATCAAAAGAGAGCTTGCCGGCATACGCCATCGCCCCGGTATAAAAAGTAGCAATTTGATTTTGTTCGTTATCGGTGTTGACAAAAAACGAAGCGCAGTGCTCATTTTCGATTTCAATTGTCCCGGAAGTATCAACGCCGTGAGCGTCGAGCCATTGACGATAAGTGCCAAAATCATCCCCGGCCGTGGCCATCATCAGCGGTCGGCCGCCCAGCAAACCAAGGGTAAAGGCGATGTTTGGGGCGGTTCCCCCCCGCATCTTCTGCATGCTTTCAACCAAGAAGCTCAGGCTAATTTGATGAAGTTGATCCGGCAAAATGTAATCGGAGAATTTACCGGGAAACGTCATTAAATAATCATAAGCGATTGAACCGGTTACTGTGATGTTCATTAAAGAATGCTCCAAAGACAGAAAAATGCCCCTGATTTTCATCAGGGGCGTGAACCAATTAACTTTTTACGCGGCTAATTATAGCATAATGGTTAACCTGTCAACAATAGTCACCAATACGCATTTTCCCGCGATTGTCCTTCACTCAAATCAATTGATCATTGACGCTCCAAGATTGATGGTCCGGCGGTTAAAACCGCTTCATCCACCTCACCGGCAAACTGTTCAAAGTTGGCGACAAACATTTCGGCCAACCGGACCGCTTGCCGATCGTAATCCAGGGGATCAGTCCAGGTTTGACGGGGATTCAAGACCTCGGCCGGTACTCCTTCGACAGCGGTCGGCACGTGGAGACCAAAGATTGGGTCGACAACGGTTTCGACATCGTCCAATTTTCCATCCAAAATGCCGTTGACCATCGCCCGAGTATATTTGAGCTTGATGCGCTCGCCAATGCCGTGTGGCCCACCGATCCAGCCGGTGTTTATCAGCCAGACGTTTACATCGTGCGAATCGATTTTCTCACCTAATAAATTGGCGTAAACGACCGGTGATAGAGCCATAAATGGGGCTCCGTAACAGGCGCTAAATGTGGCCTGAGGTTCGGTTACCCCGCGTTCGGTACCGGCCACTTTGGCGGTGTAGCCGCTCAAGAAATGGAACAGGGCCTGCTCGCGGGTCAATTTGGCAATCGGTGGCAGCACCCCAAACGCATCGGCCGTCAACATGATGATATTTTTAGGATGTCCTCCCAGGCCATCTTTCGAGGCATTGGGGATATAGCCGATGGGATAGCTGGCTCGGGTGTTTTCCGTTAAGGAATTGTCGTCGAGGTTGACAACGGTTTTATCGATATCAAAGCCGACATTTTCCAAAATCGTGCCGAATCGACGGGTTGTACCAAAAATTTCCGGCTCACCTTCTGGCGAAAGGCGGATCACTTTGGCGTAACAACCCCCTTCAAAATTGAAGACGCCGTTATCGCTCCAGCCGTGTTCGTCGTCACCGATCAAAACTCGGGAGGCATCGGCCGACAGGGTGGTCTTACCGGTTCCGGATAAGCCGAAGAAGATCGCCGTCTCGCCCACCCCATCCATGTTGGCTGAGCAGTGCATCGACAGCACACCTTTCTGCGGCAGATAGTAATTCAACGCCGTGAAAATCGACTTCTTGATTTCACCCGCATACTGCGTGCCGCCGATAATAACGGTGCGCTCTGCAAAGTTGATGATGACAAAAGCGTCGGTTCTCGTGCCGTCTTCTTCAGGTGAGGCGTGGAAGTTGGGGGCATGTAATACCGTAAACTCGGGCACGTGTTTGGCCTGCTGCTCCTCGGTGGCCAAAATAAACATGTTGCGTACAAAGAGGCTGTGCCAGGCGGTTTCGGTGATGATACGGACCGGCATTTGATAATCCGGATCGTGACCGGCAAACACATCGTTGACGTACAGCTGTTTGCCCTGCCAGTAAGATAAGAGCCGCCGCTTCAAAATGTTATACGCATCAACCGAAAACGGTTTGTTGTGTTTTCCCCACCAGATTTTTTCCTGGCTCGACGGTTCGGTGACGGTAAATTTGTCGTTGGCTGATCGGCCGGTGTGTTGACCGGTACGGACAATCAGAGGCCCCAGGTGGGCCAGATGCCCTTCGCGGTTGTGAATCGCCTGCTCATACAGCGCCGCGGTATGTAAATTCCAGTACACAGCACCAGTATTTGATATACCGTGGTTCTCCAATCCATAATGACTACGTACTTTTCCTAGATCCTGCATAATAAACTCCTACACGTTTTGTAAAGTAAACTTTTCACTACATAAGAATCGCCTTTAGCTTATGCGCTCCGTGCTCGCCGGTACAGTAACGAAACTCATAGTTTATGACGCAGGATGTCATCATACGATTTTAAAGTAAAAAAGGGGGGCGACAGGCATCGTCGCCCCCCCTTTTTTTGAGGTTTGGGGAATCATTTTTTCACAAATTGAACCGGTTTTTTTCTCGGCAATCTGCGAAAATTTAAGGTTTTATTAATTTTCAAATATGCCCGCATCAGGATCATATGCTTTAGGATGAGAGTCGAGCACCTGCATATAATTGGCCCGCACCAGGTGGAACGGGGCCTTTATGCGGTTATGGCTCATCCGGCCGCGGAGATCGTTGACGTCACCGATCTCCTTGCTGGCCATCCACGTTTGAACCTCATCGAGCATGGTGCGAATATGCTCAACCCCATGCTTGAGCAAAGCTGAAGCAATCATCCCGACCTGCGCCCCAGCCATAATCGCCTTGATTAAATCCCGGCCGGAGTGAATGCCTCCAGTGATGGCCATATCCCCTTCAACCTGCCCGTAAAGCAAAGAAACCCAGCGCAGACGCAGCAGCAATTCTTCGGGATCGCTGTAGGCGATTTTGGGTACGGCCATTTCATTATCAATGTCAAAATCCGGTTGGTAAAAACGATTAAATAAAACGAGCCCGTTCGCCCCGCCCGAAAACAGCTCCCGACACGTGTGCGGTAAAGAGGAAAAATATGGATTTAATTTAACCGCAATGGGAATATTCACTTCGTTTTTGATCCCCTCTACCAGGTGAAGGTAGCGATTCTCCAACTCTTTCCCGGTGACCCACGGCTTAATCGGCAAATTATAGATATTGAGCTCGATGGCATCTGCCCCGGCCGATTCCAGGATGCGCGCATAGCGGATCCATCCCCCAAGCGACGTGCCGTTCAAGCTGGCGATGACCGGAATATCAACCGTCTTCTTCATCTGGTAAAGGTTGGCCAGATAGCCGCTAGCTCCTTTGTTGAGACCCTGCATATCCGGTATTTTAATTAATCCTTCCGGCAGCTCCCGGCCGTCCAACAGCTTCAATCGATCCCAACCGGAATCTTCCAGCTGGAGCTGTTCTTCGAACAGAGAAGGCAAAATCACCGCGCCAGCCCCAAATTCGGCCATTCGGGCCACCTGATCAATTTCAATCGTGTACGGATTTGATGAAATGACAAGAGGGCTTTGCAGTTCTAGGCCAAGATAGGTGGTCGCAAGTTGGGTCATAACTTATCTCCTAAAAAAATCTTCACGAATCTTTCTAAGTCTACCCCAAAATCAGTTAAAAGGGTGGCTGTCTCAACGAACAATTATTAAGGTGCAGCGACACTTTTTCCCAATATTTCCTCGGGGTTGCCGGCAGAGATAAAAATCACTTGATAGATCATTGAAAATTTCTGGGAATTTCCTTGTAAAACCTTTTGTGGGCGGCGCATGTTTCCCCTTCAAACGCGTCAATCGCGTTTTCCACCACAAAGTGGGTGGCCGTAGCGGTCATTTTGCTCACCGTTTCAATTTGAATGCGCCACTCTCCCCGCTCAAAAATGAGCTGGTGCTCGCAGATCACCTCGGCCGATAGCGGATCATCAGCGGTGATCGAATAATGATGATGGGCCACATCTTCCATAATAAGGTGATGGTCGGGGAATTGCACTCGACCGTTATCAAAGGTAACGGACATCGTTTTGCGGCCGGTGAGCATATCTTCACGGGTTTCGCGCTTCACCTCTTCCGGCCGCAGAATTTTTAGCGCCAGCGGTGGAGAAACCTCGGCCGGTAAAAACGGCGTGCCGGCAT
Source organism: Ardenticatenaceae bacterium (assembly GCA_030065875.1). Lineage (GTDB taxonomy): Bacteria > Chloroflexota > Anaerolineae > Promineifilales > Promineifilaceae > WTJY01. The sequence goes on along the minus strand of JASJCR010000116.1, from coordinate 4,593 downwards.
GATCCGGCCGGGTCATATCCCGCAGCGGCAGAGAAAGTGAGCCACTGATGACGGTTAAGGTCACCGGTTCCGGGGCAGGCCAGATCATCGGCCAGTAATAGGGCATGACGGCCACCCGCCATCGATGACCGGCCGGCAGCACGTGACCGATGGCATTGAGCTGAACGGTGACCGTCATCGGCACGCCGGGCTCAACCGGCTCCGGCCGTTCGTGGCTGTGGCGGTGGGTTAAATTTAAGACCCCGAAAGATATCAGGGTTGATTGGCCGTTGGGAGCCACATCACACAGGCGTACGATCAGATGCGCTACTGGGCGATCGGCCGCCACGGTGCAGCGCACGACCGGAAAACCGAGAATCTCCATTTTCTCGTTTTGGGGCTCAGACGTAAAGGTCAACGATTGACCGTCAATCATCTGTTGATCCGGCGCATAATCACCGGGATGGCCAAAGGCGCACCACGCTGGGGTGTCCATCCCGGCGGTCAGCCGGCCTCTGATCATTTGCGGTCGGGACAAACTCCCCTTCTCATTTAATTGACCGTGGTCACTCAACTGCCATATCCGATGATTATCTCTGGTCGGTGGCCAGGTCATTTCTCCAATCCAGCGCCCCGGCCGTGCGGTATACGAGGTTTGAGGCGGCACATTGTCCTGCATAAAAACACGCAGTTTAGGTTCAGACATAATCCCGGTTTCTTTTCCTTTGAGCCAGTAATCCCACCAGCGCAAACTCTCTTGCAAAAAGCCAATGGCCGGAGCGGGGGTGCCCTCCTCCGGATAGACGTGAGCCCAGGGGCCAATCAACCCCAGCGTGGGGCTGCTCAACCCCTCCAACAGGCGAAATACCGGGTTGGTGTATCCATCTGCCCAACCGCCCACCGCAAATACCGGCAGGTCAATCGCCGCAAAATCTTCACCCACCGATCCGTGTTTCCAATAGCTGTCTCGCGTTTGATGCGCCAGCCACGTTTCGATATAGGCCGGTGTTTCCCGAAGACGTTTGAGCCACATTTCTCGCCAGCGCTCTCCCACCGTTCGAGGGTCTGGTGGGGTCGCATTTAAGGCCAGCATCACCGACGCCCAGGGAAGCATCTCGTAACCCAACACCGCCCCGCCCATGTAGTGCACGTCATCAGCGTAGCGATCATCTGTGGAGTAGATGGTGATGATCGCCTTGAGCTGGGGCGGCCGGCGAGCAGCGATCTGCAAGGCATTAAAACCGCCCCATGACTTGCCAAACATACCCACCTGTCCATCGCACCACGGCTGAGCGGCGATCCAGGCCAATAGTTCGAGGGCGTCTTCTTGCTCCTGGGGTAGATATTCGTCGAGCAGCAGCCCATCTGAATCGCCGCTGCCGCGCATATCCACGTGAATGGAGGCGTAGCCGTGACCGGCAAAGTATGGGTGACGTAGGGCATCGCGGATGGCTGTCCAGTCGTTTTTTCGATACGGAATATATTCCAGCAGGGCCGGGACCGGCCGTTCGACCGCATCTGTCGGCAGCCAGATGCGAGCAGCCAGACGAGTGCCATCAGCCAGTGGAATCCAAACATTGTCAATTTTGGAAATCTGATGGGGGAAATTGCGCAATATTTTCATAAGATCACCTCTACATCCACTGGAGGATTCACCATCGATTGTTACCTCGTGAACGAAACATGAACCCTTTGATAAACAGGAAACACCCTTTAGTACTATTTACTAAGCGAAAAAAGGGGGAAAAGGGACAGTTTGTGTAATGTTTCTAACAGAAGAGCGCCAAATTCCCCCTATTGTACTACTGCATTACGGTCGGGAAACGATTAATCTGTGAAGTGTGGCATGAGTGGTCGTACGTGCTGGGCTATAAAAATTTACGGGCAGTTAGATTTATGATGGGGGCAGCCTGCCAAAAATTGCTGAACCCATATGGAAGGAATATTTTTATGAACCATTCAGATCCATCTATCATTCGCTTAGAAGGGCGCATCGATGCGTATCAAGCACCAATGGTGAAATCATCCCTTAAAGACCTGGTTGCCAAAGCTGAAAATGAAAAACGGTCGGCCTGGATTGTGGCTGATTTAAGCCAGGTGAACTTCATCGATTCGGCCGGGTTATCCGCTCTAGTTGTAGGGCTAAAAAATGCTCGAGAAACAGGCGGGTCACTCCATCTGTTTGGTATCCAGCATGCTGTTCGAATAATCCTCGAACTGAGCTGGCTCGACAAAGCATTTCCGACCTTCAATTCTGAATTAGAAGCAATAGAGGCGGCAACAGTTAAAGAAACCGCTTAATTACTTGGCGAGATTTTTATGCTTAACAAGCTCGTCTTCAAAAATCGATCTCTTTTTGATTCGATGGCCCAGGCGTGGCTGGATTCCGGAGCCCAGGCTTTTCGGGTTCTGACGGATACCCAAAAGCAGATCGCCTCCTGGCAGGCGGATCAGGCCGAACAGCTAGGCCAGCAGGAAACAATGTCCGCCCCGATTAAGATGGGTGGTCAACATTTGGGTTCTCTCGATGTTGTCGGACTCAATGGCCAATCCAACGAGACACGGTTAAAAGAGGAAGTACAGCTGCTGCACAAGTGGTTAACGGTCGAACAGGAAGTGACCTCATTAACCAACGAGCTTATTCAATATCAAGACCAGCTGTTGATGCTTTATGAGCTGCGGCAAACGTCCCGTCGCTATTTAGAGCACGCCCCGATTATCGCCAACTATCTTCACACCGGGCGCAAGCTGCTTCGGGTAGAACGGTTGATATTGATTCGGGGTGTGGCTGATGATCACCAAGCTGAATGGGACCTGGCTGATCTCGAAGTTACAACCGAACCGGCCGAAATTGAGCTATCCCCGTCTAGAGAAACTCTCTTGCTAGACGTACACCGCCACCGGAAAGAGACCCACATACAGCAGCCGTTTGGCCCGCCTGACGATGAGACGTGGCAGCAAATTTTTGTTCTTCCGGTTCAGGGGCAGCTCCAGGAACCGGTCACATTAATTGCCATTAACCCTTATCAGGGACGGTTCAACACCCCTACAAAAAAAATGGGGATGGCGTTAGCGGACTTGCTCGGCTCAGAATTGGAGCGGTTGGCCCTTCATCAACAAATCCTCACCCAGGCTCGACAGGAAACCGAATCCGCCATGGCCCGCGATGTGCAAATGCGCCTTTTGCCGCGCCAATCGCCCAGCATTCAGGGTGTAGACGTATGGGGAATGGCAAACCCGGCCCGGCAGGTGGGAGGGGATTATTACGATCTGATCGAAATGGGGCCTAACGAGCTCTTTTTTACTCTGGCTGATGTCTCAGGCAAAGGAATGGCGGCCGCGCTTTCAATGGCCAATCTTCGCTCAGCACTACGCACCGCCGTGCGTCTGCTGCCGCAATTTGATATCCAGACGGTGCTGCACCAAACATTTGACTCTCTCTACGATGACTTTACCGATGTCGAAATGTTTGCCACGATCTTCTGTGGGTATTACAACCACCTCAAACAAACCATTTACTACAGCAACGGGGGTCATTCGCCGGTCATTTACTGTCCGGCCGGTCAGCCGGCCCGCATGTTAAAAGCCAACGGGCCTGCCCTGGGCATCATGCGGGATGCGCCAATCGGCTGTGATGAGATTTCCTTCGGGCCGGGAGATCTTATTTTGGCCGCCACTGATGGGTTTAACGAAGCGGAAAATTTAGAGGGAGAAATGTTTGGCATTGACCGCCTGTTGACCCTGGCCGAACAGCTCAATCATTATCCGGCCGCCATGATCGCCAAAATATTAAGCGATGAAATTCTACACTTCAGAGGAAATCAGCCCCAGCAGGATGACCAGACGATTGTCGTTCTCAAGGGAGTCACATAAGGTTTAAAAAATCTTTATGAATGCCAACGACAGGATTATCTTGAGTCTACCTGCCCGCCATCTCTATTTGAGCATGGCTGGCGCTGCGGTTGCCGCTCTAATTAAGCAGTTGGGCGAGGCCGACCATGTACTATACGACATCCAGATCGCGCTGCAGGAAATTTGCGCCAACGTTATCGATCACGCCTACGAAAATCACCCTGCGGGAACGCTTGTTATCGAAATATATATCGCCAATTCCAGCCTCGTTATTTACGTTATCGACGAGGGTGAGGCTTTTGAACCACAAATGATCAAGGAACCCATTCTGGGTGAGCTCCATGAAGGGGGATACGGACTGTTTTTTGCCAAAAGTCTCATGGATGAGGTGCATTACGAACGACGGGACCATCAAAACCACTGGACGCTGCGAAAATCGCTCAGTTTGTCTTTTGAATCGCATCGACCTTTTGATTGAGGGACTTGAAGAAAGCTACCGGCTAGGTAAAGGCCAATTAGCTATTGAAGTTAGAGAGAGTTCAAATGGATTTGATTTTAGTTGTGGATGATTCCCCCGTTGTCCGGCGTGTGTTGTCCTTAACGCTCGAAAACAATGGCTATATAGTTTTAACGGCCGGTAATGGATTGGAAGCGCTCAAAATTATCAACCAGCAGGACGTCCGCCTGGTCTTTTGCGACATTTTTATGCCCAAAATGAACGGCATTGAGTTTTTGAAAGCGGTGCGGTCTCATCGATCAAAA
>JASJCR010000115.1 GCA_030065875.1 Ardenticatenaceae bacterium | reverse complement strand
CGCAAACCCTTTCAACGCCAGCGTCTTGGTGATCGCTGCCGTCAACGTCGTCTTGCCGTGATCGACGTGACCGATCGTCCCGATGTTCACATGCGGCTTACTGCGTTCAAATTTCTCTTTACCCATAATTGCAAACCTCGCTGAATTGTCGTGTTTGAGCTAGCTGAGTGTGTGACCTAACAAAAAAGTACCCGCTCATCCTGAAAGCGAACAAGCGGGAAACAAAAGAGCCCACGATGGGATTTGAACCCATGACCTCATTCTTACCAAGAATGCGCTCTACCCCTGAGCTACGTGGGCACAGGATTAAGAAGTCATAAAAAGTGGGCCAGGTAGGACTCGAACCTACGAAGGCTATCGCCAGCGGATTTACAGTCCGCCCCCTTTGCCGCTCGGGACACTGACCCAAATTAATTATTTGAAAACTGCGGAGTTTAGAGCCGACAATGGGACTCGAACCCATAACCTATGCTTTACAAGAGCATTGCTCTGCCAATTGAGCTACGTCGGCGTAGTGGCAACAGACAGTATCGGCCAACTGCAAGCGCAGAGTATACGATTTTGTTTTCTGTTCGTCAATACTTTTTTTGTAAAATTTGCATCCCTCAAACAAATATCCCTGATTGGGGGACGCAGCGGGGATTTTGCCGCAAAATAAGGAATTTTTCGTGTTTTTTCCGGCAGAGGCCTCTGTTAAAAGCCGGATCGACTTAATCAGTGAATGGCAGCGATCCTGTTGGGAATCGAAAAATCAAGGTTGACGCATCATAAACATCATGTTAACATGCCCGAGCTATGACCTTCAGCGCCAAGTTTTACTTTTTTTATTTTACGACGCCACTCACGCCGCAGCAGGCTGAGGCGGTTCTTTTGCGCTGAACGAAAAAAATCAGCTTGAACCTAACCAGAACAAGACGCGGCTCACAGAGTCGCGTCTTTTTTTTTACAGATTTGGAGGTGAACTGTTGATAGACAACAACCACAGCAACCCATCGACTCGGCCGCTAGTGTGCCGTGGGGTTCGTGGGGCAACGACGGTAAAAAGCAACGATGCCGCCACCATCCTGACCGCCACTCGCGAGCTGCTGTTTACGATGATCCGCAGCAATCACATCGACTCGGCCGATGTATCCAGCGCGATCTTTACCGTTACGCCGGATCTGGACGCCACGTTCCCGGCCACGGCCGCCCGGCAGCTCGGCTGGTACGACGTTCCCCTCATCTGTATGGTCGAAATTGGCGTGCCCGGCAGCTTAAAACAGTGCGTGCGCATCTTGCTCCACTGGAACACCCCAAAAAATCAGCAGGAAATCAAACACGTGTATCTGCACGAGTCCACCAGCCTGCGTCCCGACAAAGATCAAATACCACCAGTCCCCGCAGCGGAGATTGAAGCGTATATGGCCTGGCTGGCGGAACACGGGGAAGCGGTCAAGATTTAGATCGTTCAAAATATATTGAAAGTTTTGAAATTATATTGTAAACTTAATGTTCAAGGGAGAGAATTAAGAAATGATTGTAGTCATGAAAACAGCGGCGACCAAAAATGAAATTGCGGCCATCATGTCGCGCGTTGAAGAAGCGGGCTGTAAGGTCCACCCCATTCACGGAGAAGATCGAACCGTGATCGGCGTGATTGGGGATGGCACATCGATAGACCGCTACCAAATCGGCCGTATGCGAGGCGTCGAAACCGTGGTTCCAATTAGCAAACCTTACAAATCAGCCAGCCGCGAATTCCATCCGGAAAGCACTGTTATCCAGGTGCGCGGGGTACAAATTGGCGGGCCGGATTTAGCGATCATGGCTGGACCATGCTCCGTGGAAGGACGCACCCACCTGATCGAAACAGCCATCGCCTGCAAAGAAGCAGGAGCACAAATCCTGCGAGGCGGGGCGTTCAAGCCACGCACCTCTCCCTACTCATTCCAGGGCTTGGGGGAAGAAGGGCTGCGCTATCTGGCGGAAGCTCGTGAAGCAACCGGCATGCCGATCATTACCGAAGTGATGGAGCCGGGACTGGTTCCCCTGGTGGCTCAATATGCCGATATTTTGCAAATCGGCACGCGAAATATGCAAAATTATGCCCTGCTCAATGCTGCTGGAAAATCCGGAATGCCGGTTTTGCTCAAACGCGGCATGTCGGCCACCATCGAAGAGTGGCTGCTGGCGGCCGAATATATTTTGAGCCAGCACAACAATCAGGTGATGTTGTGCGAACGCGGCATCCGCACCTTCTCAAAAGAAACCAGAAACACCTTTGATATCAACGCCATTCCGGTGGCCAAACAGCTCTCCCACCTGCCGATTATCGCCGATCCCAGTCACGGGACCGGAAAATGGGAGTATGTGGGGCCGGTAGCTAAAGCCGCCATCGCGGCCGGTGCCGACGGGGTCATTGTCGAAGTTCATCCCCAACCGGATCAGGCGTGGTCAGACGGCCGTCAATCGCTTAAGCCGGAAAAATTTGCGGAACTGGTGCAGCAAATGAAGGTGATCGCCCAGGTGGTGGATCGCAACGTTCCCGAACAGCCGGAACCCAGCGATATGTGGCAGGTGGTAATGGGCAGATAAAGACCACAGACTACAGACATCAGACTTCAGAATTGGTCCTCTGTGGTCTGAAGTCTGTGGTCTGAAGTCTCCTATGCGGTGGTGCCATTCCGCCGCTCATCACCGGCCGCGACCCAATTGCCGTTTTCAAAGCCGACACTATGAGCGCCGCCAAAGTACATATTCATCGTGTGCCAGCGGTTAACCGGGTACCCCAGCGATTCCAATTCGGCAACCGCAGCCGGATCATAACCAAATTCGCACTGCAGCGCCTGATTTTCTAGATGAACCCGCGAGGCGTTTACCGCCCGATCGACCGGCATATCAAAATCGATGACGTTGCTAACCGTTTGCAAAATCGCGCTGCGTATGCGAATGCTGCCGCCGCTGCCGGTCACCAGCCTTGGCCGGCCGTTTCTCAAAACGACAGCGGGCGTCATCATTGTAAAAATGCGCTGGCCGGGTCGCAAACTGTGAAACCCGCTGGGGAAAAGATCCGCCTCCCCCAGCATATTGTTGGGAATAAAGCCGGTTTCCGGCACGATGTATCCGGCCGATTCACCCGCCGTTGTGGTCAAACTCACGGCCAAACCGCTTTCATCTACAACGCTAATTTGAGTGGTGTTGCGGGGGCCGTGTGGCTCGCCGACTACCGCGCTGGGCCGCCCTTTAATCAGGGCCATCATCACTTCGCTGGCAAAATCAGCCACAAACTCCTCACTGAGAAAACGGGCCATCGCTTCTTCCGGTTCGAGATACCGACGAGCCAGCTCCCAATGACGTCGAGCGCGCGTCGCGGCCGCCATGACCTCAAACAACAGCTGTAAATGATCGACGGTGCCGTGACCCATGGCCGCCACGTCAAATCGAGAAAGCAGTTTGAGTTTGAAGGCGATTAATACCCCGCCGGATGAGCACGGGGGCGGCAGCAAAATGTCGTGGTGGCGGTATGACAGTTTGATCGGCTTATGCACCCGCACCTTGTAGCGCTTAAAATCTTGCTGCGTCACCAACCCGCCCCTCTCCTGCTGGTCAGCGACGAGCTGCTGCCCCAGCCGGCCGGTGCGTAAATAGGACGGCCCTTCAGCAGCCAGCGATTCCAGGGTATGGGCCAAATGCGGAATGTGCAGGTGATCGCCGTCGTCAAAGAAGCGGCCGTTCGCCCTAAATACCTCTCTTATGGAAGGGGAATGGGTAAAAATCGGCTTGAGTACCCTGAGGGTGGCCACCTGGTATGGATGGGGAATAAATCCTTTGTGGGCCAGCCTGATTGCAGGGGCCAACACCTCTTTTAGCGATAGGCGGCCGTGCGATGCAACAAGTTGACATAAACCAAACAGGGCGCCCGGAACCGCGACCGACCCCCGACCCACAAAAAAATCCTGGGTGGTCGATCCAAAATCAACCGTCTTCTTGGTAAAATCGAGGGGAATTTCATGGGTAGGATGCGTTAATCCCAACCCCGGCATATTGCTAAAGAAATCAAATACCTGTCCCTGATTTTCGCTTTTGGCCGGATCAAATATAGTCGCCAGCCCGCTGCCCCCCCAATGGGTCATGGCGATCTCTGAAATAAATGAAACAAAAGCGGCCGTCACAGCCGCATCAACAGCATTCCCCCCGCGATCAAGAATTTCTCGCCCGGCAGCGGCTGTATGCTCATCTCCAGCCGCAATCATTCCCTGCATACCTTCTCTTCCCAAACCAGCAGTTTAGCGCGGTGCCTTGCACCTTTAGCCATCAGCTGAAAAAGTAATTTCTCCCAAGTTTATCTCAAAGCCGCTCAAACGGGTATGCAGAGAGAGAGGGAATTGGTACAATCTGCAATTAGAAAGATCTCAGCAATACGTGTTGAGTTTTAGGTTTACCAAAATTACGCGTCTTTTAAGTTATTGGTTTACTAGTGTATTGGTTTATTGGCATATTGGTTTACCCGTTAATTGCTGCACGACAGTCACACTAATACACCAATTAACCAATAAACTAATAACCAATAAACCAATAACCAAATACCATGTCCTTACCCGATCAACTTCGATCATATTTAAATGATCAGCTCCCCTCTGCACTAGAGATGCTGCAGCGAATGGTCACGACCAACAGCTTTACAGACAACAAAGAGGGGGTCGATGCCTTGGGGCGCATGACCGCCGCTGAATTTGCCCGACTGGGCTTCGCGGCCGAATTTGTCCCGGCCGCGAACAAATCATTTGGGAATCACCTGGTTTTAACCCGCCAGGGAAGCGGTAACCGCGTCATCGGCTGCCTTTCCCACCTCGATACCGTTTTTTCAGCCGAAGAGGAAATCGCCAATAATTTTCGCTGGCGGGTGGCGGAAGTCGATGGAGAAACGTGGATTCACGGCCCCGGAACGGTCGATATTAAGGGAGGCACGGTCATGATTTTCCTGGTGCTGTCTGCTCTGAAGGAACACCGGCCGGATTTATTCGAACAGATTACCTGGAAAATTTTATTAAATTCGGCCGAGGAGCGGCTGCAGCCCGATTTTGGCACCTTGTGCCGCAGCGAGCTTGATCCGCAACAAACGGCGGCCTGCCTCGTTTTTGAGGGGGGTGCCTTCCGGGAAAACCGCTTTAAGTTGGTCACGCAGCGAAAAGGGCGTGGCGAATACGTCATACGGGTGACCGGCCGGTCTGCTCACGCCGGAGGGTCACACGCGCGCGGGGCCAATGCGGTGATTCAGCTGGCCGAAATTGCCAGGGCGATTGCCGGCTTAACCGACTACAAGCGCAATCTGACGTTTAACGTCGGCACCTTTCACGGCGGTACAGTTGTCAATCGCGTTCCCCACCAGGCGACTGCGCGGATAGAATTTCGCACCTTTGATCCCGGCACCTTTCGCGAAGCGCAAATTTCTATGCAGTCGATTATGGGCTACAGCACCGTGGCCAGTTATTCTGATGGCTTCCCCTGTGAGACCCATGTTGAACGGATCAATGTCGTACAGCCCTGGCCGCAAAACGAGACAACCGATCAGCTGTATCGCATCTGGGAAACCACAGCGGCCGACCTGGGTCAGGCGACCTTAACGGAAGCTCGCGGCGGCCTTAGCGACGGCAACTGGGTGTGGGATCACGTGCCTACCCTCGATGGACTCGGCCCATCAGGGGGGTGGGCTCATTCTTCAGAGACGGCAGCAGACGGCAGCAAGGAACAGGAGTTTATCGTGGTGGATTCGATTGTGCCCAAAGCGGTTTTGAACGTGTTGGGAATCATTCAACTGATTAATAGCTAATTGCTATATGCCAATTGCTAATTCCTAATTTTAGCTATTGGCAATTAATAATTAGCAAATAGCAATTATTATGCGTCTTCTCACCCTCACTTTTCTCTTAATCGCGGCCGGATTTTTCCTGATGATGGCCGGCCTGCTGCGTGGACCCGGAAACGGCACGGCGGAGTTTCTGCTCGGGGGCGGCCTGGCCAGTTTGGGGGCCCTGGCCGCGGCCGCGCTGGCCGGGAAAACGATTCGAGAATCGATGAAGAAAGAGAAGAAAGAAGAAGAGAATGGTCAATAATCAATGGCCATTGGTCAATTGTCAATTTGAACATCTTCTAACTGCACAGCTGTTGATTTTTGGGGGAAATTATGGTTTATAATCTTTGATATGGACCTCACTGAGTTACTTGATCAAATTGATGAGTTAAAAGATCAGATCGACAGCCTGCGGCCGATTGATCCGTGGCAAGAAAAGCGAATCTGGCAAAAATTACGCCTGGACTGGAACTATCATTCCAATGCGATTGAGGGGAATACGCTGACGCTGGGGGAGACTCGCCTTTTTCTGCTTCATGGCTTAACCGCCAAAGGAAAACCCTTCAAGGATTACCTCGATATCAAAGGCCATAATGAAGCCATCAGCTACCTGCAGGAAATGGTGCGCCAACAGGTTCCTTTGACGGAAGCGGTCATCCGAGAATTGCACACAATTTTGCTGGTTGAACCCTATGAAATGGATGCCGTCACGCCTGATGGCCAGCCAACAAAGCGCCTGATTGTGCTGGGAGAATACAAATCGCAGCCCAATCACGTGGAGACCAAAACTGGGGAGATGTTTTTCTTCGCTGAGCCACACGAAACGCCAGCTCAAATGGGGGATCTGATGGCCTGGTATCGTGCTGAACTGGAGAAAAAAGAGCTTCATCCGGTTCTCATTGCCTCTACTTTTCACTACCGTTTTGTGCGGATTCACCCGTTTGATGACGGCAACGGCCGAATGGCGCGTCTGCTGATGAATTTGATTTTGATGCAGGCAGGTTATGTACCATTAGTAATAAAGTTTGAATCCAAAGAAGAAGAATATTTCCCCGCGTTAGTTGAAGCTGATACGACAAATGATTTAACTCAATTTCAACAATTCATTGCGAAACAACTTTTGATTTCATTAGATATATTTCTGAAGGGGGCAGAAGGAAAATTAATTGAACAAATAGATGATATTGATAAACAGATTTCACTTCTGAAACAAGAAATGTCGTATGTACAAAGTCAACAAAATCAACAGAAGCTAAATCTTTTCGAAGGCCAAAAAACCATTTTCAGATTGGTAGTCGAACCTTTTTTTAGACAATTTAGTCTCATATTTGAGAAATTCGAACCAATTTTCCAAAAAACTAAATGTTGGGAACCATCAATCGACAACATTCACAATGAAATAGGAACCCAATTTAAGAACTATTTTGAATATTTACTATCACAATTCGAAGGTGACCTAGAACAAACATATGAAAGTCACGTTCTGTTCAATGTTCTCCTTCAAGGAATACAGATTGATAGCAAATTTAGGATCCTTATTGAATCTGAATTGTTTTTAACCCCTTACATTGTGAGTATTGAGATTGTAATCAGGATGAGTAACAATCCAAAAAATATACGCAAATTTGAAAGAAACCTAGAAGATATTAACGAGACTACAATTCAAGATGAACTAAATGAATTTCTTCTAGATGGTTCAAATTACATTTTAGACCTCTTACATAGAAAGAATCAAAAAGAACTTAAAAAAAAATGGCCAAAATAACCCACTATAATCAAACCGAAACCCTGCCGGCCGACACCGTCGGCCGCAACCGGCTGCAGGAATGGCTCGACGCCCAACCGCAAAATTACTTCTCGGCCGATACCGACCTGCAGCGCAAGCTCGAACTGTATTTTGGAGCGGAGAAATACCGCGAAATCATGCCCCGCCTGTACCAATTTGGCATCACGGCCGCCGTGGAAATCGATCCGCTGGCCCGCAAAACCAACCTCGACCGCCATCTGCCGGTCCTGGAGGTGCGCGATGCCATCGGTCAGGACCTAAATGATGTCGATTACACGGCCGACTACCACCAAATCGGCCGGTACATCTACGGGTCAGAAATCATGACCCTGCTCGGCCAGCCCGGAAACAATCGGCTGGCGCTGGCCCTCTTTTATCTATCCGCTCAAAATGGAGAGGCCGGTCATAACTGCCCGCTGGCGTGCACGGCCGGGGTGATCAAGGTGCTGCGTGAGACCGCCCCGGAAATTTTGCGCGAGCGCTACCTGCCGCCGCTGCTCAATCCCGATTACGATCAAAATTACACGGGAGCGCAATATTTTACCGAAGTGCAGGGGGGATCAGACGTGGGCATCAACGCCGCGCAGGCAACCCCGGAGGACAACAATTCCGATCTGTGGTTTCTCAATGGGGAGAAATGGTTTTGCTCCAACGTCACGGCCGATTTGGCCCTGGTCACCGCCCGCGCCAACCCACAGGATGGGACCCGCGGTCTGGATCTTTTTCTGGTGCCGCGGGTGCTCGACGACGGCCGGCCAAACGGCATCCACATCAAGCGGCTCAAAGACAAAATGGGGACCCGCTCGCTGGCCACGGCCGAAGTCCAGTTTGAAAATACCCAGGCGTATCGGGTGGGCACCTTCAAAGACGGGATGGCTCACGTCATCAACACCTCGCGCGTCTTTAACGCCTTTGGCTGCGCCGGTCACGCCCGCCGCGCCCTGACGATCGCCTGGACCTATGCCCAAAATCGGATCGCCTTCAACCAGCCGATAGTTCGCTTTCCCATCGTCCAGGCCCAACTCTCAGCGATGCGTGCTGATGCCGCGGCCATGCTGGCCGGCTCGATGCGCATCGCCAAGATCATCGATGATGTGGAAACCGGTAAAGCGTCTGATGCCGATCAGAAATTCTTGCGCATGGCCATCAACCTCAATAAATATCGCACAGCCGTCCTGGCCCATGAGGTGATCATGACTGCGATCGAGCTGCTGGGGGGCAACGGCACCATCGAGTCGTTTAGCGTGCTCCCCCGCCTGCTGCGCGACAATGTGGTCTTTGAAAATTGGGAAGGCACACACAACGTACTCATGGCGCAGGTCCAGCGCGACGCTCGAAAATACGCGGTGCATGAGCCGTTTTTGGCCCACGTGCGCACCCTGCTCGAAGCGATCAGCGATCCCAAAATGGAAGAATTCAAAAAAGAGGGGCTGCATCAGCTCGAACGCATCGTCGACGAAATCAAACAGGTGCTCGAAATGGATGAATTAACCGGCGCGATTTACTTCCGGCCGTTGATGGACCGCCTGACCGATTTGTTTTATGCGGCCACAATGGGTTTGGAAGCAACCTGGGAACGGAGTAAGAAAGAGGATAAAACCAAACAGCGCCTGGCGATCTACTTTATGAATCATCGCGTCAATCGCAAACAGCCGGGGGACATTTATCATTATGATGACCAGGTAGCGCGGCTGAGCGCGGAGATTTGATCGCAAAGCTTTTAAGCAACCCAGAACCACAAAGTCCATCGCGCAACAAGCACCGCCTGAATTAAAGCGAATATGCCAATCACCGATGGCACGGCAAAGCGAGAAAATCTCGAGCGATTCAGCCAGGTGGCCCCGGCTATAAACAGCGGGAAAGCCACAATCAAATAACGAGGCATTGAATCAACCGACACGGTGCTCAATGGAACCGCTAAGGAATAAGCGGTGTAAATCAAGTAACTCAGACGCTGTTTCCTTAAAACAACAACAAAAATTATGACTGCCAAACCCGTGAATAAAATATCCATCCACACCGATTGCACACGGAGCAGAAGGTCTGGATCGGAAAAGAGATCCGCCAATCGTTCCAGAATACCGGTGACTGAACTGGGTCTCCCCCAAGCGATCTGAATACGAGAAAAAATTAGGGGATCGCCAAATTGGAAGTTTAAAAAAATCAAAAATGCCAAAAAGCCCAGCGGCATCAAAGCAAAGTAAAGCCAATCTCTGCTGTTTCCGGGTTTTTGCTTGATTTTTTCGATCGCCAGCGGAATCAGTATAAGAAGGCCAACAACGCGTGTTGCAGAACTCAAGCCACCAAACAAACCGGCTAACAACCACTGGTCACGGCGCGCAAAATAAAATGCACCGACAGTTAAAAGCAAAAAGAGCCCTTCTGTATAGACAACGCTAAAGAAAAAGCTCGTAGGGAAAAAACAGAGCAACCAGATCGTCAAGCGAGCAGATTGGCGTTGGTAATCAAGGTCTACCAAACGATACAACAGATAGAGTGCACCCAGAAATGAGATGTTAGAAATAAGCCAACCGGCAATCGTCAAACTCACTCGCGACGAATCCTGCCAGGCCAGCCAGCGCATGAGCAGCGGATATAATGGGAAAAAAGCGACGCTCGATATCTGACCAGGTATGTAAGAATAACCTCCGGACGCGATATCAAGGTAAAACCCGCTGTCCCAGCGAGCCCACATATCAATCCACATGGTTGAAGAAACGCGCCAACCCTGCGGCCGCATCGTACCCCATCGACCCGCCGCCAGGCCAGCCCCCAAAATTAGAAGCCGACTGAGTAAAAACGGTGTCAGAATCAGTCGCCAAATCGATTGACCTTTATCCAGTAACTGGGGCCACTTACTCAATTTCAAATCTTGGTACTCCGGGTAAAGTCAAAACAAAGCAGCTGCCCCCTCCTGGTGCATCATCAACCCATATCCGGCCGCCCTGCGCCTCAACGGCCATTTTGCAAAACGTCAGCCCAACACCGGTGCCCCGTACCTGCCGCCCTCCCCGGTCAAATTTGACAAATCTATCAAAAATTTGATCCCGTTCTGCCGCCGGAATCCCAGGGCCGGTGTCGATGATGGTGCAGCGCACCCCATCGTCCACCCGCGCGTCTGCGGCCGGCTCCGCACCCAAAAATCCGTTTATGCGGCCGCCGGAGGAGGTAAATTTGAGGGCGTTATCGAGCAAGTTGACCAAAATACGCCGCACCAGCACCTCGTCCGCCCACACGGCCGGTAAATCATCCGGATAAGAGAAGGTCAATTCCACCTCTTTGGTAAACGCCAGGGGCAGCATGTCCTGGATCACACGGTTGGCTACCGCCGGCAGACGCATCGCCTCCGCCTCGACGATCATTTTTCCCGCTTCGATGCGAGCGATATCCATCAGCGAATCAACCATATCCAGCATGTGATGGGTCACTCGTTTGCCGGTCAGGACAACCGGCTTGACCGGCCGGTTTGGGTGTCGCTCTAACGTATCGAGTGAGGTCAACAAAGTGGTTATGGGATTACGTAAATCGTGAACCACCATGTTGGTAAACTGCTCCCGCCACGTCTCCTGTTCGATCTGGTCCGTTACATCGCGTAGGGTAATCAACCAACCCATTAAGGCCTGATCGGACGCCAAAACCGGTGTTTCCCCCTGTTCAAAAAATAGGGGTCGGCTGCCGGCGGTCAGTGACATGATGCGCATACGCGGCTCCGGGGGTTCACCCTGCTGGAGCTGATCGAGCAGAAGGGCAAATTCATCCTGGCTATAACCCAACAGGGCCGCCACCTGCGATCGGGTGGCTGTTTCGGTAATTTGATCGCCTGACGACCGGCCGTCCAGCATCTCCTCCGCTACCGGATTGGCCATGATCAGGCGGCCGCTGCGATCAAGCATCATAAATCCCTCGTGGGTGGCATTGAGAATCGCCTGCAGCTGTTGGGCCCGCTCGCTGAGCGCTTCATCGGTTGAAGAATAAAGACGCACCGTCTCCAAATATTGGCGGGCGTTGTCGATGGCGTCACTCGCCTGGCGGGCAATTGCCACCAGCAGTTCCCGACTCCAACGATCGATCCCCTGATCCGATTGGATTTGATGGACGACCATGGCTCCGATTACGCGAGACCCGCGCGTCAACGGCAGTCCAAACCACACGGTTGGCCGCGGCTCGGGCAGCGCCAGGCCGTGTTGATCGGCAAAGTGGAGCGTACTGGCATCCACAGACAGCGGCCGCTCTTGTTCCAAAACCCAGCGCGTAAAATCGTCCGGTTCAACTGCGGCATCCGGCTCCCACTGCAGCGCCGACCCGTCAAAAAAAAGCGGCCGCAGCCAGCCGTCGGATCGGTCAGCTAATATGATTGAAAAACGCTCGGGAGCAACCTGCGAATTGACCTGCTCAAACGTTCGGGTCAGCACCTCCCGTAAATCGAGGGTTTCCCGCATCTGCTCACTGACCCGGTTTAGAGAAGCAAATTGACTCATTTGCCGCCGCAGAACGTAACGCCCCTGCCAGGCGATCCACAGCAAAAATATAATTCCGGTCAAGGTCACAGCCAGAGGGACAAAAGCCGGGATACCAAAGCGGCGATAGATGAGGGCGATTAGAACAGCCGCCGGCTGCAAAAATAAGGTGTAGAACAGCAGCCGCGGCAGGAAGTATATAAATATTTTTCGCCAGGATAAACCAAGCCAACGAGCAAGCGCCGTGTCTAAAACGGTAATGGAGATAAAGGTCGCTGACCCGATCCAGGCCCATATCGGCCACAGCTGTAGCCAGTCGACAAAGACTTGGCTAATCGGGACCGGTATGATCAACCCTTGCCAGGAAACAACTCCCAACGTCAGCGCCATCGTGAACAATTCGGCCGCCCCGAGCAGCAGGCGAACGGACCGCTGATGTGGATATTCGGGAATATCTTGCCAGAGAGGATACCACAGGGGGGCGGCCAGCTCAGCCAGAGCCAACCCGGCCGTTAAGGCGATCAGGGCCGACCGGCCGTCTGTTATCAACAAGGCGACCACGGTCAAAACCGGAACCAGTCCAACCCGAATCGGCGGCAGCGGCATGCTAAAATTGGCGGCAATGACGTACAGCGAGATCAGTAAAATCAGCAGCGGCGCATCTCGAGTTTGTGTGGCGGCATAAATTGCCACCAGCAGCCCGAAAAAAAGCAGAACCCACTGCACGAGATTTTTAGTAGTTGGTGAAAGTGTCGACCATTTCAAGCTCACTGTTGTATTGTCGAAGGTCCGGTTGAGAAAGTCAATAAAAAAACCTGCTCAATCGGTACAATCTATATCTACTAAGTTGTGTTGACAATTGAAGTCCATGAAAGATTTGTCCGGCATCACCGCTTTTTTAATTACTTTACTCTTTGCTTCCGCCTGCCAAATAGCCTCACCTCCTTCTTCACCGTCTCCCATCCCCTTTACCCCGTCTCCCGTGCCGGAAATCGGCGTCGGGTTTGTGACCCGTGTTCCACCTACGGCCGCGGTCATCGACGTGCCGACAGCCACACCGCTGCCGCCCCCGACAGCCACCCCAACCCCAACCCCGATTGTTTATCAGATTGTCGAAGGAGACACAATTTTGGGAATCGCCATCGACAGCAACACCACCACGGAAGATATTCTGGCCCTCAATCCCGGCGTGCGGCCGGAGCTGCTGCAAATTGGGGCTGAATTAATCCTGCCTCCACCGGCAACGCCTCTTTTTGGTGGGGCCGTTGCTACCGCGGTGCCGGTCGATTTAGCCATCACCCAAACCCACATATATCAAACGGCAAGCGATCGCAGCTGGGTTGTCGGTGAAATATTGAATGAAGGTCCGGCCTGGGTTACTCAAGTGCAGCTGATGGTAGAGCTTTTTGATCCGGACGGCCGTTCGCTGGGGCAAACGCCCGCATGGACATCCGGACCGCTGATTGCACCGGGCCAAAACGCTCCTTTTGGCATCCTCTGGCCCGGTGAGCTCCCGGAAAATGTCCGGCCGGCGGTTTCAGTGATTCGAGCGGATGGTCTCGTTGATCCATTTACCGAAAGTGGATCCCAATTTTTGCCTTTGACCGCCGCAAATCTCGAGCAGCAGCTGTTTGATGGGGAAATGACGATTTCCGGAGACATCGAAAATCCGGCCGCAGATTCAGCCGCCGTGGGGGAAATCATCGTCACATTTTATGGGCAAACCGGTCGACTGGTCGGCTATGCCACCATGCGTACCCCTGTAGTATCTGCTCAAACCTCACTCCCGTTTGAAATAAAATCGGTCCCTCCCGGCGGCCGGCCGGCTGATTTCAAAATTTATGTGCATGGAATTCGACCGTAACATATACTAAAGACAACAGACTACAGACGTCAGACCACAGGCAGGTTAAGTTTTACAAAACCTTCTGTCGTCTGACGTCTGAGGTCTGATGTCTGAGGTCTTTTCTATGCTTTGGTTCCGCATTCTCCGCGTCATTATCCACATCGTCCGCGTTTGTATTCTGCTAACCTATGATGTCTTGGGAAAAGAAAACATCCCTAAAGATCCTCCTTTTATCGTCGTGACCAACCACATGAGCGTGATCGACACGCCGCTTATCTTTTTGAGTATTCCCAACGAAAAATGGAGTTCGTTTGCCGGTGAAAAGTGGGCCAAGCACCTTCTCTTCGGGCCGATCTTGCGCTGGAGCGGGGCGATTTTTATCAATCGTGGAGAGGTTGATCGGCGGGCGCTGGCCGAGGCGATCCAAAAAATCAAGGATGGGTTTGTGTTTGGTCTGGCGGTTGAGGGGACGCGCAGCAAGACCGGGCAAATGCAGCGGGGCAAAGACGGGGCGGCCTATCTGGCGGTCAAAGCCGGTGTGCCTTTAGTGCCGATAGGCGTGGTCAATACGGAGCAGTGGCACCCCAACTATAAAAAGTTTAAGCCAACCCACATTACATCAAAAATCGGTCCGGCTTTCTCACTGCCGGATCTCGGCCGACGGGTGCGCTCTAAAGATTTGCCGGCCTATACTCACTACATTATGGTTCATATCGCCAACCAGCTGCCGGACAAATACCACGGGTATTATGCGGACAGCCCAGCGTTGGCCGCCCTTCAGCGCGGTGAGGATCCCTGGCCTGACTGCCTCGAGATCGAACAAATAACCCCATAACCTGTGATTTTCTTGCCGTTTGCTTACCTTTCATTTATGAAAGAGGTGTACGATTTAGCATCTTAAGATTGATACTGCTAAAAAATTGTATTCTGGAGACGACCCACGTACAATAGTCGACCGTGCTCAAATTTAAATCTTTTTGACGATATAACAACTCACAAACCGGTAAACTACCGTGTTTGATGTGAACATTTGTAGTGAAATCAGGAAAGTTTGGGGAGCCCGCTTGCTTCTGAAAAATTTTCCCGCAAATGAGGTAAATCATGCCCCTTTATGCCTATCGATGCAATGATTGTGAACATGAATTTGAAATCAGACAGCGAATGGCTGATGATCCGTTGACCGATTGCCCGGTATGTGAAGGGAATATCCGACGCGTGATCAACCAGGTCGGGGTTGTTTTTAAAGGATCCGGTTTTTACGTGACCGACAATAAAGGCAAAAATCCGGCCGCGCCCTCTACTGTGGATGCGAGTAGCAAGTCTGACGGCAAAAACGGCGCCGAAAAAAGCAAAAACGAATCATCGGCCGCTAAAGATGACGCCAAATCGACCGCCACAAAAGAGACAAAAACAGCCAAAAAGGCTGAAACAGCTTCGGTCTGAGCCCCCTCGCCTAAAAACGCAAAACGCCGGTTAAACCCGGCGTTTTTTTATTATCTATTTGTAAGGTCAGCTGCCTTCCCAATCTGACTGACCTGGTTCCTTAACTTAAAATTGAAACCCTCGAGAAGCCTTGACCATTTTGTGCTGGTATTCTGACACATAACCGCTAAGCAGATCCTGGAGGCTGTCCCATTCTTCACTGTTCATAATGAGATTGAGCTGGTCCACAGAAGGACAGACGCCGCTCGCCTGAATCTGGGGTCGTTCGCCAAACCGGGTATACCAAAATTCGAGGTCAGCCAGACCCAGGCGGTTTAAACGAGGGATAAATTCGTTGACCACAAATTCTGAATACTCCGCTTCACGATTGGGTAGAATGTTCCAGGTCATTAAAATCTTAACCGGCATCAACGCTTCCTTAAAAACTAAATTTAAACTCTCGGCTGCAAAATAACAACCTGAGTGCCTTCTTCCGGTAGGCTTGATTTGCTCGTAATCTTCAGGCTGTTTTCTTCCTCCACATCGGCAACGCCCATTTCCTTGAGGAATTTATCGACCTCTGACAGCTCGATTTTTAACCCTTTTATCGCATAATGCATGGGAATCACGATATTGGGCTCGATCAGCGCCACCAGCTCCGATGCCTGGCTGGCGGTCAGGGTGTTTCCCCCCCCTACCGGGAGCAGCAATATGTTAACCTGCCCAAGCTCATCAATCTGGCTTTGGGTTAACATCCCGCTCAAATCTCCAAGATGAGCGATCGAAACATTGGTGTAATTAAACACATACATCGTGTTTTGGGGCTTGTCGGCCGCATCGCGTGGAGAGGCAATACCGTGAATAAATACCCCACCAACTTCAAATTCGCCCGGCCGGGAAAAAGCATGTTCATATTGAGTGACCCCTTTTAAACTGTTGTGTCCCGCGGCGTCGTGACTAATGGTCACCACGTCAGACTTGAGTTTTAAGGCGGGTAAACCGATTTTGGGGCTATAGGGATCGGTTACAATGGTGGCCGCTCCCCGTTCGGTCATGCGAAAGCAACTCAATCCATACCAGGTTAATTCCATATTGTTTGTCTCCTCAAGCTGCTATTATACCTGATCACTCGCAGAAAGTAGTAATGGTGTTGTGACATTTAAATGAATGATTTTTTAACTTCTAACAATTGGCCACACCCCCTCCGGCCGTGGGGAATCAATGGGGGGCAGGTTGTCTCATCTGCAGCCTTACAGCTCGTGCTGTCTCCGGCGGCGGAAGGGTATGCCAATGCCCAGATTGATGATTACAGCGGCCGGCCGCGACGCGCATATCCCTGGCATCCAGGAGTTGAATTGCGCATTCGGGCCCGCTTCTCAAAACCGCTCGACCAGCTGCAGGGCACGGCCGGGTTTGGATTTTGGAACGCTCCCTTTGGTGACCCCAACCTCCGTACCCCGGCCCTGCCACAGGCGATCTGGTTCTTTATGGGTGGCCCCCAAAACAATTTTCCCCTAAATCCCCACGGCCCCGGCCGGGGGTTTTATGCCGCCACGCTCGACGCAGCACGCTGGCGGGCGCTGGCTATGGCCCCGCTGGCTCCGGCCGTGGTTTTGCTCAATCGCCTCCCCCGCTTTCTCCACACCGTCTGGCCACAGGTGCAAAAACGATTGGGGATGAGCTATTTGCAGCTCAATGAGATTGATTTGACCCGCTGGCACACCTATCAAATTCGCTGGGATCCTGACGAATCTACGTTTTTAATTGATGGGCAGATCGTTCAGCAAACCAGGCAATCTCCTCAGGGGCCGCTGGGATTTGTGTGCTGGATCGACAATCAATACCTCCAGGTCACACCAACCGGAAAAGTGGCCGCCGGCACAGTTAAAACGGCCGGGGAACAGCGGCTCGAAATCTCCCAATTGAGCGCTAATTTTTATTGACACCCACATAGCGTCGTGCTATACTCGTCGACCGTCACTTTGCAACGATAACTCGTGTGGAGGAATGGCCGAGTGGACGAAGGCAACGGTCTTGAAAACCGTACTAGTGCAAGCTAGCGGGGGTTCGAATCCCTCTTCCTCCGCCTTGGGGCTTTTAACAGTCTAACGCAGGAAGAAGGGAAGGTGCCAGAGTGGACGATTGGGGCCGCCTGCTAAGCGGTTAACGGGCAAACCCCGTTCATGGGTTCGAATCCCATCCTTCCCGCTCTCTGCGCAAGTGACAACATAAGTGCACCCTTAGCTCAGTGGACAGAGCACTCGGCTACGAACCGAGGGGTCGGGAGTTCGAATCTCTCAGGGTGTACCAGCATATTAGGTGGCTCAATTGAGTCACCTTTTTTGTTTTCATACCGTCCATCAAGCTCCCCTCCCCGCGTCGGGGAGGGGCTGGGGGAGGGGTAAGTTGAGAGCCAAAAGACCCACCCCCTAGCCCCCTCCCGAATCGGGAGGGGGAATTTATTGGACTGAAAAGCGCATTTTCTCATTCGTCAAGCGAACTGTCCGCCCCTGAACTGGAACGTGGAAGGGGGTTGTTTGGCTTAATCAGCGATGAAATGACGCTGCATAAAATTGATAATTTGAGCTATAATAAAAGCGATGTTTGCTGAACACAAATCCCAACTCAATCGGGAGTTTGTCCTGGAATTTATCTTGCGCATGGAAAAAAGCGCGGGTCCTACTATTATTGTGTCCCCCGTCTGATTTTTATGTAAAGTAAACCCTGTTTTTCAATCGGCCGCGGGATCACCGCGGCTTTTTAATTTCCTCACGCCGTCGTGATCTCCGTCGGCCTGCTAATTGGAGATCATGCGCATGAAACAATTTCTCACCATCTGGATCGGCCAGTTCGCCTCATTAATCGGCACCGGAATGACCCGCTTCGCCCTGTTAATCTGGGCTTATAATCAAACCGGAAGCGCATTTACCATCGCCCTCCTGGGCTTCGCGTCATTTATTCCCTTTGTCATTTTTAGCCCCATCGCCGGGGTGTGGATTGACCGCCTGCCGCGCCGTCGAGTGATGATGCTGGCCGACAGCGGCGCGGCGGTCATGACCGCCGGCATGCTGACCCTGCTGCTCAGCGGCCGGCTGGAAATCTGGCACCTGGTAGCTGCTCAGGGAATCGCCGGTCTGTTTGAGGCGTTTCAGCTCCCCGCCTACACCGCCCTGACGACCCAGCTGGTCGCCAAACACAATTTCGCCCGCATCAACGGCTTTCGCGCCGTGGCCGAATACGGCTCCCAGGTCGCCGCCCCAATTCTGGCCGGGGCACTGCTGCCGTTTATTGACCTGCAGGGCATTATGACCGCCGACCTCCTGACCTTTGGCGTAGCCATCACCACGCTGCTAATCGTCAAGATTCCCATGCATCACATTGATCCCGAAGACGGCACCCGTCAGAATTTCTGGCGAGAGATGCGAACCGGATTTTCTTTTATTTGGGAACGGCCGGGGCTGCGGGGAATTTTGCTGATTTTTTCCGGCATCAATTTTTTTGCCGCCCTGACCTATTTTTCGATTCTGCCGGCTATGATTCTGGCCCGCACCGGCAGCGATGAGATCGTTTTGGCCACGGTACAGGCCACGCTGGGCGGAGCAGGCGTCCTTGGCGGGGCGGTCCTGTCGATTTGGGGTGGTCCTAAGAAAAAAATCAATACGACTTTGGGTTTTGCCGCTTTTTCCTTTTTGCTGGGCGATTTTCTGTTTGCCATCGGCCGCACGCCGGCCGTCTGGGTCACCGCGGCCGCTCTGGCCGCCTTCTGCATTCCCTTTATCGCCGGCAGCTACCGGGCGATCTGGCAGATCAAAGTCCGGCCGTCGCTGCAGGGGCGCGTTTTTGGGGTACAGAGCATGGTTCAGCAGGCGGCCATGCCGCTGGGCTACCTGCTGGGCGGGGCGCTGGCGGATAGCTGGCTCGAGCCAGCCATGCAGGCGGGGGAGCCGCTGGCCGCCGCCATGGGCTGGCTTGTTGGCACCGGGCCGGGGGCCGGAATGGCCTTGATGTTTGTCTTTACGGCCGTCGCCGGCTGTTTGATTAGCCTCGCCGGTTTTCTCAGCCCGGCTATTCGCCATGTGGAGGAGGAGCTGCCGGATTTTTAGAATGCTAGCACGGCCCTGTGGGCCTTTTAGCGTTCAGCAAAGATGCTGAGAAGGGCGAAGCCCTGAGCTGACAGCTGAGAGGCGCGCTAGCGCCGAGCTAAAAGGGGCGCAGCCCCGTCCTAACAGGCGCGCAGCGCCGAGCTGTCAAGCTAAACATTCCCCTTTTCTAACCTCTTTCACATGTGATACGATTACAACCAATCAAACTAATCGTACCAATCGAACTAATCGTACCAATCCTATGGTTACACCCGCCGGCAAAGAATGCCGTTTTTACTACGAAAATTTTCACCGCGGCCGCTCCGATCAAGAATGCCGGCTGCTCGATGCCAATCTCAACTCTCCAAGATGGCACCCTAAAGATTGCCAAAACTGCCCCGTACCCGACATTTTGGCCGCGAACAGCGATCCCAATCTCGTCCTGGAAGCCTCAATCAAAAAGGGGTTTCTGGGGATGAATCGCCGCGTTGAGGTCAACGCTTTCTGCAGCAAGCACCTCATCAGCGTGCCCGAACCACGCATTGGCTGCCCTGAATGCGCCAAAGAAAAACCGGGGCTCAAAGACCTGTTTGAGGATTTATAAGAAATAGCCGCCGATGACATTTTCCCGACGAAGGTTAAATTAATGAAAGTTAGCGAGATTCTTCGCGAAGCCTGTCCTGAGCGAAGTCGAAGGGCTCAGAACGACAGGTGGTTCGCAGCAGGCGACCTACCCTATCTCCCTACACCTTTCACCTTAAACCCAACACCCAATACCTAACATGAAAGCGCTTCTCCTTGACTTGGACGACACCCTGCTGGGCAACTCGATGGCCACATTTTTGCCACGCTACATGCCGCTTCTCGGGGAAACCATCGCCCATATCTCAAATTTGCCGCCGGCCGCTCTCATCAACGCGGTCTTTCGAGCCACGCGGGTAATGACCGGCAATACCGACCCGGCCGTTACCAATGCGGATCTCTTTTGGCAGGAGATGGAAAAAAATACCGATATCGACTGGCTGGCGCTGGACACCCCCAACCGCATGGAGGCGTTTTATAGCGGCCGCTTTCACGAGCTCAAGGGGATCACCACCGTACGGCCGGTGGCCCGCGACCTGATTAAATGGGCGCTGGATAGCCATCTGGATGTGGTCGTGGCCACCAATCCGCTTTTTCCACGGGCGGCGATCGAGGCGCGGATGGCGTGGGCAGAGATCGATCACTTTCCATTTAAACTGGTCACCTGCATGGAGAATATGCACGCCACCAAGCCCACCCACGCTTATTATGAAGAAATACTGCAAAAAATCGGCTGCCCTCCGGCCGAAGCGATCATGGTGGGCGATGACTGGAAAAACGATATCGAGCCCACGGCCGCGCTGGGAATGAAAAATTTCTGGATCACAAACGGGTCTGAAACAGCGCCGCAGGGAAGCCTCGTAAATGGACAGGGAGATCTAGAAGATTGCTTCTCCTGGCTGAAAGGGATTGACGATTAACGAGTACACCAATAACCAATTGTCAATAGTCAGTGGTCAATGGCCAATTACAACAACCTCTGCCGATACCCCTCCAGCTGTTTGCGAACTTTAACCATCTCCGCGTAGGTCCGTTTGTCGTGATACCATTCATCGTGGTGTTTGAGATACGCCAGCTTGGACAGCCGGTCGTAGAAGCGAATGCTGGCCCAGAAACCATCCAGTCCCTTTTCAGACAACATCTCGAGGTGATGGCCGATGCGTTTGCGGCCGGAGGTGGCCACTTCGTACTGCCGCATCGTCAGCACCCCGGAGCGCACGTCTTCGGCCAGGTAGTGCTGCAGCCACGCCTTTTCCTGCCGCAGTGACCAGACTACGATGATCAGGGTCACAATTGCGCCTCCCCAGGCGTTGCCCAACAGCGGGATACACGCCAGCCCGCCCAGCGATTCTCCTAGAGAGGCCAAACCGTTGTGCACAAAATGTAAAAATACCCCGGCCGCCCACCCGGCCACCGGTGCCAGATAGCGAAAAGAGCTGTTTTTGTTGAGGCGTGCCCAGGCGATTCCCAAGCCGGTCATCCCGGAGAAAAGAGAGTGGTTAAAACCGAAAACGATCACCCGCAAAACAAAGGTGGTTTGAAACGCTTCTACGCCCCCTTCATTATAGACGTTGACAAAATAAAAGATGTTCTCGATCATGGCGAAACCCATGCCCACCATCGCCCCGTAAATGATGCCGTCGAGCAAACTGTCTATTTGATTGCGCCAGAAAAAGAAAATAACCAGCAGCGCCGCCCCTTTGGCGCTCTCTTCTACTAGCGGAGCGACAAAAGTGGCCACCGCCGCATCCCCCGCCCCAGACCCCAGCACGAGATAAAAGGGCAGGCCAAAGAGCCCGTTAAAAATCAGTGCGGTAATGATGGCCGGAACCGCCCCCCAGAAGAACGTGGCGGCCAGCAGCCACAGCGGTTCCTTCTCATACCGGTCAACGGTATAGATGATCGCCACATAAAAAATGGCGGGCACAATCGCAGCAATGGTTGAAACAGCGAGAATCATATGGGTTTGTCCTGGATAGCTATTAGCAGGTTAGCACGGGGCTGCGCCCCTTTTAGCTCGGCGCCAAAGCGCCTCTCAGCTATCAGCTGATGGCTAATTGCTAAAAGGCCCGCAGGGCCGGGCTGAGAGGCGCGCCAGCGCCGAGCTAATGAGCTAAAAGCTGCGAAGCAGCGACCTTTAGATGCGCTGCACCGCCTCATCAGGCATAATTATGGGGCTATGACCGATCCTGTACAAGTCAAAATCTGCGGTTTGACCAATTTGGAAGACGCAACGGCCGCTGTTGAAGCCGGTGCCGACTATCTGGGCTTCATTTTTTACCCGCCCAGCAAGCGGGGCATCACGCCGGAAAACGCCCAAAAGGTGACGGCCGCCCTGCGCCAGCGAGCCGACTGCCCTATCCTGGTCGGGGTGTTTGTCAACGAGACGGCCGACTATATGAGCCAGATTCTGGCCGACTGCCATCTCGATTTGGCCCAGCTCAGCGGGGAAGAGGTGCCGTTTCTGGTCAACGACCCCGCCTCATCGATTTACGGCCGTGCCTACAAAGCGCTCAAACCACAGTCGCTGGCTGAGGCTGAAGCGGATGCGGAATGGTATATTACCGAACATCCGGCCGTGCGGCCGACGCTGCTCCTCGACACTTACCACCCTTCCTTAAAAGGGGGTACCGGTGATTTAATTGATTGGGCGATCGGCCAACACATCGCCTCCATGACCGACGGATTGATGCTGGCCGGAGGTCTCAAACCGAATAATGTGGCCGACGCCGTACGCGCCGTGCGGCCGTTTGCCGTTGACGTTGCCAGCGGCGTGGAAGCCCATCCCGGGAAAAAAGACCGTGAGGCGATCAAGTCATTTATACAAAAAGCGAAAGAAGTAGAAAAATACGAGATACGAGATACGAGATACGATTGATTTAGTGCATCACATTTCGTATTTCTTTTCTCTAATTTCGTATTTGGAGGAAATTTGATGTTTGCAGAAACACTTGCCCAAACCGTTCCGGCGGCCGAGGTGCCCGATGTACGGGGCAAATTTGGTCCATATGGTGGCCAATACGTGCCCGAGACCTTAATGCCGGCTTTAGAAGAATTGATTGCCGCCTATGAAGAGGCCAAAAATGATCCCGAATTTATGCGGGAGTTCACCCATCTGCTGCGCACGTACGTCGGCCGGCCGTCACCGATCACGTACGCCGGCCGGCTAACCGAGATGCTGGGTGGGGCTAAAATTTACCTCAAGCGTGAAGACCTCAACCACACCGGGGCTCATAAAATCAATAACGCCCTGGGGCAGGCTCTTCTGGCCAAACGGATGGGCAAGAACCGCGTCGTGGCCGAAACCGGCGCCGGTCAGCATGGGGTGGGCACCGCCACCGCCTGCGCTCTGCTGGGTATTGAGTGTGTCGTTTATATGGGAGAGGTGGATATCGCTCGCCAGCAGCCCAACGTGCAGCGCATGAAGCTGCTGGGCACCACCGTGCAGCCGGTCAGCAGCGGCAGCAAAACGTTAAAAGACGCCATTAATGAATCGATCCGTGACTGGGTGAGCAACGTACAAAACACCCATTACTTATTGGGATCGGTCCTGGGGCCGCATCCCTACCCCATGATCGTCCGTGATTTTCAGAGTATTATCGGTATCGAAGCCCGACAGCAAATGCTTGACGAAGTCGGCCGTTTGCCCGACACCATCATCGCCTGTGTCGGTGGTGGATCAAACGCTATCGGCATGTTTCACGCCTTCCGCGATGATGAAGAAGTTGACCTGATTGGTGTGGAAGCAGGCGGTCGGGGGATTAATGGCGGCCAGCACGCCGCCCGTTTTGCCGATCCCAATGTGGCCCGTCTCGGCGTACTGCAGGGAGCCAAAAGCTACGTCATGCAGGATTTTGACGGCCAGATCGTCGAAACCCACAGCGTCAGCGCCGGACTTGATTATGCCAGCGTGGGGCCGGAGCACGCCTGGCTGCGCGATCAGGAGCGGGTCGGGTACACTTACGCCACCGACGAAGAAACCCTGGAAGCGTTCCAAACCCTGTCTAAATATGAAGGGATTATTCCCGCTCTTGAATCTTCTCACGCGATGGTTGAAGCGCTCAAGCAGGCCCCCAAAATGCGGCCGGATCAAATTATCTTGATCAATTTGAGCGGCCGGGGCGACAAAGATCTCGATAACGCGCTGCGCTTTATCGATCTTTAACCCCCGG